>NZ_CP032677.1:2720667-3398390 GCF_003627215.1 Pseudomonas sp. Leaf58
CCAGCAGCGGGATCAAGGTGGTCTATGACGTGTTCGACTCCAACGAAACCCTGGAGGGCAAGCTGCTGGCTGGGCGCACCGGCTATGACGTGGTGGTGCCATCCAACCACTTCCTTGCGCGCCAAGCTCAGGCCGGTGCCTTCCTGCCGCTGGACCGCAGCAAACTGCCAAACTGGCAGCACCTGGACCCAAAGCTGCTCAAGCAGCTTGAACAGAACGACCCCGGCAACCAGTACGCCGTGCCCTACCTGTGGGGCACCAACGGCATTGGCTACAACGTCGACAAGGTCAAGGCGGCACTGGGGGTGGACCATATCGATTC
The DNA here is from genome assembly GCF_003627215.1 of Pseudomonas sp. Leaf58. NCBI lineage: Bacteria > Pseudomonadati > Pseudomonadota > Gammaproteobacteria > Pseudomonadales > Pseudomonadaceae > Pseudomonas > Pseudomonas sp. Leaf58. Next base: position 2,720,990 of record NZ_CP032677.1, read on the forward strand.
ATGGGCAATGCTGTTCGAGCCAGAGAACCTGAAAAAGCTCAAGCAGTGCGGCGTGGCATTCATGGACTCGCCTGACGAACTGTTCCCGGCCATGCTCAACTACCTGGGCATGGACCCGCGCAGCGAAAAGCCGGCCGACTACGCCAAGGCAGAAGCCCGCTTGCTGGAGTTGCGCCCCTACATTACCTACTTCCATTCCTCCAAGTACGTTTCCGACCTGGCCAACGGTGATGTCTGCGTGGCCTTCGGTTACTCCGGCGACGTATTCCAGGCTGCCAACCGCGCCGTGGAGGCAAAAAACGGCGTAAAAGTCGCCTACAGCATTCCCAAGGAAGGCAGCAACCTGTGGTTCGACCTGCTGGCCATCCCCAAAGACGCCAACAACCCCGAGCAGGCCCTGGCATTCATCAACTACCTGCTCGAGCCCAAGGTAATCGCCCAGGTCAGCGCCACGGTCGGCTATGCCAACGCCAACCCGGACGCCCAGGCCTACATGGATGCAGCACTGGTGAACAACCCCGAGATCTACCCACCCCAGGAAGTGCTGGACAAGCTGTACATCTCCAGCACCCCGAGCCCGAAGATCATGCGCGTCATGACCCGCTCCTGGAGCAAGATCAAGTCCAACCGCTAAGTCGAGAACGCCCATGTCTTTCAATACCCAACACACCGCTTCGTACTATGCCGCCACGGCACGCGATGCGGCGCCCTACCCCAGCCTCGACAGCGAACTGACGGCCGACGTATGCGTGGTTGGGGGCGGGCTGACCGGGGTCAACACGGCCTTGGAACTGGCCGAGCGCGGCCTGTCGGTGGTGCTGCTGGAAGGCCGCCGTATCGGCTGGGGCGCCAGCGGGCGCAACGGCGGCCAACTGATTCGCGGCATCGGCCATGATGTCAGCGGCTTTGCCCGCCACGTTGGGCAGGACGGCGTGCATTACCTGAAGCAGGCTGGCATTGATTCGGTAGCGCTGGTAGCCCGCCGCATCGCCCAATACAAGATTGCCTGCGACCTGCGCTGGGGCTTTTGCGAACTGGCCAATACACCCGCCCAGTTCGCCGCGTTCAAGCACGAACAGGATGACCTGGCCGCACTCGATTATCGCCCTGAAACCCGCCTGGTCGGCGCTGAGCAGCTGCATGAAATCGTCGCCAGCGAGCAGTACGCCGGCGGTTTGGTCGACATGGGCTCAGGCCACCTGCACCCGCTCGACCTGGTCCAGGGCGAGGCCCGTGCCGCCCACGGCCTGGGCGTCCGTATTTTCGAGCAAAGCCCGGTGCTGCGCATCGAGCATGGCCCCCGCGTAACCCTGCACACGGCCCGCGGCAAGGTGCGGGCAAGCAGCCTGGTGCTGGGCTGCAACGCCCACCTCGATGAACTGGAGCCGCGCCTGAGCGGCAAGGTGCTGCCGGCCGGCAGCTACGTGGTGACCACCGAGCCATTGCCTGAAGCGCTGGCCAGCCAGCTGATCCCACAGAACATGGCGCTGTGCGACCAAAAGGTCGGCCTGGACTACTACCGCCTCACGGCAGACCGGCGCTTGCTGTTCGGCGGCGCCTGCCACTATTCCGGCCGCGACCCCAAGGACATCGCCGCCTACATGCGGCCCAAGGTGCTGAAGGTGTTCCCGCAACTGGCCAACGTGCGCATCGACTACCAGTGGGGCGGCATGATCGGCATCACCGCCAACCGTTTCCCTCAGGTCGGCCGCCTCAGCCAGCACCCCAATGTGTATTACGCCCAGGGCTATTCCGGGCACGGGCTGAACGTGACGCACTGGACGGCGAAACTGTTGGCCGAAGGCATCGCCCTTGGCCATAGCCAGGGGCTGGATGTGTTCAGTGCGGTGCCCCACCTGACCTTCCCCGGCGGCAAGGCACTGCGTTCGCCGCTACTGGCGTTGGGGATGCTGTGGTATCGCTTGCGTGAGGCGCTGGGTTAAGCGTGTCAAGGCCTGGGTCATTCACCCAATAATCTGGGTGCCAATCGTTCAAGATTGAACGCACCTACTGGCCTTCTGTCGCGCACCTGCTAGCGTTGTTCTGGCCGACCTATCATGGATGCATTTTCATCATGAAATCATTGCCCCGCCTTACCTTGTTGTGCGCCGCGCTGCTTACCGTGGCCGCCTGCTCCAGCAATCGCGTCGACCCCGAGGACTACTCCGGCTTCCTCAAGGACTACAGCCGGCTCCAAGAAGCCAAGAGTCCTTCGGGTGACCCGGTAATGCGCTGGATCGACCCCAAGGTCAACATCAACCAATACAGCCAGGTGTTCATCGAGCCCAGCCAGTTCTATCCCAAGCCGCAGCCAACGCCGGTCATTTCGGCGCAAACGCTGCAGGACATCACCCGCTATTTCAATGAAGCGCTGCGCCGCGAAATGGGTAGCGTAGCACCCTTGGCCAAGGGCCCCGGCCCGGGTGTAATCGTGGTGCGCCCGGCAATCACCGCGGTGTCTACCAGCAACGAGGGCCTCAAACCCTATGAAGTGATCCCCATCGCGCTGATTTCAGCCGGTGTAAACACCGCCATGGGTGGCCGTGACCAGGATGTGGATGTTGGTGTAGAAGCTGCGTTCCTCGATGGTTCCAACCAGAAGGTGCTGGCCCAGGTGGTCCGCAAGGGCGCCGGGCAAGAGCTGGAGAACAAGACCACCCAGTTGACCCTGAATGACGTCAAGCCCGTGCTCGATGGCTGGGCCAAGGACATGCGCGCGAGCTTCCTGGAAGCAAAACAGAAAGCTCGCCAATAACCTCACCAGACGCTGCAACCGCTGGGGCCGCTTTGCGGCCCTTTCGCGACACAAGGCCGCGCTTACCGTTGCCCCGCATTAACGCTCAACACTCGACAAACGCAACGGCCAAGCCGCCGCGCGAGGTTTCCTTGTAGTTGGCATGCATATCCGCCCCGGTATCACGCATGGTGCGAATTACCCGGTCGAGTGAGATGAAATGCTCACCGTCTCCCCGCAACGCCATCTGTACGGCGTTAATCGCTTTTACCGCAGCAATCGCATTGCGCTCGATACACGGCACCTGCACCAGGCCGCCGACCGGATCGCAGGTCAGCCCAAGGTTATGCTCTAAGGCAATTTCGGCGGCGTTTTCCAATTGCGCTGGCGTAGCGCTCAGCAACTGGGCCAAACCGGCAGCGGCCATCGAACAGGCCGAGCCCACCTCGCCCTGGCAGCCCACCTCGGCACCGGAAATCGACGCGTTCTTCTTGCACAGGATGCCCACCGCCGCTGCCGCCAGCAGGAAGTCCACCACATCCGCGTCGCAGGCGCCTGGGTTGAACTTCATGTAGTAGTGCAGCACCGCCGGGATGATCCCAGCCGCACCGTTGGTAGGTGCGGTGACCATGCGCCCGCCGGCAGCGTTTTCTTCATTCACCGCCAGGGCAAACAGGTTGACCCATTCCATGGCGCTGAGGGTGGAGCCGATCACATTGGGCTTGCCCAGCTCCTGCAGGCTGCGATGCAGCCGCGCCGCGCGGCGCTTGACCTGCAACCCGCCAGGCAGGATGCCTTCGTTGCGCAAGCCGTTGTCGACGCAGTCGCGCATGGCCGCCCAGATACGCAGCAGGCCCTCACGCACTTCGGCCTCGGGGCGCCAGGCACACTCGTTGGCCATCATCAGTTGCGCCACGCTCAGGCCATGCGCCTTGCACAAAGCCAACATCTGCTCAGCACTGTCGAACTCGTAAGGCAGCGCCACCGCGTTCGCTTCGCCATGTGGCGCATCGACCTCAGCTTGCTCGACGATAAAGCCCCCTCCCACCGAATAGTAGGTTTGGCGCAACAGGCTGGCCTGCCCGTCCATGGCTTCCAAGCTCATGGCATTGGGGTGATACGGCAGGTTTTCGTCGAGCAATAGCATGTCGCGGCTATAGTCGAACGCCAGCGGGTGGCTGCCATCGAGCATCAAGCAGTGCTCCTGCAGCACTTGGCCGATACGCGACTCGATGGTGGCCGGATCAATGCGGTCCGGCCACTGCCCCATCAAGCCGAGCAGGCAGGCGCGGTCGGTGGCATGGCCAACCCCAGTGGCCGACAGTGAGCCGTATAGCCGCACCTCGACACGGCTTACCTTAGCCAATAGCTGTTGTTCACGCAGGGCCTGGGCAAACGTGGCGGCTGCCCGCATCGGGCCGACGGTGTGGGAACTGGACGGGCCGATGCCGATTTTGAAAAGGTCGAAAACACTGATAGCCATGCTAATGCCTGAGCGTGCCCGGTGATGAGACCAGCACACGGTTATCTGGAAAAATTGAGCGGTATTGCGAATTTGCGCGATACTGCCGCGCTGGCTCAAGGATGACCAACGAAACTTCCTAAGCAAGGCTTTAGTGGTACTAAACAATGCGACGACAACTCAATGGCCAGGTGTTCGTCTGGCTGCATGTGTTCGCCTGTGCCGCCCGGCACCTGTCCTTTACCCGGTGTGCCGAAGAGCTGCACATTACCCCGGGCGCGGTCAGCCAGCAGATGCGCCAGCTGGAAGAACGCCTGGGCTACCGGCTGTTCCTGCGTCGGGCGCGCGGCGTGGAGCTGAGCGCCGAAGGGCAACGCCTGGCACTCACGGTGACCGAAGCCTATGGCAACATCGAAGCCGAACTGCTGCGCCTGAACGCGGGTGAAATCCGCGGTACCTTGCGCCTGCGCTCAATCCCATCGTTCTTGGCCAAATGGCTCACGCCACGCCTGCCGCGCTTTCAACAACGCTACCCAGACATCGAGTTGCGCCTGGTTGCCGAAGACAGTGCCCAGGCGTTGCACCCCGGCGATTTCGACCTGGCCATCGACCTGAACGATGGCAGCTACCCAGGCATGCTTTCGACGCCGCTGCTGGACGAGCAAATCTTCCCCGTATGCTCCCCCACCCTGCTGCGTGGCCGCCCGCCGCTGCACGGGCCGGCGGACCTGGCGCATTACCCGTTGCTGCATGACATCACCGCCTGGCGCGGCAGTTCGGAATATGCCGAATGGGAGTTCTACCTGGAAGGCATCGGCGCCGCCGGCCTGGATGTGCGACGCGGGCATACCTTCAACCGCAACCACCTGACCATCGAAGCGGCGATTGCCGGCATAGGTGTGGCGATTGCCCGGCGCACGCTGCTTAACGACGAACTGGAGCGGGGTGCGCTGATCGTGCCGTTCGGCGTGCCGATCGCCAACCACAAGCGCTATGTGGTGCATTACCCGCCGGGCGGGTTGAACCAGCCAGGGGCGCGGGCGGTGCATGACTGGCTGGTGGAAGAAGCGCGCGGCTTCAGGGAACTGCACCCGCTAGGCAAGGATTAGCCCAGTGGATGTCTTGGGCTTTGCGGTGATGCCAAGATCGAGCGCCGCCCTCGCGGCGCTTCGCGGGGCAAGCCCGCTCCCACATTTGTTTCGGGCCAGTTACTCCTGTGAGGCCACCTCTGTCCGCCTTGTTTGCTCCATTCGATATCTAGGGGGCGGCTACTGTTCATCAGTCTTCAGCCATGCCCCCAGGCTGCAACCCACCTGGCACAGGAATAATTGGCCCGAAATTGTTTCGGGCCAGTTACTCCTATGAGCCCTCCCCTGTCTGCCTTGCTTGTTCCATTCGATATCTAAGGTTACGCAGCTGCGTCCCCCCATCCCCAGCCATGCACCCAGACTGCAACCCACCTGGCACAGGAATGATTGGCCCGAAATTGTTTCGGGCCAGTTACTCCTATGAGCCCTCCCCTGTCCGCCTTGCTTGTTCCATTCGATATCTAAGGTTACGCAGCTGCGTCCCCCCATCCCCAGCCATACACCCAGGCTGCAACCCACCTGGCACAGGAATAATTGGCCCGAAATTGTTTCGGGCCAGTTACTCCTATGAGCCCTCCCCTGTCCGCCTTGCTTGTTCCATTCGATATCTAAGGTTACGCAGCTGCGTCCCCCCATCCCCAGCCATACACCCAGGCTGCAACCCACCTGGCACAGGAATAATTGGCCCGAAATTGTTTCGGGCCAGTTACTCCTATGAGCCCTCCCCTGTCCGCCTTGCTTGTTCCATTCGATATCTAAGGTTACGCAGCTGCGTCCCCCCATCCCCAGCCATGCACCCAGGCTGCAACCCACCTGGCACAGGAATGATTGGCCCGAAACAAATGTGGGAGCGGGCTTGCCCCGCGAAGCGCCGCGCGGGCGGCGCTCGATCTGACAGGCAACATCCCTGTCAAGACGAACACCCCACAGCGCCCTTAAAACACCGCGCCTTAATAAGCCTGCTTGCCCGTAAACGCATTCAGCGTGCGCACCAGAATCACGAAATCCAGCCACAGTGACCAGTTGTTGATGTACTCGATGTCCGAGTCCACCCGCTGGATCATCTGCTCGATATCCTTGGTTTCACCCCTGAACCCGCGCACCTGCGCCAGGCCGGTCATGCCAGGCTTGATATTGTGGCGGGCAAAGTAATCGACGATGTCCTGCGAATACAGCGTGTCATGTTGCAACGCATGCGGCCGTGGCCCAACCAGCGACATTTCCCCCGTCAGCACATTGAACAATTGCGGCAGCTCATCCAGGCTGGTACGGCGGATAAACGCTCCGATCCGGGTCAGCCGCGGGTCATTCCTCTGCGCCTGCTTGACCACGCCTTCCTCCGGCTGGTGAACATGCATGCTTCTGAACTTCCAGATACGGAACGACTCGCCCGTCCAACCGGTGCGTTCTTGGCGGAAAAACACTGGGCCGCGGCTATCGAGCTTGATGGCCAACGCAACGGCCAGTAGCACTGGCGAGGCAAACAGTAGAATCAGCGCCGCCAACACCCTGTCCTCGAGGTTTTTCAGGAACAGGCTCATGCCCGTCAATGGCGTTTCCGACAAGGTCAGCACGGGGATCCCGGCAATTTCTCGCACGCTGTGGTTGATCAGCCGCAATGAGAAGATATCCGGCACCCAGTTCACTGCAATGCACTTGTCGAGCAATTTGAAATACACATCGTTGATCACCTCCGAACCGCCCAACGGGGTCACCAAGTACACCGTGCGGATGCCGTGCTGGGCCAGGATTTCGTCCAGATCGGCAATGTGCCCGAGCACCGGCAGGCGCGGCTTGCCTTCGGTGCTTTCGCGCCCCGGCTCATCGACCTTGTCGACCAGCACGCAACCCAGCACGCGCTCGCCAAACCAGGGGTTGTTGCTGATTTTCTGATACAGGAAGTTGGCCAGGTCACCGGCGCCAATAATCAGTGCATTGTCTAGACGCGCATGCGCGGTAAAACGCTTTTGCAATTCACGTACGGCAAAGTGCAGGAACAACTGCGCGATGTAGCCAATGATGAACAACTGCCCGACCAGTAGCCGCGAATAGGTTTCGCTCTGTTTGGTCAGGAAGGCCATGACCACCAGGAAGCAAAAGGTTGCCGACCAGGCCTTGAACAGCCGGAACGCTTTGATGGAAAGCCCGACGTTGGTCCGGTAAATCGCGTAATGATCGTAGATCACCGCCAGTGCACCAATCAGCAACAGCAGCATGATCACGTAATCGGAAGTGATGTAGCCAAACTGTTCGTAGATCAGGTACCAGGCAATACCGGTCACGGCAATACCATCCAGGCCGGCCTGGATGGCGTTACTTACACTGCTTCTTCGCTGAAGTAAGGAACGACTGCTTCTGGGTTCGAAAACCATTTCAGACCTCATCAATTCGAGCGTGGCAAGTGCCTTTGCATCCACCGACAGGGTTTGCAAATAGCTTATGCAAAACCCCTGCGGCTGGCCTATGCAAGGCCCAAGTCATTGATCTCACTGTAGCAGCCCCCCTGCTCGGCGTTCCCCGAATCATCGTCGATGTCGGTTTTGGCCGATTCATCCGGTGTGCCTGGCCGAAACCACAGCCCGGCGGCATAGCAACGTGCGCAACAGGAACAGCGGGTTGCCCACCACATAACGCATGAACAAACGCTTGGGCTCGCGCAACAGCCGGTAAAGCCACTCACCACCAAAGCGACGCAGCCACTCCGGCGCCCGGTTGACCTTGCCGCCGAGAAAATCCAAGATCGCCCCACCGCAGACGATCAGGCACGGCCCGCCAGTGGCGGACAGCCGTGCAGCCACAGCCTCCTGCTTGGGCATGCCCATGCCCAGCACGATCAGTTCGGGTTGCTCTTGCCTGGCCAATTGCAGGTAGGTTTCGACACTGGCAAAGCCATCGTGAACCGACACCGGCACCACCCCGAACACGGCTTCACTGCGCTGCACAGCCTGGCCCAGGTACGGGTGCCGGGTGCCCCAGAACGCCACCCTTCGCCCACGGTAGGCCGCCAAAAGCCTGGGAATGAAGTCGGTGCCATTCATGTTCAAACCGGGCTCAAGCCCCAGGCGGCGATACAGGATCGACATGCCCGCGCCATCGCGCAGCAGCACATCGGCTGCAGACAGTGCCTGGCAATACTCGGCGTCGCGCACCACCAGGTTCATTGCATGGGCATTGACAAAGCCAAGCACCGTGACGGTTTGCGGGGCGGCCAAGCGCTCGACCAAGTGCTGCGCCGCAGCCTGGTCAGCCACCACCGTGAGCTTGCCGACAAGGGTCTTCCAGCGTTGCTGCCACTGCCAGTCAGCCATCAGTCATCATCCCGTTTCGAACGCACCCATTCGACCTGGCGCTTGATCAGGAAACCCAAGTACAAGGGGACCTTTCTGGCCGCGTAAAAAGGCGCGTACAACAGCACGGAAAACGGGATCAGTTCGCGACAGAAGCGCACCCATGCGAGCAACACCGCAAGGCCCAGCATGCCCATTGCGGCAAAAGCGATCCAGGCCGGGGCCGCCAGGCCGAACAACAGGTACGCCAACCAGGTAACCAGGTTAAGGCCGATCAAGGCCAGCACCAGCAACGCCAGCGGGGGCACCAGCAGGTCCAGGGTCATGGCCAGCAGGCTGCCGTTGCGCGCTTTCAGCGCCGCCAGCGCACGCTTGGGCGCATCGGCCAGTATCAGCCCCAGGTGGCCGTGCTCCCAACGAGTGCGCTGGCTGTTCAAGCCTTGCTGGCTGGCGGGAAACTGGCTGGTAACCAGAGCCTCCGGGCAGAACACCGGCGCCTTACCCTGCTGGCAAAGGTCCAGGCCCAGCTTTATGTCTTCGACCAGGTGACCATTGGCCAGGTTGACCATCGCCAGGTCGCGCCAGCCAAACGCCATGCCGGCGCCCATCAATTGGCAAGGCAGGCCCAGCCGGGTCCAGCCACGCGGGCGTACCAGGTTTTTCACGCGCCAGGCAAACTCGGCCACCTGCACTTTCAAACCGGCGCCGGCAGGTGCCCGCATCAGGTACAGCGACTGCACCGGCCGTGCGACTTCGCGGTAGCGGCGGGCCAGGCGGTCGATTGCCCCCTCGGCCACCTGGCAGTCGGCATCCACCACGATCACTACGTCCGGTGGCTGCTGCGCCAAGTGCCGTACGCCAAAATCCAGTGCATAGCCCTTGCCGCGCAACAGGGCGTCATGGCGCTCGATAACTTCGGCGCCGGCCGCGCTGGCCAACCGCGCGGTGTCATCGGTGCAGTTGTCGGCCACCACCAGCAGGCGGTCCCCCTCTTGCAACTGCGGGCAAATGCTTGCCAGCGTTGCGCCGATGATCGACGCCTCGTCATGCGCAGGCACCAATATGGCTACTGACGGGCGCCCACCCTGGGGCAGTGCCCGTGCACGTGCCGGCAAGCAAGCCAGTAGCACTTGCGCGAAAAATACTGACACAGGGACAAGGGCGATGACCGCCACCAGGCCCAGTAACCATCCCAATACACTTATCATGCGTATGCCTTGAAGTAGCCGGCCAACCTGGCCGCTTCGGTGTCGATATCATGCCGATGCAGAACGCGTTGGTAGGCCGCCTCACCCATGGCCTGCAGCACCTCGACGGGTTGTGCCAGGCAGTCGGCCATGGCCGCCGCCAGCTCGTCCACGGCGCCGGCAGGGAACAACCAGCCGTTCTCGCCCGGCCGCACCAGCTCGGGGATGCCCGCCACATAGGTGGTCAGCACTGGCCGGCGCAACGCCATGGCCTCCATGATCACCACCGGCAAGCCCTCGGCAAAGCTGGGCAGCACCAGCGCGCGGGCGGCGAGGATTTCCTCGCGCACCTGTGCGCTGCTGATCCAGCCGGTGATGCGCACCTGCTGCTGCAAGCCGTGCCGGGTAATCAACGCCTCGATCTGCTCACGCATTTCACCGTCGCCGGCCAGCACCAGCTCAAAGGCAATTGACTGGGCGGCCAGTATCTGCGCGGCCTCAAGCAACAACAGCTGGCCTTTTTGTTCGCACAAGCGGCCCACACACACCAGGCGCGGCGCGGCAGGCACGCTGACCGACGGCACTTCATGGAAGCTGCGCTCCAGCCCACAATGCACCACCTTGACCTTGGCCCAGTGGTCGTGCGCCACCCAGCGAAACAGCTGGCTGCGCCCGTAGGAGCTTACCGCCGCGACAAAGGCGGCACGCTTTACCTTTTCCCCCATGTGCAGGAACTGCGGCTTGTCGAACTCTTCAGGCCCGTGCACGGTAAAGCTGTACGCCGGCCCGCCCAGCACGTTGGCCAGCATCACCACTTCGGTGGAGTTGGTGCCAAAATGGGCGTGCACGTGTTGCGCCTCACTGGCGTGCAACCACTGCCGCAGCTGGCAGGCCTCGGCCAGATAGACCAGGTGATAGGGCCAGGCGCGGTCGGCCCGCAGGCCAAGGCGCAGGGCCAGCCACAGCGCTTGGAAAAATTGTTGCGGTTGTGCACACAGCACCTGCCAGGTGGGTGTCAGCAAACCCTTCAGGCCACCTTGCAGCACATAGCGAGTCTTGCCCCGTTCGGTAGCGTCCTCGGCATCCTGCAGCTCGGCATCCCAGCCCCGCAGGGCGATGCGCTGCACCTCTACCCCTTGCCGCTCCAGCGCCAAGATCTCACGGCGTATGAAGCTGTGGCTGACCTTCGGGTACTGATTGATGAAGTAAGCGATGCGCATACGAATCCAAATCCAAACCCGCTTGATGACAAACCACTCATGCAGCCCTTGACGTCAGGCTGTTGACTACTGGCGGTTTGTTCACTGTCGATGCACTTAGCAAATGCATCCCCCTGTTTCCCTTGTAGTCCAAGGTTGAGACCACTGCCTGGCAATATGCCTGCAAGCGGGCAAAAACATCGTCGAGCAACGCCTGGCGACGCCGGTTTCTCACTTGTATTCGATCAAAGCCGCCTTGCCGGCCGCGAAGCGGTGGCGCAAAAACTTCAACTGCCCGAGCATTTCCGGGAACTTACCCAACACCAGGAACACCGCCCGTAGCCAGTTCTCCCGCGCCGATTTACCACCGCGGCAGGCCAGGCGTACCGCCTGTAGTGGGTAGACCAACAGCAACAGCAGGCCCCAGCCACCCAGCAGCACACACGCCAGCAGCACCACTATGGGGATGCCCAGGCCCCACAGCCAAGCCCGCCGCGACTCGCGCAGCCAGTGCCGCTCCGGCGGCTGACCATGCAGGTAAGCCCCCTCTGCATAGGCATGGCCGGCACGCAGGCTGCGCCGCCACCATTGGCTGAAACGGGTCATTGCCGCGTCATGCAAGGTCATCTCGGCAGCCAGGCGCCAGACCTTCCAGCCCTTCGCTCGCAAGCGCACGCACAACTCCGGCTCCTCACCGGCAATCAGGTCAGGGCGGAAACCGCCGACGGCGGCAAAGGCGTCTACCCGCATCAGCGCATCGCCGCCGCACGCCTTGGCCTCACCGATGGGGGTATCCCATTCCAGGTCGCACAGCAGGTTGTACACCGACCGCTGGGGGAAGCGCTCACGCCGGCGGCCGCACACCACCGCCACCTCGGCATGGCCGTCGAGAAACGCCTGCGCGGTGGCCAACCAGCCACCCTCCACCTCACAATCGCCATCGACGAATTGCACCAGGCGCATCGATGGCAGTAGCCTCTGCAACGCGGCAAAGCCTTCGTTACGAGCCCGCGCGGCGGTGAACGGGATGCCCATGTCCAGCGCCAGTACCTCCACCCCCAGGCGCTGGGCCAGCTGCACTGAACCGTCGGTAGAGCCCGAATCGACGTACATGACCTTGTCCGCACCGTGCACCAGCGAACGCAGGCAGCGCTCCAGGCGCTGGCCTTCATTACGGCCGATCACCACCACACCGATACCGTTCGCCATGGGCCTCACTCCGCACACGCTGTGGCGGCCACTTGCCTGGCCTTGATGGTGGCCGGTACCCCTACCGCCAGCGAGTTGTCCGGCACATCCACCAGCACCACGGCATTGGCGCCGATGATGACGTTATTGCCAATGCGGATGCTGCCCAGCACCTTGGCCCCGGTGCCGATATCGACGTTGTTGCCAAATACCGGGGCAATCGGTTCGTTGACGTTCTTCAAACCAACCACTACGCCATTGCGGATACGGCAGTCATCGCCAAACCGGGCATAGCCGCTGATGACGATGCCGCCAAAATGGTCGATGACGAAGTTGCGGCCAATCACTGCCTCGCACGGCAGTTCTACGCCCGTGATGATCTGCACGAACTTGAACAGGATCCTGTAAATCACCGAAAACAGCTTGCGCAGCAGTGCCGGGCGCACGCCATAGCGCCAGCGGCCGAAGCGGTACACCAGCAGCACCCAGAAGCCCTGGGCGCCCCAATCGCCACCATGGGCACGCAGGTCGGCACGTATATTCTCGAACATGGCTTCACCTACCTTGTCGGTTGGCTGGCGTACCGGGTCTTGAACAGCAGTGACCACGTCGCCCGGCAGTGACGCCAGCAGGCCTGTATCGCGCCCCACCCGCGTCGTTTCAACAGCGCCTTGAGTGCCAGCACCAGGTCGCCCAACGTGACCAGCAGCATGTGCAGGGCCAGCCCTGCCGCCCCGTGGTGCTTACGGAAATACAGCAACTCACTCTCGATCTGGTAGGACGAAATCTGCCGGCTGGCTGCCTCCAGTTCGGCCACCGACTTGGAGCTTTCCCCGCCAATGTGCACCACCGTGGTGTGCGGGTAGAACACCACCTTCCAGCCTGCCGCCTTCACCCGTTTGCAATGGTCGACCTCCTCGTAATAAAGGAAGTAGCGCGGGTCGAACAGGCCCACCTGCTCAAGCACTTCGCGGCGCACCAGGTAGAAACAGCCAGGCAGCCAGTCGCACTCGCGCACCGAAGCATGGTCCCAGTCCATTTCGTCGACCATCTTCAAACCCGGGAAGAAGCGCGCCAGCCCGGTGCGCCCGACGAACATATTGAGCGGCGTGGGGAAGTAGCGGCAGCTGGGCTGCAGGTCGCCGTCGCGGCCCTCCAGGCGCACGCCCAGCACCCCACACTCGGGGTGGGCGTCCATGTAGTCGAGGGTTTTCTGCAGGGAATCGGCGGCGACGAAGGCATCGGTGTTCAGCAGCAAGGCGTATTTGCCTTTCAGGTGCGCCAGCAGTTGGTTGTTGGCGCGGCCAAACCCCACGTTTTGCTTGTTGCTCAGTAGCAGCGCTTGCGGGCATACCTCGGCCAGGCGCTGCACCGAGTCATCGGCCGAGGCGTTATCCACCACCAGGTAACTGGCCAACCGTTCGCTGTCGGCCTGGCGCAGCGCATCGAACATCGGCTGCAGCAAGGCAGCGGTATTGAAGTTGACCACCATGACATCAACCGGTTTGTTAGCCATTGTTTCCGTCCCCAAAGAAGTACTGACGCCTTTGCGCCATCAGCAGCGGTTCTATCTCGGGGTCATAGGCGCCCTGGCGCTGCCTGACCAGGTCGATCCAGGGGTAGGCCTGGCAGCGTGCTTCCACCCGCTCGATCAGCGCATCGGTGGTGCAGATGAAGGTAGCCGGGTTACCGCCATACACTGTGCCGGGCGGCACGTCTTTGGTCACCACAGCGCCAGCGGCCACGATCGATTCAGGCCCGATAGTGACCCGAGGCATGACGATCGCGCCATGGCCTATGAAGCAGTTGTCCTTGATATCGATGAAACCGACCGAGTCCAGGTGCCTGCCAAAGCGATGCTCGATCAACAACACCACGCCGTCATGGCCGATCAAGGTGCAGTCGGACAAGCCGACGCTGTTGCCAATGCGCACCAGTGACGGGTCAGTGATGTTGCAACCCAGGTTCACATAGAAGTTGCTACCCACAGAGTGAAAGCCCCCCCAGCGCGTCAGGTAGGCGCCCCACTCCAGCCCCGAAGGGTTGCAGTACTTCTTGTAGAACGCGCTTGCTCTCCCCGTCGCCTGCACATAATGCTTCACTGCACTGCGTATCCATCCCTTCATGCTAAGTGGCCTCGCAATCACATCGATGTGGATTGTCCTTGAGGTGCAAGCGGTCTTGTTCTTGTAGGTGCCGACCGTTATGCACTCACCCGTGTACACCTTGCATCACGCCACTGCCCCCCTGGCCGCGGCCATCTTGGCATTGAGGTGGTCGGCCAGGCGCACGGCAAACTGCAGCAGTGGCATGGTCGGGTTGGAAGCGCCGCCCGTGGCGAAGATGCTACTGCCTGCGACATACAGGTTTTCGGTGCCAAACACCTTGCAGTTGGCATCGACTACGCCGAACTGCGCCGAGGCCGCCATGCGCGTGGTACCCATATGGTGGGCATGCGGTGCCATTCTCAGCGGTATCGAGGTGTCATAGACAAAGTCGTTGAGCTTGACGAAACCCAGGTCCATGTCGGCAAACTGTTTGGCCAGCTCGCTGCCGATGCACTTGATGGTGTGGCGGTCATCGGCTGTCAACGCCCAATTGACGTTGACCTTGGCCACGCCCAGTTGATCCTTCTCGTCCAGCAGCGAAATACGGCTGTGCAGGTTGGGAAACTGCTCGATCATAGTGCTGATCACGCCGTCACCCGGGCAGCTGAATTTGGCGACGAATTCCACCTTGCTGGCGATGCCCATGTCGCACGCGAGGCTCTCGAGAAAATGCTTGACCTCGGCAGTACGCCCATAAGTCTGCACTTCTGCCAGCAAAGTGGCGGTGATATTGCCTTTACCAGCTTTGTACTCGGCGACGAACTCATCGGTGGTGTAGTACTGGCGCTGCTCAGGGTCCTGCCCGGACTTGAGAATGAAGGTACCCAAGTCGATATTCAGGTGCTCCATGAAGCAGCCCCCTACCAACCCGTCCTTGCTCACCACGCCGGCTGCGCGTAGCGATTCACTGTTGAGCAGTTGCCGGGCATTCTCGATGGCACCCGTGGCCAGGATGAAATGCCTGGCCACCAGGCGCTGACGATTGCGCGCGTAGTCCGACAGGACCACCGCAGCCAGGTGGCCGGATGCCTCGTCGAACTCAAGGTCCACGCAGTTGCAGTTGATGAACACATCCAAGCCTTTGGTCTGTTCCAGCGCCGTGGCGTATTTTTGCGCGAAACGCGTGGGCGGGCTGAGCAGAAAGCGGTCAGGCTCGAAGTCGCCGCCGTTGAGGCCGGTGTTCATTGCACGGAAATCCGCCCCGGGCGGCAGGTCGACAATATCCATGGCCGCCGGCAGGTAGCCTTCGATCTCGGTGTACGGTATAGGCCAGCCCGGCAAGTCGCCTGGAGGGGCAATGGTGAAATCGGAAGGTGTGAATGGCCGGCAACGGCCCGCCCAATGGTTGGAGGTGCCGCCCAGGTAACGCAGGCGAGTCTCCTCGGCATACAGTTCCAGGCCGGTGGATGCGCAAGCGTACAACCCTTGCGAGTGCGGCGAGTACTCACGCCCCCCGCCTTCGGCGAGCAGTACGTTCCAGCCGGCGGCAGCCAAGCGCAGGCCCAGGGTGATACCTGCCGGGCCGGCACCAATGATGCAGACATCGTAATCGTCGCGCAGTGCCTTCTGCTGTTGATAATCCTTGATCATGCTCGCTCGTTCCGGAAGTAACGGGACGGCAATACCCAGCCGTTGATCACCACGAATTCAGACCTGGCGGCAGGTTGGCGCGCTACCACCGCTGCGCCACCGAACACCACGCCACCAACGCCCAGCAAGATACAACTCTGCAAAAAGCCTCTACGACCTGTTTGCGCAGTACAAAATGTAAGCTTGCCCATGATCCCGAGACCTGTACCTTTAAAAGTTTCACGCAGCAACCCGCAGCACAGCCCGTTGAAAACAGCTGTCAGCAGCCTGATGAGCCAAGATATAGCGCAATGTGTAGAGCGGCAGAGGAAAAATCGCCAGCAGCGGGCTAACGGTGGCTGACCTATCAATCGACGGCATGACTTCAATCTCTGACTGATTAGCTAAAAGTCACTATAGTTTCAATTAGCCACGATGCTAGCCGTTGCCCACCAAGGGAAAGGTGTACATAGCCGATGCCTGAACATTTCCGTGCGTTGATCGTCATCCTGTTTTTGGCAAGCGTGGTGTTCCTGCTGGCGCGGCGGCCTGCCACCGACCTGATTCCGCTGGGCGACTTCAAGCGCCGGCGCAATCTGTGGTTCCTGCTCACCGTGCTGGCCTTTGCCTCGCACAGTTTCTGGCTGTACCTGGGCGCAGGCGCCGTCATCCTGTACATCGCCGGGCGCCGCGAGCACAACCCCATGGCGCTGTTTTACATGCTGCTGTTCCTGATCCCGCCGGCTGCGGTACAGGTGCCAGGGTTTGGCGTGGTCAATTACCTGGTCGATCTCAACCATATCCGCCTGCTAACCCTGTGCGTACTGTTGCCGGCGGCCCTTGCCCTGCGCCGGCAAGGCGACAACCTGCGCTTTGGCCGCACTTGGCCCGACAAACTACTGGCGGCGGCGCTGCTGCTGATGAGCGTGCTGTACCTGCGCGAAACCACGCTGACCGACACCCTGCGCCAGACGCTGTACTTGTATGTCGATGTATTCCTGCCGTATTACGTCGCCAGCCGTGGCCTGCGCCACATCAGCGACTTCAAGGACGCCCTGCTGGCCTTCGTCCTTGCTTCCTTCGTGCTGGCCCTGATTGGCGTTGCCGAGTACGTGCGTCACTGGCTGCTGTACAGCGCCCTGATCGACGCCATGGGCGTGCCGTGGAGCATGTCCGGCTACCTCAGCCGTGGCGGTTCGCTGCGCGCCAGCGTCACCACCGGGCAAGCCATTGCGCTGGGCTATGTGATGAGCGTGGCGATTGGTTTGTTCTTGTTCGTCCAGGGTTATGTGCGCCGCCCACTGCACCGGGCGATGGGCGCCCTGCTGCTGGCTGCCGGGTTGTTCGCGCCGCTGTCCCGTGGCCCGTGGATCGGCACCGTGGTCATCGTGGTGGTGTTCATTGCCCTGGGCAAGGGGGCGGTCAGGCGCCTGGCGCTGCTCGCGGCGGCCGGCGTGCTGGCCCTACCCTTGCTGGCCGCCGTGCCTGGTGGTGACAAGGTACTGGACCTGCTGCCGTTCATTGGCAACCTGGAAAAAGAAAACATCACCTACCGCGAACGGCTGATGGACAATTCGTGGATTGTCATCCAGCAAAACCCGCTGTTTGGCTCGTTCGACTTCCGCAACACGCCCGAAATGCAATCGATGATCCAGGGTGAAGGCATCATCGACATCGTCAACACCTATATCAACCTGGCACTGCGGGTTGGGCTGGTCGGCCTCGGCCTGTTCGTGGCGTTCTTCGCCACGGTACTGCACGGCATTCGCAAGGCCATGCACAGCTTCCCCGACAGGGACGACGAACGACGCCAGCTTGGCCGGGTATTACTGGCAACCCTAATCGGTATTCTGGTGATCATCTTTACCGTCAGCAGCATCAGCTTCATCCCGGTGGTGTACTGGACTGTCGCTGGGGTGGGCGTGGCCTATATCCAGATGGTCCGCAGGCTTCACGACAGCCAGGCCCCCGAGCTTGCCGAAACCGGTCTTCAACCCAGGTAATGTCTATGAACGTGCTCACCCTGCGCCGCTCAGGTATTCAAACCCTGCTGCGGGTTTCGGCCATTGCTGGCCTGGCCGTGCTGCCGTGGGCCAGCTGGGCCTCGGAATGGCAGGTCAGTGTCGATGAACAGAATGGCCTACCCATGGTGACCCACGGCGGTGGGCCGGTGATGCAAGCTAAGTTCGACTTCTGGGCAGCCAATTGGAGCTGGACGGGCTTCGAAACCACATTCAAGGTCAATGGCCCCTTCGCCTACACGTTGCAGGGCAAGAACAAAGCGCTGGACTTCGACCTAACGGCGGATATCCGCAAGGAGCAGGCGCAAACCCTGAGCTGGGCCTTCGACCTCGACGCCCACAGCCGCCAGGCCGGGGTAATGGGCGGCGGCATGGTGTTCCAGTTCGACCCGGTCGCCATTGCCGGGGCCATGGGCGCCCCACAGTTGCTGCCCGGTAACCGCGGCTGGTCGTGGGGCAAGGCTGACCAGGGCCGGCGCATCGAGATGCGCTTCGACCCACCGCTGGCTAACGTATATTTCGAGCGCAACAACCCGTCCGAACTCCGTGCGTTCATCTACAAGGACCCCATTAACGCAGGCCGGCAGCAGATCAAGGCGGTGCTGAACATTACCGGCGACATCGACCTGGGCCCTACGCCCAGCGAACGCTTCGGCTTGGCCGACCCCGCCAGTTGGCCCGACGATCAACTGGATTGGCGTACCTCACCGGTCGACCTGTCGTTCCTCAATGCCCCGGAAAAACCTGCCGGCAAGCGTGGTTTCGTCAAGGCCGTTGGCGAGCAACTGGTGTTCGAGGACAACACCCCGGTGCGCTTCTGGGGCACTAACTTGTCGGCCTATTCGTTGTTCAAGAGCCCCGACGAAGAGATCCGCCAGCAAGCCAAACGCCTATCGGCACTGGGTTTCAACCTGGTGCGCCTGCACCACCACGACTCGCCCTGGGTCAGCCCGAACGTGTTCGGCGACGGCACCCTGGTGCGCGATACCCAGCAGCTCAGCGCCGAGTCGCTGCGCAAGCTCGACCTGTGGGTCAAGGCACTCAAGGACGAAGGCATCTATATCTGGCTGGACATGCACGTGCAGCGGGCGCTTACCGCCAATGACAACATCGACGATTTCAACGAACTGGCCAAGGGCGCGAGCCACGTCGACCTGAAGGGTTACGCCTATGTGAACCGCAGCATCCAACAGGCGATGAAGCGCTTTGCCGAGCAGTACCTGACCCACGTTAACCCCAACACCGGCCTGGCCTACAAGGACGAGCCGGCCATCGCGGCGGTGTTGCTCACCAACGAAAACGACCTTACCCAGCATTTTGGCAACGCCCTGTTGCCGGACAAGAACGTACCCCGCCACAGCCAGCGGTACATGGATGCGGCCAAGGCCTTCGCCCGGCAGCACAACCTGCCCGCCGACCTTACCTGGCGTGCCTGGGAGCATGGCCCGTCGAAGCTGTTCCTGAATGACCTGGAGCAACGCTTCAACGCCGACATGATCGCGCACCTGCGCAGCCTGGGGGTGAAAGTACCGATCGCCACTACCAGCACCTGGGGTGGCAATGGCCTGAGTGCGCTGCCAGCACTGACCGCAGGCGATGTGATCGATGCCCACAGCTATGGTGCCAATGGCCAGCTGGAGAAAAACCCACTGACCAGCGACGGCATGATCGACTGGCTGGCCGCCGCCCAGGTGGTTGGCAAACCGCTGACCGTTACCGAGTGGAACGCCGAGCCGTTTCCCCTGCCCGACCGCCACTCGCTGCCGCTGTATGTGGCCGGCACCGCCAGCCACCAGGGCTGGGACGCGATGATGCAGTATGCCTACAGCCAGCAGGCCTTCAATCCCGGTTGGCGCACGGCGGATAACTGGCATGCCTACAACGACCCGGCGATGATCGCTACCTTGCCCGCGGCCGCCCTGCTCTATCGCCGTGCGGATGTGAAGCCGGCCACCACCCGCTATGTGTTCGCACCAACGCCAGCCACGCTATACAACCAAGCAATCACCCCGCGCAACTCGCCGCTGCTGCGCACGGCCATGGAAAAAGGCCAACTGCAGATCGCCCTGCCGCAGACACCGGAGCTGCCCTGGCTGAAACCCGCCGCCATCCCGGCCGATGCGCAGGTGCTGCAGGACCCAGGGCAATCACTGCTGGCCGCCGACGCCACAGAATCGGTCACCGACACCGGCCAACTGAAGCGCAACTGGCAACAGGGCATCTACACCATCGACACCGCGCTGACCCAGGCCGCCACCGGCTGGCTGGGTGGCCGCTCGATCAACCTAGCGGCCATCCAGGTGCAGGCACAAACGCCGTACGCCAGCGTCGTGGTGCAAAGCCTGGATGGCCAACCCTTGGGCCAGTCGCGCCAACTGTTGGTGTCGCTGGGTACCCGTGCCATGCCCAAGGCCGATTACAAGACACCGTTCACCGTCGAGCCGCTTGCAGGCACGTTGACCATCAAGGCGCCCGCCGGCCTGCAGCTGTTTGCCCGGGATGCCCAGGCGCAATTGAAGCCGCTGTCAGCGGCCTACCAAGACGGGGCTTACCGTATTACGTTCGATGGCAAGTACATGTCCAACTGGCTGTTCTTGAAATAGGGCATGTGGCCATCTACCCTCACAACAGACCTGTAGCTGAAGCACTCGCCCGGCCTTGACCAGGGATGATTCACTGCGGCTGTACAACAGCGAAGTCCAGGAGGCATGGATGAAGTTTTTGGTTGTAGGCGGCGCAGGCTACATTGGCTCACACATGGTCAAGCACCTGCTGGGTGCCGGCCATGAGGTGGTGGTGGCGGACCTGGTCTCGCCCGGCCCCGGCATCCAGTGGGCCAAATTGGACATCGCCGACGAGGCTGCCCTGGATGTACTGTTTGGCGTTTGCCACTTCGATGCCGTATTCCACTTTGCCTCGTTCATCCAGGTGGGCGAATCGGTCAGCGTGCCCGGCAAGTACTACCAAAACAATGTCGCGGCCACGCTTACTCTCCTGCAGGCCATGGTCAATGCGGGTATCAAACGGCTGGTGTTTTCTTCCAGCGCTGCCGTTTACGGTAACCCGCACTATGTGCCTATCGACGAAGCGCATGACAAAGAGCCAATCAACCCTTATGGGTTGAGCAAATGGATGGTCGAGCAGATTCTCGAAGACTTCGACCGGGCCTATGGCTTGAAGTCAGTATGCCTGCGCTACTTCAATGCGGCGGGTGCAGACCCGCAAGGCCAACTGGGCGAGCGGCATGACCCAGAAACCCACTTGATCCCCCTGATCCTGCAGGCCGCTTCGGGACGGCGCGAGGCGGTGACGGTGTTTGGCCGCGACTACGACACGCCCGATGGCACCTGTATACGCGACTACGTGCACGTAGCGGATTTGGCTGCGGCCCATGCGCTGGCGGTGGAGTACCTGTTGGCAGGTGGCGAACGTGCCGCGTTCAACCTAGGCAATGGCTTGGGCTTTTCGGTGCAACAGGTGATCGATACGGCCAGGGCGGTGACCGGCCGGCAAATCCATGCGCTCGATGCCCCACGCCGCGCCGGCGACCCGCCCAGGCTGGTGGCAGACGCCAGCAAGGCCATGCGGGTGCTGGGCTGGCGGCCAGAATTTGCCTCACTGGAGCAGATTGTGCGGCATGCCTGGCAATGGGAGTTGCAGTATCCGTGGGTGATGCGCCAAGGCTGAAATGTTGGGGGCGCTTTGCGCCCCATCGCGACGCAAGGCCGCTGCTACAGCGACAGCGTAATGGTCGAGATTTACGCTGTAGCTGTAGCAGCGGCCTTGCGTCACGATGGGCTGCGCTGCAGCCCTAGAATATCCGGCCCTAGTAATAAGTCCGTGGCTGCTCGTCGGCCTTGTTCAACACCGTACCGACCAAATTCACCCTGGCTAGGTGATGCAGGCAATCTTCGATTTCCTTCTTGTTGTTCATGCCGTTGGCCACCACCAGTAACACACAGTCGAACTTGGGTATCACAGTGATCGCATCGTCAGAGCTAAGCAATGGCGGCAAATCGAAAATGCAGATGCGCGACTCGTAGCGGTTGCGCAGTTCGCCGATCAGGTTGTTCACCTTGGGCGACGACAGCGTTTCAGTAGACAACGGCACCGGCACCCGCGTCGGCAGCACCACGAACCGGGGTAAGGTGGGGTTGACCAGGCAGTCTTGCAGCTCGGCCTGGTCCGTCAGAAACTCGTTAAGCGCTTGGTCCATGGGCAGGCCCAGGCTGCTGCCGACCTTGGGCCGACGCAGGTCAAAGTCCACCAGCAACGCGGTCTTGGTGGTGTGGTGGGCGATGCTCATGGCCAGATTGATCGCCAGCACCGTCTTGCCCGCTTCAGGCGTTGGCGAAGTGATCGCAAGGGTACGCCAGCCGTTCTCGTCCATGATCCTGAGCACTTGCGTGCGCAGCAGGTCGATCGGCCCGTTCATGTGGGAGTTCTTGTTGTAGGCCACGATACGGTGGCGTTCCAGGTGCTCGGCGTGCAGCGACACCACCTTGGTGTTCACGTAATCGAACTGGCCTGGCACCTCCGCCAGCGCTGTACCCGGTGCGGGTGACAGCGCCTGTGGGGTGCCCGGGGTAACCTGATGAAGATTATTGCCAACAGCCGGCTTGGTCCTGTCCATCACTGCGTTCCCTATGCAAACCGAGACATGACTTTGAACAACAGCACATCCAATGGCATGTACAACACGTGCACCAGCACCACCATGATAGCCGCCAGTGCCAGTGCCGCCAGGATCAAACCATTGCGCCAACGCTTGCGTCTGGCCACGTCAGCTTTGGTCTCGATGTAGGGCACTGCCGCCAGCACCCGTTTGCCCAGCAGGTTTTCCAAAGCCCCGACACCGCGAATGCGCTGGTTGAACATTTCCAGCAACATCACCAGTGCACCGCCACCGGCCGGTGCCAGCACCAAGCCCAGCGCGGCGATTTTCTTGCGGTTGGGCTTGATCGGTTTTTCGGGCATCAGCGGTGGCTCCAGCAGCACGAAGCGCTCAGCCTTGTTCTCCTGCTCCAGGCTTTCGGTAATCTTCGCGCCCATTTCCTTGGCGCGGATTTCCTCGTACTTCTTGCGCGCGTTGTCGTGGTCACGCATCAGCGTCACCAGGCCGCGCTCGACCTGCGGCGCCTCGAGGATCTCGGTCTCGTAGCCTTCCATCTTTCGGGTCAACTCACGCTTTTGCTCGGCCAGCGAAGCGATGCGCTCCTGTGCCGCGCTAATCTTGGCCCGCACGCGGGCAACGTCAAGGCTGACCGTGGAGACTGCTGCCGTGCGATTGCCACCGGCTTCGAGCGCCTGGATTCTGCGCTTTACCGCCAGTACATCGGGGTGGGCTTCCTTGTAGCGGCTGAGCAACCGGGCATACTCGGCCTTCAGGCTGGGCAGGTCCTGGGGCTGGTCGACACTGGCCGGTCTGCCACCATCGGCGGCCTTGGTGGCCAGCCCGGCATTGGCCGCGGACAGTTCCAGTTCCAGGTAACGCAGTTCTTCCTGCGCGGCCTTGTAATCTCGGTCGACTTCGCGGAATTCCAGTTCCGAGCGCGACAGCATGTTCATGCGCAGGGTCTGGTGCTCGGGCAAGGCATTGGCATGGGCCTGCTTGAAGTCCGCCAGCTGGTTTTCCAGGCTGGCCAGCTCAGCCCCCAGCTTGTTCGCCTCTTGCGTGAGGAACTCGGTGGTTTCGTTGGCCCGTTCGGTACGCTGCCTGAGGTTCTCGTTGAGGAACAGCGTCACCAGTTCGTCGGCGACTTCCTTGGCCACTTCCGGTTGCTTGTGCTCGAAGGACACATTGAATGCCACGGTCGCTTCACCGCGCCCGCGCACATAGGTGGTAAGGGTCTCGACCACCACGGCAGTGCGCATGTGCTCGATCTTGTCGCTTTCGCTGAAGCGCTTGTCGGCGAACAGGTTGTACTTGTCAATGATGCGCAGCAGGTTCTCGCGGGTCATTACCCGCTGGCGAATCACCTCGATGCGCTCATCGGCAAAGCTGGTGTTGTTGGTCGATACCAGCTCAGGCGAAATTTGCTGCGATTCCACCAGGATGGTGCCGGTCGACTGGTAGATCGGCGGCACCGTTACAGCGACAGCCACGGTCGCGGCCAGGATGACTACGATGCTTCCCCCTAATAACAGGGCCCTGTCCTTGATAATGGCGATGTAATCTCTGAGAGAAAGCTCGTAGTCAGACTTCATTGGGCCACCTGCCTGCTGTTCAGATGTCGGGGTACCTGTACGTCAACGTCAAACCGACGATGGTCGCGTTTGCATCAGTTTCGTGGTCCTGCTGCCGTTCCTTGTACATCAGCGACAAGCGCAGGTCCCAGTACGGCGAAAATTCGCGGCTGGCCCATACGCTGTAAGTCTGCAGCGTGTTTGGGGTTTGCCCTTTGCTGTCTTGCCAGGCGGCGTCTGCGCCCACCCGCGTCAGTTCGCTGACGGCATAACTCCATACACCGCGTACCTGGTCCAGCTCGGCGAAGCCGCCTTCGGCGCTGGCCACCGTGCTGCGTTCGGCGGTAAAGCTGGCGTCGGCGCGCACACCGGTGTACAGCAGCGCAACCCCACCCTCCCCGCGGCGGCCACCGTCGTCGCCGGAGACCTCGGTGACGCCGACGTGCGCATCGGCGCTGAAGCGTTCAGAAAGCTGGTACTTGACCCCCACCGCCGGGCTGTAGCTGTTGGAGGCCGTTGCCGTCTGGTCCTGTTCCGGCTCATATCGGCGGGCGCCAAAGCGGGTATACGTATCAGCCCGCTCGCTCAAGGCGTAGGTCCAGGTAAACACGTTCGCCAGTTCGTCATAACCCGTCAGCGTACTGATGTCATAACGGGCACGGTTATACGTGGTCTCGTTGCTCAGGGTGCTGCGGTCGGTAACCGCCTGGCTCCAGTTGCCGGTCAACGTGTACAACTTTTGCGTGCCGTCGGTGGTAACCACCCCGGTATCCAGCACCGTCCCCGACAACGTCGAGCTTTCGTTGTAGCGCGCCAACAGGCCAAAACGCCCGCGCTCGGTCTGGCGTTGCCAGCCCAGGCTTACATCCGGGTCTTCCCGGTCGTCGACCACCGCCGTGTCGGAGGAGCGCAACACATGCATGCCCAGCCCCAGTCTCAGTTCGTCACGGTCGAAGCTGCCGATCAGGGTGTAATCCGGCGCGATGATCGTGCGCGTTACACCCTTTTCACCCGACGAAATCAGCAACGGGTTGCTGTCGTACTCGACGGATGTCGGTACCACCACCGAAGACTGCCAATTTGCCGCCAGTACTGTATTCGCCAACGGCATCATCATGATTGCCGTTGCAATGCTAGTTGTTCTAAGAAGAGGCATTAAGTGTTCTTATTAAAGGCAAGATCAAGGAACGACCAGCGTATCGCCAGCCTGAAGTTGAATGTTGGTGGACATGTCACGTCCTGTCACCAGGTCCTTATATCGCACGGGCAGGATCTTTTGGGAAGCACCGGTGCCGCGGACCACCTTGATTTCGCTTTCGTCGGCAAACTTGTCCAGGCCGCCCGACATGCTCAAGGCTTGCAGCACCGCCGTAGGGCCCGCCATTTGGACTGGCCCAGGCTTGATCACTTTGCCTTGCACATAGACCAGGTTGCCAGCGATGCTCTTGACGACAACGCTGACGTTCGGGTCGGGGAGGAATTTTTCGAGTTTGGCAGCCACTTGCTTTTCAACTGCCGTTACATCCAGCCCGGCGACATTGATGCGCCCGGCCAAGGGGAAGGTGATACTGCCATCGGGAAGTACGGTGGCTTCTTGACGCAGGCTTTCTTCCTGCCACACCGAAACCAACACGACATCGCCAGGGCTGAGCAGGTAGGTAGCGCTGTTCGAGTCGGCACTGCCGGCACCGGACCACACCATCAACATGCAGAACGCGGTAAACAATGAACGCACCATGAGGGTCCCTCCGGCCAAATGGCCCGAAAAAGAGCACTGAATGAGAACAGCACACCAACTCTCGCTCCGCTTCGCGGCAAGTACCCCGCCGCGATGGCCTCGACCTTCCTGGAGGCCCTTACCTTGACGCTATGCAGCTTGCGCTGCGTGTAACCGTGGACCTGCACGGGCTACTGGCAATATAGCAACGGTTGGGAAATTAACAAGGCGAGCCCTGAGCGGTGGCACCACCCGTGATGCGGCTGATGGGCTCAGATTTTTCTTCTGTTAGCCACTGCCACAAAGCCAACAACGGCAAAGGCAAAGAACCAGCCAGCGGTTGAAACAGGAATGATACTGTTCTGGTTGATATAAGAATCTGCCGCACGCGCTGCACCACTCAAAAGCACCAGCAAAAACATCGATTTGATAATCAGAGCTGTGCGCATACGCCACCCTATTGGTGAGTAAAATCAATTATTTGTTGGCGCGGTATTGCAGGAGTTGTTTCGCTGTTGAATTGAGCTTATGGGCACAGTGACACTACGTCAATGATCCGACACCATAATAAAATTCAATGGACAACTGGCGGGTTCGTCAAAATATCGACATATGAATTATGCACGCGGCGCTGCTGTGGATGGCGGCAGCGTTTCACCGCTGAGAAAGGGCAGTAACCTCTGTGGGGCACATAAGCGCCCCCCTGTGGTTTCATGCCTCTGCGTGGTGTACCACCACCAGCAACTGCGCCGGCAGCGGCCCCACCGAGCGCAGGCGGTGCGGGGTTTGGGCATTGAAATGCAGGGCATCGCCTTGCTCCAGCAGCACCCGCTCGTTCATGAAGTCCACTTCTACCTGGCCGCTGTGGACGAACAGGAATTCTTCGCCCAGGTGTTCCTTGAACGTAGGGTCGCTGAACTCGGAGGGCGGCTGGATCAAAAACGGCAGCAGGCTGCGCTGCCCAACCTGGCTGGTCAAGGCAGCGTACCCCGGCCCTACCCCGTCCCCGACCAGGGCCTGGCGCTGGCCGTGACGCACCAGGCTGTAGCGGCTCTGGCGGGTCTGTTCTTCGGCGAACAACTCTTCGACATTGACATTCAGTGCCCGCGCCAGCTTCAGCGCGGCGGCGATCGAGGGGGTGTTCAGGCCGCGCTCGACCTTGGACAGGTAGCTTTTGGTCATGCCGGTCTTGTCGGCCAGCAGCTCCAAGGTCATCCCCAGTTTCTTTCGCAGCAGTTTCAATCGGATAGACATGTGACGCGGGTTCCAGGCTGAGGCAGCCTGGCCATCATACGTGGACTGACAGGGAAATGCTGGGGCTGCTGCGCGCAGCCCCCGACTTTACGGCATCACCGGCGGCAGGTACTGCAACGTCGTACCCAATGCCCACAGCAACACCAGCACCAGCGGCACATGCACCAGCAACTGCACGAATGAGAAGCCAATCAGGTCGCGCGCCTTGAGCCCCAGTACACCCAGTAGCGGCAGCATGTAGAACGGGTTAATCAGGTTCGGCAAAGCTTCGGCGGCGTTGTAGATTTGCACTGCCCAACCCAAGTGGTACTGCAAATCGTTGGCCACCAGCATCACGTAAGGTGCCTCGATGATCCACTTGCCACCCCCCGAAGGGATGAAGAAGCCCAGCACTGCCGAATACACCCCCATCAGCAAGGCATAGGTGTCATGGGTAGCGATCTGGGTGAAGAACAACGAAATGTGATGGGCCAGGGTTTGCTCGTCGACACCCTTCACCTGGGTGAGGATGGCGGCGATCGAACCATACAGCGGGAACTGGATCAGCACCCCCGTGGTAGTCGGAACCGCCCGGGTCACCGCGTCGAGGAAGCTGCGCGGGCGCCAGTGCAGCAAGGCACCGAGCATGATGAACAGCAGGTTGTAGGTGTTCAGCCCAGAAATGGCAGTAATTGCCGGCTTGGTGGCGAACTCCTGGTATAGCCAGCCGGCGGCCAGCGCCACCAGCAGCAGGATCAGGATAGGGCTGTATTCCAACCACTCACCTGGGCGGGTGCGCTGGGGTGCCGGCGGTGCGGTAAAGCTGGGGTCGACGCCACAGTCCTGGGCGCTGCGCGCGCTGTTCGGGCCTGGGGCTGTGGCATAGGCGACCACCAGCGAGACCACCACCAACGCCGCCAGCAGCACGCCGGACTGCCAGAGGAAGATGGTTTCGGTGAACGGGATTACCCCGGTGATCGACAGGATCGACGGTGGCAGGCTGGCCGGGTTGGCCTGCAACTGCGCTGCCGACGAAGACAAGCCCAGCGCCCATACGGCGCCCAAGCCCAGGTAGGCGGCAGCACCGGCGGCGCGGTAATCCATCTTCAGCTCGGTGCGCCGCGCCAGGGCCCGCACCAGCAAACCACCAAACACCAGCGACAGGCCCCAATTGAGCAACGACGCCAGCATTGAAATCAGCGCCACCCAACACACGGCCGAACGGCCGTTCTTCGGAATGCGCGCCAGGCGGTCGATCAGCCGGGCGGCGGGCGGCGAACTGGCCACCACATAGCCGCCGATAACCACGAAGGCCATCTGCATGGTGAATGGGATCA
Organism: Pseudomonas sp. Leaf58; assembly: GCF_003627215.1. Lineage (NCBI taxonomy): Bacteria > Pseudomonadati > Pseudomonadota > Gammaproteobacteria > Pseudomonadales > Pseudomonadaceae > Pseudomonas > Pseudomonas sp. Leaf58. The sequence goes on from NZ_CP032677.1 coordinate 2,749,306, forward strand.
GGCTCCAGAAACCATCGCCAAAGGCCTTGGCGGTGTCGGTCGGCTTGGCGCCCGTGACCAAGGCGCCGATGCTCACCAGCATCACCGCCAGGGCAGCGAATACCCAGGAGTCTGGGAACCAGCGTTCGGCCCAGTTGGAACAGCGCAAGGCAAAGCGGGCGGAGCGGCTGTCTTGGATTTCAGCGGCCACGGTTCAATTCCTTTTATTGGTTTTATGAGGCGAAACAGTATTGCCGGATAACGCAAACAACTGTGGGAGCGGGCTTGCCTGCGAATGCTGTGGTGAATTCACGACGCATTCGCGGGCACGCCCGCTCCCACAGGTAGGATCACGTATTGCTTTAGAAGGTCATTTCCTTCACGTCATCCGGCACGATCAGCTTGCCGGCGGTTTTCTGGATGATTTCTTCAACGCTCACCCCGGGCGCGGTCTCGCGCAGGATGAAGGCGCCGTCTTCGATTTCCAGGTAGGCCAGGTCGGTCAGCACCTTGCGGATGCAGCCGGCACCGGTCAGCGGCAGGCTGCAGTGCGCCAGCAATTTGGACTCGCCGTCCTTGGAAGCATGGGTCATGGTGACGATGATGTTCTCAGCACCGGCCACCAGGTCCATGGCGCCGCCCATGCCCTTCACCAGCTTGCCCGGGATCATCCACGAGGCAATGTTGCCTTGCACGTCCACTTCGAAAGCGCCCAGTACGGTTAGGTCGACGTGGCCGCCACGGATCATGGCGAACGATTGCGCCGAGTCGAAGATCGAGGCGCCACGGCGGGCGGTGACAGTCTGCTTGCCGGCATTGATCATGTCGGCATCCAGGGTGCTTTCGGTGGGGAATTCGCCCATACCAAGCAGGCCGTTTTCCGATTGCAGCATTACATCCATGTCGGCAGGTACGTAGTTGGCCACCAAGGTCGGAATACCGATGCCCAGGTTGACGTAGTAGCCGTCTTTCAGTTCACGGGCAACACGTTGCGCCATCTGTTCGCGGGTCAGTGCCATGGTCAGGATCTCTTTGTTGTTCTGGTGGATGGCGCTCAGGCCTTGACGGTGCGCTTTTCGATACGCTTTTCGAAGGTGCCGACGATGACGCGGTCCACGTAAATACCCGGGGTGTGGATTTCGCTGGGCAGCAGCACGCCGGGCTCGACGATCTCTTCCACTTCGACCACGGTGATCTTGCCGGCGGTGGCTGCCAGCGGGTTGAAGTTTTGCGCGGTGTTGCGGTACACCACGTTGCCGTAGTGGTCGGCTTTCCAGCCCTTGACGATGGCGAAGTCACCGGTGATGGATTGTTCGAGGATGTACTTGCGGCCGTTGAACTCGCGCACTTCCTTGCCGTCGGCAACCGGGGTGCCGTAGCCGGTGGCGGTGTAGAAGGCCGGGATGCCGGCGCCGCCAGCGCGCATCTTCTCGGCGAGGGTGCCCTGCGGGGTCAGTTCCACATCCAGTTCACCGCTCAGCAGCTGGCGTTCAAACTCAGCGTTCTCGCCCACGTAGGACGCGACCATCTTGCGAATTTGCCGGTCCTCCAGCAGCACGCCGAGGCCAAAGCCATCGACGCCGCAGTTGTTGGAAACCACGGTCAAACCCTTGACGCCACGGCGCTTGATTTCACTGATGAGGTTTTCTGGGATGCCGCACAGGCCGAAACCGCCCGCCAGTACCGTCATGTTGTCGGTCAGGCCTTCGAGGGCCTGTTCATAGGTTGCAACGCGCTTGTCCAGTCCGGCCATGCTGATCCGCCTTTTGTAGTTGTTGAACCGACGAGGCTGTCGGTGAGCGTGTGGGGACATCTTCACCGCAAGCGACTGATTTGTTAATTTTGTTTTAATCATCGATTGATAACTTTTGCAAAACAACCAGTAGGCCCGTCATGAACGTCAAGCAACTGCGCGCCTTTGTCGCCGTGGCCAAGTACCAAAGCTTCGCCCAAGCCGGTGAGCACCTGCATGTCTCGCAACCGGCGCTGAGCCTGACCATCAAGGCCCTGGAAGAAAACCTTGGCGGCGCCCTGCTCAGCCGCACCACGCGTAGCGTCAGCCTGACCGCCGAAGGCGAGGTGCTGCTGCCACTGGCACGGCGCCTGCTGGCCGACTGGGACGACACCGAAGAGATGCTACGCCAGCGTTTCACCCTGCAGCTGGGCCGGGTTTCGGTGGCGGCCATGCCCGCCTTCGCCGGCAACTTGCTGCCCCGCTCGCTCAAGGTGTTTCGCCAGTGCTACCCAAAGGTCAACGTCACCGTGCATGACGTGATCAACGAACAGGTACAGGAACTGGTGCGCCATCGCCGCGTCGAACTGGGCATCGGCTTCGAGCCGGACAACATCGACGGCCTGAACTTCCACCCGTTGTACATGGACCGCTTCGTTGCGGTGGTGCCCGCCGATTCGCCATTGGCGCTGCTGCCCCAAGTCAGTTGGGCGCAGCTGATGGCCGAAGACTTCGTGGCCCTGCAACGTCCATCGGCGGTGCGCTTGCTGATGGAGCAGAACGTAGCCGCCCATCATGGCAAGCTGACGGTAGCCTTCGAGAGCCACCAGTTGGCAACCATCGGCCGTATGGTTGCCAGCGGCCTGGGGGTCAGTGCCGTGCCGGCGCTGTGCATCAACCAGATGCAAGAACTTGGCGCCCGCTGCGTGACCCTGGTCGAACCCACGGTCGAGCGCCGCATCGGCGTGATTGCCCTCAGTGAACACAAGCTTTCTACTGCAGCGCAGGCGCTGCTTGAGGTTGTGCTTTCCACTACCCAGATCCCGGAGGTGACATGCGTTACGTGAAACTGGCAGGTTCGAGCGTTCCGGCCATCGGCCAAGGCACCTGGTACATGGGTGAAGATCCAGGCTTGCGCGCCGCCGAGGTAGCAGCGCTGCAACAGGGCATCGAACTTGGCCTGAGCTTGATCGATAGCGCCGAGATGTATGCTGAAGGCGGCGCCGAGGAAGTCGTTGGCCAAGCCATTGCCGGGCGCCGTGACCAGGTGTTTCTGGTCAGCAAGGTCTACCCGCACAATGCCAGCCGACGCGGCATGGCGGCCGCCTGCGAGCGCAGCCTCACACGCCTGGGCACCGACTGCATCGACCTGTACCTGCTGCACTGGCGTGGCCAGCACCCGCTGGACGAAACCGTCGAAGCCTTCGAGCGCCTGCGCGAGCAAGGCAAGATCAAACGTTGGGGCGTTTCCAATTTCGACGTCGACGACCTGCGCGAACTGCACAACCCCGATTGCGCCACCAACCAGGTGTTGTACAACCCGGCCCAGCGTGGCATCGAGTTCGACCTGTTGCCCTGGTGCGAAAAGCGCGCCTTGCCGACCATGGCCTACTGCCCGCTGGCCCAGGCCGGGCGCCTGTTGCAGCACCCTGTGCTGGCGGAAATCGCTGAGCGCCATGGCGCCACACCAGCCCAGGTCAGCCTGGCCTGGGTGACCCGCGATGACGGCGTGATTGCCATTCCCAAGGCCGTGGCGCCCGAGCATGTGCGGCTGAATGCGGCCGCGGGTTCGCTGACCTTGACCAGCGAAGACCTGTGGGCGATCGACCGAGCGTTCCCAGCACCGACGCGCAAGCAGCGGTTGGCGATGGTCTAGCTACTGACACGAAACCGCTTTTGTGGGAGCGGGCGTGCCCGCGAACACCGGCAACGCCGGTGCCATACACTGCGGGGCCTTCTTCGCGGGCGCGCCCGCCCCCACAGGTGCCTGGGCAATGCCGCAACTGGGCTCAGTGAAAATCCCGGCTGCGCACATCCAGCCCCTGCAACAGCGGGCTCATATCCTCCAGCCGCCGCGCTATCAGGTGGCGCACACCATTCTCCTGCTCCAGCCGCCCACTGACCTTGAGCAACTGCGCGCCCACCAGGGCCCGTCGCTGCCGCTCGGCCAGGTCCCGCCACACCACCACATTAACCATGCCATGCTCGTCCTCCAGGGTGACGAAGGTCACGCCGCTGGCGGTCTGTGGCCGCTGGCGGCCTACCACCAGCCCGGCCACGGCAATAGTGTCGCCATGCTCGACACCTTGCAGCTCGCATGAACTGCGACAGCCCAGTGCCCTCAGCCGTGCGCGCAACAAGGCCAGCGGATGCGGGCCAAGCGTGGTGCCAAGGGTTTGGTAATCCGCCATCAGGTCCTCGCCCACAGTGGGCACCGGCAGTTCAACGGCGCTTTCTGGCAAGGCGTGTACGTCGGCGAACAAGGGCAGTTGCGGCTGCACTGCCGCCACCTGCCAGCGCGCCTGGTGGCGATCGCGGGCCAAGGCGCGCAACGCACCGGCATCCGCCAAGCGGGCACGGGCACGCGCGTCGAGCCCGGCGCGCAGGCACAGGTCTTCGACATCGCGCCATGGCCGCTGCGCCCTGGCCTGAGCCAGGCGCCTGGCATCGGCCTCGGCCAGCCCGCGCACCAGGCGCAAGCCCATGCGGATAGCCAGTGCGCCTTCTGCCTCAGGCTCAAGCGTGCAATCCCACTCGCTGTGGCAAACATCCACCGGGCGCACCTCGATACCCTGGCGCCGGGCCTCTTGCAGTAACTGGTCGGGGCTGTAGAAGCCCATGGGCCAGCTGTTGACCAGCGCGCAGGTGAAAATCGCCGGCTCATGGCACTTGAGCCAGCTGCTGGCATAACACAGCAAGGCAAAGCTGGCCGCGTGCGATTCCGGGAAGCCATAGCTGCCAAAGCCCTTGATCTGCTCGAAAATGCGTTCGGCAAACGCCAGCTCGTAACCATTGCGCAACATACCCTGCACCAGCCGCTGGCGGTGCGGCTCCAGGCCGCCGTGGCGCTTCCAGGCGGCCATGCTGCGGCGCAACTGGTCAGCCTCGCCCGGGCTGTAGTCGGCCGCGACGATGGCCAGTTCCATCACTTGCTCCTGGAACAGCGGCACGCCCAGGGTACGTTCGAACACTTCCTTCAGTTGCGGCGACGGGTACGTCACCGGCTCTTGCTTCAGACGCCGACGCAAGTAAGGGTGCACCATGTCGCCCTGGATTGGCCCGGGGCGGACGATGGCGACCTCGATGACCAGGTCGTAGAACTTTTCCGGGCGCAGCCGAGGCAGCATGGCCATTTGCGCGCGCGACTCGATCTGGAACACGCCCATGGTCTCGGCGCGGCTGATCATCGCGTAGGTGGCCGGGTCTTCGCCGGGGATGGTGGCCAACGTCAGGTGCCGGCCGCGGTGGCGTTGCAGCAGGTCGAAGCAACGGCGCAAGGCACTGAGCATGCCCAGCGCCAGCACGTCGACCTTGAGTAGGCCAAGCATGTCCAGGTCGTCCTTGTCCCACTGGATCACCGTGCGTTTCGGCATCGCGGCATTCTCCACCGGCACCAACTCGTCCAGGGGTTGCTGCGAGATAACGAAACCGCCTGGGTGCTGTGACAGGTGCCGGGGGAAGCCGATCAGCTCACCGGCCAGCACCAGCACCCGCCGCAGCGAAGGGCTACCGGCCTCGAAACCGGCCTCGGCCAGGCGCGAGTCATCAGGTAGGCGGTCGCTCCAGCGGCCACAGCATTTGGCCAAGGCGTCCACCTGGTCGGTCGGCAACCCCAGCACCCGTGCCACATCCCGCACCGCGCCGGCGGCATGGTAGGTGTTGACCACCGCAGTCAGCGCCGCCCGGTGGCGGCCATAGCGACGAAACACATACTGGATCACTTCTTCGCGGCGGTCGTGCTCGAAGTCCACGTCAATATCCGGCGGTTCGTTACGCTCGCGTGACAGGAAGCGCTCGAACAGCAAGCGGTGGGTCATGGGATCGAGTTCGGTGATACCCAGCACGAAACACACCACCGAGTTGGCGGCCGAACCCCGCCCCTGGCAAAGAATGCCCTGGCTACGGGCGAAGGTGACGATGTCGTGCACCGTCAGGAAGTAGCTTTCGTAGCCCAGGTCCTCGATCAGCGCCAACTCCTTGGCCAGCACCTCCCGCACCTTGCCACTGGGCCCGGCCGGCCAGCGCAACGGCAAACCCTGCTCGCACAATGCCCGCAGCCAGCTCGCCGGGGTATGGCCCTGGGGCACCAGTTCGCGTGGGTACTGGTAGTTCAGCTCGCTCAGTTCAAACTGGCAACGCGCGGCGATGACCAGGGTTTCGGCCAGCAGGTCGGCCGGGTAGAGTTCGCCCAGCTGCGCCTGGCTGCGCAGGTGCCGCTCGCCGTTGGCAAACAGGAAGCGCCCGGCCTCGGCTACCTGGCAGTGCTGGCGGATGGCGGTCATGCAGTCCTGCAGGGCGCGGCGGCCGCGCACGTGCATGTGCACGTCGCCACAGGCCACCGCGCGGATCCCCACCGTGGCCGCCAGGCCGCGCAAACGCTCGAGGCGCAAGGCATCGTCGCTGCCGCGGTGCAGGTGCACGGCCAGCCACAGGCGGTCGCCGAACACGCTGTGCAGCCACTGCCCGGGGGCGGCATCGGCGCTGTCATCGGCCACCCACAGTGCCAGCAGGCCCTGATGGTGCTGCTGCAGGTCGTCGCGAAACAGCTGGTACTGGCCCTTTTGCGCCCGCCGCCGGGCCCGGGTGATCAGCGCGCACAGGTTTTGGTAGCCGCTCAGGTCCTGCACCAGCAGCACCAGCTTGGGGCCATCCTGCAACTGCACTTCACTGCCCACGATCAGCCGCAGCTGGTGCTCCTTCGCGGCCTGCCAAGCCCGGACGATACCGGCCAAGGTGCATTCATCGGTGATCGCCAGGGCCTGGTAACCCTGCTCGCGCGCACGGCGCAACAGCTCGTCAGCGCTCGACGCACCGCGCTGGAAGCTGAAGTTGGACAGGCAATGCAGCTCGGCATAACCCGAGGTATTCATGCGAACCAACCCTGCAGCCACAACGGGCCGGCCTGGCTCAGGTCGCGATAGGCCCAGCCGCGCAGGCCGTCGCGGGTTTCGATGCGGTAGTAATCACGGCGCACGTCGCCGCCATCCCACCAGCCCGACTCGATGCGCTCGGCGTGGCCTTGCACGCGGTAGCCGGTTTCGTCCAGCGCCAGGGGCGCCGCCAGCAACCAGCCCGGGCGGCTATTGGGCGTAACCGGCATGTTGCCCGGGGCACCCTGCTCTACCGCTTGCCAGGCACATTCGGGGCGGTGATCGGCTGCCGCACTCAGGCCTTTGACCGCCTCGTCCCCCAAGCGGGCGCGCAGCCGTTCGCGCAATTGCTCCCAGGGTTGTGCCTGTTGCGCACGCGGGTCGAACAACGCTTGGTGTTGCGGCACAAAGGGTGGCAGGTCTTCGGCCACCAGCCGCAGGTTGCGCACCGGTGCGGGAATACGCAGCGGTTCCAGGCGCTCGCGCGCCAGTTCGAACAGCATCGCGGCATCGCGTTCGGCGGCCAGCAGGCCCACCTTGAGCAGGGTGTCCGGCCCTTCGGCGTGCTCCAGGTGCAGGCAGAAGCGCTGCACGCCACAGTCACGCCCGGCGAGGAACGCGGCAAGGTCGTTGAGCATGCGCCGCAGCGGGAACAGCAGGGCCTGGTGCGACTCGACGTCGAAGTTAAGCTCCAGCCGGGTTTCGAAGCGGTCAGGTGGCTGGTAAAAGCTCAGCCCCAAATTGCGCAGGCCGAGCAACTGGTCCAGGTGCAGCTGTACCTGGGCCGAAAAGCGCCTGGCCAGGGTATCGCGGGGCAAGGCCAGTACTTGGCCCAACTGGCGCAGCCCCATACGGGCAAAGGCTTCGGCGGCCTCTGCTGGCAAGCCGATACGCTCGATGGGCATGCCCAGCAGCGCCGCACGGGTCGCCTCGGCATCACACACGGCCAGGCCATCGTGGCCGTTGGCGAGCATGCGCGCCGCCACCGGGTTGCTGGCCAGGACGATGCGTTGGCGCAGGCCCAAGTCGGCCAGCTCTTGGCGCAGGCGGGCCTCGAACAAGGGCCAGGGGCCGAACAGTTGCAAGCTGGAGCCCACCTCCAGCAGCAGTGCCCGTGGGTAGTGCAAGCTGACCTGGGCACTGAAGCGGTAGGCCCAGGCTGCCAGCAACTGCTGCACCTGGTCGATGCGCTTGGGGTCGGCTTCGACGCAGCTGAAGCCATCGGCCAGGGCGCGCGCGGCCGTCAGGGTTTGCCCGGCCCGCAGGCCTAGCGCGGCTGCCGCCGGGTTGACCGCCTGCAGCACTCGTCGCTGGGGCGGCCCGCCAAGCAGCACCAGGGGTGTCTCGGGGTCGTCACGCTCACGCAGGACCGTGTCCAGCGCCAGCTGCGGAAGCAGAATGCAGGCCCAGAGCATGGTGCATCAGCCCCGCCCCGGGCAGGCAATGGGCAGCGCCGGTGGCATGCCGCCACGGCTTTTCAGCACGCGCCATTGCGCCGGGCGCGTGTCGACGGCAATACGCAGCGCTGCCGGTGAAGGGTTGTGCGCCGCCTGTTGCGGCCGGCAGGCGAACGCCAGCGCCTGACCGGTTTCGGCGGCCACCTGCAAGCGCCGCAGGGTACGGTCATCGGCACGCGCCGGCCAGCACAGCACCGCCGCGCAACTGCCGGAACGCAGGCACTGCTCGGCGGCCCACAGGGCATCGGCCGGGTCGGCATCTACCTGCACCAGCCAGCGCAGGTCCACCCCCGCGGCCTGCCAGGCCGGGGCGTAAGGAATGAAGGGCGGCGCCACCAGCACCACCCGGCCACCTTCAGCACTCAGGCGCGCCAGCGTTGGCCACAGCAATTGCAGTTCGCCACAGCCGGGGCTGGCCAACAACAGTTCGCTGAGTGCTGCAGCCGGCCAACCGCCTTCAGGCAAGCGTTGGTCGAGGGCGGCATGGCCGGTGGGCTGCTGGCCGAGTGGCCGCGCCTGGGCCTGCCGGCCGCGCCATACGCGGCGCTGGTCGAGCAGCCTGTCGAGGTCGACCACCGCGCCCATCAGTCACGCCTCAGCAAGCCGCAGAACACACCTTCGATGAAAAACGCCTGTTCCGGCTGCACATCGATGGGCGCATAGGCCGGGTTGCGCGGCAACAGCCGGTAACCGTTGCCCTGGCGTTGCAGGCGCTTGATGGTCACCTCGCCGTCCAGGCGTGCGACCACGATCTGCCCGTCGCGGGCGTCGGCCTGTTGCAGGATGCCGACCAGGTCACCATCGAAGATGCCGTCGTCGATCATCGAGTCGCCACGCACCTTCAACAGGTAGTCGGGGGTACGGCGGAACAGGCTAGGGTCGAGCAGCAACTGCTCGTGGATGTCGAGGTCCGGGCCGATAGGGGCACCTGCCGCCACTTGGCCGAGCACCGGTATTTCGAGGATTTCCGGGCGGCGCAGCGGTGCGGCCAAACGAATGCCCCGCGCCTGGTTCGGCGTGACATCGATGTAGCCGGCCTGGCACAAGGCGGTGATGTGCTTGCGCGCGACGCTGCGCGAGGCAAAACCGAAGCGCGTGGCGATATCGGCCAGGCTCGGTGGCTGGCCGTGGTCGGCGATGCGCTCACGGATGAAGTCGAAGATAGCGCGGCGTTTGGGGGTAAGCGTGTCCATGGAGCACATTTGTACTCTTTTCGGTGCACGCTGAACAGCCCCCTTCGTCGTCAGCTTTCGCTATGATCCTCAGGCGTGTGTTTTTTTGATCTGGATACCCAATGCTGACTGCCCTGCTATTCGACCTCGACGGAACCCTGACTGACACGGACACCCTGCACCTGCAGGCCTTTCGCCAACTGCTGCGGGAGCAGGACGGCCGTGAGCTGAGCCAGGCGCAATTCGATGCCCAGGTCAGCGGCCGGGCCAATGGTGAGTTGTTCGCCGAGCTGTTTGCCGGAGCCAGTGCCGAACAGTGCCAAGCGCTGGCCGACCGCAAGGAAGCGCTGTTCCGCGACCTATCGCCCAGCCTGGAGCCGATGCCGGGCCTGCTGCGCCTGCTGGAGCATGCCCGGGCACATGCGCTGGGCATGTGCGTGGTGACCAACGCACCGCGGCTCAATGCCGAACACATGTTGAACGCCATGGGCCTGAGCCAGCGCTTCGCGCATGTGCTGGTGGCCGAGGAACTGGCCCGGCCCAAGCCGGACCCGCTGCCCTACCTGACCGGGTTGCAGCAGCTGGGTGCCGAAGCTGGGCAGGCACTGGCCTTCGAGGATTCGCTACCGGGGGTGGTGGCGGCGTGTGGCGCGGGCATCTTTACCGTGGGTGTGGCTACCACGCAGACGCCAGAGCGGTTGCTGGCGGCGGGGGCGCGGTTGGTGGTTGCTGATTTCAATGACCCTGCGCTGTGGGCATTGATCGAGAGCATGGGGTGAGGTGCCTGGCTTGGGTTTTCTAGCGCCGATGAGATCGAGCGCCGCGCGGGCGGCGCTCGATCTCAACAACACCACAACTCTGAAGCCGTAACCCCCCAACCACCGCGCACCTCGGCCGCGCCGCCGCCGAGCTGGCGACCAGCGCAGGCCCTGGGGTCACAGGTCGTAGCGCAACGCTATGCCCAGCGTGCGCGGGGCCCCCACATCGAGGATGTCGCCACTGCGGTTGTTGGTGATGTACTCCTTGTCGAAGGCGTTCTTCACAAACCCGGACACTGCAATATTGCGGGTGATCTTGTACTCGCTGTTGAAGTTGACCAGCCAGTAGTTGTCGCTGCGGCGCTGGTCAGTGACCTGCCCGGCGTCATCGAACGCGTACTCCGAAGGTGAGGTGCTCTGGTAGATGACATCGGTATTGAGGGTGAGGCGCTCGTTCCAGCGGTAGGTCGCCCCCAGCGCCATCTTGTACTTGGGCGAATAGAGGAAGGCCTCGCCACTCATGTCACGGCCATCGCCGGTGACAAAGTCCTTGTACTTGCCGTCGGTAACCGAGGCGGCAGCATTGAGCGTGAGCTGTGCGCCGAGGTCTTTCTCGACAGACACTTCCAGGCCCTTGATATCGCTGCTGCCAGCGTTGAACACATGGAGAAACTCAGTGTTCGGGTCCAGCACGCTGACCTGTTGGTCCTTCCATTCGGTGTAGTACAGGTTGGCACGCGTGCGCAGCGTGTCGTCGTAGAACGTGCCGCGGTAGGACAACTCGTAGTTGGTGGTGTACTCCGGGTCATAGGCCTCATGCCCACCCCCGGCACGCATGTTCACGCCACCACCGCGATAGCCCTTCTGCACCATGAAGCCCAGGTATTGCCCATCGGCCAGCTGGTAATCGAGGCCAAGCTTGGGCAGCACGGCGTTAAACGACTTGCTGACCTTGCCGGGGCTGGAGAAGTCGTCCTGGTCGATGTCGGTGTCGTTGTTTTCGTGGTCGTAGCGCAGGCCGGTGATCAGCGTCCAGCGCGGTGCGAAGGTCCAGTTGATCTCGCCGAACAGCGCTTGGTTCTCAATGGTGGTATCGCCTTTGGCGGTGCCGAACAGGCGTTCGTTGAACAGCAGGCGGTCATGGAAGTCGTTGGTGTTGTGCCCGTAGTAGGCGCCGACGAAGCTCTTCACCGTGTCGCCGGTGTAGTTCAGGCGCAACTCCTGGCTGAACAGGTTGCCGTCCTGCTGGCGCAACACCACCTGGTTGGCATCAGCGGACTGGTCGAAGTCCAGGCGGGCGTCGTAGTCCGAACGGGTGTTGGCGGTAAGGCTGGTCAGCGACCAGTAGTCGTCCAGCCGGTAGTCGACCTTGGCGCTGACGGTGTCCTGCTGCAGCTTGTCGAAGGCCTTGGTGTTGGAGGTCATCTTGTAATAACGGACCTTGCCGCTTTCACGCATGACCGTGTTATCGCCTTTGCGGCTTTCACCGTGGGCATAGGTCAGCAGGATGTCGAGGTCGTCGCTTGGCAAGATCAGCAGTTTGCCGCGGGTATTGGCAGAGCGCCCGGGGTTGGCGTCGTCGTGCAAGCTGGTGTTGTCGATGTAGCCATCGCCTTCTTGATAGTCCACCGCGATTCGGCCAGCGATCTTGTTGTCGACCAGCGCACCGCCCCCGGCCACCGCCGCCCCGCGCTCGGCGTAGTTGCCCATGTTGGTCTGCGCCGCAAAACTCGGCTCGAAGGTTGGGTTGCGGGTTTGGATTACCACCGCGCCGGCCAGGGAATTGCGGCCTTGGGTGGTGGATTGCGGGCCGAGGAATACCTCGACCTGCTCGACGTCCCACAATTGCATGGGGCTCAAGGTCAAGGCGCGGTTCGGTTGTACCGCACCGTCAACGAACACCGACACCGCACCGTTGAGCGTAGCCGGGCCCTGGTCGTCGAAACCGGACACCGGTACCCCACGAATACCCCAGTTTTCATTGCCAGACTGGTTGTACACGCCCGGGGTGCGGGCAAACACATCGACCAGGTTGTGGTCTTCTTTTTCACGTAACTGCTTGTCGGTGACCACCACTACGCTGGACTGGGTTTGCTCCAGGGTGCGGTTGATCTTCTCCCCAGTCACGGTGATTTGTTCCAGCTCTACCGCACCCGCCGGTGCCGCGGCCCAGGCACTGTTGGCCAGGTACAGGGCCGAGCCCACCGCCAGTGCCAGTGTACTTTGCTTGACGTCCACGCCCCGCTCCTTCGACAGATTGCTGTTGTTATGTGCCGTATGCATGCGCACTTGGGCGCTGGCGGAGCGGAGTCTGAGGTAAAGGTAATGGGAAGTAAATACTATTGATAAACCATCTCATTCGCGAAGTGGGTACTGGCCTCAGCCGCCGGCAGGTCGTGCTTGGCTAACCGGTAAACGCGAGTGGCTTGGAACCCCATCGCACTTTACTGATACCTTCACCTCCTCCCCCAGCCAAGGAACGCCCTATGCCCCTTCGCCAAACGCCACCAGCCGGCTTTGTCCGCGTTCGGGGTGCCCGCGAGCACAACCTGAAGAACATCGACGTCGATATCCCCCGCGACGCCTTGGTGGTGTTCACCGGTGTGTCCGGCTCGGGCAAGTCCTCGCTGGCTTTCTCCACCGTGTACGCCGAAGCCCAACGCCGCTATTTCGAGTCGGTGGCGCCCTATGCCCGGCGCCTGATCGACCAGGTGGGCGTGCCGGACGTGGATACCATCGAGGGCTTGCCGCCGGCGGTGGCCCTGCAACAACAACGCGGTACGCCCAGTGCACGCTCCTCGGTGGGCAGCGTGACAACCCTGTCCAGCTCGATCCGCATGCTCTACTCCCGCGCCGGCCACTACCCGGCCGGCCAGGCCATGTTGTATGCCGAGGACTTTTCGCCGAACACGCCCCAGGGCGCCTGCCCAGAATGCCACGGCATGGGCCGGGTCTACGAGGTGACCGAAGCGACCATGGTCCCCGACCCATCGTTGACCATTCGCGAACGCGCGGTGGCGGCCTGGCCGATGGCCTGGCAGGGGCAAAACCTGCGCGACATCCTGGTAACTCTGGGCTATGACGTCGACATCCCCTGGCGCGACCTGCCCCAGGCGCAGCGTGACTGGATCCTGTTCACCGAAGATACCCCCACCGCTCCGGTGTACGCCGGCCTCACTCCGGCCCAGACCCGCACCGCACTCAAGCGCAAGCAGGAGCCCAGCTACCAGGGCACGTTCATGGGCGCCCGGCGTTATGTACTGCACACTTTCATGCACTCGCAGAGCGCACAAATGCGCAAGCGCGTGGCCCAGTTCATGCGCCCCAGCCCCTGCCCACTGTGCCAGGGCAAGCGCCTGAAGCGTGAGGCACTGGCGGTGACCTTCGCCGGCCTGGACATCGCCGAGCTGTCGCACCTGTCGCTGCAGGCGCTGGCAGAGGTGTTCCGCAAGGTGGCGGCAGCCGACTACTTGGCGCAACAGCAGGGCGACCTGACCCTGGAAAAGCGCCTGGCCGCGCAACGCATCGCCAACGAACTGCTCGAACGCATCGACACCCTGCTCGACCTCGGCCTGGGCTACCTGGCGCTGGAACGCAGCACGCCGACCTTGTCCTCTGGGGAGCTGCAACGCCTACGCCTGGCCACCCAGCTGAACTCGCAGCTGTTCGGTGTGATCTACGTGCTTGATGAGCCTTCGGCCGGCCTGCACCCGGCCGACAGCGAAGCGCTGTTCGAAGCGCTGCAACGCTTGAAGCAGGCGGGCAACTCGGTCTACGTGGTTGAGCACGACCTGGACACCATGCGGCGCGCCGACTGGCTGGTAGATGTGGGGCCTGCCGCCGGTGAGCATGGCGGCACTATCCTCTACAGCGGGCCGCCCGTCGGCCTGGCCCAGGTCGAACAATCGTGCACCCGGGCCTACCTGTTCGGTGCCCCAACCCAGGCCACGCGCGTACCCCGCCAGGCCCACGACTGGCTGAAGCTGCAAGGCATCACCCGGAATAACCTCGCTAACCTGAATACCGAATTCCCACTGGGCTGCTTCACCGCCGTCACCGGCATTTCCGGCTCGGGCAAGTCGAGCCTGGTCAGCCAAGCCCTGCTGGAGCTGGTTGGCGCGCACCTGGGCCACGCCGAGCCGCGCAACGAAGCCGAAGAGCAGAGCCTGGAAGACGCCCCCGAACAGGCCAGCGGCGGGCATGTAAGCGCAGGCCTTGGTAGCATCAAGCGCCTGGTCCAGGTTGACCAGAAGCCGATCGGCCGCACGCCGCGCTCCAACCTGGCCACCTACACCGGCCTGTTCGACCATGTGCGCAAACTGTTCGCTGCCACCGAACAAGCCAAGGCACAGGGCTTCGATGCCGGGCGCTTTTCCTTCAACGTGGCCAAGGGCCGTTGCGCCAACTGCGAGGGTGAAGGCTTTGTCAGCGTCGAATTACTGTTCATGCCCAGCGTCTATGCGCCCTGCCCAACCTGCCACGGCGCCCGTTACAACCCCGAGACCCTGGCAGTTAACTGGCAAGGCATGAACATCGCGCAAGTGCTGCAACTGACTGTCGACCAAGCCCTGCTGGTATTTGCCGAACAACCACCGGCGCGGCGCTGCCTGCAAGTACTGCACGACATCGGCCTGGGCTACCTGCGCCTGGGCCAGCCGGCCACCGAGTTGTCCGGCGGCGAAGCGCAACGGATCAAGCTGGCCACCGAACTGCAACGCTCGGCGCGTGGGGCAACACTGTATGTGCTGGACGAGCCTACCAACGGCCTGCACCCGCAGGATATCGACCGGCTGCTGGTGCAACTCAACCGCTTGGTCGATGGCGGGCACAGCGTGGTGGTGGTCGAGCACGACATGCGGGTAGTGGCGCAGAGTGACTGGGTGATCGACATCGGGCCAGGGGCCGGGGATGCCGGGGGCAAGGTGGTGGTGAGTGGTACGCCGCAGGTGGTGGCAGGGTGCGGGGCAAGCCGGACAGCGGCGTTTCTGGCCAAGGCCTTGTAGCGCCTGTACCGGTCTGTTCGCGGGCAAGCCCGCTCCTACAGGTACTGCACAGTTTCCGAAACCTGTGGTGAACGTGTAGGAGCGGGTTTGCCCGCGAATAGGCCGGTACAGGTTACATCCACCACGCCAGCACCACCGGCAACCAGGCGAATGACAGCACGGTCGAGCACATCACCAGGTTCGCCACCTGCTCCGGCTCGCGATTGGCCCGCACCGCCATCAGGTAATTGAACACCGCCACCGGCATTGCCGACTGCACCACCAGCACCGCGCGCTCGAGGTTTTCCATGCCCAATGCCGCGCCCACCACCCAGCCCACCGCTGCCCCCAGGCCAATGCGTAAACCGCCCAGCAACATACCGCGGCCCACATGGCGCAAGCGAATGCTGGCCAGCGACACGCCCAGGGTCAGCAACATCAACGGGATGGTCATGCCGCCCAGCAGGTCTGCGGTATTGGCTAGCCAGCGGGGTAGCTCGAAGTCGAGGAAAATGAGCGGCAGGGCACCGGCCAGGCTGATCACGATGGGGTTACGCAGCAGGGCCTTGAACGAAGCGGCGGTGCCGGAGATGGCCATGCCGAGGGTGAACTGCACGATCGACAGGGTCAGGAAAAATGCTACGGCCAGGGCCAGGCCCTGTTCGCCAAAGGCATACAGGCTGATCGGCAGGCCCATGTTGCCAGTGTTGGGGAACATGAACGCCGGCAGCAGCACCCGCCAGTGCAGGCCCGAAGCGCGGCACACCAGCCAGCCGCTCAAGGCCATGCCGAGGGTGCACAGCAGGCAGGCCATGGCCATGCTGGTGAACGCATCCGGGTGCAGTTCGGTGCGGCTGAGGGTGGACAGCACCAGCGATGGCGTGCCAACGGTCATCACTACCCGGGCGATGAATTCGGTGGGGTAATCCAGGCCCCTGCGGGCCCAGGCGTAGCCGATGCCGGCGACGATGAAAACCGGGGACAGGACGGCGAACAGTGACGCGAACATGGGAGCCTTCCTTGGGGATGTCAGGCCGCGATTATGCCCTAATCCTTCAAGCTTCCGGCGCTGCTTTGCCGCCCCGGCATGTTTGCCACAGACACCTTCGTGGCGCCGCCAGCCTGCGGCGTCTCGTCGCATGCCCGGCCCCCTTGGGCAAACCCCGTCAAGCCCGTAGAATCGCGCGTCCTTTTTGCGTGTCGACTTGTCGGGCCGAGCCGGTGTGCGCGTCCGAGAAGGCGCTGATCCCGCTCATCCAACCAGAGGTACCTATGTCTCCGCGTTTGCTGGCCATGGCGCTGGCGCCCCTGCTCGGGCTGTTCATCATTGCCCTGGGCAACGGCTTCATGTCTTCCCTTACCACCTTGCGCCTGGGCGCTGCCGGCGAGTCAGCCACCACCATCGGTGTCGTCTCCTCCACCTACTTCCTCGGCCTGACCCTGGGTGCCATCTTCAATGATCGGCTGATCCTGCGCATCGGCCATATCCGCGCCTACACCAGTTTCGCCTCGCTGATCGCGGTAACCATCCTGCTGCAAGGCTTGTTCTACGACGTTACCTGGTGGTCGGTGCTGCGCCTGATCAACGGCTGGGCAGCGGTGGGCGTGTTCCTGGTGATCGAGAGCTGGTTGCTGCTGGCCGGTGACGCCAAGATTCGCGGCCGCTTGCTGGCGCTGTACATGATCGCCTTCTACGGCGCCGGGGTGATTGCCCAGGCCGGCCTTGGCGAAATCACTCAGTTGGGCGACACCGCCCCCTTCATGCTGGCTGGTGTGCTGGCCGCCCTGTCGGTGTTGCCGATCGTGATTCTGCCACGGGTGTCGCCGCTGCTGGACCAGGTCGAACCGCTCAAGCCGCGCCAGTTGCTGGGCGTGGCACCGTCGGGCCTGGTCGGCTGCTTCGGCTCGGGTGTGGCCATTGCCGGCATCTATGCCCTGCTGCCGCTGTACCTGCAGCGCATTGGCCTGGACGTGGGCGAGGTCGGCAACATGATGGCGTGGGTGATCCTGGGTGCCATGCTGCTGCAATACCCCGTCGGGCGCTGGTCCGACCGCAAGGACCGCCAGGATGTACTGATTGCCCTGGCCGCGCTGTGCGTGGTGCTGTCGCTGGTCACGGCTTTCCTGCCATCGGACTCGTTCTTGCTGCCGGCCATGTTGTTCCTGCTGGGCGGTGGCGTGTTCACCCTGTACCCGGTGGCGGTCAGCCACGCGGCCGACCGGGCCCCCTCCGATGCGCTGGTGCCGATGATTCAGGGCTTGCTGCTGATCAACTCGCTGGGCTCGGCCATGGCACCGGTGGCCATTTCGCCGATGATGACCGAGTTTGGCGAGGCCGGTTTGTTTTGGGCGTTTGCCGTGGTCAACTTGGCCATGGTGTGCTTCTTCCTGTGGCGCCGTGGCAAGCGCCCGGCGGCGGAGCACCCGGCGCCGTTCACCGCTTCGACCACGTTCTCGCCGACCGGTGCCGAGCTGCGGGTGACTGAAGACCTGATGCATGCGGCGCAGGAGCACCCACCGCTGGAGCCTACCGAGCCTGTGCAGGCTAGCCGTAACGAAACGTACTAAGCCAAGGGGCCGCTGCGCGGCCCCGCCGCCGTTACCACTCGTCGCCCAGGCGGCACCCCACAGCCCGCCCCCAGCCCAACGAATGACAGATCATCCGCAAAGGAGACGTTCCATGATCCGCATTCGCCCGCTCTCACTGTGCCTGGTGCTCGCCCTGGCCACCCTCACTGGCACCAGCTTCGCCGCCACTTACACCACCCCTGACACCAACACCGACAGCCGCCCGCAAACCGACCAGTCTGGCGGCAAGACCGCTGGTGAAGGCAGCAGCGTCAACAGCCCCGGCAGCAGTAAAGGCAACGACAGCAGCGACACTGGCAGTAACAGCGACGCCGCAGACGGCGCCGCCGGAGGCTCCAACAGCACCGGCGAAGCCACCGGCTCCGGCGCCGGCCATAGCGGTGGCACTGCCGAGGACCAGGACAGCCATTGAGGCCGGGCTGGGCTACACTGCGCCCATCGCCCTGCCAAGGATTCATCATGAATCTCAAGCCCTGGCTGCTCACCATGCTGCTGCCGTGCAGCGCTTTGGCCGTCGCTGCCGGCCAAGGCGCGCTGTCGATCAGTTCCTCGTCGTTCACCGATGGCGGGGTAATCGCCTTGCAACAGGTAGGCCCAGACCCAGCCTGCGGCGCCGGTGAGCAGCGCACCCCGCAATTGAGCTGGGACAACCTCCCTGCCGGCACACAGTCGCTGGCCTTGGTAATGTTCGACCCGGACGGTGGTAAGGGCATCGGCGTGGTCCACTGGGTCGCCTACAACATCGACCCAGCCCAGGATGGGCTGAAGGAAGGCAGCGCCGGATTGACCGGGCCAGGTGTGACGGTGGGGCGCAACTCGCGCGGCACGCTCAGTTACCGGGGCCCCTGCCCGCCGGCCGGCGACAACCCGCACCACTATGCACTGACCCTGATCGCCACCGACCTGCCCTTGGGCACTCTGCCCGAAGGCTTGGACCGCAGTGGCTTGCTGCAACTGCTGCAAGGCCACGCGCTGGGCGCACAGAGCCTGGTCGGGCGCTACGGCCACTGAACCAATTAGTACAAAACAAATGATCGCCCCCCTAGCATTTATCCATTGAATGGCCCGGTTGAACTGAAGTAAGCTCGGGCTCATTCACTGGAGAGCAACATGCCAAAACACACCCGCAACCACGCCAACCACACCGGTCGCACACTGCGCCCTGTGCTGGCCGTTGTCGGCTGCGTGGCACCTGCCAGCTATTACTTTGGGTATTGGTTTAGCCACTAGGCGCCGATACCCACACGGCGCCCACCTTCGAGGGGCCGCCGAACATGAGAATACTCAAACCCCCGGTCGGCTCCCCGACCGGGGGTTTTGCTTTTCAGGCCTTTGAACAACCCGATTCACATTGAGGACAGCCCCATGAACTACGCCACTTATTACTACGCAAACACCTATGCCTGGCGATTTAGCCAATCCCGTTCGGGCCAGCCTGCCGCCTCCGTACGGTCCTCCACAGGTGGCAATGCAGCAGCCAATAGCAATTCAACGATCTGTCGAACACTTCGATAGGGCCGACCACGCGGGCCAGAACCCGCCGTCCGCCCAGGGAAAAACGCCATGCATGCTTCCAACCTCGCCCTGCCCCTGACCCAGCCGCAAGCGGCCAACGCCACCGTCAGCCAGCGCCTGCCCAGCCCGCACCTGCTCAAGCAGCAAATGCCGCTGCCCAGCGACCTTACCCAGCAAGTCCATGCCCACCGCCAAGCCATTCGTGACATCCTGGAAGGCCGCGACCCGCGCCTGCTGGTGATCGTTGGCCCGTGCTCGATCCACGACCCGCGCTCGGCCCTGGAATACGCCGACCGCCTGGCCGCCCTCAGCCGCGAAGTCGACGACAAGCTGCTACTGGTGATGCGCGCCTACGTCGAAAAACCACGCACCACAGTCGGCTGGAAAGGCCTTGCCTACGACCCGCACCTCAATGGCAGTGACGACATGCACGCCGGTATCGCCCTGTCCCGCGGGCTGATGCTGAACATGATCGAGCGCGGCCTGCCGGTTGCCACCGAGCTGCTGCAACCCATGGCTGCCGGCTACTTCGATGACCTGCTGGCCTGGGCCGCGATTGGCGCCCGCACCACCGAATCGCAGGTCCATCGCGAAATGGTCAGTGGCCTGGCATTGCCGGTGGGCTTCAAGAACGGCACCGACGGCGGTATCGCCATCGCCAGCGACGCCATGCGCAGCGCCGCCCACCCGCACCGCCACTTCGGCATGGATGTGCAGGGCTACCCGGCAATCATCGAGACCCTGGGCAACCCAGACACGCACCTGGTACTGCGCGGTGGCCACAACGGCCCGAACTACGATGCCAACAGCATTGCCATGGCCCGTCAGGCACTGGCCAAAGTTGGGCTGCAGGCGCGCATCATGGTCGATTGCAGCCATGCCAACAGCGGCAAGGACCCGGCGCGCCAACCGGCGGTATTCAACGATGTGCTGGCGCAGCGCCTGGCCGGCGACCGCTCGATCGTTGGCGTGATGATCGAAGGGCACCTGTTCGATGGCTGCCAAGCGCTGGGCAAGGGCGCGCTGAAATACGGCGTGTCGATCACCGACGGCTGCCTGGGCTGGGCGTCGACCGAAACCCTGTTGCGCGAGGCGGCACAAAAACTGTAGGCAGCGGGTTGTAAGCCTTGCGAGACATTTCCTAAACAAGTGCGCTAGGCTTGCTTTTTTTACCCCCAAGGAGCAGTACCCATGGCCCGTGCAACCGCCCGCCACATCCTGGTCAGCAGCGAAGATAAATGCAACGAACTGAAAGCCCAGATCGAAGCAGGCGCCGACTTTGCTGAAATCGCCAAAGCCAACTCCACTTGCCCGTCCAGCCGCCAGGGCGGTGACTTGGGCTCGTTCGGCCCGGGCCAGATGGTCAGGGAGTTCGACACCGTGGTGTTCAGCGCCCCGCTCAACACCGTACAAGGCCCGGTGAAAACCCAGTTCGGCTACCACCTGCTGGAAGTGACCAGCCGCCAGGACTAAGCCCTCGCAGCCGTGAAGGCCCCTGTAGGAGCGGGTTTACCCGCGAATGCGTCAGCTCAGGCAACAAGGTTGCTTGCTCGGACGCATTCGCGGGTAAACCCGCTCCTACAGGGGTTGCGTTGTCTGATGCTGCTTTGTCTTGCCTTCGAAGCTCACGCCGCCCCCAGCCACGCCCTCACCGTCTACGGCGAAGCCCCGCGCTACCACGCCAGCTTCCAGCATTTCGACTACGTCAACCCCGACGCCCCCAAAGGCGGCATCCTGCGCCGCTCGGCCATCGAGATCGGCCAGTTCGACCATATCCTGCCGTACATCGACAAAGGCATCGGCGTCGGCGAGGTCGATGGCCTGCTTTACGCGCCGCTGGCCGTTCGCTCGTTCGACGAGCCCTATACCGTCTATGGCCTGATCGCCCGGCGCATGGAGCGCGGCCCGGATGATGCCTGGCTACGTTTCGAGATCGACCCGCGTGCCACCTTCGCTGATGGCAAGCCGGTACGCGCCGAGGACGTACGCTTTACCTTCGAGCTGCTGATGAGCAAGGGCAGCCTCAAGTACCGTACCCAGTTCGCCGACGTGACCGCTGTTACCGTGGAAAGCCCGCAGCGCGTGCGGTTCGACTTCAAACCCGACCACGGTCGCACCCTGGCGCTGGACCTCGCCAGCCTGCCGGTGCTACCCGAGCACGACTGGCAGCAGCGCGATTTCGCCAATGGCGCCGGCTTCGATAGACCGGTCGGCAGCGGGCCATACCGTATCGGGCGCATCGACAATGGCCGCAGCATCACCTTCGAGCGCGACCCAACTTGGTGGGCGCTAAACCTGCCGGTCAGCCGTGGCCGCTACAATTTCGACACGCTGCGCATCGAGTACTTCGGCGACACCGAAGTGGCGCGCCAGGTGCTCAAAGGTGGTGGCTACGACTACAACCGCGAGTTCTCCGCCACCGCCTACACGCTGGGCTACAACGGCGCGCAACTGGACGACGGCCGCCTGCAGCGTGCCCACCTGGGCCCAGCCAAGCCGCAGGTCGCCCAGGGCTTCGTGTTCAACCTCGACCAGCCACCGTTCAAGGACCGCCGTGTGCGCCAGGCGCTAGGCTTGTTGTGGGACTTCGAGTGGAGCAACCGGCAGATGATGCGCAATATGTACATCCGCCAGCAGAGCGTGTTCTCCAATACCCCACTGGCCGCCCGCCAACTGCCGGATGCCGGCGAGTTGAAGCTGCTGGAACCGCTGCGCGGCAAGGTGCCGGAGGAAGTCTTCACCCGCGTGTTCAGCGCGCCGGTCACGGATGGAACGGGGATCATCCGCAAGCAGCAGTTGCAGGCATTGGCGTTGCTCGAACAAGCCGGTTGGCACCCCGAAGGCGACCGTTTGGTGGACAGCCAAGGCACGCCGCTGGCGTTCACCTTCCTCAACGGCCAGGCGGGCATGGAGCGCTTGCTGCTGCCATGGAAGCGCAACCTGGCCCAAATCGGCGTAACCCTGAACATCCGCAACGTCGACTCGGCCCAATACGTCAACCGCCTGATGGCCCGCGACTACGACATGATCGTCACCGGCTACCCGGTCACCCTGTCGCCGGGGGCCGAGCTGTACAACTATTTCGGTTCGGCAGCCGCCCACGACCCCGGCTCGAGCAACCTGATGGTGCTGCAGGACCCGGCGGTGGACCGCTTGATCGATGGCCTGGTTCGCGCCGACACCCAGGCTGACATGCTGCACCACGCCCGCGCCCTGGACCGGGTGCTGCAATGGAACTACTACTGGATTCCCAACTATTACCCACCGGGCAGCTCCACCGCCTGGTGGAACCGCTTCGGCCTGCCCAAGGTCCAGGCGGCTTATGACGAGGGCCTGGACACCTGGTGGGAAGTCAGCCCCACAGCGCTGACCAATGCGCAAATGGCCGAACGCCTGAAGGCCTCGCCATGACCGCCTATATCCTGCGCCGCCTGCTGCTGATCATCCCGACCCTGCTGGCGATCCTGCTGGTCAACTTCGCCATCGTCCAGGCCGCACCGGGTGGCCCGGTGGAACAAGCCGTGGCGCGCTTGCAAGGTATTGGCGGCGGCGCCCCCGGTGCCCGGGCTGAAGTGGTGCACGGTGAATCCCGCGCCACGCGTGGCCTGGACCCAAAACTGATCGCGGAGATCAAGCGCCAGTACGGCTTCGACAAATCCGCCCCCGAGCGGCTGTGGCTGATGCTGGGCCAGTACGCCCGGCTGGACTTCGGCAGCAGCTTCTTTCGCGGCGCCAAGGTCACCGACCTGATCCTCGACAAGTTACCGGTTACCCTGTCGCTGGGCTTCTGGGCCACACTGATCACCTACCTGGTGTCGATCCCGCTGGGCATCCGCAAGGCGGTGCGCCACGGCAGCCGCTTCGATGCCTGGAGCAGCGCGCTGATCGTGATCGGTTACGCTTTGCCCTCGTTCCTGTTCGCCCTGCTGCTGATCGTGCTGTTCGCCGGTGGTACCTCGCTTAACTGGTTCCCGGTACGCGGCCTGGTTTCGGATGACTTCGACCAGCTCAGCCTGCTGGGCAAGGTCGCCGACTACTTCTGGCACCTGGTGCTGCCGGTCGGCGCGCTGGTGATCGGCGGCTTCGCCACCCTCACCTTGCTGACCAAAAACGCCTTCCTTGACGAGATTTCTCGGCAATACGTGGTCACCGCCCGGGCCAAGGGCCTTAGCGAGCGCCGTGTGCTGTATGGCCATGTGCTGCGCAATGCCATGCTACTGGTGGTGGCCGGGCTGCCGCAGGCGCTGATCACAGTGTTTTTCGCCGGCTCGTTGCTGATCGAGGTGATTTTCTCGCTCGATGGCCTGGGCCGCATGAGCTATGAAGCGGCCGTATCGCGGGACTACCCGGTGGTGTTCGGCACCCTGTTCATCTTCACCCTGGCGGGCTTGCTGATCCGCCTGATCGGTGACCTGTCATACACCTTGCTCGACCCGCGCATCGACTTTGCGACGAGGGCGCAGTGATGCTTTCGCCCATCGTCCGCCGTCGCCTGCATCGCTTTCGCCGCAACCGCCTCGGCTGGGTATCGCTGTGGCTGTTCGGCGGCCTTCTGTTGCTAAGCCTAGGTGCCGAGCTGGTGGCCAATGACAAACCGCTGCTGCTGGGCTACCAGGGCGAGCTGTACGTGCCGGCGCTCAAGCGCTACAGCGAGCAGCAGTTCGGCGGCCAGCTGCCATTTCAGCCTGACTACCGCAGCGCCTATGTGCGCCAACTGATCGAAGCCCAGGGCGGCTGGATGCTGTTTGCGCCCATCCCGTTCAGTGCCGACACACCCAACTACGACTTGCAAGTGCCCACCCCCAGCCCGCCAAGCGCGAGCAACTGGCTGGGCACCGACGACCAGGGCCGTGACGTACTGGCCCGGGTACTGTATGGCACGCGTGTCTCGTTGCTGTTCGCTTTTGCCCTGACCGTGGTCAGCGTGCTGATTGGGGTGGCGGCCGGCGCCCTGCAGGGCTACCACGGCGGCTGGGTCGACTTGCTCGGCCAGCGCTTGCTGGAGGTGTGGTCGGGGTTGCCGGTGCTGTACCTGCTGATCATCCTCAGCGGCTTCGTCGAGCCGGACTTCTGGTGGCTACTGGGAATCATGGCGCTGTTCTCCTGGCTGACCCTGGTCGACGTGGTGCGCGCCGAGTTCCTCCGGGGGCGCAACCTGGAGTACGTGAAAGCCGCGCGAGCCCTGGGGTTGTCAGACACCCAGGTGATGCTGCGGCACATCTTGCCCAATGCCATGAATGCCACGCTGACCTTGGTGCCGTTCATGCTGACAGGGGCGATCACTACCCTGACGGCGCTGGATTTTCTTGGTTTTGGCATGCCGGCTGGCAGTGCCTCGCTGGGTGAATTGGTGACCCAGGGCAAGCAGCACCTGGAGGCGCCGTGGCTAGGCTTTACCGCGTTCTTTGCGTTGGCGGTGATCTTGTCGCTGCTGGTGTTTATCGGCGATGCCTTGCGTGAGGCGTTCGACCCCAGGGGATAGGTTTTCAGGCCCGGCCTTTTCGCGGGCTTGCCCGCGAAAAGGCCGGGCCTGCTTATAGGATTCAGGATGTTTACCCATGCATGACAGCGACAGCCTCAAGGACTACCCCCAGGTACGGCAACTGGCGATCCGCTCGCTGTTCGAGATCATCGAACAGTCCAGCGAAGGCACGGTCATTGTCGACCGCCAGGCACGCATCGTCTGGATGAACGAACGCTACGCCCGGCGCTTTGGCCTGGCCGATGCCGCCAGTGCCATCGGCCAACCCTGCGAAGCGGTGATCCCGGGCAGCCTGATGCGCGAGGTGGTCAGCAATGGCCGGCCGATCCTGCTGGACATGCTCGATACCCCGAACGAGCCACTGGTGGTCATGCGCCTGCCCATCCATGACGACCGGGGTGCACTGATTGGCGCCATCGGCTTTGCCCTGTTCGATGAACTGCGCAGCCTGTCGCCGCTGCTAAAACGCTACTCCAGCATGCAGCAAGAACTGGCCTCGACCCGCTCGCAGTTGCGGGCTCGCCAAGCCAAATACAGCTTTGCCCAATTTGTCGGCAGCAGCGCTGCCAGCCTGGAGGCCAAACGCCGCGCCCGGCGTGGCGCCAGCAGTGATTCACCGGTGTTGCTGCTAGGCGAAACCGGCACCGGCAAAGAGCTGCTGGCCCACGCCATCCACGCCGCGTCGGCACGCGCGCACAAGGCGTTTGTCAGCATCAACAGCGCGGCCATTCCCGAGACGCTGCTGGAAGCTGAATTCTTCGGCACCGCCCCCGGCGCCTTTACCGGCGCCGACCGCAAGGGCCGCAGCGGCAAGCTGCAACTGGCCGAGGGTGGCACGCTGTTTCTCGACGAGATCGGCGACATGCCGCTGGCCCTGCAGAGCAAGCTGTTGCGGGTACTGCAAGAAAAGGAATACGAGCCGGTAGGCTCGAACCAGATGCTACGCAGCGATGTGCGCGTCATTGCCGCCACCTCCATCGACCTGCCCGCCGCCATCGCCCGCGGGGCGTTCCGCGCCGACCTGTATTACCGGCTGAACGTACTGCCGATCGAGGTGCCGCCGCTGCGGCAACGCCTGGAGGACCTGCCAGCGCTGTGCGAGGCCATCCTGGGTGAACTGGGCAGCCAGTACGAGCTGGAAGCCGAAGCGCAGCAGTTGCTGGCGCGGCATGCGTGGCCGGGGAATATTCGCGAATTGCGCAATGTGCTGGAGCGGGCCACCTTGCTCGCGGATCAACCGCGGCTGGGGGCTGCGGATTTGCGTGCGGCACTGGGGCCATTGAGCCCGGTGGCGGCGCCACCGGTGCGGCAGAGCTACCGTGAGGCGTGTGCGGAATTTGAGTGCAGGTTGATTGCCGGGGCATTGGCTGAGCATCAAGGAAATGTGCCAGAGGCTGCAGCCGCGTTAGGGTTGGGGCGGTCGACCTTGTACAAGAAGATGGTGGCCCTGGGAATTTCGTCTCCGATTTGAGACTGATGTTTCTGATCTGAGATCGCTGCCAGGGCTTGTTCCTGTAGGAGCGGCCTGGGTGTCGCGATAGGCCACAAAGCGGCCCAGCAATCTCAAGATAGAGACAAAAATTCAAAAAATAACAAAATATCTATGTAAATCAATACCTTAAAAACTGGCACGATTCCCGCTATCTCCTGCTCACCGATAAAAACAAGACTCACCCAGGAGACCCACCCCGATGACCGTGCTCATCGCCCTCGCCGCGCTCGCCCTGCTGATGCTCGCGGCCTACCGCGGTTACAGCGTAATCCTCTTCGCCCCCATCGCCGCCCTCGGCGCGGTACTGTTCACCGACCCGTCCGCCGTGGCCCCCGCATTCACTGGGGTGTTCATGGAGAAAATGGTCGGCTTCATCAAACTCTACTTCCCGGTGTTCCTGCTGGGCGCAGTGTTTGGCAAGCTGATCGAGCTGTCCGGCTTTTCCCGTTCGATCGTCGCCGCCGCCATTGGTGTGCTCGGCACTCGCCAAGCAATGCTGGTGATCGTGCTGGTTTGCGCCCTGCTCACCTACGGCGGCGTTTCGCTGTTCGTGGTGGTGTTCGCGGTGTACCCGTTCGCCGCCGAGATGTTCCGCCAAAGCAATATCCCCAAGCGCCTGATCCCGGCCACCATCGCCCTGGGCGCGTTTTCGTTCACCATGGACGCCCTGCCCGGCACCCCGCAAATCCAGAACATCATCCCCAGCACTTTCTTCAACACCACCGCCTGGGCCGCGCCTTGGCTGGGCCTGATCGGCACGCTGTTCGTGTTTTGCGTAGGCATGGCGTACCTGCAACGCCAGCGCAACAAGGCCCAACGTGCCGCTGAAGGCTATGGCAGCAACTTGCGCAACGAACCCGAAACCGCCGCCGACCTGGCCTTGCCCAACCCGTGGCTGGCCTTGTCACCCCTGCTGCTGGTGGGGGTGATGAACCTGCTGTTCACCCACTGGATCCCGCAGTGGTACGGCCCCAGCCACAGCCTACAATTGCCCGGCATGAGCGCGCCGGTGCAAAGCGACGTGGCCAAGCTCACCGCCATCTGGGCGGTGCAGGCGGCGTTGCTGGTGGGCATCCTGATGGTGCTGGTGTGCGCCTTCGGTGCCATTCGCACACGCCTGGCCGAAGGGACCAAAAGCGCGGTGGGCGGCGCCCTGCTGGCGGCCATGAATACCGCCTCGGAATACGGCTTTGGTGCGGTAATCGCCTCGCTGCCGGGTTTCCTGGTACTGGCCGATGCCCTGCGCGGCATCCCTAACCCGCTGGTCAACGAAGCCATCACCGTTACCCTGCTGGCGGGCATCACCGGCTCGGCCTCGGGCGGCATGAGCATCGCCCTGGCGGCCATGGGCGACAGCTTCATCGCCGCCGCCAACGCTGCCAACATCCCGCTCGAGGTGCTGCACCGGGTGGCCGCCATGGCCAGCGGCGGCATGGACACCCTGCCGCACAACGGCGCGGTGATCACCTTGCTGGCGGTGACCGGGCTGACCCACCGTGAGGCCTACAAGGACATTTTCGGTATTACCCTGATCAAGACCCTGGCGGTGTTCGTGGTCATCACCACGTTCTACGCCACTGGCATCGTCTAAGGAGCTTTGCATGACCCTCAAAGGCAAAACTGCACTCATCACCGGTTCCACCAGCGGCATCGGCCTGGGCATTGCCCAGGTGCTGGCCCGCGCAGGTGCCAACATTGTGCTCAATGGCTTTGGCGACCCGGCCCCCGCTATCGCGGCGATCGCCCGCCACGGGGTGAAGGTGATCCATCACCCAGCCGACCTGGCCGACGTGGCCCAGATCGAAGCGCTGTTCGCCCTGGCCGAGCGCGAATTCGGCGGGGTCGACATCCTGCTCAACAATGCCGGTATCCAGCATGTGGCGCCGGTTGAGCAGTTCCCGCTGGAAAGCTGGGACAAGATCATTGCCCTGAACCTGTCGGCGGTGTTCCATGGCACACGCCTGGCCCTGCCCGGCATGCGCACGCGCAACTGGGGGCGCATCATCAACATCGCCTCGGTGCATGGCCTGGTCGGCTCGACCGGCAAGGCGGCCTATGTGGCGGCCAAGCACGGCGTGGTCGGGCTGACCAAGGTGGTGGGCCTGGAAACCGCCACCAGCAACGTCACTTGCAATGCCATTTGCCCGGGGTGGGTGCTGACTCCGCTGGTGCAGAAGCAGATCGACGATCGTGCAGCCAACGGCAGTGATCCGCTGCAAGCGCAACACGATCTGCTGGCAGAAAAGCAACCGTCGCTTGCCTTCGTCACCCCCGAACATTTGGGTGAGCTGGTACTATTCCTGTGCAGCGAGGCCGGTAGCCAGGTTCGCGGTGCCGCCTGGAACGTCGATGGTGGCTGGTTGGCCCAATAACGGCTAGCTTGGGCCTGGCGGCGGTCTTGCATTCGTTTATCTGCAAGGAGGCCCTATGCGCCCAACCCCAATCACCGCGATTCTGGCCCTGACCCTGGCGGCTGCCGCGCAAGCGTCAGCTGCCAGCCTGAAAGACATCGCGCCCTACCCTGAGGCGGAAAAAGGCTTCAGCCGACAGGTCATCCACCTGCCGGCCCAGGCCGATGAATCGGCCTATCAACTGGAAATCCTCGCCGGCAAGACCCTGCTGGTAGACTGCAACCGCCAGCGCCTGGGCGGCAGCCTGGAGCAACGGACCCTGCAAGGCTGGGGCTACAGCTACTACCGCCTGGACAAGGTCAACGGCCCGGCCAGCACGCTGATGGCCTGCCCCGATGGCAAGAAGACCGAGGCCTTCGTGCCGGTGGTCGGTGAAGGCTTCATGCTGCGCTACAACAGCAAGCTGCCGGTGGTGGTGTATGTACCCGAGGATGTCGAAGTGCGCTATCGCGTCTGGTCCGCGTCGCAGGACGTGCAAAAAGCTAAAGTAGAGTAAACAGCCCTCACCTGTGGGGTGGCCTCGTGTCGCGGCCTTTCGCGACGCAAGGCCGCGCCCGCAATCGCCTCATCCCGGCTCAATCAGGCATAATGCGTCCTTTTTGCCCCTGAAGCACAGGTACCCCATGAAAGCCCAAGCTCGCCACATCCTGGTCAAGACCGCTGACGAAGCCGAAAAGCTCAAGCAGCGCATCACCAACGGCGAAGCTTTCGATGTGCTCGCGAAAAAGTTCTCCACCTGCCCTTCGGGCAAGCGTGGTGGCGACCTGGGCGAGGTCCGCCCAGGCCAAATGGTCGGCGCCATCGACCAGGTCATTTTCAAAAAGCCTCTGCGCGTGGTGCACGGGCCAATCAAGAGCAAGTTTGGCTATCACCTGGTGCAAACCTTCTATCGCGACTAATAGCCAAGGGCCACCTAGCATTTTTGCCAGTTGTCCCGCCCTCACGCATTACATACAACTCAGGCAGGGCCGAAGCGGCCTGCACCAGCGTCGCTTCAGGTAGTGGACCCGTTAAACAACACGGACACCTGCCTATGCGCTGCCCTCGCCTGCTGTTGCCGGTTGCACTCCCCCTGCTCACACTGCCGTTGCTGGCTCATTCGCAATCCTTAACGGTTTCACCGCCTGACAACCTGGGCGCCGTCGTCCAAACCGACGCTGACGACGAGTTCACCATCAGTGGCGGGACGGTTCAGTCATTGCAGCAAGGCAATGGCAGAGACAGGTACACCATGAGTGGCGGTACGCTAGAAACGTTGAATCAAGGCGGTGACATGGACGTGTTCGTCATGACCGGCGGGACCATCACCGGAGCGTTTGAAGATGGTGACACCGCCTGGTTCAAAGGCGGCAGCATTGGCCGAGTAGACCTGAAGCTGGCTGATAATTACTTTGAGATGTCCGAGCAGCTCGGCGTCAGTGCTGTGGTCATTGGCAACGTGGTCAGTGGTTTTGGCAACGACATTTTCTTCATCCTGGGTGGCACCATTGGCGGCAACCTCAGCACCAGCGGCGGCATGGACATCATCTGGATCAACGACGGCACGTTGATAGGCAGCGTCCTGGCCAGCGCGGGTAAGGATGTTTTCAAATGGTCGGGCGGTAGCATCGGAGGCCGGGTTGACCTAGGCAATGACAATGACACCGCCACCGTCAGCACGCTCGACCTCAGCCAATCGACAGTGCCCATGGACGGCGGTACCGGCACCGACACGCTTACGTTCGAGCAGGCCCGAGTCGGCCAAGGCGCCTTGTACCTCAACTGGGAGTCCATCAACCTGGCTCAAGGCAGCGCGTTCACCCTCAACGACACCTTGACCTTGGGTGACCTCGGCGCCGACCAGTCGCGGCCCATCGCCGCCACGGGTACCGGTAGCCTGCAGATCGATGCGTCCAGCACATTGATCAGCCGCCAGGGCAGCATTATCAGCATCCAGCGTGGCAACAAGGTGTCGGTTAGAAACGCCGGCACCATCGACCTGAGCCGTGGCAACGATGCAAAGGGCCGCCTGAGCATCCAGGGTGATTACACGGGCGACAACGGCACGCTACGTCTGAACAGCGTGCTCGCCGGGGATAACGCCGCCTCTGACCGCCTGGTGGTCAGCCAAGGCACCATCAGCGGCGCCACCCTGTTGCACATCAACAACCTCGGTGGCGCGGGTGCAGCCACGGCACAGAACGGTATCCAGGTCGTTGAGGCCCGTGACGGCGCCATCAGCACCGCTACCGCCTTTGTGCAGACCCAGACCCTATCGGTGGGCGCCTATGACTACCGGTTGTTCAAAGGTGGGGTAACGGCTGGCAGCGAAAACAGCTGGTACCTGCGTTCGACCCTGGTCGCGGCCCCCGCTCCGGCCACTGTTCCACTACCCGGAACGCCGACACAACCCACGCAACCCGGCGAGCCCCCCGTGATCGCCCCGGCAGCAACCCCTCCGGTAGCGGCGCCTGCCCCCGGCCAGGTCGACCTGCCCGCACCGGTCCAGGGCGAAAGCCTGCCACTGTATCGCCCGGAAGTTCCGGTCTATGCCGCTGCCCCCCGGGGCGCGGCGATCATTGCCCGCCAGGCCTTGGGCACATTCCACCAGCGCCAAGGCGACCAACAGTTGCTGCAAGGTGAAGGCGCCCTGCCCGCCAGCTGGGGCCAGGCGTACGGCGGTGCGCTGCGCCAGCAATGGAGCGGCACGGTCAGCCCGAGCTTGGACGGCGACTTGTACGGCTTCAAGGTGGGCCAGGACCTTTACGCCAAGGTTGCCGACAGCGGTTACCGTCAGCATGTCGGTGTCTATGTCAGCCACAGCCGCCTGGACGCCGACGTCAAAGGCTTCGCCCTGGCCATGGAGGATCGCAGCGTCGGTGACTTGCGGCTCGATGGCGACAGCGCCGGCGCCTACTGGACACTGGTCGGGCCACAGGGTGCGTACCTCGATGCGGTGCTGCAGTACACCGACCTTGATGGCCGGGCGCGCTCGAGCCGGGGTGACAAACTGGATCTCGACGGCTACGCCTGGGCTGCTTCGCTGGAGTCTGGCAACCCCATCGCGCTGTCCGAACGCTGGAGCCTGGAGCCGCAAGCCCAGCTGATCGCGCAACAGGTCTCGCTCGACACCGCCAGCGACAGCGTCTCGCGTATCAGCCACGATGCGCAGGTAGAGCTGACCGGCCGCCTGGGGGTGCGACTTGAGGGTACTTTCAGCGGGACCAGCGGGCGCCTGTTGCAGCCCTACGCGCAGATCAACCTGTGGCACGGCGACGGTGGCCGCGACACCTTGACCTTCGATGACGTCGACAAGATCAACACCGACTACCGCTACACCTCAGTACAGTTTGAGGGCGGCGTGGTGGCGCAGGTCAACGAAGCGCTGAGCCTGCATGGCGGCGTGCAGTACACCACCAACCTGGACAGCCGCCAGCAGGAAGCCAGCGGCGGTGTCATTGGCTTGCATTTGCAGTTTTAGCGCCGCGCAGCCAGCAGACCGAGGCCGGCGCAGCCCAGCAAAGAGGCACTGACCCGGTTGAACAGCCGACGCGGCCCGGGCTGGCTGAACCAGCGCTGCAGGTAGGCGCCAAGGCCGGCGTAGATGGCGATGGCCGCCCACTCCAGCAGCAGGAACAACACCCCCAGCCAGAGGAACTGCTCACTCACCGGGGTGGCGCTGCCGACCGAGACGAACTGCGGCAAGAAAGCAGTGAAAATCAGGATCGCCTTCGGGTTGCCGGCTGCCACCCAAAACTCCTGACGCGCCAGGCGCCAGGTGCCTCGCGGATGATCAGCAGCCACCAGCGCCTCACCCACCGGTGCACGCCACAGCTGCCAGGCGATGTAGAACAGGTACGCCGCCCCCACCACCTTGATAGCCAGGAACAGGTATTCGCTGGTGTGCAGTACCACGGCCAGGCCCAAGGCCGCCAGGGCGATCATGCCGCTGAAGGCGACGAGGCGCCCGCCACCCGCTACGCACGCCGTACGCAGGCCATAGCGGCTGGCATTGTGCAGCGACAGCAGATTATTCGGCCCTGGTGCCATGTTCAGGGCAAAGCAGGCGGGGATGAAAAGCAGCAGGCTTGAAAGGTCCATTGTTGTTTTCCTTTGGCAACAGGCGTCTATTTCGGCGTGTCACATGCCTTACGGTCAAGCTACAGCCAGGGGAAAAAACTGTATGGGTGCGCAGGTCTGTTAAGCTTGCGGCCATACCGAGGACCCTGTGATGCCCCGCTCCCACGCCGCGCTATGGCGCGACCCGGCCCTACCGCATGTCGAAAGCCGCCGCGCCTGCCAAAGTCGGGCCTGCTACAAGGCCCACAGCCACCCGACGTTTTCCATCGGTGCGGTGGATGCTGGCGTCAGTCACTTCACGGGCGCCGGTGACGGGCAGCAACGCCTGACACCCGGTACGCTGGTAATGGTCCCGGCGCGTCGCGTACATGCCTGCAACCCCGAGCCTGGGCAGGCGTGGAGCTACCAAATGCTGCATGTGGCTGCCGACTGGCTGGCGCAGCTGCGCCTGGAGTCGGGGCTGGGCGGTGCCGGCCCCGGCGAGCCGGCCCGTATTTGCCGCGAGCCGGCGGTGTATCGCCAGTTCTGCGAACTGAACGGGGCGTTGTTTTCCAGTGCCAGCATCGCAGAGAAGGATGCTGCGCTGATTGCCTTTCTAGGCGACTTGGACTTTTCCGCGCATGCGCCGCTGGCAGCGGCACCGGCTTTGGGGGCGAGCGCGTTGAGCGGGTTGCTCGCACACATCGAAGGCCAGGACCCCGCGCAGTTGAACCTCGACGCACTGGCCCGCAAGGCGGGGCTTGGGCGTTATCAACTTATCCGTGCCTTTCGTGCAGCCACTGGGTTTACCCCGCATGCCTATCTGCTCAATGCCCGGGTCAACCGCGGCCGACAGCTACTGGGTGAAGGGCAGCCGCTGGCGGAGGTGGCCTATCGGCTCGGGTTTGCCGACCAGAGCCATTTCCAACGAGTGTTCAAGGCCCATGTGGGGGTAACGCCAGGGCAATACCGGGGCAACTAAAGACCTGCTATGCGGCCAACCGCGACACCGGGCCGCGCCTACACCGCGTCGGCTGGTTGGGTTTGCAATATTGTTCAATACGGTGTGAACGCCGCAGGGCAGAGTTGGCCTTTTCCGCCAGAGCAGCCTCATGCAGCAATTCCTGATTATCGCCCTCGCCCACTTCCTCGCCCTGCTCTCGCCCGGCCCGGACTTCTTCCTGGTCGCGCGTACGTCCGTCAGCAGCGGCTGGCGGGTCGCCAGCGGTGCCTGCCTGGGAATCGCCCTGGCCAACGGCGCGTTCATCGCCATGGCCTTCACCGGCTTGTCGGTGCTGCAGGAAGGCACCCCGCTGTTCACGGCCCTGCAGCTGGCCGGGGCCGGCTACCTGCTGTATATCGGCGTGCTGTTCATGCGCCACGCGGGCCAGGTCGGGCTGGCGGCAGTCACTGGCAACCTAGCTGTTCAAGGCTGGTGGCGCGGATTGGGCAGGGGTTTGCTGTCCGGCATACTCAACCCCAAGAACGCCCTGTTCTATGCCAGCCTGGCCAGCATGGTCGCCAGCACCAGCGCCCACTGGAAAGCGGCCTATGCCCTGTGGATGTTCAGCATTGTGCTGCTGTGGGACCTGCTGGTAGCCGTAGCCATTGGCAACCCGCTGGTACTGCGCCGTTTCGCCCGCAGCCTGCCATGGCTGGAGCGCGCTTCGGGGGTCATGCTGGTGCTGTTGGCCGTGGCGTTGTTGCTGCACCTGGTGCGGGGCTAACCAGTTGCAGCGTGGCCAAGTCCATGAGGCTGAAATGGCCGTTGGCCCAACCGCCGGTGTCCAGGTGCCAGACATTGCCCAGCTGTTTGGCCTGCAACACCGGTGTGTGGCCGACCAGCAAGGCTCGCAAGCCATTCACCGGCCGGTTATCGTCTTTTTTCAAGCGCCGCCGCGACCACTGGCACACTTCCCGCACGTCGGGGTCGTCATCCAGCTCCAGGCAACTGCGCAGTACGTCCCAGTCGGGAAACGGGCTGTCGGCATGCAGCAAGCCAACCAGGCCCTCGGCAGTTTGCACCTCGATAGCCAGCGGCAACTGCTCGAAGCGTTCCACGAAGCGCAATTGCTCAAGGTACGGCAACTCAAGAAACCAGCCGCCCCCTGCCGCACGGTACATCTCCAGGTCCAGCCGCCCGCCCCGCAGCCGGGTAATCGCCAAAGCTTCATGGTTGCCCTGAACAGCATGGAACCAGGGCTGTGCCAACCACGCCAACGCAGCATCGCTGTATGGCCCCCGGTCGACCAGGTCGCCCACGCTGAACAAACGGTCCACTGCTGGGTTGAATGCCACGGCTTCCAGGCACTGAACCAGGCGCTGGAAGTGCCCATGGATATCCCCCACCGCCAGGTCCCGCCCCCGGGTGTTGGCAGCTAGCCGCCGAAACCGTTCCATTACACTCTTCCTCTGCTGGTGCCGCGGTGCCAGGGGTAAAATGGAAATACACCCAACTCACTCCGGAGGTGCATCATGCGTACCGCCCACGTGTGTGCTGTGCTCATGGTGCTGTTACTGAACAGCATGGCACAAGGTGCCCCGGCCGCGCAGGTCGAGGTGCGTTTCGACCACCCAGAAACGTTCCGTGATGCCAGCCTCGACAACCACGGTTACGCGCGGGGCGCCGATACCTATGTGATGAAAACCCTGAGCCAGTACCTGCAAAAACTCGGCCAGCGCTATTTGCAAGCGGGCCAGCAGCTGGTTATCGACATCCGCGACATCGACCTGGCCGGGCGTTTCGAGCCCTGGCACAGTCAGGCTTACGATGTACGCTTCATGCGCGAAATCACCTGGCCGAGCATCGACCTCAGCTACACCCTCAGCCAACCGGGCAAACCCGACCAGCAGGCCCAGGAGCGGGTCAGCGACAAGATGTACCTCAGCCGCCCCGGGCGGGTGGCCAGCAGCAGCGACCGCCTGTATGCCGAGAAGGCCATGCTTGACGACTGGTTCCGCCAACGCTTCGCCGTGGCCCCGGCCTGCTGAAAAACCCTTCCCTGGTACAGGTGTTGGTGCCGATAGTATGCTCGGGCTCTCAACCTGCGCCAAGGAAGGGGTTTTCATGAAGCTGTGCGCCGTGCAACTGGCCTCGCTCAAGGGCGATGTGCAAACCAACCTCGAACGCCACCTGGCCTGCATCGAGCAGGCCGCGGCCCTTGGCGCCGAACTGGCAGTGTTCCCTGAACTGTCGCTGACCGGCTATGAACCCACCCTCGCGCGCCAAGCCGCGCTGCCGGTTAGCTCCGCGCGGCTGGACCCGCTGCAGGCAGCCTGCGACCGGCTTGGCATCACCGTAGCCGTGGGCCTGCCACTACCGACACCCGATGGCATCCGCATCGGCATGCCAATTTTCAGCCCTGGGGCACCGCGCCAGGCCTATGCCAAGCGGCGCCTGCATGATGACGAGCTGCCTTGGTTCACCCCAGGCGATCAAGCCGTGCTGCTGCAGGTAGGAAAGCAGCGGATAGCGCCTGCGATCTGCTACGAATCGATGTTCATGGCGCATGCTGCTGCGGCCCGGGAACGCGGCGCCGACCTGTACCTGGTCAGCGTGGCGAAAACGGCCAAAGGTATCGGCGAAGGTTATGCGCACTACCGCGAGGTCGCGCGCGAACTGGGCATGCCAGTATTGATGGCCAACTGTGTCGGCCCGGCCGACACCTTCATCGGCGCCGGTGGCTCGGCGGCGTGGGACAGCCACGGGCGCTTACTGGCCAGCCTGGATGACCAGAGCGAAGGGCTGATCGTGCTGGACACCACCACCGCGAGCGCCTTGGCCGTGCCCCTGGGCTGATCCATGGGCGCTACTGCAGCGTTACAGGTCCAGTGCCAAACTTTGCCGGCCTTCTAACGCCAGCAAATACTGTTTGGCTGCCAGGCCGCCAGCAAAGCCGGTCAGGCTGCCCGACGCACCGATCACCCGGTGGCACGGGGCGATGATTGAAATGGGGTTACGGCCGTTGGCAGCGCCTACCGCACGCACCGCGCTGGGGTTGCCTATCTGGCGGGCGATATCACCGTAGCTGCGGGTTTCACCAAACGGTATCGCCAGCAGCGCGGCCCACACCTGGCGCTGGAATTCGGTGCCGGCAAAATCCAGCGCCAGCTCGAAGCGCTGCCGTTTGCCGGCAAAGTACTCGCCAAGCTGGCGGGCGGTTTCCAGCAGCACCGGGCACTGGTCGTCGCGCTGCAGGGTGCCGAGGCGCACGCGGTTTTCGCGCTCTTCTTCCCACAGTACGGCTGCCAGGCAATCGCCACGGGCCACCAAGGTCAAGGTGCCGACAGGCGACTGCATCAAGGTGAATGCACTGGACATAAACGGGTTCCTGCCAGGTTGCGATCCACGCACTGTACGCATCTACAGCCCTGCATGCACCCGCTTTCTTGCTCAGGTAATCGCGCAACCGGCAATGGGGCGCAATGCGCCCCCAAAGCGCAGGCTAAGTCCAGCACTCGGCCTGGCGAATGCGCTTCTTGTCGATCTTGCCCACGCTGGTCTTGGGGATCTCAGCCACACAGCGTAGTTGGCGCGGTATCGCCCATTTGTTCAGGTGCCCGCTGTCGACAAACGGCTGCAGGTGCCTGGCCAACGCAGCTTGGTCAAACTGCTGGCCGTCACAACATACCACCAGCGCCAAGGGTTGTTCCCCCCATTGCGGGTCGGGGATGCCGATCACCGCCACCGACGCGACAGCCGGGTGCTGGCTGATCAGGTTCTCCAGTGCCACCGAGCTGACCCACTCGCCGCCGGTCTTGATCACATCCTTGATCCGATCACGAATACGCACCACACCCGCCGAGTCGATGCACGCCAGGTCGCCGGTGTGCATCCAGCCCCCCAGCCACAAGGCGGCGCCCTGCTCCGGCTCATGCAGGTAGCCTTGGGTCAGCCACGGCGCACGCACCACGACTTCACCCAGGCTTTCGCCATCGTGTGGCAGCGCATTACCGTCAGCGTCGACAATGCGCAGGTCTACCAGGGCAATCGGCACGCCCGCATCGATACGCAGCGGCAGCTGCTGCGCCAAGGGCAATGCCAGCAGGTCGGCGCTGAGGTGGGTGATGCTGAGCAGCGGGCAGCTTTCCGACATGCCGTAGCCGCAATGCACGCTGATACCGCGTTCGCTGGCGCGTTGCGCCAGGCCCAGGGTCAGCGCGCTACCGCCCAACAGCATTTTCCAGCCAGTCAGGTCGCCGCGCCGCCCTTCTTCGCTGTCGAGCATCATTTGCAGCACCGTGGGCACGCAATGGGAAAACGTCACGCCCTCGTCGCGGTACAGGCGCACCAGGCGGTTAGGCTCGTAGCGCCCAGGGTAAACCTGCTTGATGCCCAGCGCCGTGGCCACATAGGGTACGCCCCAGGCATGCACGTGGAACATCGGCGTAATGGGCATGTACACGTCGCCGCTGCGCAGCAATGGCACCTCGCCGCACGCTGCCAGGATGCCCTGCTCGACCAAGGTATGCAGCACCAACTGCCGGTGGCTGAAGTACACGCCCTTGGGGTTGCCGGTGGTACCGCTGGTGTAGAACAGCGTGGCAAGCGAGTGCTCGTCGAAATCGGCAAAGTCGAACTGCGGCTCGGCAGCCGCCAGCAGCCCTTCGTACTCGCCCAGCAACGGCACACCCTGCGGTTCAGGGCCACCGTCGCTAAGGCGGATGAAGCCCGTGACCGTCGGCAAGTCATCCTGCAACTGCGCCATCAACGGCAGGAAGTCATCATGCACCAGCACCAGGCGGTCCTCGGCATGGTTCATGGTGTAGCGCACCTGTTCGGTAGACAGCCGCACGTTCACTGTGTGCAGCACCGCGCCGAGCATCGGCACGGCAAAGAAGCATTCCAACGCACGGTGGCTGTCCCAATCGAGCAAAGCCACGGTGTCGCCAGGCTTAACCCCAGCAGCGGTCAGCACATTGGCCAGGCGTTGGATGCGTTCGAGCAACGTGGTGTAGCTGTAGCGCAGCTTGTCGGCGTAGACGATTTCCTGGTTGGGCTGGTAGCGCACGCCTGATAACAACAGGCGCTTGATCAGCAACGGGTAGGCGTAGGCCTGCTCGGCGGCAGGCATGATGCGGGTGGTTATCATGCTGGCGGCCTTCACAGTTGCCCAGCCTCGAGCAGGTACAGGCTATCGCTACCGGCCCTGACACTGGCGCTGAGCGAGTGGATGCGCGGCAGCAGGCGCGCGAAGTAGAACTGCGCGGTGCCCAGCTTGCTGTGGTGGAACGGCTCGGGCGCCGCATGGCCGTGGCACACCACGGCCATGCGTGCCCACAGGTAGGCGTAGAAGGTGTAGCCAAATACCTGCAGGTATTCCACGGCCGCCGCGCCAAGCTCGCGCGGGTTGCCCTGGGCCCGGTCGAGCAACCAGGCGGTCAGCTCGTCGAGGTTGCGCACGGCAGCAAGCAGCGGCGCGCTGAACTCGGCGCACGCCGCAGGCAGTGTCTGGGCAAAGGCGGTTATTTCTTCGGACACGCTGCGATAGGCTTGCCCACCATCGCCAAACAGCTTGCGCCCCACCAGGTCGAGGGCCTGGATGCCATTGGTGCCTTCGTAGATTTGAGTAATCCGGCAGTCGCGAATCAACTGCTCCTGGCCCCATTCTCGGATATAGCCATGGCCACCCAGCACCTGCTGGCCGTGCACGGTGGTTTCCAGCCCCATGTCGGTCAGGAAGGCCTTGGCCACTGGCGTCAGCAACGCCACCTTGGCCTCGGCCTGGGCGCGTGCGGCCGGGGCTTCGCTGTACTTGGCCACGTCCAGTTGCAGCGCCACGTAGGTAGAAAACGCCCGCCCGCCTTCGTTCAGCGCTTTCATGGTCAGCAGCATGCGCCGCACGTCCGGGTGGACGATGATTGGGTCGGCAGTGTGCCCCGGCGCTTCGGCGCCCGTCGGCGCTCGGCCCTGTTGGCGATCACGGGCATAGGCGATAGCGCCCTGGTAAGACCGCTCGCCCAGGGCCAGGCCCTGAATACCCACGCCCAGGCGCTCGTAGTTCATCATGGTGAACATGGCGTTGAGGCCCTTGTGCGGCTCACCGACCAGGTAGCCGATGGCGCCGTCGAAGTTCATCACGCAGGTGGCCGAGGCCTTGATGCCCATCTTGTGCTCGATCGACCCACAACTCACCGCATTGGCCTCGCCCAGCACCCCCTCGGCGTCAACCAGCACCTTGGGCACCAGGAACAGCGAGACGCCCTTGGGGCCGGCAGGCGCATCCGGTAGCCGTGCCAGCACCAGGTGGATGATGTTCTCGGTCAGGTCCTGCTCGCCGCCGGTGATGAAAATTTTGGTACCGCTGATGCGGTAACGGCCATCGGCAGCCGCTTCGGCGCGGGTACGGAGCAGGCCCAGGTCGGTGCCGGCGTGAGGCTCGGTGAGGCACATCGAGCCGGTCCAGCGCCCTTGGTACATGGGCGGCAGGTACAGCGCCTTCAACGGCTCGCTGGCATGGTTGAGCAGCGACAGGCAGGCCCCGGCTGTCAACATCGGGTACAGGCCAAACGACAGGTTGGCGGCATTGAGCATTTCTTCGAGCTGGGCACCGATCACTTTTGGCATGCCCATGCCACCGTATTCCGGGGCACCGGCCACACCCACCCAGCCATCGGCGGCAAATGCCCGGTAGGCGTCGGCAAAGCCGTCGGGGGTATACACCTGGCCTGCCTCCCAGCGGCAGCCTTGCTCGTCGCCGCTGCGGTTGAGCGGCGCCACTACCTCGGCAATCAGCCGGCCGGCCTGTTCGAGCACGGCCCGGGCAGTGTCGCCATCGACCTGTTCGGCCAAGGCGGGGGTTTGCGCCCACCAGGCTGGGATGTCGAACACTTCGTTGAACAGAAAATCCATGTCGCGCAGTGGCGGAAGGTAATCAGACATGAGGCGAGCACTCGGTTTCTTGGGTTTGCGAAAGCGGCGTGGCCGAGGCTTCGGCAGGCGCCGGGGCGGCCTGGCCACGCAGGAGGAAGTGCGACAACGCAGGGATCAACACCAGCGCGCCGAGCATGTTCCACAGGAACATGAAGGTCAGCAGCAGGCCCATGTCGGCCTGGAACTTGATCGGCGACCAAGCCCAGCCGACCACGCCGGCGGCCAAGGTAATGCCGACCAGCCCGACCACCCGGCCAGTGAAGGCCACGGCTTTCTGGTAGGCCTGGCCCAGGCTCAACCCGGCGCGCTGGTAGTGCAGCTGCACGCTCAGCAGGTACAGCGCGTAGTCCACGCCAATGCCAACGCCCAAGGCGATCACCGGCAAGGTGGCGACCTTGACGCCGATGCCCATGGCTACCATCAGCGCTTCACACAGCACCGAGGTGAGCATCAGCGGCAGGATCGCCACCAGCGTGGCGCGCCAGCTGCGGAAGGTGAACAGGCAAAACAGCGTCACTGCCAGGTACACCAGCAACAGCATGCGATGGTTGGCTTCGCGGACCACCACGTTGGTGGCGGCTTCGATACCGGCGCTGCCAGCGGCCAGCAAGAACTGGTGGTCGGCATTGCTGTTAGCCTGGGCGAAACCTTCGGCCACGGCGGCTACCTGGGCCAGCGTGTCGGCGCGGTGGTCCTTGAGGTAGGCGATGACCGGCATCAGCGAGCAGTCGTTGTTGAACAGCTCCGGGGCGTTGACCGAGGCCTGCTGGGCCGCGTAGTTGAGCACGTCCTGGTTGCGCTGCAGGCTGTTCAGGCGCGGGTTGCCTTCGTAGGTACCGGCGGTGATCTGGCGCACGGCGTTGGCCAGCGACACGGTGGTTTGTACGCCCGGTAATTGTTGCAGCTCCCAGGCCAAGCGGTCGGCCAAGACCAGGGTCTGGTATTGCAGGCAGCCTTCAGGGGCGGTTTTGACCATGACCGCGAAGGTGTCGCTGGACAGCGCGTAGTGCTGGGTGATGTAGGCGTTGTCGAGGTTGTAGCGCGAATCCGCGCGCAGCTCGGGCGCCCCGCTGTCGAGGTCACCGATTTTCAGCTGCAGGCTGCCCCAGGTGCCGAGGGCGGCCAGCACCAGGGCCACCAACAACGCGGCAGTGGCCCATTTGCGTTCGGTGAAACGGTCGAGCAGGTCCCACAGGCGGCCAAAGCCACGATGCTGGGCTGCGCGGGCATCGATAAACAGGGCCCGTTCGGCCGCCTTGCGGCCTACGCCGACGTAAGACAGCGCCACCGGCATCAGCAGCAATGAGGTAAAAATCAGCACTGCCACACCAATGCTGGCGGTGATGGCCAAGTCCTGGATCACCGGGATGTCGATCAGCATCAGCACGGCAAAGCCCACGGCATCGGCCAGCAATGCAGTCACCCCCGCCACGAACAGGCGGCGGAAGGTATAGCGCGCCGCTACCTGGCGGTGGGTACCGCGGCCGATGTCCTGGAGAATGCCGTTCATCTTCTGCGCCGCGTGGGATACACCAATGGCGAAGATCAGGAACGGTACCAGGATCGAATACGGGTCGATGGCGTAGCCCAGCCAGGCGACAATGCCCAGTTGCCACACCACCGCGGTCAACGAACACAACACCACCAGCAGGGTGCTGCGCACACAGCGGGTATAGCAGTAGATGATCACCAGGCTGGTCAGCACCGCCAAGGCGAAGAACGCCATCACCTCGATCAGCCCGTCGATCAGGTCGCCCATCAGTTTGGCGAAGCCGATCACATGGATGCGGTACTGGCCGCTGGCCTGGTACTGGCTACGCAATTGCTCGAGCTTTTGCGAAAAGGCGTGGTAGTCGAGGCCTTTGCCAGTAGCCGAGTCCTGGTCGAGTAGCGGCACGATCAGCATGCTTGACTTGAAGTCACGCGCCACCAGGCTGCCGACAATGTTGGCGCGCTCGATGTTCTGGCGCAATTGCTCGATATCACCCGCCGCGCCCTGGTAGCCGTCGGGCATCACCGGGCCGCCCTGGAAGCCCTCCTCGGTGACCTCGGTCCAGCGCACCGCCGGGCTCCACAACGACTTTACCCAGGCCCGGTCCACGCCCTGGCTAAGGAACAGTTCGTCGTTGATATGGCGCAGGGTCTGCAGGTAGCCCGGGTCGAAGATATCGCCCTGGGTGTTCTCCACCACCACCCGCACCGCATTGCCCAAACCACGCAGTGATGGGCGGTTTTCCAGGTAGTTCTGAATGTACGGGTGGCTCTGCGGCAGCATCTTGTCGAAGCTGGGGCGCAGCTCCAGGCGCGCCACGGCCATGTAACCCAGTACCAGGGTCGCCAGCAGCATGCACAGCAGGAATGGCAAGCGATGGTTGAACACCAGGCGCTCCAGGCGGTTGCCCGAGCGTGGGTCGAAATCGTCGAGGTTGCTGATCACCGGAAGGGTGTCTTGGCGGGTAGCGGCCATCAGGGTCTTCTCTTGTTATGGGTGCAGCGTGGGGTTACCGGCCTGGTTGCGTACGCCCCGCTCGCCAACCAGCACCAGGCCGTTGCCGGTGTCGGTGGTGAGCGCGGTGACCGGGCCACGGGCGCTTTGCGGCACCGGGCGGAAACTGGCGCCGTCATCCTGGCTGAGCAGCACATCGCCGGCCTGGCTGGCCAGCCACAGCTGCCCGGCACGGTCAACGCCAGCGGCGGTGAGGCTGGTGTTGATGCCGGTGGTGACCGGTTGCCATTGTTGGCCACCGTCGGTGCTGCGCAAGGCATGCCCGCGCAGGCCGTAGACCAGCACTACGCCGGGCTTGCCGACCGCGCCGAACAGGGTGCCGGCATACGGTGTTGCGACACGGGTGAAGCGCTCACCGTCCTGCTTCAGTAGCAGGCCCTGCTCGCCAGTGATGTACAAGTCGTCACCCACTGCAGCCAAGCTGGTCAGGTGCAGGCCTTGCGGGTTATCGCTGTGCTCGAGCCAGGGCTGCCAGTGCTCGCCACCATCGACGGTGCGCAACAGCAGGTTGAAGACACCCACTGCAAAGCCGTGGCGGGCATCGCTGAACCACACGTCGAGCAAGGCATTGTCGCTGCCGGTGCCCGGCAGTTGTTCGGCCAGCGCCCGGCCATCCAGTTGCTTTTGCCAGTGCACGCCGCCATCGCTGCTGTGTAGCACCACGCCATCGTGGCCGACCGCCCACCCCCGTTCGGGTGTGGCGAAGCTTACGGCGTTCAGGTCGGCGCTGACCGGCACCTGGGCCTGCTGCCAGTGCGCGCCGTTATCATCGGAATACACGATGTGCCCACGCGGGCCCACCGCAACCAGGCGCTGCCCGGCCAGGGTTACATCACGCAAGGCGCTGCTGGTGACCAGCGCACTGGGCCTGGCGGGCAGGTCCAGCACATCGCTGAAGGGCGCCGCCTGGGCCGCGCCCTGCAGCGTGGCCAAGGCCAATATCACCACGCTGCATCGTTTAAAAACAGACATTGCCACCT
The DNA here is from genome assembly GCF_003627215.1 of Pseudomonas sp. Leaf58. Taxonomy (NCBI): domain Bacteria; kingdom Pseudomonadati; phylum Pseudomonadota; class Gammaproteobacteria; order Pseudomonadales; family Pseudomonadaceae; genus Pseudomonas; species Pseudomonas sp. Leaf58. The sequence continues at coordinate 2,793,362 of NZ_CP032677.1, forward strand.
CTGCTCGGTGCGTTCAGCGAATGCCGTTGCCGGCCAGCGACTCGGGCGACCACTGGGTTTTCGACAGCGGCTCGATGTAGCGGATACCGCCGTAGGCACCAACCACGCCGTTAAGGTTGTAGGTGCCACCGATCAAGTCGTAGATCATGAACGGCGTGGCATCTGGGGTCTGTTTGTCGTAGCTCTGGGTCAGGAAGGCGAACGAGCCGCGGTACAGCTGACCACGAGCGTCGTACTGGTCCGAGGCCAGGGCCATCCAGCTGTCTTCGTCAAGGTAGAAGCGGCGCTTGTGGTAGATGTGGCGCGCACCGTCCTTGAGCTTGCCTTCCACTACCCATACCCGGTGCTTCTCCCAGCGCACGAACTGTGGCGCCAGGTGGTTAGGGGTGATCACCTGCTTGACGTCGGTGTTGTAGGTCAGCTGGTAGGTGTTGTACGGCACGTACATTTCCTGCTTGCCGACCAGGGTCCAGTCGTAGCGGTCCAGTGCACCGTTGAAGACGAACACGTCATCGTAAGTACCCGAGCCCGAGGTGCCTGGGTTGGGCGTGTCGTAGGCCAGGTTGGGCGCCAGCTTGACCCGGCGCTGGCCTGGCAGGTACTGCCAGGCACTGCGTGGCTGTACCAGCGGGTTGGCGGCATCGCGCAGCATCATCGCTTCGCCGGCACGGCGTGCGGGCCCGGTGTACACCAGCTTCATCTGGTAGTAGGTGTCCTTGGCGCCGATCGGCTTGCTCATGTCCTCGTAGATCGGGAAGCTGATGTTGGCCTGGCCGGTGGTCGACAGCGATGGCTTGCCCGCGGCATCGACGTTCCACGAGTCATACTTGGCGGTCATGCTCACGCCTTGATAGCGCAGCAGGAAGTTCCACATGGCCTCCGCGCCGTTCTGCGGAATCGGGAACGGGATGCCCGGCAGCACGTTGTCCACTGCCGTGCCGCCTTCCTTGCTATTGGCGCCGGTGGCGTTCTTGCGGGTGTTGTCGAGCACCGCCTGGGGCAACGCCACGCTGCGGTGGGTGGGGTACACATCGACCCGGTAGCTGGGGTAGCGCTTGAGCAGTTCCAGGGTGGTGGCGGTCAGCTGGCCTTTGTATTGCTCGGCGTTCTTGCCATCGATGACCAGCAGCGGCTTGTCACTGGCAAACGGGTCGGGGCGCATGCTGGCGCCGCTCTGGTAGCCAGCCGGCGGTGTCAGCAGGCCGCCTTGGTAGGCTGGGATGGAGCCATCGGCATTGCCGGCCTTTTCCGCGCCAATGGCGGTCAGGCTGGTGCCCAGGCGCGCGGCCTGGTCAGGGGAAACGGCGGCCTGAGCTGCGTTCAGGGCGGCCAACGACAGGCACGAGGCCAGCAGGGTACGTACGAAATTCATGATGGTTGTCTTCCTGTGTAAGCGGTAGGAAACATGACTCAGAAGGTCGTCTTGACGGTCAGGTACAGGGCGCCACGGTCCTCGGTGGTAGCACCACCGCCGGAGAAGGAGGCGTAGCCGCCGCCGTAGCAGGTGTAATCCTGTTCGCCGTCCAGGGCATTGGGGGTGCTGCCGTCGGTCTGGCCGTCCTTGCAGGCCTTGGTCTCACCGAAACTGTCGACGTACTTGAGGTCGACGAAGTACTGGTTGTAGATGGCGGCACTTACGCCCAGCGCGTAGTTGCCGGTGTTCTCGGCGCCACCGCCCTGCACTGGCGATACACCGTCGAGGCCAACGTTGACCGACAACGGCATGCTCAGGTCCATGCCGGGCAGCACCTGGTACCAGGTGGGGGTGAAGTTGACGGCGATGCCCCAGTTGTCGCGGGTAGCCTTGTCGATGCCGCGGTAGCTGCTCTTGCCCTTGTACAACGCCTCGTTGTGGCTATCGAGCTTGAGCAGGTTGCTGTAGAACAGCTCGCCGAGCAGGGTTGCCGAGTCGAATAACGGCGTGTCGCCGAGGGTCATCAGGCCGTTCAAGGTCCAGTGCAAGGTATCGCCAGTAGCGCCCATGCCGTCGCCATCGTTAGGCACGTCGTAGATCACCCCGCTGCTCGGCAGGCGTGCTGGCAGCAGGCCAAAGCCGCCGCCCAAGCCGCCCTGGCCTGGCGAGCTGACGATTGCCGGGATGCTCGCCAGCGGCATGTTGTGGCGGATGTTCAGGTCACTGCCGACGCTGATGCCGGCTACATCCTTGGACAGGCTCAGGCCATAGATGTCGATATTGTCGGCGTAGGCGAACTGGTACGTCGTGCTTTGCAGCGAGTTGTACAGGTTGCCCACTGCGCCCTGGCGGCTGCCCGGCGGGTTGCCGAACGGGCCATTGGCGATGGTCATGCCGCGCGCGTCGAGCCAAGCCTGCGGGAGAATCTCGGAGGTTTTGCGGTAGTAAAAGCCGAGGGTGCCGCCCAGCCACTCGGGCGACCACTTGGCCATGACGCCCCAGTCGCCACTTTTACCTGGGGTGAGGTCGTGGCCACGGCGGATGGTGGTCAGCGCGCCCTGCACCGGGATCAGCCCTGCAGTACCGGTGTGGCCGAGCAGGAAGCTCTGCGCGCCCTCGCCTACCACGTCCGAGCCGCCATAGTAGGTACCGGCTTCGGGCAGGCGGGCGGCATCCCAGTCGAAGAAGTACTGGGCGCCAAAGGTCAGTTCGGAGTTGACCAGGAACGAGGTCGACAACTGGTTGCGCGGCACGAACAGTTCCTTGGCCTCGGTGCCTGGCGAAGCCGCCAGTTTGGCCAGGTCCAGGCCAGACTGCCCGTAGCTTAGCGAGTGCACCGGGTTGAGCAGGGTTTCACCCCAGAACAGGTTGTGCTGGCCCAGCTTGGCACTGACCTGCGAGGCTTCGCCCACGTCACGGCTCATGAACACGAAGGCATCCAGCACTTCACCGGACGGGCCGCTGTAGTAACGCTGGGCGTAGTTGCTCAGGTGCGGGCTGCCCAGTGGCACGCCGGTGCCCGGCAGGCCATTGAGGCTGGGGTTGATGCCCGACTGGTCACCGTTGCCGTTGACGAACGGGTTGCTGTTGGAACCGGTGTTGTCGTAGGCCTTGTCGTACCAGCTGGCGGTGCTGACGCGAAAACCGGTGTTGCCCTGGTAAACCACGTCCAGCTCGGTCAGCAGGTCGACGCGGTTGGTGATGTTGGTGCCGGCCTTGCGGAAGTTGTAGTCACCGTCGTTGCTGTTGGGCGTGCCCAGCATGCGCTGGTCGGCGCTTTCGGTACGCACGCCGTAGTTGTACTTGACGGTGTTGTCGAAGCGCACAGCCCAGCTTTCATTGCCGGTATCCACTTCGAAGGCCTGTGCGGCGGGCAGCGTGAGCAGGCCGATGGCGCAGGCGAGCAGGCAGCGCTGTGGTTTCACAGCACGGTGAATGCGGTGTTCAGACATTACGATGGCTCCACGTATTGTTATTGTTTTCTACGCCGCCCGTCTTTTGCGGGCGTGGCTGGGGCGTCCATGCGCTATAGCGGGTTGCGGTTGTCCAGTCGGCGGACCAGGGCTTCGGCCAGCGGCCAATGGCCGAAACCGGAAGCCGGGTTAAGGTGGCCGACGGCACCCAAACTGATCAGTTCGCTGCCCCAACCGCGGGCCAGCTCTGCAGCAGCGGCGTAGCTGGCCAGGTGATCATCGCTGCTAGCGGCGACAATGCTCGGGAACGGCAGCGGCGCGGACGGTAGGGGTGACCAGCCGTTCTCGGCCAGGCTGGCCGGGCTTGGATAATGGGCAGGCCAGCGCGCATCGAGGTCCGGCGGGGCCGCCAGCAGCGCCCCTTTGATGGGCCGCTGATAGCGCGCCGCCCAGTGAGCGACCATCAATACGCCGGCGCTGTGCGCGACCAACACGACCTCGCCGTCGATCTGCTCCAGTTCGCGCTGGATCGCCTCGACCCGGGCCGTGCAGCTCAGCCCGTCGACCTGCAACGGCGGTACGCTGCGGACCTTGGCCAGGCGGTTGGCGAGGAGGGTCTGCCAGTGTTCGGCGACATGGTCGCGCAGGCCGGGGACGATCAACACGGTGGCAGTGGTTTGTAGTTTTTCCACGTTGGAACCTCGTATCGGGTGCAGCTCTTGAGGTTCACAGTAAACAGCCCGCCCTCGGGGTGCTTCACATTGGGCGTCAGGGGCTTTTCATTTGATGACAATGGCCGTGCAAGGGCTTTGCTTTTCAATTCATGACACGCAGTCTATAAACCACAAAACGCATGTCGGCTTGACCCACTACAAAAAACCGCATGGAAAACAACAAAAATGCCTGCCCTAGTCCGTGCCGCTAGTTTGACCAACTACCTCGAAGTCTCACGCCACCTAGGCCTCAACCCCCATGCGCTGTTGGCACAGGTTGGCCTTAGCGCTGCCATGCTCGACGACCCTAACCGGCGCATCCCGGTTGCCAGCGTCATTAACTTGCTGGAGGCCTCTGCCAGCGCTACCCGCTGCGAAAGTTTTGGCCTGCGCATGGCCGAATTGCGCCAATTGTCGGATTTCGGTGAAATCAGCCTGCTGCTCAGCCACCAGCGCAACCTGCGCGATGCCCTGCAGGTGATCGTGCAGTACCGCCACCTGCTCAATGACGCCCTGGCCATTCATATCGAGGAAGCCGGCAAGACCGTGGTCATTCGCGAAGAGGTGATCAATGAGCGCGCGCCGTGCAGCCGCCAGGCCACTGAGCTGGCGATTGGTGTGATGATGCGCCTGTGTGCGGCGTTGCTGGGTGCCCACTGGCACCCGATCAGCGCCAACTTCACCCACGTGGCCCCTGCCGACCTGGCCACCCACCGGCGCATCTTTGGCTGCACGCTGGTGTTCGGCAGTGAGTTCAACGGCATCGTCTGCCCGGCTGCCGACCTCGACAGCGCCAGCCCACAGGCCAACGAAGCCATGGCACGCCTGGCGCAGCGCTATCTGGACACCCTGCCGGCCAGTGGTGTGCCGTCGCTGGAGCTGGAACTGCGCAAGACCATCTACCTGCTGCTGCCTATGGGCCGCGCGACCATTGAGCAGGTGGCGCAGTCCCAGGGCATAAACGTGCGCACCCTGCAGCGGCGCCTGGAGGAAGGCGGGTTAACCTTCAAGGACTTGATCAACAGCGTGCGCCGTGACCTGGTGATGCGCTACCTGGAAAACCCCGGCTATTCGCTGGGGCGCATCGCCGACATGCTCGGCTACTCGATGCCCAGCTCGTTTACTCGTTGGTTCATCGCCCAGTTCGGCATGCCGCCGGCCAGCTGGCGGGCGCAGAATGCTGATCAGGTTACGTCAGGGCCGCCAGGCGTTTGACTTGAGATTTGTGGTGGCTTTGAGATCGAGCGCCGCCCGCGCGGCGCTTCGCGGCACAAGGCCGCTCCCACATCTGTTTCTGGCCAATGACTCCTGTGCCAGGTGGGTTGCAGCCTTGGTGCATGCCTTGATACTGATGAACAGCAGCAGCGCAACCTTCGATATCAAGTGGAACAAACAAGGCGGCCAGAGGTGACCTCACAGGAGTGACTGGCCCCAAACAGATGTGGGAGCGGCCTTGTGCCGCGAAGCGCCGCGCAGGCGGCGCTCGATCTCACAGGCACCACAATGCCTCAAGCCGACCCCACCCAGTGCATCAGCGCCAGCACCAGCAGCACCAGAAACACACTTTCCCCGACCATCAGCGCGATGGGTTTGAGCCCAACCGACGCCAGCGCCTTGAGCTGGGTTTTCATACCCAGGGCACTGATCGCCACCACCAGGCAGCCACGCGACAGTTCATTGATACCGCCCTGCACGGCCACCGGTACCCACCCGCTGCTGTTAACGCAGGCCAGCAGCAGAAAGCCGACGGCAAACCATGGCAACAAGGGCGGCCGCTGGCCACCGGTCTCGAGGCCTTGGCGACGGGTAATCATTGCCGCACAGACAATCACCGGCAACAGCATGGCCACCCGCATCAGCTTCACCACCGTGGCAATATCACCGGTTTCGGTAGACATGCTATAGCCCGCCCCCACGACCTGGGCCACGTCATGAATGGTCGCGCCGAGAAAGACCCCGGCCTGCGCTGGCGGTAGGTGCAACCACTGGGCGATCATCGGGTAGAGGATCATCGCCAGGGTCGACAGGGCCGACACGCCGATGACGGTGAACAGGGTTGCATGCTCCTTGCGCGGGTGCTGGGGCAGCGCGGCTGCCAGCGCCAGCGCGGCCGAGGCACCACAAATGGCCGTGGCACCACCCGTTAGCATGCCGAACAGCCGTGAAAAGCCCAGCGCCTTGGCCACCACCACCGAGACCAGGATCGTCACCACCACCAGGGTGATGACCAAGGCCACGGGCTTCCAACCCAGGCTGGCGATCTGGTCCAGGGTGATGCGCATGCCCAGCAGCGCTACACCCAGGCGCAGTACTGCGCGGGCGGTGAATTCGATGCCGGCCTTGCACGGGCCGTCGACTGCAAGAAAGTTCAGCGCCATCCCCAGCAGCAGGGCAAACAACATGACCGGCGCCGCATAGTGCTCGCTGAGAAAGCTGGCGGCAGCGCCGACGATAAGGCTGACTACCACCCCCGGAGCGAGGGTGCGGATACGCTGCTGGGTAGCGCTTAGTGCCAGTGTGTTCATTGCCCTGTTTCCTCGCTGTCAAACACGATGTAGACCTGCCCGCCCTGCTGCTCGACCGGGTAACTGGCAACCTTTAACGCTTTGGAATTGACCAGATAGCCGCTGGCCAGGTCAAAGCGCAGGCCATGCGCGCAGCACTGGATGACACGGCCTTCCAACCGACCGCCGCACAATGACGCGCCTTGATGCGGGCAGCTGTCGTCGATGGCATATAGCGCGTCGGCAACGTTAAACAACGCCACGCTGCGCCCTTCACAGGCCAACAGCACGCGGCCGTTGCGTTCCGGCACTTGGCTGGGGGGCAATGCAATACGCCGGCTCATGCCCGTGCAACCTCTTGTAGCGCTTCGGTCATGGCAGCGAACAGCACCTCGGCAGGTTGCGCGCCAGCAATGAGCGGCCCTTGATTGAAGCGAAAACGCGGCACGGCGCTGCCTGCGCGGCCTGCCCCATCGAGAAACGGGCTGCCGTCGTCACGCAGGCAGTCGGCGACCTGCACGGCCTCCAACCCGCAATGCTGGGCGATGCCAAGCAACACGCGGCTGTCCCCCAGGTCGCGGCCCTGGTGGAAATAGGCAATGAACAACTGCGCCAGCAAGGCTTCCAGTTGCGACGCCTGCAGCAACCCGGTAGCCCGCTGCAGCAGCCGGTGAGCATTGCCAGTGTTGGGCATGCGACGAATACGCGAAAAGTCGATGTCCTCACCTACCACACTGGCAGCAGCGCGCACCTGCGCCTGGCGCTCGCGCACGGCTTGCTCGCTGCCCAGCCGCTGCAAGTAGAACGCATGGAACGGCAAGCCATTGGCGGGCAAACCAGGCAACAGCTGCACCCCTCGCCATTGCAGTTGCACCTGTACCTGCGGCTGCTCGCGCTGCAACAGCAACAGGGCAGCCTGCAAGTGCCGCTGGCCAATCAGGCACCAAGGGCAGACAAAATCGAAGAACACCTCGACCGACAACTGCTGTTTCACGGTTTCAACTCCAGGGGTGCGCTGGCATCGTTGTGTGCCGGCGTATGCAGACGCTCCATGTCGCGGTGGTAATGACGTTTGGCCAGGAAAAACACCCCTGCCGCGCCGATGCTCATCAGCGGCACCAGCTGGAAGGCCGCGTGCAGGCCGATCAGGTCAGAAACCCGCCCGGTAATCAACGGCCCGGTGGCCAGGCCCAACAGGTTGTTGGCCAGGGTCAAGGTGGCGAATGCCGTGCCATGCACCGAGGCGTGGGTAAGGTTGGCGACCATGGCACTGGAGGGGCCGTTGGTGCCGGCGGCTATCATCATGCCCAAGCAGATCAGCACCAGTTGCGCGGTGCCTGCTGGCAGTGCGAAAGCGAGGGACAACAGCGCGCAACTGCCCAGGCAGTAGGCGATGGCCAGGCTGATCTTGCGGTCCGGGCGCTGCCGCCCAAGGCGGTCGCAGAGCATGGCGCAGAGGATCATGCCGATGCCGCTGCACAACACGATGACCGCGGCAATCGCCCCGGCACGGTCAGTGCCCATGGCGTAATAGCGGTTCAGGTAACTGGGCATCCACACGATCACGGTGCCACCGACGAACAGTTGCAGGCCGCTGCCGACGTAGGCGGCGATAACCGAACGGCTGCTGTACAGGCTACGCAACGGTCGGCTGGCCTTGCCCTGCGACTGCGCGCACTTGGGGGCAATGCGCGCCTCCTTGACGATCATCGGGTACAGCACTGCCAGCAACAGGCCAAACAATGCCATGCCGGCAAATGCCCAGCGCCAACCCAGGTGCTGGGCCAGCACGCCGCCCAGGGCCATGCCCAGTACCGAGCCGAACATGCCGCCGGCCATGAACGCACCGGCCAGGGTCGAGCGCATGTCGCGGGGGAACACGGCGACCACCACGGCGATACCGACACTGCCGTAGGCCGCCTCGCCGACCCCGACCAGAAAACGCGCGACGAACATTTGTGGGTAGTTTTCCGCCAGGGCGCAGCCCAACGTGGCCAGGCTCCACAGCACCGCCATCAGCACCAGGCTGCGCACCCGGCCAAAGCGGTCGGCCAGCAGCGACAGGGGGAAGGTCAGCAGGCCAACCATCAAGGCGACAATGCCGCTGAGCAGGCCAAGCTGGCTGTCGCTCAGTGCCCATTCACCCTTGAGCAGCGGGAATACCGCGTTGAGTACCTGGCGCGACATGTAGTCGGAGATCAACAGGCCAAAGGTCAGGGCAAAGACTATCCAGGCATAGCGCCGGGGGACGCTGTGGGCGGTGTCGGTGCCGGAATCTTCGGCACTGGCGAGATAGGTGGCCATGCTGCCTCCTTGGGTATGGGGCGTGGGTGTTGTTTTTGTTGTTATGGGTAACAGCCAGAGCACATGTTGCTTTTGGTGGCCTCTTCGCGGTCATGCCCGCGAAAAGGCCGTGCCTGCGTTGTCAGGTACGCTGCGGCACACCCTTCACGCCCGGCTGGCGGTTGGGCGCCATGCCGTTGGCCTTGAGGGTCTGTTCGATGCTGTCGTACTGCTGCCCAATGCGGTAAATGGCCCGTGCCTCTTTACCGCTGGCAATCTCGCGGCCCAGTTCGTGCGCCACACGCACGGTTTGCTGGATTTGCTGCACCGAGGTAAAGCGCTTGCCGTGCTGGTCGATGATGGTGTCTTCATTGCCGCAGCGCGGGTGCAGGCCCATGGCCAGGGCCATGGTGTTGAACGGCAGTACGTTCTTCAGCAGCGATTCGGCGGTCAGGGTGCAACCGTCTGGCGCGCGGTGGATGAAGTTGAAGAAGTTGAACGGGTTGGGGCCGTCGAAGCCGCCGCCAATGCCGATCCACGTCAAGTTCAGCGGGCCCATGTAGTCACCACGGCGGACGATGCGCTCGAGCGTCTCCAGGGCATGCATGCCAGTCAGCTGGAAATGCGGCTGGATGTTGCTGGCCTGCAGGCGGCGCAGGTGCTCGCGGACCCACGCCGGGCCGGCCGGTACGGTCATTTCGCTGTAGGCGGCATGGATGGCCGGGCTGGCCAGCGAGGTGCCTTCCAGGTACTCCGGGTACAGCAGCTCCATGATGTTCATCTGCGTGGTGTTGATGGCCACGGTCACCTGGTCGGGGCGTGGCGTCAGCTCGGCGAGCATGTGCCGGGTGTCGTCCGACAGCCATTTGGCCGCCTCGCCTTCGCCTTCGGGGGCGAAGGAAATCGACCCGCCCACCTGGATGATCATGTCCGGCACCGCTTCGCGCACCCCGGCGATCAGTTCGTTGAACTTGGACAGGCGCTTGGAGCCTTTGCCGTCCAGCTCACGTACATGCAGGTGCAATACCGTGGCGCCTGCCTCGTAGCAGTCGACGGCCTTCTGCACCTGCTCGTCCATGGTCAGCGGAATGTCTTCAGGGAAGTCTTCGGGCATCCACTCCGGGCCATAGGGGGCCACGGTGATCACCACCTTTTCCATGTTTTCCGGGTGCAACGAATCGTCGAAGAATTGCATGCTGTGGTCCTCGCTATTGTTATTGTGCGGGTGCCGCCGATGACGGCAGGCTTAGAACGTAGGGCTGCCCTTGATCCCGGCGCGCTCCATCTTGCGGTGGCACGGTGGGTAGTCCATGACGGCGTAGTGCTGGGTGCTGCGGTTGTCCCAGATCGCCACACTGTTGGGCTTCCAGCGCCAACGCACCTGATACTCGGGCAGGTAAGCCTGGCTGATCAGGTAGCGCAGCAGGTCGCTGGCGCCGGGGTTGGCGTCCTGGCCGAAACGCACCCGCTGTGGGGTGTGGTAATTGCTGAAATGGGTGGTGAAGGCGTTGACGAACAGCACCTGCTCGCCGGTTTCCGGGTGGGTACGCACCACCGGGTGCTCGGCGTCGGGGAACTGCGCTTTCAGCGCCAGGCGCTTCTCCAGCGGCATGGCGGCGCCAAAGCTTGCCTCGATACTGTGGCGGGCGCGCAAGCCTTCGATCTTGGCCTTCACATCGCTTGGCAGGTTTTCATAGGCCAGCACCATGTTTGCCCACATCGTGTCGCCGCCCACCGGTGGGCATTCGATGCAGCGCAGCACGCAGCCCATGGGCGGCGCCTCGCGCCAGGTAGCGTCGGTGTGCCACGCATTTTCATAGCGGTCGTTGGGCTGCTCGGGGCGTTTGTAGATCTGCACCAGGCCCGGATGCTCCGGGTCGCTACCTGCCACCGGGTGGTCCTCCAGGTCGCCGAAGCGGCGGGCGAAGGCCACGTGCTCGGCGCGGCTGAAGTGCTGATCGCGCAGGAACAGCACACGGTGCTGAAGCAACTGCGCGCGCAGCTGGGCGAACAGGTCATCATCGTGGATCGCGTCGGCCAGGTTGACCCCACTTACCTCGGCACCGATCGCGCAGGTCAGTTGTTCGATGTGCATGCTGTTGCCCTCTTCAGATGAGGAAGATCGACGAGCCAGTGGTCCTGCGGGCTTCCAGGTCACGGTGTGCCTGGACGGCGTCCTGCAGCGCGTAGTGCTGGTTGATTTCGATGCGGATGCGGCCACTGCTAACGTGGTCGAACAGTTCGCCGGCCAGGTCGGCCTTTTCTGCCGGGTCGGCGATGAAGTCGGCCAAGGCCGGGCGGGTGAGCTGCAGCGAACCTTTGATCGCCAGCAACTGCGGGTCGAACGGCGGGATGGTGCCCGACGCCGTGCCCACACAAACCATCAGGCCACGGCGCTTGAGCGAGTCGAGCGAACCCATGAAGGTGTTTTTGCCAACGCTGTCGAACACCACGTTGACCCCCACCCCCTCGGTCAGCTCACGCACACGCGCGGCCACATCCTCGACGCTGTAGTTGATGACGTGGTGGCAGCCGTGGGCGCGGGCCACTTCGGCTTTGGCCTCGGTGGACACGGTGCCGATCACGTTCAGCCCAAGCAGCCGCGCCCACTGCGCGACGATCAGCCCAACCCCACCGGCGGCGGCATGTAGCAGCACGCTGTCGCCAGGCTTGAAGTCATAGAGCCGACGAAGCAGGTAAGCGGAAGTCAGACCGCGCATGGTCATGGCGGCGGCGGTTTCGAAAGCAATGGTGTCCGGCAACTTGATCAGCGCTGCGGCGGGGATCAGGCGCTCGGTGCAATAGGCGCCCAAGGTATTGAGAAAACCGGTGTAGGTGACCCGGTCACCGACCGCCACCTGGGTCACGCCCTCGCCTACCGCCTCTACTACGCCAGCAGCTTCCACGCCAATACCGTTGGGCAGCGGGATCGGGTAGGTACCGTTGCGGAAGTAGGTGTCGGCATAGTTCAGGCCCACCGCCACTTGGCGCAAACGCACCTGGCCCGGCCCAGGCTCGCCGACTTCGGCGTCCTCATAGCGCAGGACCTCGGGGCCACCGGTTTGATAGAAACGTACGACTTTGGACATGCTTGTCTCTCCAATCATCGATCTGGACGCGCGGCGTCAGTTCTGGGTGATTGGACTGTATGCCCTTGCTGTACAGGGTGCTTCGCATCGGACGACAGCGGGTTTTCATTTGATGACACTGCAGTGGCCGCCCATGGCTCAGCAAACCCTGCTTTATTCATGAGTCGCCTTGATGCTTATCCACGGCCAGACTAATACTTAAGTCTCTGCCTGGGGAGGCACGAAACATGCAGCCAAGATTCGTTATCGTTCCGGCTGTGCCGATCGAAAAGGAGTCGTTCCGCGTGGGTAGCCGCTATTACGCAGCCACCGTTTGTGGGGGGTTCGACATTTACGACAACCAAGCGAAGGAACGGCTAAAGCCCAGCTATCCCAGCCGCACGGATGCGCAGCTGCAATGCGAACAGCTGAATAAACGCAGTGATATGGGCTGATCACTGTAGAAGCCTGCCCTCATCAGCGTTCTCCACCGGAGCACTGCCATGAACCTCGCCCGTTACACGCTGATCGGCGCACTGACCGCACTTACTGCCTGCTCCTCTAACGCTGCGCGGTACCATGACCAGCCGCTGGTGGCGAAAGTCGACACCGGCATGAGCAAAGACCAAGTCATGCAGATTGGCGGAAAACCCGATGCCGAGTCCGAGCGTATCGTGGTACCCGGCACCTGCTTCGACTACATGCTCACCCAGGCCGGCGCACGGCAACCCTACAGCGTCAGCTTCGACGGCGCTGGCAAGGTGGACAAGACGGCCTTCATGACCTGCGCCGAGTGGAGCGCGGCGCAACGCAAGGCCCGCCAGCCGGCACCCAGCATGGGCGGTTCCAGCGGTTCGGGCTACTGATTCACTCCAGGCACTCCCGGGCCGCCTGGCGCAGTTTATCGCCTGACAGGAAGCTGCCTTTGTAGAAGGTTGCACGGCTGCCGTCGTGATACTCGACTACGTCTAGCACATCATCGGAGGCCACCGCACTCGGTGCTGTCAGCCGGTAACCGTGGGCGATCGACTTTTGCGTGGCGAGTGGCGCTAACGCTTGCCACTTGGGCAGTACGCAAGCTGCATACTGCTCGGGCTTTTTATCGGTCAATTTGCTGGCAGTGGGTTTACCAGGTGTCGCACAGCCGGCAAGGCTGGCCACCAACAACGAAGCAAGAGCGATACGAAAAATAGGCATTTGCAATTGGCCATTAAGGATACGCAGCATTTTAGCGAAGTTTAAAGCCCGACACTAACCAACCAAGGTCTTGCTGCAGTGAGCACGCACTGACCCTGCTGCCTCGACAGGGGGCAAAGCGGGTGCCACCACCGCTTTGCCTGTTGCCACTGGGCGAAAGCCCCCCAACGTGGGTTAGGGTTTGGCCCCCCGATAAAGCACAATAGCTGCCACATCAAGGGCCAACACGGCGGCGGCGAAGAGGAGCATGAGGTACTGATCTTCCGGAAGCATTGCCGTTTCCCCCAAATGCGTAAGTATCCTAAGGGCAGCAATTCTCGTTCCAAGTACCTCGCGACGGGCGGCTAAACAGGTGTTGTCGGGGAATTATTTGGTCGCCGAACATTACACGGTATGAACGCCCGAATCAGGCTGTAATGAACTCGATCGGCTTTCCCATTTCGCAACCACGATTGGCGCTAGCGCGTTGCCCAGTACGTTCAGTGCCGTAACCGGCATGTCCATCAATCGGTATACCCCGGCAATCAGGGCCACGCCTTCCAGTGGCAACCCGGCCGCGGTCAGGGTTGCGGTGAGAATGACAAACATGAAACCGGGCACTCCGGCAGCGCCTTTGGATGTCAACACCATGATGAATACCAGCATCACTTGGTCTGCCAGAGCCAATTCGATATTGTAAGCCTGGGCGATAAACAGTGTACCTAGGCCGGCAAACAGCGAGGCGCCATCCAAGTTGAATGAGTAACCCAACGGAATCACTAGAGACGTGATAGCACGGGGCACACCCCGTGCTTCGCTCTTCGCCATTAATTGTGGCATGACGGTGGCAGAGCTTGCGCTACTGAAGGCCAGTATCAGTTCATCCTTGAAGGCCCTGATAATTTCAAAGATATTCTCGCCAACAACCCTAGCCACCAGGCCCAACACCACAATCGCAAAGAACAATACGGCTACATACGTAATGCCTATTAACTTCGCCAACGGCAGTAGCGAATCGACCCCGAACGTCGACACCGTAACCGCTATCAGGGCGAAGATTCCGACCGGTGAATAGGCCATGACCATATGAGTGATCTTGAACATCGTATCCACTACCGCCTGCAGCACAGCGACCAAAGGCCGCCGTTTGGGTTCCTCCAGCGTAGACAATGCCACCCCGAACAAGATGGCGAAGAACAGTACTGACAACAGCTTCGCTTCTGCCATTGCGGCAACGACGTTATCAGGAATAATGCCCAGCAGTACCTTGCCAAGCCCCGACGAACTGTTTTGCACAAGTGGGGCAACCTCACCCGCCGACGGAACAGAGAAGTGCGCGCCAGTCCCGGGCTGCAGTACGTTACCGACCAGCAAGCCAAAAACGATCGCGACCCCGGTTACCGCAAAGAAATAGACAAGACTCTTTGTTCCCACCCGACCCAGGGAGCGCCTGCCAGAGCCGGCTATACCCACTACCATACAAGAAAACACCAAGGGCACGATGATCATTTTCATCAGCTTGATAAACGCATCGCCCGCCGGCTGGAGCACCTGATCAATCCACCAGGCCTTGTAATCTGGAAAGTGATTTAACAGCAACCCAACACTTACACCCACGACCAAACCGATTGCAATCTGCGTGATTAAATTTATTTTTATCTTCACGAATTTTACTCTTGTTGTTATAAGGCGCGCGCGGCGGCAAAAATAGCACGGGAATCTTTGAAACCTTTGATTTCAAGCGGGTTACCACTTGGGTCCAGAAAAAACATCGTCCACTGCTCGCCGGGTTCGCCCTCGAAACGCACAACCGGCGGAATCTCAAACTGCACCCCCGCGGTTTCAAGGCGCTCAGCCAAGGCCCGCCAACGATCCAAGGGTAATATCACCCCGAGGTGAGGCATCAGCACCAGGTGTGCGCCAACCTTACCCGTTCGGCGGGTCTCAAAGGGCTCGCCCACATGCAGAGATATTTGGTGACCAAAGAAGTCAAAATCTACCCAAGTATCGGTGCTGCGGCCCTCGACACAACCAAGCACTTCTTTATAGAACTTTATCGCCTCATTTAAATTTCTGACATGATAAGCAACATGAAAGGGGGTCAACATAGCTGTACTCCGATAACGGAGCCACTATACTCCCACTGCCTCGCACTCATGTACACCAACCAACACTTGGCCTGAGCATAAGCATTCGTTATGGACATTCAAAACCTGGAGAGCCTCATATCCGTTGTTGATTGTGGCTCTATTGCTGGCGCAGCAAAAAAAGCAAACATCTCAGCCACTGCAGTAAGTTTGCGCATTCGAAAAATGGAGAAACACTTGGGGTGCACGCTTTTCAATAGAGATGCCCACTCGATAAAACCCTCCGAAAAGCTGCTGGCAGTGATTCCCCGGATACGTTGCATCGTCGAACACGCCCATCAACTCAGCAACGACCTGAACGCCGACACGTTGATCGGGGAACTGCGCATCGGGGCTATATCAACCGCGCTCACCGGCCTTGTACCGGCGGCACTGGAACAACTATCGTCCTCCGCGCCAGGTCTAAAACTCACCATCACACCCGGTGACTCAAAGCTTCTTTATGACAAGCTGGTCAATCAGGAACTGGATGCGGCAATTTTGGTGGCGCCACCTTTCAAAACAGAAAAATCGTTGAGGATGGTCACACTGCGCAGCGAACCGCTGTGCCTGTTGGCGCCTGCCGCAGTCACCCAGGACGAGGCGCACAGCATGCTGGCCACCGGGCCCTATATCCGCTATGCCGCCAGGTCTTGGGGAGGGCTGATAACCCAACGCTATCTGGATGACCTGAGCCTGGCCCCCTGTGTGACGTGCGACCTGGACGCGCTTGAGGCCATCAGCCTGCTCGTGTCGCAAGGGCAAGGTGTTTCGTTGGTACCACAATGGCCTTCACTGCTGCAGCAGTCGCCAAACGCTCACATCCTGACCAATGATCCAAAGTACTGCCGCGACATAGTGCTCGCCCACCATGCCGGGCATCACCGCGCGTCGGCAATCAAGTTATTGGCATCCGTATTAATGACCTGACCCTGCATCGCTCAGCTGAACTTGAGCTTGGCCACTTTACTCAGCGCCCAACCGCTGAACACATAGAACGCATCCAGGTAGAAGCGGCCTTCATAGCTGGGCAGCGGTTCGCGATTCAACAGCAACTCGGGCATGTCGGGTGCAGGTGGGAACAGGGCATAGAAACCGCTAGGCAACACAGCCAGGGCGACAAGCAGCAGGTAGGTCACCGCCCGGAGCATGGCGGCACGGCCAGAGGATTGGTCGGCCCATTTCAGGCCGAACCAGGCAATCAGGCCAGCAACTGGCAACACCCAAAAATGCGTAGGAATGCCAATGAACATTTCGGCGACAACGCTTCTTGCTTCCACCCGGGGCTCTCTCCGCTCAAATAGGCGGATTATTGCGGCTGGCGCCCACAATTGCAAAAAGCCCGCTGTCGAGGGCGGGCTTATTGTGTGGGTGGGTTAATTGATCATGCTTTGGAACACATCAGCGCGGCATCCAGCAGCCTGCCATGGTCGTACCAGGCATCACGTTGATACGCCGTGAACGGATGCTCGGTGCCTGTGCTCCGCATCACGACCAAGCCACCCGCCTTGTTGGGGTCGGTGCTGTCAAGGAACAGTGTGACAGAGTTATCGCCATCGACCTGGTACGTTTTCACATGACCTTGAAGTTCACCTTGCACACACCCCAAGTAAGCCGGCGGGCTTTTTGCCGTGGTGCCAGAGGTATAATCGTGGCCGTCACGCACATCGGGGTTTTGTGCGCAGCCTGCCACGAACAGCGAGGTAAAAGCGGACAATAGCATTGCGCCTGCTAACGAACTTGAGCTCTTCACGCGACACGCTCCTGCTGCCCCCTGGAGAAGGTAGGAAAGTGCTGCTAAGTCGCATGTCCATTTTTTGGTTCTGTTGGCATATGTTACTGCTCAATGTCAGCGTGGCCATATGCTGGTTTGCTATATCGGCTGTGGCGAGGGCATGCCGGGGAGGCTTCATGTGCCGATCAGATCGCTGCCGCCTCGCCTTGTAAGCTGCAAAAAAACCCGGTACTGGGTGCGGCTTAGCCCAGAATAGGGGTCAAGCAATGGCCTTCAGAAATACTAAAGTTGCCGCCAAATCCAGGACCAGCACAGCAACCACCACAAAGACCATGTAATAGCGGTCATCTTGAGTCATGTTTGCGCTCTCCGCGTTGATCAATGCTCAGGACCACAGCAATTCCCATTTCAACAAGGCAGCTGCACCAACAGTGCTGGGCGCACTATGCTTACCTGCTTGAAAAGGGGGTGATGTATGTGCGGCAGGTTGAGCCAATACCGGGGTATACGCGAGTTCGTTGAAACCCTGAGCTTGCCCGAGGCCTGGAACAACAATGTCGGCGACCAACCGTTAGGCCGATACAACGTCGCGCCAACCACGCCAGTAGCGGTGCTTAGCGTGGATGAGGCAGGCCCGCGGGCGGACCTGGTGCGGTGGGGGTGGCGACCACATTGGGCGACCGACCGTGCGGCACCGATCAACGCCAGGGTCGAAAAAGTTGCGCACGGCCCCTTCTTCCGAGCGATCTGGCCGCACCGCGCGATAACGCCCATTGACGGTTGGTACGAATGGGTCGATGAAGGCGGGCCTAAAAAACAGCCTTATTACATTCGCCGACGTGACGGGCGCCCTGCCCTGTGCGCATCGATTGGCCAGTTCGCCGGTAACCCGCACGACGGCTTCGTGATCATCACGGCTGACGCCCAAGGCGGCATGGTCGATGTGCACGACCGTCGGCCTGTCGTGCTATCGCCAGAACTGGCCTGTGAGTGGATCGCGGCTGGGATAACGAGCGAGTATGCCGAGCAACTGCTGCTCAACTTGGGTGAGCCAGCAGACGCCTTTGAATGGTACCGGGTGAGCGCGGCCGTGGGGAATGTGCGCAACCAAGGCGCCGAACTGGTGGAAGCGCTTCAGTGAAGCGGCAGGTTCGTTAGCGCATCACCGCTTACGAAAACGCGTTGCGGTCCACTGCGCACAGATCGCCAGCAATACGACGCGCTCGGCCAACACCCCAAGCCAGCGCCCGGTACATTGATTCGCTGGGCCGGGAGCCGAACGCCTCTTCATACAATGCCATACCCGACCGAGCGTAAACGCCAAGGAAAAGCTGAGTGCTGCCGGTGCGCGAAAGGCGGACCTGAACATCAATGTGGGTGCCGTCGTGCAGGGTTTCTTCATGGGTTTGGTGGTGAAGTGTGGGGTCTGCCCACGTCCAGTACACGTTGCCTCGCATTCGCATACAGCCCCCTCCACCGCCGGTTGATGATGTGCAAGCAGAACGGATAAGCCCCCCTTAGTTAGGATTAAGCCTATCCAACTAGCTTGACCACCGGCCACGACCAAAAGCTCCATTTTTTTGCTGCTTCGCGCCTATTTACAGTGCCACGTGATCACGGGGTCCTGGCCCTTGCTCTACTGGGCGTATTTCTTGGCCCCGGCAACACAAATGACAGCGCCCAGCGTCACGACAAGCATCATCCAGCTGACTTGCTCGTGCAAAAGCAACGCTGCAAGCCCAAGCCCCATGAACGGCTGAAAGAGTTGCAGTTGGCCCACCGCTGCAATGCCACCCTGGACGAGCCCGCGGTACCAAAACACAAACCCAATCAGCATGCTGAACAGTGAAACGTAACCGAAGCTGAACCACGCTGGGGCGCTTACCTTGGCAAAGGCACCGGGCGCTGGAAGATTAGCGATAGTCAACAGCAGCATTAACGGCAACGCTACAAGCAATGCCCAACTGATCACTTGCCAACCACCCAATGTTCGCGAGAGACGCGCCCCTTCGGCATAACCCAACCCACACACAACCACCGCAGCCATCATCAGCAGATCACCCACCGCCGACGCCTCTGCTCCACTCATCAACGCATAGCCAACGACTAGCCCAGCCCCTGTCAACGAGAACAACCAGAACAGAGGCCGGGGTCGCTCACCACCGCGCAGAACGGCAAACCCTGCGGTACAGAGCGGCAGAAGCCCGACAAAAACAATGGAATGAGCAGAGGTGACGTGCTGGAGGGCCAGTGCCGTGAGCAGCGGGAAGCCGATAACAACGCCAAGCGCTGTTACCGCCAATGACGACAAATCACCACGCTTAGGTGGCGGCTGGCGCAGTACGATCAAAAAAAGTGCACCCAATATTGCAGCGATTGTGGCTCTGGCACAGGTCAGAAACGTAGGTTCGAAGGCCGCCACTGCCACACGGGTCGCCGGCAACGAGCCCGCAAAAATGGCGACGCCTATGAAGCCATTGATCCACCCGCTTGTTGATTTTTCCATTGGTAAACCCTCGATAAGCCGGGGTTCAGTACATCACTGACAGGCTCACCAAGGCTAGGTACAATCCAGTACAGTTTAACCGAACTGTTATGCACACAAATCCACTACAGTCGAGCGTGCAATGAAACGCAACGGAACGCGAATTCGAGCGGTCATGGGTGAGATCCAGTCCAGGATTGCCTCACGAACCTACACACCTGGCGCGAGAATTCCTTCCGTCCGCGCAATGGCTCAGACCATGCAAGTATCGGTTTCTACCGTGCTTGAGGCCTATGAACGGTTGATGGCAGAGGGAGCCCTTAGCTCCCGCCCTGGCGCCGGCTTTTACGTAGCCGGGCCAGTGGCGCCATTGGTACTCACCGAGCTCGGCCCCAAACTGGATCGTGACGTCGACCCGCTGTGGATCTCGCGCCAGTCTCTTGAAACGTCCAGCGATGCATTGAAACCAGGCTGCGGCTGGTTACCTGCAGCGTGGATGTACGAAGCCGGCATGCGTAAAGCGCTTCGAGTCGCTGCCCGTTCTGACACGTTGGAACTGGCTGAGTACGCTTCACCGTGGGGGCATCCGCCCCTCCGGCAATTCTTGTCGCGACGACTGGCAGGCATCGGGATCGATGCCCCTCTGGAGCAGATCATGCTCACTGAGTCCGGCACTCACGCCATTGACCTGATTTGCCGTTTCCTGTTAGAGCCAGGAGACACCGTGCTGGTCGACGACCCCTGCTATTTCAATTTTCACGCACTACTGAAAGCCCATAGGGTGAAGATTGTAGGAGTACCGTACACGGAGACGGGCCCAGACATCGATGCATTTGGCGCTGCCTTGCTCAACCACTCTCCCCGGTTGTACATAACCAATTCAGGCATCCACAACCCAACCGGGGCCACCCTGTCTCCGGTCACAGCGCACCGGCTGCTAAAGCTAGCCGACGCCTCTGGCCTGGTAATTGTCGAGGACGACATCTTCGGGGATTTCGAGAGTACTCCGGCCCCACGGCTGTCCGCTTTCGATGGTCTCTCTCATGTCATCCAGATAGGCAGCTTTTCCAAGACCATTTCCGCTTCAATTCGATGCGGTTACATCGCTGCTCGGCGGGAATGGATCGAGGGCCTGGTCGACCTCAAAATTGCGACCACCTTCGGCGGTGGCCGCTTGGCCGCAGACATCATCCATCAAGCGATTACCGATAGTGGGTACCGAAAACACATGGAAAGCATTCGTCTCCGGTTAGCCGAGGCAATGGACAGAACAGTAGCGAGGCTTCAGGCCATTGGAATCGAGCCCTGGATGATGCCCCAGGCAGGCATGTACGTCTGGTGCCAACTCCCTCAAGGTAAGGATGCAGCAACGCTGGCTAGGGCGTGTTTGAATGAAGGTGTAGTGCTAGCACCCGGAAATGCCTTTAGCCAGTCCAGGACTGCGGGGGGGTTCCTCCGTTTCAACGTTGCTCAATCTGAAGACGCAAAAATCTACGAAGTGTTGAAGCGCGCCCTGAGTGCTTAGTCGCGAGTCCAATCCACATCGCCACATCAGTTAGAACTTGCTACGACTAAAGGTGCCGACCCTACGTTTGGTTCGGGCCAGTATCCTGCGCGCATCTCAGCCCGTCAGACGGCTCTTTTGGCCTGCTGTTCCAGGTGCACCTGCAGTGTCGGCTCGATTTGCAGTGCACTGGCCAGCTGGTCAAGGTAGGCCCGCTCTGCGTCCTGTTGCTCATCCACCAGCATCACGCTGGCCAGGTACATTTCCGCGGCCATGGCGCGGTCCTTGGCCGACAATGCCACCTCGGCAGCATCGAGCGGCTTACTGACCTCTTCATCCAACCACTGCTGCAGTTGCGGGTCGCTGGTCTGACGTTTGATTTCAGCGTAGATCAACTGTTCTTCTTGCTTGTCGATGCGACCATCAGCTTTGGCGGCGGCAATCAGCGCGCGCAAGATTGCATGGCTATGGCCCTCGGCTTCGGGGCCAGACAATTGATCGACAGTACGCACCGCCTGTTGCGGGGCCGCCGCCTGGCTGCGCTGCCAGCTTTGATAGGCCTGGAACGCCATCATGCCCAACGACGCCAGCGCCGCGTAATTGATGCCCCCTGCAGAGCGCCCCCCGGCAGTGCCGCCAGCGCTGCTGCTACCCGCACCCAACAAGCCGCCCAGTAAACCACCCAGGCCACCGCCACCCGTTGTACTACCGCCGCCTAGCAACCCTCCGAGCAAGCCACCCAAGCTGTCTTGCGAGGCCCCGCCGCCGCTGCCTTGTTGCGCGTGCGCCCCCTGCCCGGCCCGCAGCAGCTGTTCGAGTAAGTCACGGGTGTTCATGGCGCTAGCCTCGCTCGATGGTGGTTGCCCAGACAAGCAACGATAGCCCTCGCAAGGCGAACCGCCATGACCGCCTGGCCGACGGTTTTGGGGTGGGTATCTGCCGTCGACAGAAGCCGCAATCAGCCCCGCCCAATCTTGTCATTTGCCAAGGCTTAAGGCAGGGTCCATACCACTGAGATCTCTGCCAAAGGAGTCATTCCATGTCAAAGCTATATCCCAGTGTCGATCCTGAGGGGCTGGTCGAGTACTCGGTGGTCTACACCGACCGCTCGCTCAACCACATGTCGCAGACATTTCAAGGCGTGATGAAGAACATTTCCGCGACCCTGAAGCAGGTCTACAACGCCCAGGCTGTGGCGATAGTCCCGGGCAGCGGTACATTCGGCATGGAATCGGTAGCGCGCCAGTTCGCCACCGGCCAGCAATGCCTGGTGATACGCAACGGTTGGTTCAGCTATCGCTGGAGCCAGATCCTTGACATGGGCAACATCCCAGCGGCCACCGCGGTGCTGAAAGCCCGGCCGGTCGACGCGGGTCGCCAGGCTGCCTACGCGCCACCTCCGCTGGGCGAAGTGCTGGCAGCCATTCAAGCGCACAAACCGCAAATTGTCTTCGCCCCCCATGTTGAAACCTCATCAGGGATCATCCTGCCCGACGACTACCTGCGGGCCGTCGGCGACGCCGTGCATGCGGTGGGTGGCCTGTTCGTGCTGGACTGCATCGCCTCAGGCACGCTTTGGGTTGACATGCACACGTGCGCAGTCGACCTTTTGATCAGCGCACCGCAGAAAGGCTGGAGCGCCTCCCCTTGCTGCGCTCTGGTGATGTTCAGCGCCCTGGCCCTTGAGCGCATCGAGCAGACGCAGAGCAGCAGCTTTGCCTGCGACCTTAAAAAGTGGCTTCAGATCATGCAAGCCTACGAACAGGGCGGCTATGCCTACCATGCGACCATGCCCAGTGATTCGCTTGCGCGGTTCAACGAAGTGATGAACGAGATGCAAGCCTACGGCTTCGACAAGGTCCGCAGCGAGCAACAGGCGCTGGGCGTCAGGGTGCGCGCAATGTTGACCGGCAAAGGCATCAAAAGCGTAGCCGCAGAAGGCTTTCAGGCCCCTGGCGTAGTGGTGAGCTACACCGATGATGCCGACATCAAGAACGGCAAGAAATTTGCCGAGCACGGCCTACAGATAGCCGCCGGGGTGCCGTTGCAATGTGACGAGCCGGCCGACTTCCAGACCTTCCGCATCGGGCTGTTCGGGCTCGAAAAACTGCACAATATCGAGCGCACGGTCAGTACCCTTGAGCAGGCACTGGACGAAGTGCTGGTGAGCTAAGCGCTGATCCTGGTTGCACGGCAGGCCCAGGCCGTGGATGACTTGGGCCGCCCTTGCGCCAGACATCAACGCCGCACGGATGACTTATCGGGTATCGCTCGCTACCCTAACCTCCCCGTCGCCTGACGGTTTCCAGGTCAAGTCCCATTTCACCCAGACGAGCATGTCATGAAATCCCCCACAGGTTTGCTGCTGTCGGCTATTGAACTGGACCGTGCCAGTGTCATACCCCTGTACCGTCAGCTGTATCTGCAGATTCGTAAACAGATACTCAACGGCAGAATTCAGGGGGGCGTGCGCCTGCCATCGACCCGGACCTTGAGCATTGAATTGGGGCTGTCGCGGATCACCATTCTCAATGCTTTCGATCAGTTGATTGCCGAAGGTTTCCTGGCCTCGCGCACGGGTGCAGGTACGTACGTCGGTACTGAGTGGGAAAGCCGGAGTAGCGAGGACGAGCCACCGCGTCAGCCACCGCGGCTGTCCGAACTGAGCCAGTCGATGCTGTCGCTGCGCAGCGATCATTTTCGCGGGGTGTCGTATGCCGACTGGGATCCTGCGACGCCGACCTCTTTCCTGCCTAGTCACAGCACCTATGAAGGATTTCCGCAAGCCATCTGGCGGCGCCTGATGAACCGTCATTTGCTCAAGCCAACCAAGGCGATTCTGGGTTATGGCGAGTTACAAGGCTTGCAGGCGTTTCGCACAGCGATTGCCGAATACGTCTTCGATGCGCGAGGTATCGACTGCACTGCCGAGCAAGTGGTGATCGTTTCCGGTGCACAGCAAGCGTTCAACCTGCTGGGCATGCTACTGCTCAATCCGCAGGACAGTGTCTGGATGGAAGACCCTGGGCACATCGCCGCGCGCATTGCGTTGCAAGCCCAGGGGGCCCAGATAATTCCGCTGCGCGTTGATGAACAGGGGATCGATGTGCAACAAGGCCTTACCGAGTGCCCTGATGCGCGCCTGGTATTTTGTACGCCTTCGCGCCAGCATCCTTTGGGTGTCACCCTGAGTTATGTGCGGCGCCAGGCACTCATCGACTGGGCTACGCAGCATCAGAGCTGGATCATCGAGGACGATTGCGACAGCGAGTTTCGCTACAGTGGTCGACTTCTCCCAGCACTGTATGCCTTGGACCAGATGGCCCGGGTGATCTACGTCGGCACGTTCAGCAAAGTGCTCTTTCCGTCACTAAGGCTGGGTTACGTGATTTTGCCGCAGGCGCTGGTCGAGCCCTTTTGCACCCTGCGCGCGGTCATGGATCGCAGCCCGCCCACACTGCTTCAGGCCACCACGGCGGACTTCATGAGCGAAGGCCACTTCCTGGGGCACATCCGCCGCATGCGTGCACTGTACAAGGCGCGCCAGCAGGCATTGATCGAACAACTTGAAAAGCAGATCGGCAGCTTTTTCAGGATCACTCCGACGGACGCTGGCATGCACCTGATCGCCTGGCTCCCCCCCGAACTCAGTGACACCGAGATCGCCCGGCAACTGGCCCAACACCATATTCACACCTACGCCTTGAGCGACTATCGCATCAAGCACGACCTGCCGCCTGCCCTGTTGATAGGCTTTGCCGGCACGCCTGAAAAACAGGCGCGCGAGCGTGTCGAGGCGCTGGCCCAGGCCTTGCGCACGCTGGGTTATCTTTCACCGACCACTTGATGCGAGGCAAGTGGCCTTATCAATTAATTGATAATGGATCTATCGAGCGTTCCTGACTGGCGCGATAAAGGCTGCGCCGGTAGACCCGGTGTCTGAACCAGGAACGATGCTAATGAACAATAAGATCCAGGAACGATTCAACGCCTTGCTGAGCCATAAGGTGGTCGAACACGGGGCTGCTCCCGTGCTGACGGAGGCACTGGCCCAGCGGTTGCTTGAGCGCCTCGGGCAATTGCGCCTGTTTGCCCACGCCTACCCGCTACTGACCAACCTCACCCACGGTCGAGTCACCCCCGCCGACCTGCTGGACTTCGCCTATCGCCACGAGCTGCAAGGCCTGAGCCTGCACCTGCTCGACGGCGAGGAAAACAGCCTGAGCCAAATGTCGCCAGAGCAGCTTCAGGCGTTTGCCAGCAAGGCCAAGTCGCTGGGGCTGGATGTGCACTTGGAAATCAGCAGCACGCTGAAAAAGGATGTCGACCAAGTGATCGCCATCGCCAAGGCCCTGGGGGTGCGCAACATCCGTGTTTACTCACGTTACGAGGGCACGCTGTCGCGGGTGATGGACGTGATTGAGACCGACCTGCACTACCTCGCACAACAGGCCGACGCTAACGATCTGTACTTTGACTTCGAGCAACACGAAGAACTCAAGAGCTGCGAAATCGCGCAATTGCTCAGCCGACTCAACCACCCTCGCCTGCATGCTTTGTTCGACTTCGGCAACATGATCAATGCCTGCGAACAGCCCCTGCAGGCCCTGCACAACCTGGCGCCGCACATCCGCCAGGTTCACCTCAAGGGCGTGCGCATCGTCCCCGAACAAAACGGCTTCGGCCATTACGGCGTATTGCAAGGCAGCGACGAAGACGATCTGCCCAGCGCCCGCATGCTGTTCGAACTGTTGATGCTGGGCGAAGCGACCCCACAGGTGATCGCGTTCATTCTTGAGCAGGAAAATCACTACATAGCCCCGGCCTTCCGCCAGAGCCTTGAAGCGGCCGATCCATTCATTGCTTACCGGGAGATGAGCGAAACACCGCTCCCCAAAGGCTACTCGCTCGAACGCATGCTGGCCGACGAACACCGCTGGGCGAACAATCAGGTGGCCTATGTCCGACGCTTGCTGGGCGAACTGCGCACCTTGGCAGAACTGACCCTGGCCACCCCTTCCAACGCCTGAACCTGACGACCCGATTACGCCCGGAGAACAATAATGACAACTCAAAACAAGGCCAAATGGCTCAGATTCCTAATTCTCATCCTCGGTGGCGGCACCATTTACAAGTTGGCGAACCTCAAGGACGCCTTCTATGTCCCCATGCAGGAATTCATGGGCCTGAGCCACACTGAAATCGGCATACTGTTGAGTGCCAACGCGATCATCGCGACTGCACTGTTTGTGCTTGGCGGCCTGCTCGCTGATCGCTACGACACGGGCAAGCTGATCCCTCTCGGCCTGATCGGGACCGGAAGTCTTGGGTTGTACTTGGCAACCTTTCCGCCCTTCAGCAGCTTGCTGATCGTGTTCAGTCTGTTAGCCATCTGCGCCGACTGCCTGTTTTGGCCGTCGCTGCTCAAAGCCATCCGTAACTTGGGTGACGATCAGGAACAAGGCCGGTTGTTCGGCCTGCTGGAAGGCGGGCGTGGCGTGGTTGATACGCTGGTGGCCTTTTCCGCACTGGGCGTGTTCGTCGCCATGGGCTCGGGGGAAACCGGCCTGAAATCGGCGATCCTGTTCTACTCGGTCATCGATATTCTGGCGGGCGCCCTGACCTGGGTGCTGCTCAAGGGCGGTAAAGCGCAATCGGCCGCCAAGCCGAAAAACGGTCTGGCGAACCTGATGGAGGCGATCAAGGTACCCGGTATCTGGTTGGTCAGTCTCAACGTGTTCATGGTCTACATCGTCTACTGCGGCCTGACCTATTTCATTCCCTACCTCAAGGAAATGTATGGCTTGCCCGTGGCGTTGGTAGGCGCCTACGGCATCATCAACCAATATTTCCTGAAAATCCTCGGCGGGCCTGCCGGCGGTTTCATTGCCGACAAGCAGTTCAAGAGTACCAGCCGTTACCTAAAGTGGGCATTTCTTGCGTTATTGCCGCTGATGGGCGTGATCATGCTGATTCCTAAAAGCCCGGGCTTCATCTATGCAGGGATGGCAGCCACCCTCTCCTTCGCCCTGATTGTGTTCTCGATGCGCGGCGTGTTTTGGGCACCCATGGGCGAAGTCGGCATTCCCCAGCACATCACTGGCTCGGCCTTCGGCATTGGTTGCCTGATCGGCTATGCACCCGGCATGTTTGCCTACGTCATCTATGGCGCGATCCTCGACCACTTCCCAGGTCAACAGGGCTACAACTATGTGTTCACCCTGATGAGCATGCTGGCCATTGCGGGCTTCATGGTGTCCAGCCTTCTCTATCAAGCGGTGCGCAAAAAATCCATGCTCACTGGCGGGGTCAGCGCGGTACAAGCCTAATTAACGCCATGGGTTTCAGGAGGAGGGATCGCCCATCATGCCGATTCCTCCTCCGCCCACAACGCCGGACGCACCGGTTTTTTAGCTACAGGAAAACTCCCCCTCCACGTCCACTTGGCCATCTACCAACGCCTGGATCTCTGCGAAGACATCTGAAGCTAGGCTCGCCGGGACGCCCCAATAATCAAAGATCCCGCCCTCATCTCGATTTTGGCCACACGTAACAAAAACCCCGGTCCCAAACCGCTGCTTCAGGCGCATTGCCAGCCAGCCAACGAACCCGCTGTTATCGGCGCCTTCCGGAAAATGGAATCTGAAGACACCAAACAGCTCTTGCTCGACGTCCGCACAGGGGACTAGTTGACTCCATACCTTGTCATCTCGTACCAGCGCCAGTGCATCCGGGCGTGCGGCACTAGAAAACGATGACAGAGGAAACTCCAGGAACGTGTACGTGCCGGGGAAGAACCGGACACGCGCTTCGGTCATTACGTGCAACAGTCGGCGCTCCGTGTCCCGTGCCGTTTCATGGGAAATGTTCACCCTTTCATACAAATCGCCCTGCATGAACAACTTGTCCAGCGCGCGCCGGCCAGGCCCGTGGTCCCACCATGAGCCCTGACCTTTGCCCCGCTCTTTGAGGTCGCGTGTGCGCAGCATGCCTTCACCTCGCACCCGATCCAGGATTTCCGCCATCAACTTGGCGCTGACATTCCTGAAATAGGGACTCTCACCACGCCGAAAATACAGCATGCGCGGCAATGCAAAACGGTAGTCTCGAATCGGCAGGTAAGCGGCAGCGTGAAACCAATACTCAAAAACCCGCCCAGCACATGTCAGCTGGTTGAGAGCGTCCAAGGAATACCCGGGCACGCGACTCCATAGGATGTGATGATGCGCTCTCTCAACGACAGACAACGTGTCGATTTGCACATAACCTAAATGCTCTATCGCGCGGAGCGTGCCCTCAAGACCATGGCCAAATACCTTGCTCGAACCTAGGCCTTGATGATCGAGAGCCAGTCGCCGCCAATAGGTTAGATTAGATTGAATTGCCACGTTCAAGCCTTGGTCGGGGGCGCCGGTTATTGGTGTGGATGTTCTGGAAACTGCTGCGCGCTGTCGCAGATGTCGTACCAGCTTGGCTTTTCCTTGACGAACTCATGGAAGAGATTGGTGATTGTCAATGCCCCATCGATGCAGTTCGCAGCCACGGGAAACGAATCAGCGGTTGATGTCACCTCGCCCAATGCTGTTCCGCACTGCGAACAGAAGCAACGGTTGTACTTATAAGGTGCTTCAGGCGTGAAAGTGGTGATGGAATCTGCGCCGGAAATCAGCTCGAACGATGAGCGCTTTACAAACACGAAGGTACTTGCTCCGACCTTTCTGCAACGAGAGCAATGACATGTTCCCATCATTGTTGGAGCACTCGACACCAAGAACCTCACCGCTCCGCAGCAGCAGCTACCCTTAAGCATGGCTTTCTCCCATAAAAAATAACTGTACATAAATACAGTACACATTAAAAGAGCGCCTTACCAAAAACTTCAGGGTCTCAGATGGACGAAGGGCAGCTATGGGTTGAAAACACAAAGACGCCATGCCGCTTGCGGAACGGGTCGATCGTAAAAAACGAGAAGGCCTAGGTCAGATTCAACCCGCCGTCTGAAAGGAGTATCTCGCCCGTCAAGTAGTCCGACTCGACCAGCATTACCACAGCTTTTGCGATGTCGTCT
The DNA here is from genome assembly GCF_003627215.1 of Pseudomonas sp. Leaf58. NCBI lineage: Bacteria > Pseudomonadati > Pseudomonadota > Gammaproteobacteria > Pseudomonadales > Pseudomonadaceae > Pseudomonas > Pseudomonas sp. Leaf58. Next base: position 2,822,351 of record NZ_CP032677.1, read on the forward strand.
GGGCTAGCCGCCCTGCGCATAGGTGCGCGAGTTCGCCACATTTCTTGCGCTTCTGTCCACCCTGCGGTCAGAGGCGTGTCGACCAAGCCAGGCGCCACAGCGTTTACGCGAATTTCTGGCCCCAACGATACCGCGAGCAAGCGGGTCATGTGATTCAGCGCAGCTTTGCTTACCGCATAAGGAATCGATGCCCCCTTAGGACGGATACCAGCATGCGAACTGATGTTCACTACGCAACCTGCTCGACGGTAACGGGCGGCATCGCGCAGTGCCGACTCGGCCAATGCGACCAGGTGGAACGGCGCCACGACATTAACCTCGTTAAGTTCGCGCCACACCGTCGAGTTGGCCGAGCCAAGGTCGCGGTGCGGAATAACTTTGCTAATACCGGCGTTATTGACCAATACGTCGAGCTGCCCCCACGCGGCGATCGCCTCGTTAATAAGCCTGACCCTGTCAGCTTCGAATGCCAGATCAGCTTGCACGTAAACAGCCTGCTTCATTTCGGCAACCATAGCGCGTCCCGTCTCCGCAGAACTTCGCGAATGAAGCACCACCGCATAGCCTGCCTGGCTTAGCACGCGTGCAATGGCTGCGCCAATACCGGAAGTGGACCCTGTAACCAACGCGACGCGTAATACGTTATCGATTGGCGGGTTGGGTTTCATAGGGACATCTCAAATCGGTTGACGAATACGGCTACCGATCGACCGGGACGAGATTCCGGATTGAGTGTGATCTCGAACGGCCCTATGGCGGTGTAGTGCATTTCAAATTCCTTTTGATCCGGCTTCCTGCCGGCCACCCGTAATACCCTATTCAAAATCCAATTGCCACCATGGCGCATCTGGCAATGGCGGGGGAACGCCTCCCCGGCCAGGCGCACCGATGAGCACCTCAGTCGACTGAGCGAGCGTCTACATCAGACGCAACGCAGGCGACGACCGCCGTGAAGCTTCCGGTGAAGCTGTGCCGCAGCTCTCGCGGCATGTCGTAGGAAAAGTTGACAAGCCAGGACCCGTCGCCCAGCAACAAAGCGTCCTGCCGGTACTTTTCAACCTGGCTCTCTTCAATTCCGACAACTGCTGCGACTTCCTGATTTGTTGGCTCGCGGTCCATCGGGAATTCAACTCACTGGTCTGGAATCACAACCAATAGCCCAAATGAAATCAAATTGCCACCAGTGCACGCCTCACCGGCGAAGGCGGCGCCGCCAGGCTTGATCACGCCTGCCGCCGAACACCGAGCCAAGTGTTACAATCCGTCAATTCAAATCGGCGCTAAAGGCGCTGAATATCCGTGAATGCCGTCAGTACGACATCCGCCACAACCCTGTGCCTCATGCTTAGGATGAACCCCGGGCTCATCGCGAACCCGCTTACGCCCCTTCCATTCCCCAACCACCAGCATCGGTGCGGTAGCTGCCGATCGCGCCCCCCTGGCTTTTCAGAGACTGCATTCTTGGAACACTCAAGTCGTCCCGCCTCACACGACCGCGCCCTCGACTGGCTGAACTTCTTTTTGGCTGATGTGCGCGACGGCCTCGGGCCCTACCTCGCCATCTACCTGCTTGCCGTGCACCAGTGGCAGCCGGCAAGCATTGGCCTGGTGATGAGCCTGGCAGGCATCGCTGCACTGGTGGCGCAAACGCCGGCTGGAGCCTTGATCGACCGCACGACGGCCAAGCACGCGGTGGTGGTAATCGCCGCCGTACTGGTGACTGGCAGCTGCCTGCTGCTGCCGTGGATTTCGTCGTTCGGCGGGGTGGCCTTAACCCAGACGGTCGGTGCCCTAGCAGGTTCGCTGTTCGCGCCGGCGATTGCCGCTATCTCGCTAGGCATCGCCGGCCCCAAGGCCTTCACTCGTAGGGTGGGCCGCAACGAGACTTTCAACCACGCGGGCAATGCCTGCTCAGCATTGCTGGCCGGTGGCTTGGCGTACCTGTTCGGCCCGGCGGTGGTGTTCTATCTCATGGCGGTTATGACCGTAGCCAGTATCGTGGCGATGGGGCGTGTGCCGGCAGCGGCCATCGACCACCAGTTGGCTCGCGGCCTTGCCCATGGTCCGGGTCATGATCACAACCTTGCCCAGCTCAAGGTCCTTGTGCACAACCGCACGCTCTTGGTGTTCGCTGTGTGCTGCGCCTTGTTCCACTTGGCCAACGCGGCGATGCTGCCGCTGGTGAGCCAGAAGCTGTCGCAAGTCGACCTGCGCTTGGCCACCCCGCTCACATCCGCCTGCATCGTCGCAGCGCAGTTGGTGATGGTGCCGATGGCGCTGCTGGTAGGTGCAAAGGCCGAGACTTGGGGGCGCAGGCCGTTCCTTCTGGCCGGCTTTTTCATCTTGCCGCTGCGCGGAGCCCTGTACGTGGCGTCCGACAATCCATTCTGGCTGGTTGGCGTGCAATTACTCGACGGAATCGGCGCGGGCATCTTCGGTGCGTTGTTCCCGATCGTGGTCAAGGACTTGACCGAAGGCACCGGGCGCTTCAATGTCAGCCTCGGCGCGCTGGCGGCGGTGTTCGGGCTGGGCGCTGCGCTCAGCCCTGGGATTGCAGGGTTGGTTGTTCAAGTAGCCGGCTACGATGCTGCATTCTTGACCTTGGCCGGCATTGCCTCGGTCGCATTCGTACTCGTGCTGATGGCGCTGCCCGAGACTCACCCCCGCGTCACACCATCGCCCCTGCCGACCCCTGCCGGAACCTGAACGCCTCATGCCTCTCAGCGAAAACGCTTCGATTATCTGGCTGCTAGCCGCTTTGGCGACCTGCGGAGTCATCCTGCGCCCATGGCGGATACCGGAATACGTCTGGGCCATGGGCGGTGCGCTGCTACTGATTGGCCTAGGCCTGATCACACCGCGCAGCGCTCTAGCGGCAGTGGCCGAAGGTGGCGACGTGTACCTCTTCCTGGTAGGCATGATGGTGCTGGCCGAGCTTGCACGCCAGGAGGGGCTGTTCGACTGGCTAGCCCGCTACGCGGTCCGCCACGCCCGGGGTTCGGGGCAACGGCTGTTCGACCTGGTATTTCTGGTGGGCACGCTGGTCACCGTATTCCTGTCCAACGATGCAACAGCGGTTGTGCTGACCCCTGCGGTATATGCAGCGTGCAAGGCTGCCAAGGCCGAGCCTTTGCCCTACCTGTTCATCTGTGCCTTCATCGCCAACGCCGCCAGTTTCGTGCTGCCGATTTCCAACCCAGCCAACCTGGTAGTCTTCGGCAGCCAGATGCCCCCGCTACTGGACTGGCTGCGGCAGTTCAGCCTGCCATCGCTTGTGGCGATCGCGCTGACCTTTCTAGTGCTGCGCCTGACCCAGCGCCGGCAGCTCCGCAAACCGCTGACGCTGAATGTGGATACCCAGCCGCTGTCTCCAGGCGCCCGCCTATGCGCAGTGGGCATCGCGCTCACCGCTACTTTGCTGCTGGGGGCCTCCGCGCTGGACCGGGCACTCGGCCTACCGACGTTCTGTGCCGGCGTGGCGACCACAGCGCTGATCCACTTACGCCAACGGCGCAGCCCGATGCCGGTACTGCGCCATGTGGCGTGGGGCGTGCTACCGCTGGTGGCGGGCTTGTTCATACTGGTAGAAGCTGTCGCCCAAACCGGCCTGATCGTGCGGCTTGCCCAGGCGCTGGCCACCCTGGCAGCAGAGTCGCCGATCAGGGCCAGTTGGGTGGGCGGCGTAGGCGTGGCCATCGCCAGCAACCTGATGAACAACTTGCCGACTGGGCTGATAGCCGGGTCCATGGGTTCGCTAGTGGCGCTGCCGCAGCAGGCGACCGCTGCGCTGCTAATCGGCGTCGACCTAGGGCCGAACCTGTCGATTACCGGATCCCTGGCCACCCTTTTGTGGCTGGTGGCGATCCGTCGCGAAGGGGAGCATGTCAGCGCCTGGCACTTTTTGCGCCTGGGGCTGCTGGTGACGCCCCCTGCACTGGCAGCGGCACTGCTGGCGCTTTGGGTGTGAATCGGTCACGCCCGGAGATACCGTCCAGGTGCCAAAGAAGCTGATGCCGTGAGCGCCGCAGCCAAAGTGCTGGCCCCCTGCAGCGCCAGCCGCATGATGTGGTTCGACAAGGAAGACGGGCTTTGCACGCGATCCAGTTCGCCGGGCATTACGCGGACCGCCGCAGGGATAGGAAGGGAGTGGTGACCGAAACACCGTTCCTGCTCCCGCCTTCCAAGAACTCCGAGTACGTGAAACAGACCTCCGGTCTGCAAAAACAGTGGGTACCGGTGCTGAATGAATTGGGGATCAGGCGTCGACCCCATACAACTGCCGTCATACCTATGCGACAATGTGCGTAATGTCCGGCCTCAACCCCGCATTTATCGCCCAACAGCTGGGTCACAGCGTGCAGATGCTGCTGTCGACGCATGCCCGTTGGCTTAACTCAAGCTCCAACTGGAGCGAGCTGGAAAAACTCAAGATTGGTATCAAATCGGTATCAGCTGAAAGCCCAGCGTCGTAAGTTACTGATAGGTAAGCCCTTTGATCTCCACCGCTAACATCACCATGCAGTTCGGCTCCAAGCCGCTGTTCGAAAACGTTTCCGTCAAATTCAACAACGGCAACCGCTACGGCCTGATCGGTGCCAACGGTTGCGGCAAGTCGACCTTCATGAAAATCCTCGGCGGCGACCTGGAACCGTCCGGTGGCCAGGTCATGCTCGAGCCGAACACCCGCCTGGGTAAACTGCGCCAGGACCAGTTCGCCTACGAGGAATTCACCGTAATCGACACGGTGATCATGGGTCACGGCCAGCTATGGAAGGTCAAGGCCGAGCGCGACCGCATCTACTCGCTGCCAGAAATGACCGAAGAAGACGGCATGGCCGTCGCCGAGCTGGAAACCGAATTCGCCGAAATGGACGGCTACACCGCCGAATCCCGTGCCGGTGAACTGCTGCTGGGCCTGGGTATTCCGCTGGAACAGCACTTCGGCCCGATGAGCGAAGTGGCACCAGGCTGGAAGCTGCGCGTGCTGCTGGCCCAGGCACTGTTCTCGGACCCGGACGTGCTGCTGCTCGACGAACCCACCAACCACCTGGACATCAACACCATTCGCTGGCTGGAAACGATCCTCACGGCGCGTAACAGCACCATGATCATCATTTCCCACGACCGGCACTTCCTCAACAGCGTCTGCACCCACATGGCCGACCTGGATTACGGCGAGTTGCGCCTGTTCCCGGGCAACTATGACGAGTACATGACCGCGGCCACCCAGTCGCGCGAGCAACTGCTGTCGGACAACGCCAAGAAAAAAGCCCAGATCGCCGAACTGCAAACCTTCGTCAGCCGCTTCTCGGCCAACGCCTCGAAGGCCAAGCAGGCGACTTCGCGTGCCAAGCAGATCGACAAGATCCAGCTGGCCGAGGTCAAGCCATCCAGCCGTGTCAGCCCGTTCATTCGCTTCGAGCAAAACAAAAAACTGCACCGCCAGGCTGTGGTCGTCGAGAAGATGGCAAAAGCTTTCGATGACAAGGTGCTGTTCAAAAACTTCGACATAACCGTCGAAGCGGGCGAGCGCGTAGCGATCATCGGCCCCAACGGTATTGGCAAGACCACCTTGCTGCGCACCTTGGTCGGCGAGATGACCCCGGATGCGGGCTCGGTGAAGTGGACCGACAGCGCCGAAGTGGGCTACTACGCCCAGGACCACGCCCACGACTTCGAAGACGACATGACCCTGTTCGACTGGATGGGCCAGTGGACCTCCGGCGAGCAGGTGATCCGCGGCACCCTCGGGCGCATGCTGTTCTCCAACGACGAGATCCTCAAGTCGGTGAAGGTGATCTCTGGTGGTGAGCAAGGCCGCATGCTGTTCGGCAAGCTGATCTTGCAAAAGCCGAACGTGCTGGTGATGGACGAACCGACCAACCACCTGGACATGGAATCGATCGAAGCGCTGAACCTGGCGCTGGAAAACTACCCGGGCACCCTGCTGTTCGTCAGCCACGACCGTGAGTTCGTGTCGTCGCTGGCCACGCGCATCATCGAGCTGTCGGCTGATGGTGTGGTGGACTTCAGCGGCACCTACGACGATTACCTGCGTAGCCAGGGCGTGTTGGTCTGATTGAAGGGTAAGGCCCGGCCATTGGCGTGGCCGGGCCGGCCTCTTCGCGGGTAAACCCGCTCCTACAGTAATTTCACTGGTTCTAAAGCCCATCAAGTACCTGTGGGAACGGGCGAGCCCGCGAAGAACCTAGCGCCAATTTCACACGCTGACACTCCCCCAACGAATAATTCGTTAGCCTGCTTTCATTTCCTTCGCGCTACGGCCATGATGGGACCACGCCCAACCGCCCGCCCGCGAACGAGCCCATGACCGCGCAACAACCCTCCCCCGCCAGCAACACGCAGCGCATCACCCTGCAGATCCTGTCGATCGTTTTCTACACCTTTATTGCCTTCCTCTGCATCGGCCTGCCGATTGCCGTGCTGCCCAGCTATGTGCACGACCAGCTGGGGTTTGGCGCGGTGGTTGCTGGGGTGACCATTGGCCTGCAATACCTGGCTACCCTGCTCAGCCGCCCGTTTGCCGGGCGAGTGGCAGATAGCCTGGGCGGCAAACGGGCCATTCGCTTCGGCCTGCTGGGGATTGCCGGCTGCGGGGTGTTGACGCTGTTTTCGGCCTGGACCTTGCCCCTACCGCTGCTGAGTCTGGCACTGCTGCTCGGCGGGCGCGTGCTGCTGGGCATCGCCCAGGGGTTGATTGGCGTGGCCACGCTGAGCTGGGGCATCAACCAGGTCGGCCCCGAACACACCGCCAGGGTAATTTCCTGGAACGGTATTGCCTCCTATGGCGCCATCGCCATTGGCGCCCCCGTGGGCGTACTGGCTGTGGACGGGCTGGACTTCAGCGTGCTGGGGCCGACATTACTGGTGCTGGCGCTGCTCGCTTTGCTGGTACTGCGCAAGCGGCCTGACGTAGTGGTAGTGCGCGGCGAGCGCCTACCCTTCTGGTCGGCATTCGGCCGGGTCGCGCCCTGTGGCTTAGGGCTAACCTTGGCTTCGATTGGCTATGGCACCCTGACCACCTTCGTCACTCTGTATTACCTGGAGCGCGGCTGGGCCGGCGCGGCCTGGTGCCTAAGCGCGTTCGGTGTGTGCTTCATCATTTCGCGGTTGCTATTCGTCAACGCGGTCAACCGGTTTGGTGGTTACACCGTGGCGGTCGCGTGCATGGCCACCGAAGTGCTTGGCCTCAGCCTGCTGTGGCTAGCGCCATCGCCGCCATTAGCGCTGGTCGGCGCGGGGCTTACCGGTTTTGGGTTGTCGCTGGTGTACCCGGCGCTGGGGGTGGAGGCGATCAAGCAGGTGCCCAGCAGCAGCCGCGGCGCGGGGCTGGGCGCCTACGCGGTATTTTTCGACTTGGCCCTGGCTGTCGCTGGGCCGGTGATGGGTGCAGTGGCCGCACACTTGGGCTATGCCTCGATCTTCTGTGTGGCGGCGCTGCTGGCCCTGGCCGGTGTAGGCCTAACGCTGTTGCTGGCGCGGCGCGCTGGTCGCCGCTGAACGCTCGGCCGGCTGCGGCGCGCCCAGCGCCTGGCTGAAGAACGCCGCGGTTTCGCGTTGCAGTGAATGGTGGATATGGCGGCGATCCACGCCTTCGGCGTCCTTGCACAGCGCCGGCATCCGCGCGTACTGCTCGGCATCGCAATGGGCCATGAACACGAAGTGCCCGGCGCCGGCCAAGCGGCGGTAGTCTGGCGTGACCGGCAGCTTGCGCGCCAAGGCTTCGGCGTTCCGGTCCACCGCCACCAGCTGGTCGCTGTCGCCGCTATAGATCAGCGCCGGCACCTGCACGCCGGCCAAGGCATGGCGCCCAAACAGCAAACTTAGCGGCGCCATCAGCATGACCGCGCCCACCCGTGGGTCAGCCACCGGCGCCAGTTCGCTGCGGTCGGCAATCAGTACACCGTGGGTTTTGCAGGCGTCGGCGTCTTCTGGGCGATCCAGGCAGTACCGGCGCAAGCGGTCTAGGTCGGGGCGTGCACCCGACAGGATCAACGCCGTTTCACCCCCCGCCGAGTAGCCGATCACCCCCACCTTGCCATCGCTCAGGTAGGGCCCCAGCAAGGTGTCATCGCGAGCGGCGGTGATGGCTGCACTGATTTGCAGCGGCCGGCCATAGAGGTTGCTGAGGGTGCCCAAGCGGCTGTGGTCGCGGGCGTTGTCCCCAGGGTGCACCACCGCCACCACGACAAAACCCTGCCGCGCCAGCCACGTTGCCAAGTAATGCAAAGCCAGCGGGCTACCGGTATTGCCGTGGGACACTACCAGTAACGGGAACTGCCCCATGGCCACGGGCGCTTCTTCGGCCACGACGATTGGATAACCGTCCAGGCGGCGGCTGCGGGGTTCGCCAACGGCCGGGTAAAACGCCAGCGCTTGCATCGGGCGGGCATCGACCGGGTCGGCCAGGGTCATGTGGTGCAGGCCGGCGACCCGCGGCGCGGCGTCGGCCTGGGCCAGCAGGCCGCCGAGCAGGGCAAGCGCCAACACACGGCAAGGGATTTTCATCTGCCGGCAATTCCGTGCAGGGCAATCAGTAGCCCAGCATAGAACCGCCCTGGCGTGGGCCGGATGAAACCTGGATGAAACCATGGTCATGTGTTTTGCGCCGGCGTGTTATGCAATTGCGCTTTTTGCCGAACCCGTGGCATAGATGTAGGTCGACGTCTTTACGTGACCGTTTCGCGCCATTGAAGGAGACTCATGCATGAGCAAGCCTGCCTACGTGCCACCCAAGGTCTGGCGCAACGACGCAGCGTCCGGCGGCCAGTTCGCCAGCATCAACCGCCCGGTTGCTGGCCCCACGCACGACAAGGACTTGCCGCTGGGCAAGCACCCGCTGCAGCTGTACTCCCTGGCCACGCCCAATGGTGTCAAGGTCACCATTGCGCTCGAAGAGCTGCTCGCGCTGGGCCATCAAGGCGCCGAATATGATGCCTGGCTGATCCGCATTGGCGAGGGCGACCAGTTTTCCAGCGGCTTCGTCCAGGTCAACCCCAACTCGAAGATCCCCGCCCTGCTCGACCGCAGCGTCGAACCGCCGGTGCGGGTGTTCGAGTCGGGCTCGATCCTGTTGTACCTGGCGGAAAAATTCGGCGCTCTGCTGCCCCAGTCGCCGGCTGCACGTACCGAGAGCCTGAACTGGCTGTTTTGGCAAATGGGCGCGGCACCTTACTTGGGCGGTGGCTTTGGCCACTTCTATGTGTATGCGCCGGAAAAGTTCGAATACGCAATCAACCGTTTCACTATGGAAGCCAAGCGTCAGCTGGATGTACTCGACCGTCGCCTGGCCGAAAGCCGCTACCTGGGCGGCGAGCAATACAGCATCGCCGACATCGCCGTGTGGCCGTGGTACGGCCAGTTGGTGCGCGGCAACCTGTATGGTGCGGCGGAGTTTCTGGCGGTGGACGAGTACCCGCATGTGCAGCGCTGGGCCGAGGAGATTGCCCTGCGCCCGGCGGTGCAACGCGGTACCCGGGTGAACCGGACCTGGGGCGATGAGGCCAGCCAGGTACCGGAGCGGCATGTAGCAGCGGACTTGGACTGAGCGCAATCGGGGCCGCTCATGCCTTCAGCAGGCCCCGACAATGCCCGCCTGCATAAAACCATTTGCCCCCGCGCAAGCCTGCGCCCGTCAAGCCCTTCTTGTACACTCCTCGCATTAGCCCCCACCTGCACAATTTTTTGGTGAACGCATGATCGAGGTAACCGAGGTTTCCATTGCCGAGCTGCGCGATGCGCTCGAGTCGGGCCGCACGACGGCGGTCGAGCTGGTCAAGGCCTACTTGGCGCGTATCGACGCCTACGATGGCGCCGACACCGCCACGGCCCTGAACGCCGTGGTGGTGCGTAACCCAGAGGCGCTGAACGAAGCCGAGACATCCGACGCCCGCCGCGCCAAAGGCCAGGTATTGAGCCCGCTGGACGGTATCCCCTACACCGCCAAGGACAGCTACTTGGTCAAAGGCCTGACCGCTGCCTCCGGCAGCCCGGCCTTCAAGGACCTGGTGGCCCAGCGCGACGCCTTTACCATCGAACGCCTGCGCGCCGCCGGCGCCGTGTGCCTGGGCAAGACCAACATGCCGCCCATGGCCAACGGTGGCATGCAGCGTGGCGTGTATGGCCGCGCCGAAAGCCCGTATAACGCCAACTACCTGACTGCGCCCTTCGCCTCCGGCTCGTCCAACGGTGCTGGTACCGCCACCGCCGCCAGCTTCAGCGCCTTCGGCCTGGCCGAAGAAACCTGGTCCAGCGGCCGTGGCCCGGCTTCCAACAACGGCCTGTGTGCCTACACCCCGTCGCGCGGGGTGATCTCGGTACGTGGCAACTGGCCGCTGACGCCCACCATGGACGTGGTGGTGCCGTTTGCCCGCACCATGGCCGACCTGCTGGAAATCCTCGACGTGGTGGTAGCCGATGACGCCGACAAGCGCGGCGACCTGTGGCGCCTGCAACCCTGGGTACCCATCCCCGCGGCATCCGAGGTGCGCCCGGCTTCGTACCTGGACCTGGCGGTGGATGCCAGCGCGCTCAAGGGCAAGCGCTTTGGCGTGCCACGCATGTACATCAACGCTGATGCCGAGGCTGGTACCTCAGAAAAACCCGGCATCGGCGGCCCAACCGGCCAACGCATCAACACCCGCGCTACGGTGATCGACCTGTGGCAGCAGGCACGCCAGGCCCTGGAGGCGGCCGGCGCCGAAGTGCTGGAAGTGGACTTCCCGTTGGTGTCCAACTGCGAGGGCGACCGCCCAGGCGCACCGACCGTGTACAACCGTGGCATCGTCAGCAAAGAGTTCCTGCATGATGAGCTGTGGGAGCTGTCGGGTTGGGGTTTCGACGACTTCCTGCGGGCCAACAACGATCCCAAGCTTAACCGCCTGGCCGATGTCGATGGCCCACAAATCTTCCCCCACGACCCGGGTACCCTGCCCAACCGTGAGGACGACCTGGCCGCTGGCATGGACGAGTACGTCAACATGGCCAAGCGTGGCCTGAAGACCTGGGACCAGATCGAGACCCTGCCCGACGGCCTGCGCGGCCTGGAGCAGACCCGCAAGCTGGACCTGGAAGACTGGATGGACAACCTGGGCCTGGACGCGGTGCTGTTCCCCACCGTGGCCGACGTGGGCCCGGCGGATGCCGACGTCAACCCGGCATCGGCGGACATCGCCTGGAGCAACGGTATCTGGGTGGCCAACGGCAACCTGGCGATCCGTCACCTGGGCGTGCCAACCGTGACCGTACCGATGGGCGTGATGGCCGATATCGGCATGCCGGTGGGGCTGACCTTTGCTGGCCGGGCTTACAGCGACAACGCGCTGCTGAGCTTTGGTGCGGCCTTTGAAGCCACCGGTTCGCGACGGATGATCCCACCGCGCACCCCAGCCTTGGGCTGAGTTTTACAGGGGCCGCTTTGCGGCCCATTCGCGGGCAAGCCCGCTCCCACAGGTACTCCACCGGGCTGCTAGAGTACCTGTGGGAGCGGGCTGGCCCGCGAATGGGCCTGAAAAAGTAAATCGCGAAATTCAACTTAACGTGTAAAAATACACAAAATGTTGATATGCGCGATTTGCCATGCCCATTACTCCCCGTGAAGAACGCCAGCTCACCCTCACCGTGCTCAAAGCCGCCATCCAGGCCTTGGGCAGCGTTGCCGCGCGCAACATGGAAATCCTCCTGCATGACCTCGACCACCCAGAGCACTCCGTGGTGGCGATCGTCAACGGCCATCTTTCTGGCCGCAGCGTCGGCAGCCCAATCCTCGCGGCCCCCGAACAGGACCAGGGTTTCAAGGCACTGCTGCAGGCCTCTGCCGACCAGCATGGCGGCGAGCCGGTCGTGCTGCCCGACTACCCCACCACCCTCAAGGGCCGCAGCTTACGCAGCGCCACGGCAATCTTCCGTGACAGCAGCGGCCACCCCTTTGCCAGCCTCTGTATCAACACCGACGTTACCGGCCTGGACGCGGCCATGAGTTTTCTCCAGCAGTTCCAACCGCTGGGCGTCGCACCTAGCGTCGATGAGCCCGCTGACATGGAACTGTTGATGAACGAGATCATCCAGGCCTCACTGCAGCGCAGTGGCCAGGGGCGGATGAACAAGCAGGCCAAGGTCGAGGCCGTGCGCGTGATGCAGGAGCGCGGCCTGTTCATCGTCAAGGGCGGCGTGGAAAAGGCTGCCAGCGCCTTGGGCGTGACCCGTTACACCATTTACAACTACCTCGAACAACTGCGCGGAGCCCAGCAATGACCTTGCATATCCATACCCCCCTGCTCGAATCCCGCCCGCTGTCGCTGGCCGCAGGCCGCAACATCTGGCTCAAGCTCGATGCCCTGCAGCCCTGCGGCTCGTTCAAGCTGCGTGGCGTGGGCCACGCCTGCGAAGTGCACCATGCCCGTGGCGCGCGGCACTTCGTTTCCTCCTCGGGTGGTAACGCCGGCCTGGCGGTGGCCTATGCCGGGCGCAAGCTGGGCGTGCCGGTGACCGTGGTAGTGCCCGAGACCACCACCGAGCGGGCCAAGCAGCTGCTACGCCTGGAAGACGCCAAGGTGGTGGTGCACGGCAGCTCCTGGCAAGAGGCCAACACCCTGGCGCAAACCCTGGTCGGCGCGGATGACGCCTTTATCCACCCGTTCGACGACCCGCTGCTGTGGGCCGGGCATGCCAGCCTGGTGGATGAAGTTGCCGAGGCTGGCGTAAAGCCGGATGCCGTGGTGTTGTCGGTGGGTGGTGGCGGTTTGCTCAGCGGCGTGGTCGAGGGGCTGCAGCGCAACGGCTGGGGCGATGTGCCAGTGCTGGCGGTGGAGACCGAGGGCGCGGCATCGCTGCATGCGGCCATGCAGGCCGGGCATTCGGCGGAACTCGAACGCATCGCCTCGGTGGCGACATCACTGGGGGCCAAGCGTGTCGCCGATCAGGCGCTGGTGTGCGTGCAGCAGCACCCGGTGCGTAGCCATCTGGTCACCGACCGCGCGGCGCTGGAAGCCTGCGAGCGGTTCTTGCTGGACCATCGCGTGCTGGTAGAGCCGGCGTGCGGGGCGGCGCTGGCATTGGCGTATGCCCCCGGCGCCCTGGCGAACTACCAGAATGTGCTGGTGGTGGTGTGTGGCGGGGCTACAGCGACGCTGGAGCAGATCCGGGCGTGGTTGAAGCAGGTCGATTGAGGTTGCCTGTACCGGCCTCTTCGCGGGTGAACCCGCTCTCATAGGGCGCCCATCGGGTTGCACAGCACTCGAAGCCGGCGCAATCCTTGTAGGAGCGGGTTCACCCGCGAACACGGGCGCAGCCCGTGCCATCCCATGCACAACGTAGCTCATCGGATTCTCCTTGCTGCCCACTGCCGGTGATTACGATAGTCACATGCCGCTGTTCTACTGAGCCCGTCGCAACCGGAAAACCCCCTCGCAATGTCAGCAACCCTGACGAAATGCGTATCCCACCCTTTCGGTATGCGGCAAGTGAAGGCACAATGCGTGTCCTTTTTTTGGCCGGCCTGGCCGGGGGCCTTAAATGATCAAGACGCCGTATTACCTCATCGATAAAACCAAGCTGCTCAGCAACATGGAGAAGATCGCCTACGTGCGCGAACACTCCGGTGCCAAAGCGTTGCTGGCCCTCAAGTGCTTTGCCACCTGGTCGGTCTTCGACCTGATGCAGCAGTACATGGACGGCACCACCTCGTCGTCCCTCTTCGAGCTCAAGCTCGGCCGCCAGAAGTTCGCCGGCGAAACCCATGCCTACAGCGTGGCCTGGGCCGACGACGAGGTCGAGGAAATGCTTGAGAACTGCGACAAGATCATCTTCAACTCGATCGGCCAACTGCAGCGCTTCGCCGAACAGTCCGAAGGCAAAGTCCGTGGTCTGCGCGTCAACCCACAGGTCAGCAGCTCCGACTACCTGCTGGCCGACCCGGCGCGCCCGTTCAGCCGCCTGGGCGAATGGGACCCGGCAAAGATCGAACAGGTGATCGAGCAGATCTCTGGCTTCATGTTCCACAACAACTGCGAGAACGGTGACTTCGGCCTGTTCGACAAGATGCTCACGCATATCGAAGAGCGCTTCGGCCACCTGTTGCACAAGGTTGACTGGGTCAGCCTGGGTGGCGGCATTCACTTCACCGGTGAAGACTATGCGGTAGACGCCTTCTGCGCGCGCCTTAAAGCCTTCTCGGAACAGTACGGCGTGCAGGTATACCTGGAGCCCGGCGAAGCCGCCATCACCAACAGTGCTTCGCTGGAAGTCACTGTGCTCGACACCCTGTACAACGGCAAGCACCTGGCCGTGGTCGACAGCTCGATCGAAGCGCACCTGCTCGACCTGCTGATTTACCGCCTCAATGCCAAGATGGCCCCCAACCATGGCGAGCACACCTACATGGTCTGCGGCAAATCGTGCCTGGCTGGTGACATCTTCGGCGAATACCAATTCGATCGTCCGCTGGCCATTGGCGATCGCCTGTCGTTCATCGACACGGCGGGTTACACCATGGTCAAGAAAAACTGGTTCAACGGTCTGAAGATGCCTTCCATCGTGGTCAAGCAACTCGACGGCAGCGTCGAAGTGGTCCGCGAGTTCGGTTTTGAAGACTACGTTTCCAGCCTGTCGTAAGACCGGCTTACCAAGTAAGGAGCAAAAGGTAAATTGAAGAAGAACGTTCTTATCATTGGTGCAGGAGGTGTCGCCAAGGTGGTGGCCCACAAGTGCGCGCAGCATAACGACGAACTGGGTCGTATCGCTATCGCGTCACGGAACATCTCCAAATGCCAGGCCATCATCGACAGCGTCAAGGCCAAGGGTAGCCTCAAGGTACCCGCCGATATCCAAGCCTTCTCGCTCAACGCCCTCGATATCGAGGCCACCAAGGCACTGATCCGCGAGACCGAATCGCAGATCGTGATCAACGTGGGCTCTGCGTTTCTCAACATGTCGGTGCTGCGCGCCTGCATCGATACCGGCGTGGCCTACCTGGACACCGCCATCCACGAAGAGCCGGGCAAAATCTGCGAAACCCCGCCGTGGTACGGCAACTACGAGTGGAAACACCTCGAAGAGTGCCAACAAAAGAACATTACCGCCATTCTCGGTGTCGGTTTCGACCCGGGTGTGGTGAACAGCTACGCCAAACTGGCGCAGCAGCAATACTTCGACCAGATTGACTCGATCGATATTCTCGATGTCAATGCCGGTTCGCATGGCAAGTACTTTGCCACCAACTTCGACCCGGAAATCAACTTCCGCGAGTTCACCGGGCAAGTGTGGAGCTGGCAGAACAGCCAGTGGACCAGCAACAGCATGTTCGAGGTCAAGCGTACCGACGACCTGCCAGTGGTGGGTTCGCAAAACCTGTACCTGACCGGCCACGACGAAGTTCACTCGATTTCGAAGAACCTCAACGTGCCGAACGTGCGCTTCTGGATGAGCTTCGGCGAGCACTACATCAACGTGTTCACCGTGCTGAAAAACCTTGGCCTGCTCTCCGAGCAACCGGTGAGAACTGCCGAAGGCCTGGAAGTGGTACCGCTGAAAGTGGTCAAGGCCGTGCTGCCCGACCCAGCCTCGCTGGCCCCAGGCTACACCGGCAAGACCTGCATCGGCGACCTGGTCAAAGGCACCAAGGATGGCCAGCCGCGCGAAGTGTTCATCTACAACGTGGCCGACCACGCAGAAGCCTACGCCGAGACCGACAGCCAGGGTATTTCCTACACCGCCGGTGTACCGCCAGTGGCTGCCGCCCTGTTGGTTGCCCGTGGCGAGTGGGATGCCAAGCGCATGGTCAACGTCGAGGAGCTGCCCGCCGAGCCGTTCCTCAAGGCGCTGGACGTGATGGGCCTGCCGACCCGCGTCAAAGATGAAAAAGGCGATCGTCCGTGGGACGCTGAAGCCTAAGCAGCACAACAGAAGGGGCACCAATAAGGCGCCCCTTCTGCTTTCGCAGGCCCGGCCTCTACTTACGGGCCTCCAGAATCAGGTTGAACGGCGTTTGCGTGGCCCGGCGGAACCGGCTGAACCCCGCCTCTTCGAACACCGCCCGCAAGCGCGCCTCCCCGGCCTGCGCCCCCAGCCCCAGCCCCACCTCCTGCGACAACGAGTTCGGTGTGCAGATGAACGTCGACGCCGCATAGAACAAACGCCCAACCGGCGTCAGGTTGCCCTCCAGCGAATCCTCGGCATACGGTTCCACCAGCATCACCGTGCCGTCGGCCTTCAACGCGCGGTAGGCATGCTTCGCGGCCCCCACCGGGTCGCCCATGTCGTGCAGGCAATCGAAAAAGCACACCAGGTCATGGTCATGCCCCGGGTAGTCCTTGGCACTGGCCTGCTGGAAACTCACCCGCTGCGCCAAACCTGCCTCGCGCGCACGCTCGTTGGCAATGGTGATGGAAGGCCCATGGTAGTCGTAGCCGACGAAGGTGGACGCCGGAAATGCCTGGGCCATGACCAGCGTCGAAGCACCATGCCCACAGCCCACGTCCGCCACCTTGGCGCCTGCCTGCAACTTCGCCACCACGCCCTCCAGCGCCGGTAGCCATTCAGCTACCAGAAAGGTGCGGTAGCCCGGCCGGAAGAACCGCTCGGTGCCGCTGAACATGCACGGGTGGTGGTCGCCCCAGGCCAGCCCGCCGTCGCTGCGCATGGCGGCGACCAGCTTGTCCTTGTCATGAAACAGCGCCGCTATTACTGACGCGCCACCGGCCATGTACGCCGGGGAATCCTCCAGCGCCAGGGCCATGGCCTGCTCTTCTGGCAACACGAAGCGGCCATTGTCATGCACCATATAGCCCGAGGCGGCTTGCGCGTTCAGCCATTCGCGCACCAGCCGCGGGTGGCAGCCGGTCTTTTCTGCCAGCGCCTCCGGGGTGGTCGGCTGGCTGTCGGCCATGGCCCGATACAACCCCAGTTCATCGCCAAGAATAACGTTGGCCAAGGTCGCCGCCGCGCCCATGTCGCCCACCAGCTTGCCCATGAAGTCGTGAAGCCTTGCCTCGTCCATGACCTGCCCTCCTCTTCAAGAAGGCCATCGCCAACGAGGGACGTTTGCTCCGGGGAGGCGGTGGTCGATTGGATGGTGTCGGCCTGCCTTGCTTTTACCCAATGCAGGCCAATTTTAAGTCTAGATGCCTTGATCGGTGCGCTTTGCCCGCTCACTCAATTTTTCCAACAGCACCTTGGCCAGCGCCTTGTCGGAGAACGGGTTCTGCCCAGTGATCAGTTCGCGGTCCACCACCACGTTGGGGTGCCAGGCCTTGGCGTAGCCCATGTTCCCCCCCGCTGACGCCATGGCATTGGCCGGGTAGAACAACAAGCGCTGATCCTTGAGCGAGCCCTCGAATACCTGCTCCTCCGGGTCGGAGAAAATGGTCATCTTGTAGCCCTTGTACAACCAGTCATTGGCCGCCGGCTTTTCGCCACGCGCCAGCGCCGACTGGTAGCCTGCCGGGTCCTGCTGGGCCGAGAGCAAGGCAATGGGGCCATGGCAGATGGCCGCAGTGGGTTTGCCAGCCTGGTGGAAGTGCCGCAGCAACACGCCCACGTCCGGGTTGTTGGCAAGGTCGATCAACGGCGCGTGGCCGCCAGGTATGAACAACCCGGCATAGCGGCCCAGGTCTCCCGCCAGCACCTCTTTCACCGACAGCGTATCGTCGATACCTGGTAGGCCTTGCACGACCTTCTCGATCCGGCGCATCTCGGCGGCATCACCGGCAAAGTAACTTGGGTCGATCGAACGCTGGTCGACACGAGGGGCATTGCCCTTGGGGGTAACCAGTACCAGCTTGTAGCCCGCTTTCAGCAACTGGTCGGCAGGCACCCCGAACTCGTTGAGGTAGTAGCCGGTGGCGTAGTGTTTGCCATCCTGCAGCGGCAGCTGCTGCTCGCTGGACAGCAGCACCAGCACCTCGCCCTTCGGCGCGGCATGGGCGCCAGCAGCAAGCAATGTGCTGGCAACAGCCAAGGCAAGCTTGGACATTTTGGTCATACAACAATCTCCTGATCTGGCAAATGGGCGATCCGCTGACGTTGGCGGGATGCGCACAGACTAACGGCAAGGCTATGATTCGATAATTCGAAAGCCTGCATGCCTGTGATCCAGAAAATGAATATCACCAGCAAGGACCTCAACCTGCTGTACCTGTTCCATGTGCTGTACCAGGAACGCAACGCTACCCTCGCCGCCCAGCGCATGGCCCTGAGCCAGCCTGCGCTCAGCCACAAGCTCAACAAGTTGCGCCATCAGTTTGGCGACCCTTTGTTCGTGCGCGCGCCCAGGGGGCTCACGCCCACGCCGCGCGCCCATGAGTTGGCGCCCGAAGTAGAACGCCTGGTTGAGGGCTTGGAAGGTTTTTATGAACGCTGCGAAGGGCTGGACTTTCTCAGCCGCCCTGCCCGCCTGCACCTGTACAGCACCGATTATGTGGAACAAACACTGTTACCCAGGCTGCTGCCGATTCTGCGCAGCCAGGCACCGAACCTGGCATTGGTCACCCACAACACACGCGGGCTACTACCCCGCGAAGAATTGGAAAAAGGCACCTGTGACTTGGCCGTTGCCGGGTTTTACAGCGACCTGCCAGAAACCTTCCACCAACAGCGGCTGCTCAGCGAGCACTTTGTAGTGCTGGCCTCACGCAGCCATCCAGGCCTGGGCAATGGCCTGGACCTCGACACCTTCCTTGCCAGCGAACACCTGCTCACCACACTCACCGGCGACCTTGACGGCTTGGTCGACCGCGCATTGCACACGCAAGGCAAGCACCGACGGGTCGTGGCTGGCCTATCGAGTTTCGTCGCACCCACGCGCCTGCTGCGCGGCACCGACCTGCTGCTAACGTGCCTACGCTCGTTGGCCATCGAAGCCACCGAACGTGATGACGACCTGCTCATGTACCCACTGCCGTTGGCACTGCCTGCAGTCGAGGTGATGCAGATCTGGCACCAACGCACCCATACCGACCCCTTGCGTCGGTGGTTCCGCCAACAGCTATGGGCTGTTGCCCAAGCGACGACGGCCTGCGTAGGTCACAATTCCTAAACAACAATGTGACATTTTTTTTCAGCTTTCTCGCCAAGGAGCTGTTAAATGAAGGTCACGGTTTTCGGTACCGGCTATGTCGGCCTCACCCAGGCAGTGTGCCTGGCCCAAGTGGGGCACTCGGTGTTGTGCATGGACGTCGACGCCAAGCGGGTCGCCACCCTTAATGAAGGCCATTGCCCGCTCTTCGAGCCCGGCCTTGCGCCGCTGCTGCAAAAAAACCTGGCCTGTGGCCGCCTGCGCTTCACCACCGATGCCGGGGAGGCGGCCAACTATGCCAGGTTGCAGTTCATTGCCGTTGGCACCCCGCCACAGGCCGATGGCAGCGCCGACCTGAAGCACGTGTTTGCCGTGGTCGACAGCATCCTCGAACATGCCCATGGCCCAAAGGTCATCGTCAACAAATCCACCGCGCCGGTCGGCACGGTGCAGCGCATCAAGGCGCGCATCGCCCAGGCTGTGGCCGACACCGGGCGTTTCCAGGTCATCAGCAACCCCGAATTCCTCAAGGAAGGCTCGGCAGTGGACGACTGCATGCGCCCTGAACGCATCATCATCGGCGGCGCGGAACCGGCCGAAGTGGAACTGCTGCGCGAGCTGTACCTGCCGTTCAGCCGCAACCGCGAAAAGCTCATGGTCATGGACGCGCGCAGTGCCGAACTGACCAAATACGCCGCCAACTGCATGCTGGCGACCAAGATCTCCTTCATCAATGAAATCGCCAACCTGGCCGAGCACCTGGGGGCCGACATCGAAATGGTGCGCCGCGGCATCGGCTCAGACCCGCGCATCGGCTACGACTTCATCTACGCCGGCTGTGGCTTTGGCGGCTCGTGCTTCCCCAAAGACTTGCAGGCCCTGCGCCGCAGCGCCGAGGCCGAAGGTTTCGAGCCTCAACTGCTGCGCGCGGTGGAGTCGGTTAACCAGCAGCAAAAGGGCCGGCTGTTCAGCAAAATCCAGCGCCACTACCCACGCGGCCTGCGCGGCAAGGTGTTCGCCTTGTGGGGGTT
Source organism: Pseudomonas sp. Leaf58 (assembly GCF_003627215.1). NCBI lineage: Bacteria > Pseudomonadati > Pseudomonadota > Gammaproteobacteria > Pseudomonadales > Pseudomonadaceae > Pseudomonas > Pseudomonas sp. Leaf58. Next base: position 2,842,412 of record NZ_CP032677.1, read on the forward strand.
GTCGTTCAAACCCAATACCAACGACATCCGCGAGGCTTCCAGCCGGGTCCTGCTGGAAGCCCTGTGGGCCGCCGGCGCGCGGGTGCAGGCCCATGACCCGCAAGCGATGGAGGAGATCCAGCGGCATTATGGCCCCCGGCCCGATTTGCTGCTGGCGCCGTGCAAGGACGATGCGCTGCATGGCGCCGATGCCTTGGTGATCGTCACCGAATGGCAGGACTACCGCGTGCTCAACCTGGACAAAGTGCCGCAACAGCTGGCTGACCGGGTGGTGTTCGACGGGCGCAACCTGTTCGAACCCGAACACATGGCCGCCGCCGGCCTGACGTACTACGGCATCGGCCGTGGCCAGGTGCAGCCAACATGCCCGTACTGATTACCGGCGTTGCCGGCTTCATCGGCTACCACCTCGCCCGCCGCTTGTGCGAGGCAGGCATTGAAGTGGTCGGTATCGATAACCTCAATGGCTACTACAGCGTCCAGCTGAAGCAGGCGCGCCTGCAGCAGTTGCTCGGCTTGGCCAACTTCCGCTTCCACATCCTCGACATCGCCAACCCAGCTGAACTGCAACAGCTGTTCGCCGGGCAGGCTTTCACTGAAGTGATCCACCTGGCGGCGCAGGCCGGGGTGCGTTATTCGCTGGACAACCCCGGCGCCTATGGCCAGGCCAACCTGGTGGGTTTTCTCAACATCCTTGAGGCCTGCCGCCAGCAGCCACCCGCCCACCTGATCTACGCCTCCAGCAGTTCGGTGTACGGCGCCAACGCCAAGCTGCCGTTCCGCGAAGACGACCCGGTCGAGCAGCCGATGTCACTGTATGCCGCCAGCAAGCGCGCCAATGAGCTGATGGCGCACAGCTATGCCCACCTGTACCAGCTGCCAACCACCGGCCTGCGCTTTTTCACCGTCTACGGCCCCTGGGGCCGCCCCGACATGGCGCTGTTCAAGTTTACCCGAGCAATGCTCGAAGGCCGGCCGATCGAGGTCTACAACAACGGCCTGATGGGGCGTGACTTCACCTACATCGACGACATCGTCGAAAGCATCGTGCGCTTGCGCCGGAAACCGCCACAGCCAGCCGAGGGGCAACCGCCCTGCCAGCTGTTCAACATCGGCCGCGGCCAGCCGGTACGGCTGCTGCACTTTGTCGACTGCCTGGAGCAGGCTTTAGGCATCAAGGCACGGCGCGACTACCTGCCGCAACAAGCCGGTGACGTGCTGGAAACCTGGGCGGACGTGGGCGCGCTGGCGCGCTGGATCAACTACTCCCCAGGCACTTCGCTGGCACACGGCGTCAACGCCTTCGTTGGCTGGTACCGGGATTTCTACCGGGTTTGATCCGCGCAACCACAACAAGATCACAGGTAGCCCCATGACAGATCCACTGGACCTCTCGGTACTCATTCCGGCCAAGAACGAGGTCGACAACCTGCCGTCACTGCTGATGGAAATACGCACCGCACTGGCGGCTGAAGACTATGAAGTGCTGGTGGTCGATGACGGCAGCAACGACCGCACCCTAAGCGTACTGCAGCAACTAAAAAGCCAGGGTTACAAGCAACTGCGCATACTTCGTCACCCGCGTTCGCTAGGCCAAAGTACCTCGCTGTGGCATGCCGCCCAGGCGGCTCGCGGGCGCTGGCTAGCGACCCTGGACGGCGATGGCCAGAACGACCCGGCGGACATCCCCGGCATGCTGGCCTTGGTACGTGCCAACCAGGACCTGGCCGGCGGCGTCAAGCTGGTGGCCGGGCACCGGGTCAACCGTCGCGACAGCGCCAGCAAGCGCTGGGCCTCACGCTTTGCCAACGGCCTGCGCCGCCGCCTGCTCAAGGACGCCACGCCAGACACCGGCTGCGGGTTGAAACTGATCGAGCGTGCGGCCTTCCTGCGCCTGCCCTATTTCGACCACATGCACCGTTTCATCCCGGCGCTGATCCTGCGCCACAACGGCCGCATGCTGGTGCACCCGGTCAACCACCGGCCACGTCACGCCGGGGTGTCCAAGTACGGCAACCTGGACCGCGCCCTGGTTGGCATCCTCGACCTGTTCGGGGTTTGGTGGCTGATCCGCCGCACCCGCCTGGATGCGCGCCCTCAGGAGCTCGAAGGATGACCCGCGATACGCTCTGGTTGGTCATCGGTTTCGCCGGCCAGGCCGTGTTTACCGGGCGCTTCGTGCTGCAATGGCTGTACAGCGAGTTCAAGCGCCGCAGCGTGATCCCGGTGGGCTTCTGGTACCTGAGCATGCTCGGCAGTGCGTTGCTGCTGGCCTACGCCATCTACCGCCAGGACCCAGTGTTCATCATCGGCCAGAGCTTCGGCTTTCTGGTTTACCTGCGCAACTTGCAGTTGATCGCCCGCCACCAGGAACAGAAGGAATAGCCTGTGCCAAGGTTCAACACCCTCGGGGCCGAGCGCCTGGCCCTGATTACCCTCGCGCTATTGCTGGTAGGCGCGGGTATCGGCTGGCGCCAACCGATGAATGTGGACGAAGAACGCTTTCTCGGCGTCGCCCTGGAAATGCTGCAGAGCGGCAACTGGTTCATCCCGCACCGAGCAGCGGAGATCTACGGCGACAAGCCACCGCTGTTCATGTGGACCGTGGCCCTGTTCAGCCACCTGACCGGCTCGCCCACGGTCGCCCTGTACCTGCCTGGGCTGTTGTCGGCGGCAACCATCACCTGGGTGCTACATGACCTCGGGCGGCGCCTGTGGCACCGGCGCATCGGCGTCATCGCCGCCCTGCTTTTCCTGGCCACCTATCAGAGCTACAGCATCCTGCGCACCGGGCAGATCGATAGCTTCCTGTGCCTGTGGGTGGCGCTGGGCTTCTATGGCATGGTTCGCCATCTGCTGCTGGGGCCCGCCTGGGGCTGGTTCTACCTCGCGTGCGCGGCCATGGGGCTGGGCATCATCAGCAAAGGCGTGGGCTTTGTCCCAGCACTGATGCTGCTGCCCTATGCCTGGGCGGTGCGCCAGCGCTGGCATGGGGTGGTGGCCATGCCGGGCCAGGCTTGGCGCTGGAGCCTGGGCCTGGTGTGGCTGCTGGGCGGTTGCGCGGTGTGGCTGGTGCCTTTGCTGGCGTCGATTGCCCATGGCGGTGGTGCGGCGGAGCTGGCCTACCTGACGGAAATCCTGCTGCGCCAGACCGCCAGCCGCTATGCCAATGCCTGGGACCATCGCGAACCGTTCTGGTATTTTTTCGTCAAGGTCATCCCCAAGTACTGGCTGCCCCTGGTGCTGGCCCTGCCCTGGCTGGTACCGGCCTGGCGCCGGCAGCTGCAAAAGCGCGACGGGCGCTTCCTGCTGCTGCTCGGCTGGGTGGCGCTGGTGCTGCTGTTTTTCAGCCTCAGCAGCGGCAAGCGCAAAATTTACATCTTCCCCGCGTTGCCAGGCCTGGTGTTAGCCATCGCACCACTGCTGCCGTGGCTGCTCAAGCGCTGGCTACAGCGCCGACCAGCGTGGCGCAAAGCGTTCACTGCCGTGGCCTTGGCCTGGTTCGCGCTGTGGTTCGCACGCGGCTTCGTCGAACCCCTGAAAGAAGGCCACAACCCGCATGACACCTTGATGAGTGAAGCCGCGCGCGCCACCGGCGGCGCCGAACTGGTACTGGTCAACTGGCGTGAGGGGCACTGGCTGTTTGCCCGGCAACCCATCGTGCACTTCGGTTTCACCGAGCAATCAAAGGTGGAGGCAGCCGCCTATTGGCTACGTCACAACCCCACCGCCTTCGCCTTGGTCCCGGCCACGGAACTGGGCCGCTGCTTCACTGCCGACAAAGCGCGCAGGCTGGGCGAGACCTCACGCGCCGAGTGGTATGTGGTCGGTGCCGATGCCGACAATGGCCAGTGCCAGGCCAACGCCCCCAGCCACGTCTACCACTTCGCCTGGGCGGGCTCGACTTAGTGGCAGACAGCTGGTTTTACTAGGGCGCAGTGGTGCTCGCCGGAGGATCAAGCTGCAGCAGCTCGTTGGTGTACGCCCACTCCTGCTGTACCTGGTCGGGGTGGTCGTTCAGGCGAATGCCGTAGGACGGGATGATCTGTTTGATCTTCGCCTGCCACTCGGCGGATGCCACCTTGTCCTTGAACACCTTGTTCAGCACCTCAAGCATGATCGGCGGCGCGGTGGAGGCGCCGGGCGAGGCGCCGAGCAAGCCGGCGATGCTGCCGTCCTTCGAAGTAACCACTTCAGTACCGAGCTTGAGCACGCCACCCAACGCCTCGTCTTTCTTGATGATCTGCACCCGCTGGCCCGCTTGCCACAGCCGCCAGTCTTCCTTTTTTGCCTCGGGGAAGTAGGTGCGCAGTGCTTCGAAGCGATCATCGTCCGATTGCAGCACCTGGCCGACCAGGTACTGCACCAAGTCAAACTCGCGCACCCCAACCCGCACCATTGGCCAGGTGTTGTGCACACTGACACTGGCAAACAGGTCAAGCAGTGAACCCTGCTTGAGGAACTTGGTCGAGAAGGTGGCGAACGGCCCAAACAGGATCATGTGCTTGCCATCGAGCACGCGGGTGTCCAAGTGCGGAACCGACATTGGCGGTGCACCGGTGGCGGCGATGCCGTAGGCTTTGGCCATATGGCGTTGGGCGATGGCCGGGTTGTCAGTGACCAGGAACGAACCACCGACCGGGAAGCCGGCATAGTCCTTGGCTTCGTCTATCCCTGACTTCTGCAGCAATGGCAGCGCCGCGCCGCCAGCACCGATGAACAAGAACTTGGCGTCGGTGGCTGCGGTATTGCCATCCTTGAGGTTCTTGTACTCGACATGCCAGGAGCCGTCACCGTTACGCGTGATCGCCTGCACCTCGGTGGAGAGCGTGAGGTTGAAGTTCGGCTGGGTCTGCAGGTAGCCCACGTACTGCCGGGTAATCTCGCCAAAGTTGACGTCGGTGCCGATCGGCGTCCAGGTCGCGGCTAATTTCTGCTTGGGGTCACGCCCTTCCATCATCAGCGGCACCCACTTGCGAATCTGCTCAGGGTCTTCGGAATACTGCATGGGCTTGAACAGCGGGCTGGCCTGCAGCGCCTCATAGCGCTTCTTCAGAAAGCGGATATTGTCGTCACCCCAGACAAAGCTCATGTGCGGGGTGGTGTTGATGAAGGAATGCGGGTTTTTCAGCACGCCCTGCTTCACCTGCCAGGCGAGGAACTGGCGGGTGACCTGAAACGACTCGTTGATCTCCACCGCCTTGCTGATGTCGATCTTGCCGTCTTTTTCCGGCGTGTAGTTCAGTTCGGCCAAGGCCGAATGCCCGGTGCCGGCGTTGTTCCAGCCGTTGGAGCTTTCTTCGGCGACCTTGTCCAGGCGTTCGACCATTTGCATCGACCAGCCCGGCTCGAGTTCGTTGAGCCATACCGCTAAAGTCGAGCTCATGATGCCGCCGCCTACCAGCAAAACATCGACCTTGTTGGGCTCTGCCGCCTGGGCATTGAGCATGCCCAACGCCACTACTAACCCCGCAAGCGCCAACTTTGGCTTGATCGTGATCGTCATATTCGCTCCCGCGGGGCAACACACGCCCCACTGCTGTCCGAAAAGTCCAGCTACAAGCTTAGCTGAGGGATTTAGTCGGGTATGCCGAGCGCACCATTAACGCTGTATTCGTCACAGGCACTTGCAATCGGAGCCTTCTCAAAATACTGTATGAATAATCAGTATTCGGGATAGACCCATGCAACTCATCGCCAAACTCGGCATCCTCGCCGACGCCGCCAAGTACGACGCCTCCTGCGCCAGCAGCGGCGCGCCCAAGCGCAACTCGCGCGGCGCTGATGGCCTGGGCGCTACCAACGGCATAGGCATCTGCCACAGCTATACTCCCGACGGCCGCTGCGTATCACTGCTCAAGGTGCTACTGACCAACTTCTGCCTGTACGACTGCCAGTACTGCGTAAATCGCCGCTCCAGCAATGTGCCCCGCGCCCGCTTCACCCCCGAAGAGGTAGTACGCCTGACCTTGGATTTCTACCGGCGCAACTGCATCAGTGGCCTGTTCCTGAGCTCTGGCATTATCCGCTCGGCGGACTACACCATGGAGCAATTGATCCGCGTGGCCCGATTGCTCCGCGAGGAACACAACTTCCGCGGCTACATTCATCTAAAGACCATCCCTGATGCCGACCCGCTGCTGATCGAAGAGGCCGGCCGCCTGGCCGACCGCCTCAGCGTCAACATCGAACTGCCCACTGACGCCAGCCTGAAGCGCTTGGCGCCGGAAAAACACGCACACACCATTCGCCAGGCCATGGGCGTGATCCACCTCGGCCAACAAGCTGTGGCCAACGAACCCAAGGCCCCACGCTTCACCCCCGCTGGGCAAAGCACCCAGGTCATCGTCGGCGCCGACAGCACCGACGACAGCACCCTGCTACGCAATGCCGAATCGCTGTACCAAGGCTATGGCCTAAAGCGTGTGTACTACTCCGCCTTCAGCCCGATTCCCGACAGCCCGGGCAGCGTGCCTTTGGCCGCGCCGCCGCTGCTGCGCGAACACCGCCTGTACCAAGCTGACTTCCTGCTGCGTGGCTACGGTTACAAGGCCGGCGAACTGCTGGGCCAAAGCGGCAACCTGGCGCTGGACATCGACCCCAAGCTGGCCTGGGCGCTGGCCAACCGCGAGGTCTTCCCACTGGACGTGAACCGCGCCGAGCCCGCGTTGCTGGCGCGTATTCCGGGTATCGGCCTGCGCAGTGTGCAGCGCCTGGTGGCGTTGCGGCGCGAACGACGCATCCGCTATGACGACCTGATTCAGCTGCGCTGCGTGTTGGACAAGGCCCGCCCTTTCATTGTCACCAGCGACTACCGCCCAGCCGAGGGCGAGTTGCGCAGTGGCCTGCTGCGGGCGCGCTTGCGTGAACCGCAAGCGCCGGTGCAGATGGGGTTGTGGGGGTGATCGCGCTCGACTGCGACGACCTGTTCACCACCTGGCGAGATCAGGCCCGGGTGCTGCTGGGGCATGGTATCGATCCCGCGCAGGTCACCTGGTCGCAAGGGCCGATGGCTGACTTGTTGGCGGTGCCAGCGACGCCCCCAACAGGCCCCGGCCCTTTTCGCGCCAAGGTCCCGGCGGCGCTGCTAAGCCAGCTGGAACAGGCTGCCCGCTACCGTGGCCAGCAACGCTGGAACCTGCTGTACGAGGTGCTGTGGCGCGTGGCCCATGGCGACCGCACCGCCATGCTGGCCGGTGACCGCTTGGGTAGCGAGCTGCAGCGGCGGATCAAACAGGTCAGCCGCGAGGCGCATCACCTGCATGCCTTTGTGCGTTTCGTGCCGCTGCCAGATGAACTGGCTGAGCTTTTGCAGCTTGACCTGGTGGCTTACCACGAGCCGGCCCATGACATTCTGCAAAGTGCCAGCCCGCACTTCGCCGACCGGCTGGGGCGTTTGCGCTGGTTGATCGCTACACCGGGCGATGGCATACGTTTCGACGGCCAGGCGTTCGATTACCAACGCCAGTGCCCTGAAGCCTGGCGCCAATGGGCCCACAATGCTGAGGACCCGGGCGCCGAGCTATGGCGCACCTATTACCGCCATACCTTCAACCCTGCCCGCCTCAACCCCGATGCCTTACGCCTGCACATGCCCGGGCGGTTCTGGCGGCACTTGCCGGAGGGGATGCTGATACCCCAACTCGAGGGCCTGGCGCGCCAGGGCAAGCAACGGGACGGCCAGGCTCAGGAAGTCGCCGCCCAAGCCGGCAAACAAATCAGTAAACCAGCGCGATCGATGTAGCCACGGGCTTGCCCGCGAACAGGGTTCCCTCAATCCAGCATCCAGCCAGCATCGCCCTCTTCCAGCACACCGCCGTGATCAGTCCGATCACCTATGCGCGCCACGGCCGCGCCTTCGATCAGGAAATGCTCAGCGCCACTCTCGATCACTGCGCCACACGTGGTCCGGTCCCCCACCCTGGCAACTGGCCGGCCATTGAAGGTATACCTGGCACTGCCGCTTTCCACCTGATTGGGGCCGTGCAGCGGGCAGAAGTGTCGATGGCCTACAAGGACGACAGGCTTCATCGGACCTCTCCTTCAGACGGTGCGGTGCGGGATTCACGGTCAATGTCCTCTGGCCATTTAACCTTCGGCGCCAGGCAGTGCATGGGGCTCAGGCCATCGTCATCGTTCCAGTCACGGGGTGGATGCACGAACTTCGGCAGGGCTTCGGGGCCTTGCTGCATGAACAGCCGAGCGATGGCCCAGTAGGCTTCGCCGTGGTAGAGGTCGTGGGTGAAGAACACGCGGTCGATGACTTCGTTGGTTTCCGGGTTGCGCACCGACAGCATGACGTTTTCGATCAGGCCGCCGTGGCCGGGGGCGTAGACTCGGTAGACTTCGGCGGTTACGTCGTCCCAGTTGTAGGCGACCGGTTTGACGCCCCAGTGTTTGCGGCTGAAGATGAAAATGCGATCATATCGAAACTCATAAATATATATCTTTTGGCGAAGTCGATTGAAGCGAATTGGCTCATCCCTAGGAACAACCAAATCAAGCTTAATATCAGGAATCAAAGCCCCTAATATTGCCGGAGTAATAATTATAACCAATGAATTCATAAACCAATCGCGCTGCCAACCATCATGCAAAAAATTCCAGCACAAGTAAATCGTCACTCCGAGAAGAAAAAGCAAACCAGGAACGCCGATTAGGAATATAAAACCGCGAACACTGGTACTGCTCCGCGGCAATTCGAGATACACGCCATCGAAATAGTTGGGGGCTGGCTTTACACTCGCCCACCCAATCCGCCACTTTGGCACTTCGTCCATCTTGGGCAGATCATAACTCCAGCCTAAAGCACGTTCCCACAAAACTTTGGCATCACGTTTCACTCGTTAATCTCCCTGACGCAAACTTCAAGGTACCCACTAGGCAGGCTCCGATCCGGCCAGTACATCACCAACAGCGTAGCTGCTAAAATTGTGGATTTTCCTATAGTCGCCATGAGCGGTATCGAACCTGAAATTTCTAACTGGCAGAGTCTCGCATCGTCAGAAGAATATTTTTTTCTCTCAATTGCATAGTCGCGCTCATAGTCGGGGAGCCATGGCGATGCAAAGCTAGAAAATGAAGAGGATGATGATAGGGATTCAGCAGAATTTGCAAAAAAATCGCCCGAAGCAATAACTTCCCCACCAACGTAATCAGGATGAATACCATCACCGCGACGGTGTACAATCAATCTCCAGCGGTATCCCGAACGCCGTTCATTGTACATGGGAAAAACTATGAAAAACTTGAGCCTTCTAATTGTTTCAATACTAATTAAACCACCTATTTTCGGGAGACCTGGATCAGTCGCCAAGCGCGACTCAAAATCCACCTTCGCCTGGACGCCTAGCGTGACGGCATTGAGTTCGGCAAAGGCGATATCCGCATGCTCTGGACTATTCCAATGAATGGCAGGCTTTTCGTCCGCTCTTCCAAAGTAGCACCGCCTTATCCAGCGTTCCAAATCAGTTGATTCATTCTCCTGAGCGCGTTTACTCAGTCCATAAGCAGCAAGCGTAACGGCTACCGCCAGTCCCACCGGCCCAAAAACCAAGGGTCGGAGTACTGCAGCACCAAACGCCAAAGTGCCAGAGCCATACAAGAGGAATGAAAAAAAATGTTGATACTTCGCTGCATCATCACCCGCAGCGGCAGTGCGCCTCGTCGCATTAATTGCTTGATGCTGCTGTCCGCCGCGCGGTGTTCCTGGCGGTAGGCCGGGTTGGTGAACGTATAGTCGCGTTGCACCTGCCGCGCAGTCCGTACCTGTTCGCTGTAACGCAGGTGGCGCAGGCAGGGCCCGGCCTGATCACCGCCGCGGGTGGCGCGGTACAGCACCTGGTTGGGGTCGATGTCGTCCTCTTCGAAGAAGCCTTCATCATCGTCATCAGTCTCGATCGCCCCCCGGCTGATCTGGCCCAGCGCCAGCAGCCGGTCGGTGATGATCAGATGGTGGTGTTTCGGGGTGTGCTCGAAGCGGTAGACGAAGCCTTCTTCGCTAGCCAGGCGGGCAATGAAGTCCAAGTCGGTTTCACCAGCCTGCACGCAGAACTCGCGCACCTGATGGTTGCTGATGCTCTTGATCTCGAAACGGCTGATGCCTTGGCGCTGGAGCATCAGTTCGAGAATTTGCGGCACGGTTTTCTGCTGGAAGATACGCCAGTTCGAACGCAGCCCAGCCCGGGCCAGCACGGGCTCGACCAAGGCGCGGTAACGGGTGCGATAAAAGCCCGTCTCGCCCTGGCTGAAGCTGCTGACCAGGCCATGCACGTAGCGCAGTGGGCGCTCGCCCCGCCAGAGGGTGAACAGCACCGGTTTGTCGAGCAACTGACCGAAGTCGACATCGTCTTCGAAACTGATCAATTCCAGCTTCAGCTGGAACGGTGAGCTGATCGCTTCGTCGAGTTCGAACGAAACCACTTCGAATTCAAGCCGGCCAGCCAGCGGCTGGAAGGTAAAGTGCAAATCGGATTGGCTAGACATGTGGCTCCCCTGTCACTGCTGCAAAATACCGTTGAGCGACTCCAGAACCTCGGCGGTCAGCAAGTCGAGGCGGTAGCTGTAGTAGCTGTAGGCACAGGCCATGGCGATGGCGGAGATGACCAGCGGGCTCCACCAAGGCCACTCCCACCGGCGCATGCGGTAAGGGCGATGGACCACGTTGGTGTAGGGGTCGGAGGGGAATTCCGGCGCGGGGCCACGCAGTTCGCGAATGACCTTGTGCATCCGCGAGATCAGGGCCTTGATGATGTCCTCGCACTTGGGATCAAGGGCGTACTTGCCTCTAAGGCCTAGGCAAAAGCAGAAGTACAGAAACTCCAGCACATCCTGGAACTCCTCGGGCGATTGCATGATGCGTTCAAGCAGGACGAAGATCTTCTCGCCGCCTTGGGTTTCGTCGTGGAAGATGCTCAGCAGCGGTGCTTGGCTCCAGCACGAATTGTTGCCCCAGGGGCGACTCATCACGGCCTCGTCCAGATATAGACACAAGCCGTACGAATAGACTTCGAGATGCGTAGTGGAATAGCCGTGCTGCTGTATTTCTTGGCGGATGGCGCTGACCTGAGTTTGCAGGGCCTTGTGCACGTATTCGATGTTGGGCAGGTCATCTAGCGTGCGCAGGCGTATGACCAGGCCGAACAGTGGGCTTGCTGCGTCGAGCATCAGGTTGTCGAAGCCGCCACGCAGCTGGAAATCGGGGTCGGCCGGGTAGCCTGCCAGGTCTGCTGGCGCGCCTGCGCCGGCCAAGTAAGGCGACGAACTGCCTTCCGAGGTTTCGAGCAATGTATGCAGGCTGTTTTCAGTAACGCCACGGGCCTTGCAAGCGCCCTGGGAACCAGTATGAGAAGGGGTTTGGCCGGGCATGAAGAGGTCCTTGTCTTCCAGCAGACTGAAGACAGGAACGCTATACGGGAATGAATTCTCTGGGGAGTCCGGCGCTTCCTAACCTGTTGTAGGAATTTTCGACTTGACTCCCCGTTCTGGACTGAACAATGTGCGTTTGCTGAAACGACCTGGCGGGGGCGGCGACCCGCCACTCCGCTCAATCAGCCAAACAACCGGGCCAGAAAACCCAGCTTCTTCTTGTACGAGCGCCGAGCCTGCAGTGCATCCTCCAGGCTCACCGCCAAGAACCGCGCCTGCTGGTTGGGCTGCATCTGGCCGATCAAATCCAGATCGGCACTGATCACCGTGCCGATCATCGCATAGCCGCCGCCCGACACCGCGTCACGGTGCAGGACGATCGGTTCAAGCCCCGCCGGCACCTGGATCGAGCCAATCGGGTAGCAGCTGTCGACGATGTTCGACGGGTCCGAGCCCGCCCCGAACGGCTGCTCCCGTGGCTGGAAGCTCAAGGCACTGCCGCCCTTGTAGCGGTAGCCGATTCGATCGGCTTCTGAGCCAACCGTCCAGGCCTCGGTGAAAAAGCTCTGGGCGGCTGCTTCGGTCAGGCGATGGAAATACAGCCCTGGCACCACCCGCAACACTACTTCACCGCCCAAAGCCTGGCGCAGCGCCATCGGCAGGCTTGCGCCGGCGCGGGCCTTGCCGTTGGGCACACCAACCGGCAGCAGGTCGCCCGCCATCAACTTGCGCCCATGGAACCCACCCAAGGCTCCCAGCGCATAGGTGGAGCGGCTACCGAGCACCTCGGGGACGTCGATACCACCGGCCACGGCCAGATAAGCGCGGGCGCCTGCGCTGGGGAAGCCAAAGCGCAACACCTGCCCGGCACGCACGGCGAACGCGGTGTCCGGGCGTTGTTCGCGGCCATCGAGCAACGCTGGCATCTGCGCACCGCACACTGCCACCCGTGCATCCTGCTGAAACTCCAGCTCCGGCCCCACCAGCGCGCACTCCAGGCCCGCAGCGCCGGCCGGGTTGCCTACCAAGTGGTTGGCCGCACTCAGCGCATACTGGTCGAGCGCGCCCGATGGCGGGATGCCCAGGTGATAGTAGCCTTCGCGGCCCAGGTCCTGCACCGAGGTGGCCAGGCCGGGTTTAAGTACCTTGATCATGCCAGCGCCTCCTGCAAAGTCCGTGGGTAGCCGACCGGGTCGGCGAGGAACGCGTCGAGGGAGAATTCCACCGGGCGAATGCGCAGGTCGAAGCGGCCCTCTTCGACATCCGCCACCGCTTGGTCGTAGGTACGCCGGTCGATGGGCTTGAACTGCACGATGTCACCCGGCCGGAAGAACACCATGTGCTGCTTCAGGTAATTCAGGGTTTGCTGCGGGTCGTAGATCGGCGCCGGGGTAACGCCGAACATCTGGTAGCCGCCTGCCCCGCGCACCGAGTAAATGCAGCCGAAGCAGCCACCGTGGCCGAGGGTGAGCTTGGGCGTGTCGGTACGCGGGCGCAGGTACTTGGGCACCTGCAATTGCCGCTCGCGCTCGACCATCTGGAACATGAAGGGCAAGCCAGCCACGAAGCCGACCATCGACACGAACCACGGCGCGCCACTGTGCGCGGCAATGAACGCCTCGACATCGGCCAGGCCGTTGATGCGGGCGGCGTACTCCAGGTCGGTACTGCCCGGGTCTTGGTGACGGTCACGAAAACGCATCAGCGTTTCATGGGTCCAGGGGTCGTTGTACAGCACCGGAATCTCGATGATCCGCGTTTGCAGCGAGCGCTCGGCCACCGCCTGCGCTTCGGCACGGCGCACCGCTGCAAGTAGCGCCTCCGGTGCGATGCGGTCCGGGTCGAAGCGGATCTGGAACGAGGCATTGGCCAGGCACACGTCCAGCACGCCATCCAGAGCCAACCGCTGCACCGCTCGGGTGACGGCCATGCCCTTGAAGAAGGCTTGCAGCGACATGCTGTCGCTGACTTCGGCAAACAGGTGCTCGTCGGCGCCGAAGCTGTAACGGATTGGGGTTGTAGCAAGCGGTTCGGCCATGACTGTTCCTTTTCTTGACGTCTTATAGAAAGGCAGGCGAAAGCAAAGGTCACGGGCTGCGGCTTGTGCGCGCCGGATGCCCTGCGCACTCAGCGTGGGGCGCGCACCGCGATACCGGCAGCGTCCAGCGCTTGGCGCGTGGCCTCGACCAGGTCGAGCGCGCCAGGTGTGTCGCTGTGCAAGCAGATCGAATCGAATTCGATAGCCAAGTCCTGCCCTTCAACGGTGCGCACCACACCTTGCTGGCAAGCCCGCAACACCCGCTCAGCAACCGCCTTGGGCTGGTAGCCGCGCACATTGCGGGTGAACACGATCGAACCGCTCAGGTCGTACTCGCGGTCGGCATAAAATTCGCGCACCACGGGCTGGCCGAGTGCTTGGGCAATACGGCAAATCACCGAACCCGGCATGCAGTACAGCAGCAGTTCCGGCTCGATCAGCTGCAGGTTTTCCACCAGCAGCTGCGCGGCTTCTTCATCGCGCGCCAGGTGCATGTACAGCGCCCCGTGCGGTTTGATGTGCTGCAGGCGCACGCCCTGGACGCGGGCAATCTCACGCAAGGCGCCGAGCTGGTAGAGCATGTCGTCGACCAGTTCCTGGGCCGCGGCGTTGATATGCCGACGGCCGAAGCCAACCAGGTCGCGGAAGCCTGGGTGGGCACCTACCGCAACGCCCAAGGCCTTGGCCCGCTCGACGGTGCGGCGCATGGTGCCGGGGTCGCCGGCATGGAAGCCAGTGGCGATGTTGGCGCTGCTGATATAGCCCATCAGCTGGTTGTCGACGCCATCGCCAATAGTCCACGGGCCAAAGCCCTCACCCATGTCCGAATTGAAATCCACCACCTGCATGACTGTCTCTCCTGGCGCTTGTGACTGCTTGAGAGCCACGTTAGATTCTCCATACCCCCTTGGGAAGATTTATAAACAGATAGGGTGTCTTCGGAAAATCAGATACCCAGGAGCCTACCGTGTCACTTACCCTGCGCCAGGTTCGCTACTTTGTCGCCACTGCCGAGATTGGCCAGATCTCCCAGGCAGCGATCCATTTGAACATCTCCCAATCGGCGGTGACCACAGCCATCAAAGAGCTGGAGGCGATGCTCGGCGTGTTGCTGTTCCAGCGCTCGGCCCAGGGCATGAGCCTGACCGAGGCCGGTAGGCACTTCCTCAACCGTGCCTACGTGATCCTGCGCAGCGTGGATGATGCGCTGAACAGCCCGCTGCCGAACGTGCGCGCCAGTGGCCTGCTGCGCTTGGCGGCCAGTTATACAGTGATCGGCTACTTCCTCCCGCACCACCTGCAGCGGCTGGAGCATTGGCACCCAGACGTGACGCTGGAGCTGTACGAGCAAGAGCGCAGCGCCATTGAGCAAGGCCTGCTGGCGGGGCACTTCGACATGGCGGTGGTACTCACTGCAAACCTCACCCACCCCGACATAGTTTCCGAGACCTTGTTCAACTCCGAACGCCGGCTGTGGCTGCCTGGGCACCATCCGCTGTGCGAGCGCTCGGCGGTAAGCTTGGCCGACGTGGCCTGCGAACCGTTCATCCTGCTGACCGTGGACGAGGCCGAGCAAAGCGCCATGCGCTATTGGGAACAAGCCGGGCAGCGGCCGAAGGTGCGGGTGCGGACCAGTTCGGTGGAGGCGGTGCGTAGCATGGTCGCCAATGGCAGTGGCGTGGCGATCCTGTCGGACCTGGTGCACCGGCCCTGGTCGCTAGAGGGCAAGCGCATCGAGACGGTGACCATCAGCGACCCGGTGACCGCGATGAGCGTGGGGCTGGCCTGGCACCGGGAGCGGGCGTTCAGCCCGGCGATGCAGGCGGTGCGCGATTACTTCCATGATGCGTTTCTGGCACCGCAGCAGTTGTCTGCCCGGCGTTGACCCTGCTTTAGCAGGCCCGGTCTCTTCGCGGCCTATGCGAGCTGGCGTGCCCGCGAAACTATGCTCAAGCCGAACGATCAGCCGGCCGTGCCGTCATAACCTGAGCCGGTGCCGACACGCAAAGAGGATGCGAAATGACCCAGCCAGACCCGTCATATGTCAAATGGCTTGAAGACCGCGCCATGCTCAAGGCTTCACAACAGCGCGCCAGCCTGTACTCCGGCCAGTCGCGCCTGTGGCAGCAACCCTACGCCGAAGCCCAGCCCCGCCGTGCCATCGAAATCGCCTCGGTCTGGCTGACGGTTTACCCCGACGCGATCATCGCCCCTGAAGGCTGTTCGGTGCTCGGCGCCCTGGCCCATGAGGCGTTGTGGAAGCGCCTGTCCGAAATCGGCATCCAGGGCCTGCACACCGGCCCGATCAAGCTGTCTGGCGGCTTGCGTGGTCGCGAGCTCACCCCCAGCGTAGACGGTAACTTTGACCGCATCAGCTTTGACATCGACCCGTTATACGGCAGCGAGCAGGAGCTGATCCAGATGAGCCGCATGGCCGCCGCACACAACGCCGTGACCATCGACGACCTGATCCCCTCGCACACCGGCAAAGGTGCTGACTTCCGCTTGGCCGAGATGGCCCACGGCCCCTACCCTGGGCTGTATCACATGGTCGAGATCCGTGAAGAAGATTGGCCGTTGTTGCCCGACGTGCCCGCTGGCCGCGACGCGGTCAACCTGCTGCCGGCCCAGTGCGATGAACTCAAGGCCCGTCATTACATCGTTGGCCAACTGCAGCGGGTGATTTTCTTTGAACCGGGCGTGAAGGAAACCGATTGGAGCGCCACGCCGCCGGTGACCGGTGTGGATGGCAAGACCCGGCGCTGGGTGTACCTGCACTATTTCAAGGAAGGCCAGCCGTCACTGAACTGGTTAGACCCGACTTTCGCCGCCCAGCAGATGATCATCGGCGATGCCCTGCACGCCCTGGATTGCCTGGGCGCCCGCGGCTTGCGCCTGGACGCCAATGGCTTTCTCGGTGTAGAAACGCGCGCCAGCGGCACCGCCTGGTCGGAAAGCCACCCGCTGTCACTGGTCGGCAACCAACTGATCGGCGGCATGATCCGCAAAGCCGGCGGTTTCAGCTTCCAGGAGCTGAACCTGACCCTTGATGACATCGCGCAGATGTCCAAGGGCGGCGCCGACCTGTCCTACGACTTCATCACCCGCCCGGCCTACCAGCATGCGCTGCTGACCGGCGACACCGAATTCCTGCGCCTGATGCTCAAGGAAATGCACGCCTTCGGTATCGACCCGGCCTCGTTGATCCATGCCCTGCAGAACCATGACGAGCTGACCGTAGAGCTGGTGCATTTCTGGACGCTGCACGCCCACGACATGTACCTGTACAAAGGCCAAACCCTGCCCGGCGGCATCCTGCGCGAACATATCCGCGAAGAAATCTACGAACGGCTGTCGGGCGAGCATGCGCCGTACAACCTGCGTTTCGTCACCAATGGGATCGCCTGCACCACCGTCAGCCTGATCGCTGCAGCGCTGGGCATCCGCGACCTGGGGCAGATCGGCGCAGCGCAGATCGAGCTGATCCAGAAGGTGCACCTGCTGCTGGTGATGTACAACGCCATGCAGCCGGGAGTCGTCGCGCTGTCTGGCTGGGACCTGGTGGGCGCCCTGCCCTTGCCCGCCGAAGCGGTTGCGCAGCGCATGACGGATGGCGATACCCGTTGGATTCACCGGGGCGGTTACGACCTGGCGGGGTTGCACCCAGAGGCCGAAGCGTCAGTACGCGGCATGCCGCGTGCCCAGGCGCTGTATGGCAGCCTCGACAGCCAGCTGGACAACGGCAACTCATTCGCCAGCAAGGTGAAGAAACTGCTCGCAGTGCGCCAAGCCTACGGCATCGCCACCAGTCGCCAGGTACTGGTGCCCGAGGTCAGCAGCCCCGGGTTGCTGGTAATGGTGCATGAGCTGCCGGCCGGGCGCGGCATCCAGATCAGTGCGCTGAACTTTGGCCAGCAAGCGATTGCCGAGCAATTGCTGCTGAGCGGCTTCACGCCGGGGCCGGTGGTGGACATGATCAATGAAACGGTCGAAGGCGATTTGACCGAGGATGGGCGGTTAATGGTCAACCTGGACCCGTACGAGGCGCTGTGCCTGCGTATCGTAAACAGTAGCGGCCATGTCTGACGCGTGGGCTTGCCCGTGAAGCGGCCCGCACAGTCGCCTTGCATTTGCCGCGCTACGGGCATAGCTTTCGGGTGTTTTCTTTTCTGTGCCCAGGAGCAACTCCATGTACACCGGCATCGTCCAGGCCGTCCGCCCTCTGCTTGATGTGACCACTTTTCCGGGCCACAACCAGTTCACTATCGACCTCACCCCAGAACTGCTCGACGGGCTGAAGATCGGTGCCAGCGTCAGCGTCGAGGGCACTTGCCTGTCGGTCACCGAAATCGACGGCACCCAGGTCAGGTTCGATGCCATGACCGCCACGCTCGAGCGCACCAACCTGCGCGGCTTCAAGGCCGGCCAGGGCGTCAACATCGAACGGTCGGCGAAGATGAACGCCGAAGTCGGCGGCCACCTGATGGCAGGGCATATTGCCACCACCGCCGAAGTCGTCGAGTTGTCGATTGAGGAAACCGGCGCCTACCTCAAGTTCCGCATGCCAGCGCAATGGGGCAAGTACGTGTTCCCGCGTGGCTTTATCGGGGTCAATGGCTGCAGCCTGACCGTTGCCGATGTCGACGACAACCTGATCACCATCAACCTGATCCCGGAAACCCTGCGCCAAACCACCTTCGCCAGATACCAGGCCGGTGAGTTGCTCAACATCGAAGTGGACCACCAGACCATGGTGCTGGTCGATGTGGTGGAGCGCACTATCCAGAGCACCCTCGCCCGCGAAATGCCGCGCTGAGGCCCCAGCATGCTGCCCAACACCCTCCCGGGGCGCACGGCCAAACGGTTGCGCCTGCAAGTACTGCGTGGGCGTGTCGGCCTGGGCTTGGTCGCCGGCCTGTCGGTACTGGCCGGCATGACCGATGCCATTGGCTTGCTGGCGCTGGGCGACTTCGTGTCGTTCATGAGTGGCAACACCACGCGCCTGGCTGTGGCCATCAGCCAGGCGGACCTGGCCTTGGTGCTGCGCCTAAGTGGCGCGGTGCTGGGCTTCGTCGCCGGCAACGCCCTGGGCGTGCTGCTGGCGCGCGGCTTCCGCCGTCGGGCCTGGCCGGTGCTGCTGGTGGTCGCCGCATTGCTGGCCGGCGCGGCGGCCTGGCCCTTGGAGTTCACCTTTCCGGCGTTGCTGGCCACCACCTTGGCCATGGGCATGATCAATGCCGTGGTCGAACAGGTAAACGGCCTGCCCATCGGCCTGACCTACGTCACCGGCGCCCTGTCCCGCTTCGGCCGTGGCCTGGGGCGCTGGCTGCTGGGTGAGCGGCGCAATGGCTGGCGGGTACAGCTGGTACCTTGGGCAGGCATGCTGTTGGGTGCCGCCTTGGGCGCGTGGCTGCAGCAACACCTAGGCCTGCAGGCCCTGGCTGGCAGCTGCGCGCTGGCCTGCGTACTGGCCCTGGTGTCGCGGTTCATTCCACGCGCCTGGCAGCGCGGCTACATGCCACGCTAATCAGTCGATGCGTGGGTGCTGCTGCACCAGCAGCTTGCGCTTGGCCTCTAGCTCGGCGATCTGCGCATCGATGTCTTCGATCTTTTGCTCGATGTTGTCGTGGTGCTCTTGCAGCAGCTCCCGCGCTTCCTCGATGTCCGAAGCCGCTGGTGCCGCACCACGCAGTGGCTTGTTGGCGGTTTCCTTCATGGTCAAGCCAGTGACCAGGCCAACCACGGCGATCACCATCAGGTAATAGGCCGGCATGTACAGGTTGCCGCTGCTTTCTACCAGCCAGGCCGCAATCGTTGGTGTCAGTCCGGCGATCAGCACCGAAATGTTGAAGGCACCGGCCAGTGCGCTGTAGCGGATGTGGGTAGGGAACATCGCCGGCAAGGTCGAAGCCATCACGCCAATGAAAAAGTTGAGCAGCACGGCGATCAT
Source organism: Pseudomonas sp. Leaf58 (assembly GCF_003627215.1). Lineage (NCBI taxonomy): Bacteria > Pseudomonadati > Pseudomonadota > Gammaproteobacteria > Pseudomonadales > Pseudomonadaceae > Pseudomonas > Pseudomonas sp. Leaf58. The sequence continues at coordinate 2,861,767 of NZ_CP032677.1, forward strand.
CAGCAAGCCAGAAAAGATCAGCCCAAGCATACCGCTGTTGATCAGCATGAAGGCCGGGATCGCCAGTGCGAACAGCCCGACACTGCCCACCACAATGAAGGGCCGACGGCCATATTTGTCGCTCAACAGCCCGATGATGGGCTGCACGAACAGCATGCCAACCATGATCGCAATGATGATCAGCACACCATGGTCTTCGCTGTAATGCAGGTTGTGCGACAGGTAGCTGGGCATGTAAGTGAGCAGCATGTAGTAAGTAACGTTGGTGGCGATCACCACGCCAATGCACGTCACCAGGCTGCGCCAGTGCTGGGTGGCAACCTCCTTGAACGACACCTTGGGCCCGGACACCAGGCCTTCGCGGTCGCCCTGCTCCAGTTTGTCGACGTGCTGTTGGAACGCTGGGGTTTCCTCTAGCGCGTGGCGCAGGTAGAGGCCGATGATGCCCAGCGGCAGGGCCAGGAAGAACGGCAGGCGCCAGCCCCATTCCAGAAATTTTTCTTCGCCGAGAAGCGTCGAGATCAACACCACCACCCCTGCCCCTAGCACAAAGCCGGCGATCGAACCGAAGTCCAGCCAGCTGCCGAGAAAGCCGCGCTTGCGGTCGGGGGCGTATTCGGCAACGAAAATCGAGGCACCGGTGTACTCGCCGCCCACCGAAAAACCCTGGGCCATCTTGGCCAACAGCAGCAGGATAGGCGCCCAGATACCGATGCTGGCGTAGGACGGTATCAGGCCAATGGCGAAGGTACTGAGCGACATGATAACGATGGTTGCGGCAAGGATTTTCTGCCGGCCGAACCTGTCACCCAAGGCGCCGAAGAACAGCCCGCCCAGTGGCCGGATCAGGAACGGCACCGAGAAGGTCGCCAGCGCCGCGATCATTTGCACGCTGGGGTCGGCATTGGGGAAGAACACTTTGCCGAGGGCGAACGCGACGAAGCCGTACACGCCGAAGTCGAACCACTCCATGGCATTGCCTAATGCCGCGGCAGTGATGGCTTTTTTCATCTTGGCGTCGTCAACGATAGTGATGTCGTTGAGGCCGATTGGCTGGACGTTTTTCTTGCGAGATTTCATTCCTGTTCCCTGTCGATGAATGCTCTAAGGGTTCAGATACAACGCGACACTAAATAATTCAGCGCTTACGGTTTTTTTGTGCTCGGGCGAGCATGGGAGTGGGCTGCTGGGGGGGCACGAAAGGGGCGCAAAGCGCCCCCTCGGGTTTCAGCATCAACATGGCTGAGGCCGTTGCGGCCGATAGGCGTGTGTCAAATGCCCTCTCGGGCCAGGTCCATAGCGAAGTAGGTCAGGATCAGGTCGGCACCGGCACGCTTGATCGCACCGATGCTTTCACGCACCACGCGGCCTTCATCGATGGCGCCAGCCAGGCCGCCGAACTTGATCATCGCGTATTCACCGCTCACCTGGTACGCCGCCAGCGGCAGGCGCGATGCAGCGCGGATATCGGCAATCACGTCGAGGTAGGCGCCGGCCGGTTTGACCATCAGCACGTCTGCCCCTTCCTGCTCGTCGAGCAGCGACTCGCGCACAGCTTCGCGGCGGTTCATGGGGTTCATCTGGTAGCTCTTGCGGTCGCCCTTCAGCGCGGTACCGCCGGCTTCACGGAACGGGCCATACAGCGATGAGGCAAATTTGGTGGAATAGGCCATGATCGCGGTGTCGTGAAAGCCGGCAGCGTCCAGCGCACTGCGGATAGCTTGCACCTGGCCGTCCATCGCCGCTGACGGGGCGATGAAGTCGGCACCGGCAGCGGCGGCAATGACCGCTTGCTTGCCTAGGTTAGCCAGGGTGGCATCGTTGTCCACGCCATGGTTGTGCAGCACGCCGCAGTGGCCGTGGCTGGTGTATTCGCAGAAACAGGTGTCGGACATCACCACCATTTCCGGCACGGTGTCCTTGCAGATGCGCGACATGCGCGCAACCAGGCCGTTTTCGTTCCAGGTGTCGCTGCCCACAGCGTCCAGGTTATGCGAAACGCCAAAGGTCATCACTGACTTGATACCGGCGCGGGCATAGCGCTCGATTTCCTGGGCCAGCAGCTTCTCAGGAATGCGGTTGACGCCCGGCATGCTGGTGATCGGCACGAAGTCATCGATGCCCTCTTCGACGAAGATCGGCAGGATCAAGTCTTCGAGGCGGAACTCGGTTTCCTGGAAGATCGTGCGCAGGGACTCGTTCTGACGCAAGCGCCGTGGACGAACGGACGGGAATTGGTTGGACATGACAGCTCCAGGGAATTTGAACGGCGTATACCTTATGCCCGTCACGCGCCAGTGAAAAGGCCAAATGACGAGATATTGCCTTGCATCAAAGGCAACAAGCCGGCAATGGCCTCATCGCCGGCAAGCCAGCCCCCACAGGTACTGCATTTGGCCCAAGGGCGATGCGGTATCTGTGGGGGCTGGCTTGCCGGCGATAGGGCCACTACGGGCAACTGATTATTGCAGCCAGGGCGGTGTCGGCTCCTCTGCCCGGGCCGGGCCATGCTCGGCTTCGTCCCGCGCCGCTCGCCGGCGGGCATCATCCAGCCGGGCCGCGTCGATCTCACGCATCACGCCCGTTACGTCAGCTTCATGCTCATCATCTTCGAACACCCCAGTCAACGGGCTGTCGGGCAGCAACTTACCGGCCTCGTACAACGCCCACATTTCCTGCGCATAGCGGGTGCTTTTCAGCTCCGGTGCAAAGCGCCCGAAATAATGGGCCATGTTGTCCACGTCGCGCTGCAACATGCTGAAGGCATGGTTATTGGCGGCGGCATCCACCGCCTGCGGCAAATCGATGATCACCGGCCCATCAGGGCCGAGCAGTACGTTGAACTCCGACAGGTCACCATGCACCAGCCCGGCACACAACATCAGCACAATCTGCCGAATGACAAAGGCATGGAACGTGCGGGCATCCTCGGCGTCGAGGTGCACGTCGTTCAGGCGTGGCGCCGCGTCGCCGTCGGCATCGGTTACCAACTCCATCAACAGCACGCCGTCCTGGAAGTCGTAAGGCTTAGGCACCCTAACGCCGGCACCGGCCAGGCGGAACAGCGCCGCCACTTCGGCGTTCTGCCAGGCATCTTCGGCTTCTTTACGGCCGAACTTGCTGCCCTTGGCCATGGCCCGGGCCTGGCGGCTGTTGCGCACCTTGCGGCCTTCTTGGTACTCGGCTGCCTGGCGGAAACTGCGCTTGTTGGCTTCTTTATAAACCTTTGCGCAGCGTACCTGGCTGCCACAGCGCACCACATACACGGCGGCTTCCTTGCCACTCATCAGCGGCCGCAGGACTTCGTCGACCAGGCCATCTTCAATTAGGGGTTCGATTCTTTTCGGTGTCTTCATCAGGCTGCGTTCGGGGTCCTGGCTGTGATGGGGGACATCCTCTCACAGCCGGGAGCGTCTTGCTCGTCTGTCTTCAGCGCGGCGCTATCAGGCGCCCTGCCCTACGCTGCCGATTACCACCGCGCGCGCGCGCCGCCGTGTCACCAATAGCCCCGAACACACCACCAGCACGGCCAAGACCATGGTCGATACCACTTCAAGACGGTGATCCGGGCGGAACAGCATCAGTACCAGCACGCTGCTGATGAACAGGATTACCGCCCAGGTCAACCACGGGAACAGCCACATGCGGTAACCCAGGGTCTTGCCTTGGGCGGTCAGGCGCTGGCGCAGGCGCAATTGGGAAATGGCGATTACCAGGTACACCAACAGGGCAATGGCGCCGGAGCTGGCCATGAGGAAGCCAAACACCTTGGCTGGCACCAGGTAATTGGCAATTACCGCCAAGAACGCCGCACCGGTGGACAGCAGCACCGCCACTACGGGCGTGCCACTGCGGCTGGTCACCTGGGCACAGGCCGGGGCGTCACCGCGGCGGCTCAGCGAGTAGACCATGCGCGAGGCGGTGTACAGCGACGAGTTGAGGCAGCTGGTAACCGAGGTCAGTACCACGAAGTCGATGATAGCCTTGGCATTTGCCACCCCAAGGGTGTCCAACACCGTGACATAGGAGCCCTCAGTGGCCAGACGCGGGTCGGTCCATGGCACCAGCGCGATAACGATGAAGATCGACAGGATATAGAACAGCGTGATCCGCCAGATCACCGAGTTGGTGGCCTTGGAAATATGCTTGCCCGCTTCGTCGGACTCGGCCGCGGCGATAGTCACCACCTCCGCCCCGAGGAACGAGAACATGGTGATCAGCATGGCGCTCAGTACCGCGCCAAAGCCGTTGGGCATGAAACCGCCGCTGTCCCACAGGCGCGAAACGCCGCTGACGCCAGAGCCGGGCAACAGGCCGAAGATGGCGCAGACGCCCAGGGCAATGAAGCTGACGATGGCCACCACCTTGACCAGTGCCAGCCAGAACTCGAACTCGCCGTAGTTCTTCACGCTGAACAGGTTGGTGGCGGTCAGCAGCAAGGTGATCACCAACGACAACACCCAGATCTCCATCTGCGGGATCCAGGAATTGATGATGGTGGCGGCGATATTGGCCTCGATTGGGATGATCAACACCCAGAACCACCAGTACAGCCAGCCGATGGTGTAGCCGGCCCATTTGCCAATGGCGAGGTCGGCATAGGTAGAGAACGAACCGGTATCTGGCGACGCAACGGCCATTTCCGCCAGCATGCGCATCACCAGCACCACCAGGCCGCCTGCCAGGATGTAGGCCAGGATGGTAGCCGGCCCGGCTTCGGCGATGGCCCGACCAGAGCCGACGAACAAGCCGGCGCCAATCACGCCGGCAATGGACAGCATGGTCACATGCCGTGATTTCAATCCATGACTCAAATTGTTCTTGTGGGTTTGCATGGCGCTACCTTGTTGTTTTTGTCATGCCCACGTTGGGGCCGCCGGCTGCACGTCACCGACGCAGGCGCGAAAAAGCCCGCCCTGCCCTAAATGGTGAGTAGGGCAGCACGGGTTGAGTAAAACGAAACCGCAGAACGTGTTACGGCGGCGTCAGCTGGCAACCCGCTGCAGCGCCGTCAGGTCTGCCTTGGGGAAGCTGCCGCCCTGCAAGCCGACCTGTTCGCACACTTTCTCGACAATGTAGGCGCCGATCGGGATGGCGGAGGTTGCAGCGGGCGACGGTGCGTTGCACACGTTGACGCTGCGCGCGGTGTTGACGAACAGGAAATCGTCGATCAGCTTGCCGTCACGCGACACGGCCTGGGCACGCACGCCGGCCGGGTAAGGCGTGAGGTCGGCCTTGGTGATGCTTGGGCAGTACTTCTGGACTTGCTTGAGGTAGCCGCCCTTGAACAGCGAGTTTTTCATCTCGATCAGGCCTGGGCGGAAGTTCTTCGCCAGTACCTTGAGGATGCCGGGGGTGGTCAGGGTCTGGAACAGGTCGCTGGGGCTGACATCGGTCTTGCGATAGCCCTCGCGCTTCATCGCCAGCACGGCGTTGGGGCCGACGGTGACGGTACCGTCGATCATCCGCGTCAGGTGCACGCCCAAAAACGGCATGGACGGGTCGGGAATCGGGTAGATCAGGTGGTTGACGATCTGGTTGTGCTGCTTGGGCAGCAGGTAATACTCGCCGCGGAACGGGCAGATCACGAACTCGGTGCGCAAGCCCAGCATGCTCACCACGCGGTCGGCCATCAAGCCCGAGCAGGTCACCAGGAAACGGCCGCGCAATTCGTCGCCATGAGTGCGTACGATGACCTCGCTGGCTTGTTCCTGCAGGCCGACCACCTCGGCGCCATAACGGATTTCACCGCCGGCACGCTGGAACTCGACGCCCATCGCGGCAGTCACTTCAGCGTAATTGACGATGCCGCTGGACGGCACGAAGATGCCGCCCATGCCCACGATGTTGGGCTCGCGTTCGCGCAATTCGGCTGCCGACAGCCAGTAGCGCTCCAAGCCATTGGCGGCAGTGCGCTCCCACAGCGCCTTCATGCGCTGCATCTCCAGGTCATTGGTGGCCACCAGCAGTTTGCCGCACTCATCGAAGCGAATGCCCTGCTGAGTACAGAAGGCCTTGGTCGCCTTGTTGCCTTCCAGGCAAAAACGCGCCTTGAGGCTGCCGGGGGTGTAATACACGCCGGCGTGGATTACGCCGCTGTTGTGGCCGGTTTGGTGGCGGGCCGGGCCGGACTCTTTCTCCAGCAGGAGAATTTTCGCGTCCGGGTAGACCTTGATCAGGTGCATGGCCGTGGACATGCCCACAATGCCACCGCCAATGATGATGAAATCGTACACAGCCTTACCTCACACGCAGGCGTTGCCTGGCTTGCTCACCCAGGCCCGCACGGGCCTGGGTGGCATCGTTTTGTGCAAAGACGCGTGGGCGGGCGCCCGCCCCGCGCCCTGTCATTATTGACCGCGCTGGTACAGCGGTTTAGGGAAGGCGACGTAACCGCGCTGGCGCATCAGCTCGCGGCGCAGGCCCTCGTGTGGCGTGAAGCGGTCGCGGCCGTGCAGCCAGAACAGGTTGTTGATCAGCAGGAAGCTGCCCACGCCTACAGGTACCGAAACTTTCTTTTGGCTGCCTTCCAGCGACTCGGACAAGACATTCAGCCAGATGCCTTCCTCGAAGTTTTCTGGCTGCACGAACTGGTCGATGTAGCGCATGGTCGGGCGGCCTTCGGCATCGGTGTCGAATACCGAGTGGAACACATCCTCGGCCACCTTCTTGCTCGGCGGTGCGGTCCAGCGCATTTCGCGACGGGCCAGTGGGTGGCGGAAGAACTCGTCGCACTGCTCCCAGTCGTCCAGGTGCAGCAGCAAGGAATTGCCGCCTTCCATGTTCTTTTCGTCAATCTTCAGCATCAGCACGTAATCGGTGATCTGGTTGACGAAGGTACCGTCGTTATGCAGCTCCATGACCCGATGCGGCTGGCGCAGGTAACTGTCGGAGTTATCGCTGTTGACCACCACGAAGCGGGCATAGAACTGGCCGCTCATGGCGTCGTAGTTGGAGCGGCCAATCAGGTGCGCGCAGGCGGTGGTGAACTTGACCATATCCTCGGCCTGGCTCACATCATCCAGGCCAACTGGGGTAATCAGCATGCCACCGCTGGCGCGGTTGAGGATGGTGTTAAGCAGCACGGGGCGCAGGGTGCCTTGGCACAGTTCGTCGAGGATCTCGCCCAGCCGGAAGCGCAGGAACGATTTGTACTCCAGCGCCTGCACCGGCCACTGGGCAACAGCCTGGACGAACGCTTCGACCGTTTCGCGGGTAAAGGTGATCTCAAGCAGGCGCGGCGACTGTTTCGACGGGGCGATGGTGTAACCACGCGGTTCGAGCGGCAGAGGCATCACAAGTTCGTCGATCTGCGTAAAAGCGTTCATGGCGGTGTCCTGGCAAAAAGAGTGAGTGGCGCCGTCCGGTCATGACCTGGATCAGTGCGGGCGAGGTAAAAATATCGCCACAACATCAAAATGTCTACATTTTTATTTTTTGGCGATGAAATGCTTATTTGTCCATTGTTTTTCGCCAGCGAGCGCTTTCGGTATGATCGGCAAAACGGTTTGAGGAACAGGATCTTGGAAGCGCTCGCCCCCCGACAAAACTCAGCATTCAGCGGGTATGAGAGGCTCAAGAAGGACATCATCCGCGGCGTGTTCAAGCCCGGCGAGAAGCTCTTGATGAGCACCCTGAAAGAACGCTACGACCTGGGCGTAGGCCCGTTGCGCGAAGCGCTATCGCAATTGGTGGCCGAGCACCTGGTCAACGCGATCAGTCAGAAGGGTTACCGCGTGGCACCCATGTCGCTGGACGAGATGAACGACATCTACGATGCCCGCGCCAACCTGGAGGCAATGATCATCGCCCTGGCCATCGAGCGTGGCGACGATGCCTGGGAGGCCTCGGTACTGGCCCACTCGCATACCCTGGCCAAGGTGGTGGAAGTGAAAACCCGTGAACAGCGCCTGGATGTGTGGGACGAACGGCACAAGGCGTTCCACACCGCCATTGCCTCGGGCTGCGGGTCTAAACATTTGCTGCAGGCGCGCACCTATCTGTTCGACCAGGCCGAGCGCTACCGGCACCTGTGGCTGACCCAGACGGTGTTCTCTGAACAGGCCCTGGAGCTCAAGCGCCAAGAACATACGGCGCTGGTTGAAGTGATCCTGGCCAGGGATGCCAAGCGCGCCAGCGCCATGATGCGCTCACACCTGATGACCCCGGTGCCAATCATTGCGCAGATCATGCATGCCGAGGGCATCGGCGCACGCTGAACCGCTTGCGCGGTGTCTTGTGGGTGCGCGTCAAAACGCCCAGGTGGCTAGATGAATTTTTCTTAAATCGCCGGTTGGCTATTATTTGGCACAATCAAGTCTCCTTATTAGTAGCCTGGGAACCAGCATGCCTCGCGTACTGACCATCGAAGACGACGCCGTCACCGGCCAGGAAATCGTCGCCGAACTTACCAGCCACGGCCTGGAGGTGGATTGGGCCGACAATGGCCGTGAAGGCTTGGCCAAGGCCATTGCCGGCGGCTACGACCTGATCACCTTGGACCGTATGCTGCCCGAGGTCGATGGGCTGACCATCGTCACCACCCTGCGCAGCCTCAAGATCGCCACGCCGATCCTGATGATCAGCGCCCTTTCCGACGTCGATGAACGGGTGCGTGGCCTGCGTGCAGGCGGCGACGACTACCTGACCAAGCCGTTTGCCTCCGACGAGATGGCTGCACGGGTCGAGGTACTGCTGCGCCGCAATAGCGTGCCCATGACCCAGACCCGCCTGCAGGTCGCCGACCTGCAACTGGACCTGATCAGCCACGAAGCCCGCCGCGGCGACAATACGCTCAACCTGCTGCCCACCGAGTACAAGCTGCTGGAATACCTGATGCGCCACAGCGGCCAAGTGATCACCCGGATGATGATTTTCGAGGAAGTCTGGGGCTACCACTTCGACCCGGGCACCAACCTGATCGACGTACACATCGGCCGCCTGCGCAAGAAAATCGACTCCCCCGGCCAATCGCCGCTGATCCGTACCGTACGGGGCTCCGGCTATGCCATTGCTGAACCCGTCTAAGGGCTGGAGCTCTTCGACCAGCCGCCTGCTGGCGCTGTACAGTTTTCTGTTCGTGGCTTGGAGCAGCATTCTCATGGGCGTGCTGTACTTCGAGGTGTCCAGCTACCTGAACAAACTTACCCGCCATTCCATGTTGCAGCGCCAGCACCTGTTCGCGCACATGAGTGGCAAACAGCTGGACGATGCCCTGATCGCCAGCCAGGCTTTCGAAGAACGCAGCTTCGACGCCTATGGCCTGTTCGACAAACAGCTCAACCCAATTGGCGGGCGCATCCGCGCCATCCCGCCCGAGCTGGGGCTCGATGGCAAGGTTCACGAACTGGAGCGCTGCCTGGACGCCGACGACCCGCACATGCCGCGCGATAGCTGCGATGCCGTGGCGATTAGCGTGCAGGATGGCCGCTGGCTGGTGCTGGTGCGTGACAACGGCTCGCTGTTCGTGGTTACCCGGATCATCCTGCACGCCCTGCTGTGGGGTATTTCGCTGACCTTGATTCCAGGCTTTGCCGGCTGGTACCTGTTGCGGCGCAGGCCGCTCAAGCGCATCCGCGCGATCCAGGCCCAAGCCGAGCTGATTGTTGCCGGCGACCTCACCCACCGCCTGCCGCTGTCGGCCCGCCGCGACGAACTGGACATGCTGGCGGCCATCGTTAACGCCATGCTCGACCGCATCGAACGGCTGATGCACGAGGTCAAGGGTGTATGTGACAACATCGCCCACGACCTGCGCACCCCGCTCACGCGCCTGCGTGCCCAGCTTTACCGCATTCGCCAGCAAAGTGACGCCGACTCCACCCAGGCCGAGGCGCTGGACCAGGCCATCGGCGAAACCGACACCCTGATGGCGCGTTTTCGCGGTTTGCTGCGCATCAGCGAGCTGGAAGACCGCCAGCGGCGGGCAGGCTTCGTCCAGCTCGACCCGCACGAACTACTGGTGGAGTTGCACGACTTCTACTTGCCGTTGGCCGAAGATGGCGGCATTCGCCTGGTGTTGCAGCAGCCAGCGCAGCTGCCTGCACTGCACGGTGACCGCGAGCTGCTGTTCGAGGCGCTGGCCAACCTGGTGGGCAACGCTATCAAGTTCACCCCCGAAGGTGGGCAGGTGCGGATTGCCGCGACGCAAGACGCCAATGGCCTGCAGCTGGCCATCGAGGACAGTGGGCCGGGCATTCCACAAGAGGAACGTGCTGCGGTGCTGAAGCGCTTCTATCGCAGCGAGGAAGGCCACCGCCATGCGGGGTTCGGGCTGGGGTTGTCGATCGTTGCGGCGATCGTCGACCTGCATGGGTTCGGGCTGGAGATTGGTGAAAGCGAGTTGGGTGGAGCCAGGCTGGTGTTGCACTGCCCGCTTGCGGGGTTGGCTAAATAAAAACGGGGCTGCGAAGCAGCCCCATTACACCGATCAGTCAGCAAGACGCCAGGTAGTGCTACCCTTGCTGTCTTCCAGCACCACACCCATGGCGGTCAGCTGGTCGCGAATGCGGTCAGACTCGGCCCAGTTCTTGTCCGCACGCGCCTGCAGGCGCGCCTGGATCAAGCCCTCGACTTCAGCGGCGTCCACTTTGCCTTCGGCACCGGCACGCAGGAAGTCATCGGCTTCGAGCTGCAGCACACCCAGCACATCACCCAGCTCACGCAGGCGCCCCGCAAGGCCGGCAGCGGCCGCTGGGTCGCTGTCGCGCAGGCGGTTGATCTCGCGCACCAGGTCGAACAGCACGGCGCAGGCCTCGGGGGTGCCGAAGTCGTCGTTCATCGCCACGCTGAAGCGCTCGACAAACGCCTCGCCGCCCTGGGCGGCCACGCGTGGCAAACCGCGCAAGGCGTGGTAGAAGCGCTCCAGCGCACCCTTGGCGTCACGCAGGCTGTCTTCGGAGTAGTTGATCGCGCTGCGGTAGTGGCTGGCCACCAGCAGGTAACGCACCACTTCCGGGTGGTACTTCTCGAGTACGTCACGGATGGTGAAGAAGTTGTTCAACGACTTGGACATCTTCTCGCCGTTGATGCGGATCATGCCGCAGTGCATCCAGGCATTGGCGTACTGCTTGCCAGTGGCTGCCTCGCTCTGGGCAATCTCGTTCTCGTGGTGCGGGAACTCCAGGTCGCTGCCGCCGCCGTGGATGTCGAAGCTTTCGCCCAGGCAGCAGGTGGACATCACCGAGCACTCGATGTGCCAGCCCGGCCGCCCTGGGCCCCATGGCGATTCCCAACTTGGCTCGCCCGGCTTGACGCCTTTCCACAGCACGAAGTCCAGCGGGTCCTGCTTGGCTTCATCGACCTCGATGCGTGCACCGATGCGCAGGTCTTCGATCTTCTTGCGCGACAGCTTGCCGTAACCGACGAACTTGCCGACACGGTAGTACACGTCGCCATTGCCTGGGGCGTAGGCATAACCCTTGTCGATCAAGGTCTGAATCATCGCGTGCATGCCGGCAATATGCTCGGTCGCACGCGGCTCCTGGTCTGGCGGCAGGATGTTGAGGCGGCGCTCGTCTTCGTGCATCGCGTCGATCATGCGGGCAGTCAGGGCGTCGAAGGTTTCGCCGTTTTCGTTGGCCCGGTTGATGATTTTGTCATCGATGTCGGTGATGTTGCGCACGTAGGTTAGCTCGTAGCCGCTTTTGCGCAGCCAGCGAGTGACCAGGTCGAAGGCCACCATGCTGCGGCCATGGCCCAGGTGGCAGTAGTCGTATACGGTCATGCCGCACACGTACATGCGTACCTTGTTGCCATCCAGCGGCTTGAAGGTTTCCTTCGCTTTGCTCAGGGTGTTGTAGATGGTAAGCACGGCGGTTCCTCAGCTGCCCCAGGAGTCACGCAGGGTGACAGTGCGGTTGAACACCGGGCGGCCCGGCTGGCTGTCTTTCAGATCGGCGCAGAAGTAGCCTTCGCGCTCGAACTGGAAGCGGTCCTCAGGCTGAGCCTGGCCCAGCGATGGCTCGGCGCGGCAACCGGTCAGCACCTGCAGCGAATCGGGGTTGATGTTGTCCAGGAAGCTGCCGCCGTCTTCGGTTTTTTCCGGGTTGGCAGAGCGGAACAGCCGGTCGTACAGGCGCACTTCGCACTCGACGCTGCCTTCGGCCGGCACCCAGTGAATCACGCCCTTGACCTTGCGGCCTTCCGGGTTTTTGCCCAGGGTGTCGGGGTCGTACGAGCAGCGCAGCTCGACGATGTTGCCGTCGGCGTCCTTGATTGCCTCGTCGGCGCGGATCACGTAGCTGCCGCGCAGGCGCACTTCACCCGCCGGTTCCAGGCGCTTGTAGCCCTTCGGCGGCTCTTCCATGAAGTCGTCACGGTCGATGTACAGCTCGCGGGCAAACGGCAGCACGCGCACGCCCATATCTTCCTTCGGGTGACGCGGCAGTTCGAGCTGCTCGACCTGACCTTCCGGGTAGTTGGTGATGACCACTTTCAACGGGCGCAGCACGCACATGGCACGCGGCGCGGTGCGATCCAGGTCATCACGGATACTGAACTCGAGCATCGACATGTCGACTACGCCGTCGGAGCGGTTGGTGCCGATCATTTCGCAGAAGTTGCGGATCGAGGCCGGGGTGTAGCCACGGCGACGGAAACCGGACAGGGTCGACATGCGTGGATCGTCCCAGGCGTCAACGTGCTTTTCGTCGACCAGCTGCTTGAGCTTGCGCTTGGACGTGATGGTGTAGTTCAGGTTCAGGCGGCTGAACTCATACTGGCGCGGGTGTGCCGGCACCGGCAGGTTGTCGAGGAACCAGTCGTACAGTGGACGATGCCCTTCGAATTCCAGGGTGCAGATCGAGTGGGTAATGCCCTCGATGGCGTCCGACTGGCCGTGGGTAAAGTCATAGTTGGGGTAGATGCACCACTTGTCACCGGTCTGGTGGTGGTGGGCATGGCGGATGCGGTACAGAATTGGGTCGCGCAGATTCATGTTTGGCGACGCCATGTCGATCTTGGCCCGCAGCACGCGCTCGCCATCCTTGAACTCGCCGGCCTTCATGCGGGCGAACAGGTCAAGATTGTCTTCTACGCTACGCTCACGGAACGGGCTGTTCTTACCCGGCTCTTTCAAGTTGCCGCGGTATTCCTTGGCTTGATCAGGGGTCAGGTCGCAGACATAGGCCTTGCCACGCTTGATCAGCTCGACCGCCCAGTCGTGCAACTGGTCGAAGTAGTTGGAGGCGTAGCGTACGTCGCCAGCCCAGTCGAAGCCCAGCCACTTGACATCGCTTTGGATAGCGTCGATGTACTCCTGGTCTTCCTTGGCCGGGTTGGTATCGTCGAAACGCAGGTGGCAGACGCCCCCGAATTCCTTGGCCAGGCCGAAGTTGACGCAGATCGACTTGGCGTGGCCGATGTGCAGGTAACCATTAGGCTCGGGCGGGAAGCGGGTGACGATGCTGCTGTGCTTGCCCGAGTCCAGGTCGGCCTGGATGATCGGCCGCAGGAAGTTCGCAGGGACAGCGGGGGCGCCTTTGGCAGCGGCGTTGGGCGCGTTGTCGGCAGTGGGCTTGCTCATAGGATCCTTGAATGCACGTGTCCGGCCTGGGTAGGCCGATTGAATCAAAGGGCCTATCATAGCCGAAGCAGTCAAGCTGCTGACAGTCAGGCCCGGACAAACTGGCGTGATTTATCACGGCTTTTTGCCGCAGCCTGGCAAAATGGCCGGTGCGCGCCATGTGTCGCGATCGCCTGATCCTGCGTCAGGTGATAACCCGCGCCTTGCGCACCCTAATTTCCGTATGCCTTGAAAGAGCGAATTTCAGCATGTCCAAAGTCAAACTGAGCACCAACCACGGCGACATCGTCCTGCAACTGAACGCCGAAAAAGCTCCGCAAACTGTTGAGAACTTCGTTCAATACGTTAAAGACGGCCACTTCGACAACACCGTGTTCCACCGTGTGATCAAAGGTTTCATGATCCAGGGCGGCGGTTTCGAGCCTGGCATGAGCCAGAAGAAAACCCGCGCTAGCATCCAGAACGAAGCGGACAATGGCCTGAAAAACACCAAGTACAGCATCGCCATGGCCCGTACCATGGACCCACACTCTGCCTCGGCACAGTTCTTCATCAACGCTTCTGACAACGACTTCCTCAACCACAGCGGCAAGAACGCGCAAGGTTGGGGCTATGCCGTATTCGGCGAAGTGATTGAAGGCCGTGAAGTGGTCGACGCCATCGAGAAAGTTGCCACCGGTTCCAAAGCTGGCCACCAGGACGTGCCGAAAGACGACGTAATCATCGAGAAAGCAGAGATCATTGAGTGATCTTGCTGATCTCTGATCTGCACCTGCAAGAAGAACGCCCGGATATTTCCCGGGCGTTTCTTGATCTGCTCGATGGCCGTGCCCGCCATGCCAAGGCGCTCTACATCCTTGGCGACTTCTTCGAAGCGTGGATTGGCGACGACGCCATGACGCCCTTCCAGGAGTCAGTCTGCCAGGCGATGCGCCGGCTGAGCGACAGCGGCACGGCCATCTACCTGATGCACGGCAACCGTGACTTCCTGATCGGCCAAGCGTTTTGTGACGCCGCGGGTTGCACGCTGCTGAACGACCCTAGCGTGATCGAGTTAGGCGGTGAACCGGTGCTGCTGATGCATGGCGACACCTTGTGCACCCGCGACCTGGGCTACATGAAGATGCGCCGTTTGCTACGCAACCCGCTGAGCCTGTGGGTCTTGCGGCACCTACCGCTGTCAGCCCGCCACAAGCTGGCGCGCAAACTACGCAGCGAAAGCCGCACGCAAACGCGCATGAAATCTACCGAGATCGTCGATGTCACGCCCGAGGAAGTGCCGAAGGTGATGGCAGCGCATGGCGTGCGCACATTGGTGCATGGCCATACTCACCGGCCGGCGATACACAAGCTAGTGGTCGACGGGCACCCAGCACGGCGTATCGTGCTGGGTGACTGGGACCGCCGGGGCTGGGCCTTGCAGGTTGACGAGCAAGGTTTTCAGTTGGCGCCGTTCGAGTTTTCCTGACCTTGCAGGGCCGGCCTCTTCGCGGGCTCGCCCGCTCCCACAGGGACTGCACCAGGGCTGCAAGCGGTGCGATACCGGGGGAGCGGGCAAGCCCGCGAAGAGGCCAGAATGCCTTACTTTAGATCCACTGCTCCCTGGTCCCGCTCACTGATCAGTACTTCCCGGTACGCCGGGTCAGCCTTGATCTGCGCCTCGGTAAACGGAATTACCGCCAATTGCTTGGCCGCAAACGCCTTGGTCTGATCACTGGCATGCGCCGATGCCGCTTCGCTTGACTGGGAAAACGCCAGCAACCCGCGGGCCTCTGGCCCCTTGTCAGTAAAGCTGACCAATTGCAAGTAGCTGGTACCACTGACCACCAGCCGCTTACCCTGCCCGTGCGGCACGCTGTGGATCGCGTTGTACACGCCCAGTGCCTGCGGGCCGCCCGGTACCGGTGTGCCATCGCTCGCAAGTTGCACCTGCCCCCAACGCACCTCCCCCGCTACGCCGCTGTCACTGACCTGCTTGAGCGAAGCCAGCGCAGCCTGGTGCACCCGCTTGCGCACGGCCGCCTGTTCAACCGCTAGGCCACGCGGCGTATGCTGCGGGTCGGCGGGGTCAAAGGCCACCCGCCAGCTTTGCGGGTGCTCGGCCAGGGCGCTGAGCAGGTTCTGGAAGTGCACCAAGCCAATGCCACTGTCGAGGTCGGCCTTGCCGTTCCAGGCCGCTAGGCTATTGCATACTGCCTGCACATCCACACCGGCGCCCTGGCACCATTGCAGCAAGTCTGGCAACACCAGGCTGGCCAGGTAAACCTCGTCATCGGTAACCATGCGCTGCAAATCATCGACACTTAACCGGGCCTTGCCCTGCAGCCGTTGCAGGGCAAAGCGGCCACGCATGCTCAGCGGTTGGTCATGGCGGCTGACCAGCGGTGAGTAGCCAGTCAATGGCTGCGCCGGGTTGGCCATCCAGGCCGGGTCGTTGGAGTTTTGCACGAAATCTTCGCGCTTAAGGCTCGGCAACAGCCGTGCTGGGAAAATACCTGGCTGCGCCGCCTGCGCATCGATCTTCCACTGGCACGCGCTGCGCGAGCCATCCAGCACCACCATGCGCCCCTGTGCCTGCGGGTTGCTGCAGGCGCCCAGCAATTGCTGGTCGACATAAGGCACCACTGATTGGTTCAGGTATAACGCCTGGCCCCCTTGGTCCACGGCCAGCGTGTTGACCCAAGGGATGCCCTGCAACTGCTCGATCGAGCGCTGCAGCGCCGCCAGGCTGTCGGCATGGTTGATCTGGTACCACTGCTGCAATACCCGGGTGTTCTCGAGGTTGGCGTCACGCAGGCTGTAGGCCGTATGAGCGTCCCAGTCCAGGCGCCCTGGCCATTGCACCACCGGCCCGAACTGCGAACTGTACACCTGGCGTTGTACCTGGCGCAGGTTGCCATCCTCGGCCTTGACCGCAACGCTAACAGTTTGCCGAGCCAGCGGCAGTGATTTGCCATCGAGCAGGTAGCGGGTCGGGTCCTGGGGGTCGAGCTGCAGGCGGTACAGGGTGAAGTGCTTAGAGGTGTCGACGGTGTGCGTCCAGGCCAGCTGCTGGTTGAAGCCAATGTTGATGACTGGCAGGCCCGGCAATGCCGCACCCATCACATTGAGCTGGCCGGGAATGGTCAGTTGCATCTGGTAAAAGCGCATGCCGCCCATCCAGGGGAAGTGTGGGTTGGCCAACAACAGGCCGCGGCCATTGGCCGAACGCTGCGCTCCCACGGCCACCGCATTGCTACCACGCTCCGTGGCAAACCGTTGTTGCCGGGCCAAGGCCATGGCAAAACCAGCCGGCGCCTGCTGGCTGGCCTGCGTTGGCGGTTGCGCACCCGCCAGTGCTTCAACGAACTGCCCAATACCGCCTTCGGCCAACAGCCGACGGGTCAGCTTGATCAGGTCCTCGCTGTTGATCGGGCGCAGCCACTCGCCGTTGCCACACTCGGCGGGCAACCCTTGGCTGCGGCGCTCGGCCAACGCCCGGTTGTAGCCGCTGGCATACCCTGCCAGCAACGCCTGCACCGGTGCCGGCTGCGCCTGCAAAAAAGCACTGACCGCTGCCGGGCTGTTGAGCCAGGTGAAGAACAGGTCACTGGCCAGGTTGTCGCGCTGCTCCAGGGTCTTGCCCTTGGCACCGAAGTAGCGTGAACGCTCGCCGCTCACCGTCAGCACTTCATCGGCCAGCAAGCACAGGTTGTCCTGGGCGTAGGCGTAGCCGATGCCATAGCCCAGGCCTCGCTCGTCCTTGGCCACGATATGCGGCACCCCGTAGCTGGTTCGGCGAATTTGTGCGCTAGCATCGGCTGTAGCGGGCTGCGCCGCTACACCGATGCTGAAAGCCACCAAGGCGGCGGCCAGGCCGGCACAGCTCATGGAACGGGAAAGTGTAAACACGGGCACTCCTCAGGTTCGGGGGTCATCCCGATCAGACGAATGGCCAGGTAAAAATTTTACGTATTGAATGGGGGCGGAACGTCTTGAACAGATACAGGTTTTTTTACCAATGGGCTGCAGATTTTCCGTTCTCATTCGTCCTAGTAAGTGAGGCACCCATCTTTCGGGTTCGTTGACGAAAAGGAGCATTCACATGTACAACCCGCAACCCTCGATCCAGGCTGGGCGTGCCCCAGTCAAAACGCCCAAGGAACAGGACGTTTTTACTGACGAACGCATCGGCAACGAACAAATCCGGGAGCTGTTGCGCGCTTTCGGTTTGCGCACCAGCCTGATCCGCCTCAAGGTGATCGATGCCTTGCACGCGGCCGACCGCGAGGGCCGCAGCATTGGCGTGCGCGGCGTGCACGCGCAGCTGGAGCTGCTGGATATTCCGCTGTCGTTTCTAAGCGTGCGCGAGGTGCTCAAGCGGCTGTGCGCCGAAGGCGTTATCCAGCTGGGCAGCGACAAATGCTACAGCCTAAACCCCCAGGCGCGCGCCGTGCTGGGGCAAACGCCTTTGCGCTAAGCGCACGGCCGGCCTATCTGGCCGGCCCACCAAGGTCAGGGTTTGACCTTGCGTCGCAGAATGCCATTGATCACCACGACCACCACAGCGATGGCAATGGCCAGCATCTGGAAGGTCTGTTCACTGATCGTGCCCTGCTTTTGCAGGTGAGACAGGCCTAGCATCAAGCCCAGTACCACCAGGATGATCAGAAGTGAATATTTGAGGCGCTGCACGTGTGTCATCGAAGGTTCCTTGCAACATCAGGGGCAATTGGCTCGCAACGAGCCGCGGCAATGATACAACGCCCACCGCCCCCGGCGCTGCATTTCCTGCTGGGTGAGGTAGCGGCTGCCTGAAAGCATGAGGTTCCCAAGCACCCATGCCGGAGGCACCATGTACAAACCCCTGCTGTTCGCATCGCTGTTCCTGACTCCCTTTACCCTTCATGCGCTAGACACCCATCAAGTTTCCACCGAGCAACTGCTCGAACTTGGCCGTGAACTGGCCTCCGAGGCCGGCGCTAGCCAATGGCAGCAGTTGTGGCAGCGCGCGCGCCAAGCCGGCTACCTGCAGGCAAACGGCGCATCGCTGCATTTCAGTATTCCCCAAGCGCAATTACCCGACCTGGCCCGGCAAACCCTTGCAGACGCGGACCAGGTCCAGGCCGTGCAACAGACTCAGGCGCTGTACCGTCGCAGTTTTGCCGGCCAGGTGATCGGCCAACGCGACGGGCAGCCGCTCGATGCCCTGTGCCTGTTGGTCGACTGGCGCACGCTGCCACAAGGCATGCACGCAACCCCTCAGGCCTACCTGCACGGCGCCAGCCTGGTAAACAGCTATCCATGCGACTAAGGGTCACTGCACCCAACACACAGCGAATGGAATGTCGTGATGAGAAATCACCAGCTGCAGCCAGAGGTTGAAGCCATGTCCTACAGCACCGGAAATCGATGCCCGCAAAACCTATTCACCGAAGCTACAAACCCCAGCCCATATGTCGCCTAGCGACCTGCGCCGGCTGTCGCAGAAAATTCAGTCACACCTTCGACATAACGCCGCTGGTGATCGGCTAGCACATCCCATCCATCCCGAAGGAGCGTCATATGGAATTGCCAGACTTGAGCCACATCGATATCAGTCAACTGCCCCATTCACTGCAGGCCCTGATCGAGTGCATCGGCCTCGACAACGCCTACCAGCTGACCTGCGCCTACGGCGGCAGGCCCAAGTACATCCCCAAACACCGCGAGCGCACCAAGCTGGCCGACGTGCTGCCAGCCGAAGCCCTTGACGCACTGATCAAGCGCTTTGCCGGGGTTGCCCTGGAAATCCCCAAGGCTGACCACTTCCAACGTCAGCTGCGCAACCTGCAAATCCAGAAAGAAAGCGCCAACGGCTTGTCACGCAGCCTGTTGGCCAACAAGTACGGCCTCAGCCTGCGCCAGATCGGCAACATCCGTCGCCAGGAACCTTGCGTGCGCTGATGCCCAACCCCCGTGGCTGCTGTTAAGGGCCACTAATTGCCCCAAACCACAACGAGAATCCAGCTATGTCTATAGATAACAGCCTCATCGGATCCGTCATCAATGCCTTGCCAATGGACCGCATGATCGCAGGTCCCCTGCAGGCCATGGTCCAGGCCCAGGTTACCGCCAGCAAGTCATATGCCGACTTCCTGATGCAAGTCTGCGTCCAGGACGGCAAGGCGGTCGCCATCCAGTTCGACTACGACGAAACCCTCGTCGACGAACAGGGCGAGTACCAGGGTGTCGTCAGCAAGACCATGAAAGTGCCACTGATGGCGGCCATCACCCACCCGAACATCGCTATTGAAGAAGGCAATGTCGAGTTCGAGCTGACCATCAACCAGATGTCGGAGGATACCTCCGCGAAGGACATGGGCGCCGAAGCCACCGGCTCGCTGGGCTGGGGGCCATTCAAGCTGAATGTGAAAGGCAGCATCAGCCACAAGTCCACGCAAACCCGCAAGACCGATACCCGCGCCCGTTACGCCTTCAATACCACACTCAAGCGCCAAGAGCCCCCTGAAGCGATGATGCGGGTAATCGAATTCCTCACGGATGCCGCCACCAAACCGACCATCCTCAAGTCAGCGACTCTGGAAAGCCCGGAGGCGATCTCGACGGCAGACACGCTGAATGACAAATCGACTGGTACCGGTGCTGGTGCCGGTGCTGGTGCTGGTGCTGGTGCTGATGCCGGCACTCCTTGACCTAGCCCTTTAGGCAACTGCCCCCATTGCATCAATGGGGGCACCCTTCGCACAGAGGAGCCAACTGATTGGACACCCACCCCGCCCCCATGACCTCCATCGACCTGCGTGAGATCACCCGCGGCCTGCAGGAAGCTGCCAGCGCCACCAACAGCCTGATCGCACAGCAGTACATCAACCTGTTCGACCAATTCTTCGAGTGCGACACCGAAGCGCTCGGCGCCCCCATGAAGGCCAAGATGGTTGAAGTTGCCATGGATGGGCAGCACATCATGCGCGTACCGCTGTTCGCGCTGGTATCCCCTAAAGGCCTGGCCTTGGAGCGCATGCAGGTTGACCTGTCGGTGCGCGTCAAGGGCACCGAAGCACAACAGGCTTTGATGTCCGCAGGCGAAAACAAGGCTGCAAGCTTCAAGGTCAGCATCGGCGGCCAGGGGCGTCAGGGCGAGAGCCGCGACCCGGACGAAGTGCAGATCCGCATGCAGTTCCAGGCCAGCGAACCGCCCGAAGCACTAAACCGGTTGATTGAGGAGTACACCAGCCTGATGATTCCAGTACGTATGCCTAGCCCCCCGCCCCCGGCCTCCAGCGACTCCAATGAATTCATCGAGGCGGCCACCGTTCGTTGACGGCGGCTCCTATGGCCAAGCGTTACTAATTCGTACACCTCGACTTAGTCAATGAATTTGATTAAGCCCTTTACGAAATAAGATGGCGCAAACATCGCATTGAACAATGACATTGAAACTGTAGCAGTATAGCTGCTCGCGAGTTTGTCAAAGCGCGTCAAGATTCGTCGGCTCTCCTTTAGCCAGCCAAATATACCCTTGCCAGGCTGAAAGAGAATCGGAGGATCGTGACGCGCTTCGAAAAGCTGGCGAAAAGTTATGCCGCGATGGTCTCGCTGGCCTGCGCTATGCGGTGTTTGAGACACCTCTTTTCAGACAGAGCCTAGAAAAAATAAAAACCAAATGACGAGGTACTCCAGGAGAGCATGAAAAATATTGTTCGCACCGGAGACGCAACTGATCACGGCGGAGAGGTGACTGGCTTCATTCCCCACACCAGCCTCAATGAAAAGCCAATGGCCGGCAAAGGCAACATGGTTTTCTGCCCTCTGTGTAAAGGTGAATTTCCCATCATCGAGGGCAGTGACACATATCGCGTCAACGGAGTGGCCGTCGCTCTCGACGGCATGAAGACCGCATGCGGGGCCAGCTTGATCGCCAGCTCATCACACGGTGGCGTCCATCGCTAGGTCAATTAGGTCAGTGAAATAGGCGAACAACAGCCATACAGCAGCATGGCTGTTGCCGCCTCCACCGCTGCTTCAATCGCTAGATTGATTCCAGCTCTTTAAAACTTTGTGCACGAGCGGCAATGACCAACTCGTCATCGAAACCCTCGACCCGTTGGAGAACAAGACCCAGTACACCTACAACAGCGACAACCTGCCCATCGCCATGATCGATGCCAATGGTGGTGAGGATGCTGAAGGCCGGCTGCTCAGCTTCACCGACGCCCTGCATCGCCTCACCCGCTGGGACTATAACGAAGCCGGGCTGACCCAGCAGCGCCACAACGCCAACGACACCACCCTCACCTACCACTGGGACAAGCTCGGCCAGTTGGTGCGCCTGCGCAACGAGAACAACAGTGAACGGCAGGTTGCTACTCGCTGAGAACAAAGCCTGCAAGCTGCCGTGGCTCTATAACGCAACTTGACTCACCACAGTGTTTTTTGCGCCCCCACACTAGAAATCTCTTTTGTAAAAGATGTCCAGTGAGCTTGCCAGCCCACTGGCGGCTTCGAGGTACACCTTCTTGCTCAACTTGTAACGCAACGCGATGGTATTGGCAGGCTCGAACACCCCGACCCCGTAACGCAGGCTCAGCTTTTCGGTAAGGTTGCCGCTGGCGACCACGCTGGTGGTAGTGCCCGCGCCTTCGGTATCCAGCTGGAAGTCGTCGATCCCCAGGCTTGACGCCAGGCTGCCGGTGATGCCGGCGCTACCCGCCAGGCCCAAACCCAACGCCGCCTCGGCGAGCATGTTGTTGTCCTCGCCGGAGGTGCCCAAAGGCCGCCCCAGTACCAGGTACGACAGCGCCTGTTCCTGGCTCATGGCAGGTTCCGAGAACACCTTGGTGGTAGGCTGCTCGGCACTGCCACTCAGGCGGATACCAGCAATCACGTCGTCGACCTTGCGGATCGCTTCGATGTCCAGATAGGGCTGGTCGATGGGGCCAGCAAACAGCAGCCGCGCACGGCGAATGGTCAGGCGCTGGCCATAGGCACGATAACGGCCATCGGCCAGGCTCAACTCACCGCGGGTATCAAGGTTGTCGCCGATATGCACATGGCCAAGCAGGTTGGCCGTGAGGCCAAAGCCACTGAACGACAGCTTGTCACGGCCCACTTCAACATCAATGTCCATGGCCATCGCCATCGGCGGTTTACCTGCTTCGGTCTGGTGGCCGACAATCACCGTGTCATCCGATACTTGCACGGTGGACGGTGGCAACTCGCGCACGGTGATCTTGCCCTTGGGCACTTGCACTTTGCCGCTCACCGCCAGCTTGTCGTCGACCAGGCGCAAAGTCAGGTCCGGTGCCACCTCCAGCGTCGCATAGGGCTCGACCGTGACAGGCAGTTGCTGGCCTTGCAGGCGCAGGTCCATACCCAGTGCCTGGCCCCAGGTGAGGTTGCCGCGCAACTGGCCACGCCCCGCCTCACCGCTGCGCCAACCACCGTTAAGCTGCACCTGCTCGCCGGCAATCAACGCTTGCAGTGACAGGTCCTCAAGGCTGGCCGGCAGCTCGGCGCCACTGACTTCGCCGCCGCTGAGCATGAGGTTGCCGTTGACCTGTGGCGCTAGCAAGGTACCCGACAACCGGCCGCTGCCATTGAGCTGCCCGGCCAGGCGCTCGACCATTGGCACGAACGGGCGCGCCACCGAAAGGTCCAGCCCGGCCAGGCGGAAATCACCCGACAGCGGCTTATTTTTGCCCAGCGGGTCGAGGCGAGCGTTGACGTTCAGCTCGCCCAGGCGCTCGCCGCGAAACGCCAGGCGCGTATCGATGCGCCTTGGCGCCAGCGTGCTGTCCAGGCGCAGGGCCTGGTACGGGAAGTCGACCCAGCGGCCCTTGTCACGCACACGCAGTGTACCGCCACTGGCATCGATAACGATGTTGCCCTTTGGGCCGCTGGCCGGGATGTCCAGGTTGATGTCGGCATTGAGCAGGCCCTGCCAGGCAAAGTCTTTCGGCAGCCATTGCGCCAGGCTGCCCAGCGGGAACTGCTTGAGGTGGTAGCGCAAGCGCGGTTCGGGGGCCAGGCGCTGGTCCTCGCCACACAGGCTGGCCTGGCCGGAAAGCCAGCAATGGGCGCCGAAATCCAGTTGGCCGCTGGCCAGCCGTTGCAGGCGCGCCGGTGCCTGCAATTGCCAGTCCTGGCCACCAGCCTGGATCCGCCCGGTGGCCAGGCGCCCGCGCCAATCCCCCTTGCTCAGCTGGCCATCCAGGCCCAGGTCGAGTTTGAGTTGTGGGCCATCCAACGCCAGGGTCAGGGCTTGCTGGCGTATGTCGCCTTTGCCGTTGGCTTGCAAGGTGCCAAGTGCTGTGTCCCCCAGGCGTATACCACTCGCCTTGAGCTCGACCAGGCCGCGCTGGGCGTTATCCAGGCGGGCATCCAGGTCCAACTGCTGCAGGCGGTTTTCGCCCTGGGCCAGCCGCTGACCTTGCAAGGTCAGCGTACCTTGCGGGGCCTGCAAGGTGCCGGCTACGTCCAGCCGGCCCTTGACCTGGCCCTGCAGCCTTGGCCATAACTGGCCCAGGCGCGGCAAGTCGAGGTCAACCCGCCCGGCCAGGCGTTGCTGCAGGCTGCCACTGCCATTGATGCGGTTATCACCCAACTGGATGGCCAACGCGCCCAAGGTCCAGCTCTGCCCTGCCCCTTGGGCCTCGACCTTGAGCACTGCCGGCTGGCCGCGAAGACGGCCTTTCAGGTCAAGCTGGGCATCGACGCTTAGCCCGTCGCCTTTCATCTCGCCTTTGCTGCGCAGCGGCCCCGCCAGCGTGCCCGGCAGTTCGGCCAGCCAATAGGCCGGGTCGAGCGCCGAAAGCTGCAGGTCGACATCCCATGCCAGGGTGTCGGCAAAGCGCACGGCAACACTGCCGGCGGCCTTGCCTTGCCCAGCGCTCAGCAGCAACTGCGGCAGCTTCACCTGGCTCAGGTCGCCTTCGAATGGGCTGGCCAGGCTGAACGCACCGGCCGGGCCATCCAGGTCGCCATTGAAAGTGCCTTGGTAGTTGCCATCGCCATAGTGCACCTGGGCAATGAGGCGCTTGAGCGTGACTTCGGGCGCTGCCTCCAGTGGGTACAAGCGCAGCCACGGGAAGTCTTGCCAGTCCAGTTGAGCATCGGCGACCAAGCCTTGCTGCCAGTCGGCCGTGGCCTGCAGCTTGACGCGCTGGGTATCGCTGGCGTTCAGGTCCAATGCATCGAGCTTGGCCCCTTTGCTGTCCACCACTCCGGACAACAGCAAGGCGATTGGCGACTGCTCGGCGGGTAGATTGGCCGAGCCCGACAATTGATAGCCTTTGCGCAGGTCGCCCTTGGCATCGAGCTTGAGCTGGTTGAACTGCAGAGTGTCGGGTAGCGCGCCGGCCGGCTTGAATGCCTCGGAGCGGATCTGCAAGCTCGCTGGCAGGTGCTCGGCCAACGCCTGCAATTGCCCGCTCAACGAGGCGTCGAGGTAACCGCTGCTGCTGCCTTCGAGTTTCAGCGTGTTCTGCAGTTCGCCGCTGGCGGTCAGCGCCAGTTGCCAAGGTTTGCCGTCTACCGCTGGCAGTTGCAGCTGCGCCTGAAGTTGCACCGGCCAGTCACCTTCTGGCCGCAGGTCGCCGTTCAGGTTCAATTGCAGGTCGTCACGCTGCAGCTGCAGGCTGTCGATGCGCAGCCCGGTAGTGGTCCAGTGCGCTGCCAGTTGCAAGTCGCCAAGCAGGTCGCTGCCATCCAGGCGCAACTGGCCGATTTTGACTTCACCCAGCTCGATGGCAATGGGCAAGCGTAGGGCTGGCAATTGCAAGGGGCCGCTTTCGGCCTGATCAGCGCCTGGCGCAAACGCCATGTCGATGCGCTGCGCATGCAGTTGGCCGATACACAAGGTGGCGCGCAACAGGCACGCAGGCGACCAAGCCAGTAACGGTGCCTGCACCTCGACCCGGTTACCGGCGTCGCTCCAGCTCAACCGGCTGGCTTGCCAACTGCCGACCAGGCGCCCGTGAAAGTCGCTCACCTCAAGCCCAGGTACCTGGCCCAGCACCCAGCGGCTGCCACCTTCGGTGCCCAGCAACACGCCAACGGCCAGGCCCACGCTCGTAACCCCACCCAACAGGCCCAGCGAAATGAATTTGATCACGCGTTTCACAGCTCAGGCCCCATGGAAAAGTGCAGGCGAATGCCGCCGTCATCATCAAGCGCTTTGGCCAGGTCTAGCCGCAGCGGGCCGACCGGAGAAACCCAGCGCACGCCAAAACCGACACCGGTCTTGAGGGTGGGCAGCTCCAGGTCATTGAACGAGTTACCCTGGTCGACAAACGTCGCCACCCGCCATTTCTCGGCCAGCGAGTATTGGTATTCCACGCTGCCTGCCACCAAGTAGCGCCCACCGATGCGGTCGCCGTCACTGTTTTTGGGCGACAGGGTCTGGTAGTCATAGCCGCGCACACTCTGGTCACCACCGGCAAAGAAGCGCAGCGACGGTGGGATATTGTTCTTGTAGCCATTGGTAGCGCTGCCACCGAATTGCACGCGGCCCAGTAAACGATGCTTGTGGCCAAGCGTGGTCAAGCCCTTGAGCAGGACATTGCCATGCAGCAGGTTGGTGTCCGAAACCAGCCCCTCCTTGGCAACCTGAGCATCGAACTGCAGGCGGTAGCCGTTGTGCGGGTCGATACGGTTGTCGCTGCGCAGGTAGGAATAGCTCACCCCTGGCATCAACAGATTGCTCAGGCCGGAGTCGTCGCCCAGGCGGTATTCTTCGCGCTGATACTTGAGCGAGATGACCCGTTGCCAGCCGCTGGGCAGTTTGCTGTGCCACTCCGGGCCGACCGTCAACAGCTTACTCAGGGTGTCGGTCCCGGCGATTTCTTCGTTCTGGTAGCCGCCGGCGAAGCGCAGCTTGTCGGTCAGCGGCGGGTCAAGCGGGATGTCGTACCACAGGCCGACGTTCTGCCGGGGCGCCGACAGTTCGGTTTCCCAGCCATAACTGTGGCCTTGCGGGTTGACCCAGTGGCGGGTCCAGTTGGCCTTGCCGCGCGGCCCAACGTCAGTCGAGAAGCCCAGGCCCAGGCCCATGGTGCGTGGTTTGCGGGTTTCCAGGTGAACATCCACCGGGACCTCCTCGCCCACTGCCGCGGTGGGCGCGGCATCGACGCGTACCCCTTCGAAATAGCCGCTCGATTGCAGGTCATTGTTCAGTTCGGCGACCAGTTCGGAATCGTAGGGTGTGCCGGGCTTGAACGAGACCATACGCTGCAGCAGGTCGTCGTCCAGCGGTGTGTCGCCACCAAAGGTGACCGCGCCGAGGTGATAGCGCGGGCCACTCTGGTAGACCAGTTCGATATCGGCCACGCCAGCCTGCGGGTCGACCGCCAGGCGCTGGCGGCTGAAGCGCCCACTGAAAAAGCCATAGCGTGACGCCTGGTTCTGGATCAGCCGCTTGGCATCTTCGTAACGGCCGTGGTTGAGTTGTTCGCCCGCGCGCAGCGCCTTGCTGTCAGGCACACGAAAGGCCTTCATGTCGCTGGCGGGGCCTTCGATGCGCACGGTCACATTGCGCAGGCGAATCGGCTCGCCCGGGTCGATGGTGATGATCAGTTGCGGTGCACGGTCAGCCTGGCTGGCGGGTTTGACCTCGGTATCGATCTGCGCCTGGTAGTAGCCAAGTGCCTGCGCGGCTTTGTGCGCCTGCTCCAGTGCGCCGCGACTGAAGCGCAGCAGCGCTTCTTCATCGCGGTCGCCAAGGGTACCGATATAGCCTTCGACATTAGCCTTGAGCGCTTTGTTGGCCGGTTTAACCTTCACCAGCAACTCGCTCTGGCCCCATGCTGCGAAACTGGCGGCCCAGATAACCAAGCCCCAGGTCAATCTTCCTGAATACGTCATGCGGCGCATGCTACCAGAGCCGGGCGCTCAAGGGAGCCGCCGCGCGGCCTGCTCAGGCAAAAGCGGAATTGGAAGAGACCGGATTGGGATGGAAGAACACCCTCTCTCGGATTGGCCCTACAGCGACCTCGCCAATTTCCTCATAACCCTGGCGCTGGTAAAAGGCCAGGTAGTGCTCATTGCCAGTGTCCAGCACCACGCCCTGAGTGCTTGCATCGTCCGCGCACCAGTCGTGCACAGCCTGTAACAATTGCTCGCCATAGTGCTTGCCCTGAAATTGCGGGTGGACGCCTAACAGCGGTAGCACGTGGACCTTGTCGGTAGGCAGGCAAGTGGCCAGGGCGGCCTGGTAATCCATGTAGCGGCGCGTGCAGCGCAAGCCGGTGCCCAGCATCATGCGCAGGCGCCAAGCCCAGCTGTCGGCCACGCCCAACCGGCGCAGCGGCGGTACGATCAGTGCCAGGGCAATCAGGCGGTCCTCCACCAGCAGGCCGATGGCAGGCAGTTGCAAATAGAAGTGCTGACGCACCCACTCACGCACCATCACCCGCAGGCGCCGTTCATAGCCTGGGCGCTGGGCCTCGAAAATATAGGCAAAGGTGGGCTCGTGACGGTAGGCGTTGTACAGCAACGAACGCGCCTCGCGGCTGTAACCATCATCGAGCAAACAGACACGGGCTGGGGCGACAGTGGTTTCGGGCATTGCGAGTAGACCTCCTGGAATGGGCATACAGTGCCTTGGAGGTGCGCTCACCGCGCATCGTTCCCCCCCAGGAAAGGACGTTAGCAGCAGGCTCCGAAAGCCGCCATGCTGGTGGTGACATGCGATGTCGGCTAGCATCGCGCCTTTTACCGGGATTGTCTTTCCATGAAGATCGTCTGTTTCAACATCAACGGCCTGCGGGCCCGCCCGCACCAGCTGGCGGCGCTGATCGAAAAGCACCAGCCGGACGTGATTGGCCTGCAGGAAACCAAAGTCAGCGACGATCAGTTCCCGTTGGCCGACGTGCAGGCCCTGGGTTACCACGTGCATTACCACGGGCAGAAAGGCCACTATGGCGTCGCCTTGCTGTCGCGCCAGGCCCCACTAAGCTTGCACAAGGGCTTTGCCACCGATGACGAGGACGCCCAGCGCCGCTTCATTTGGGGCACCTTCGCCGATGCCGACGGCAGCCCGATTACCATCATGAACGGCTACTTCCCCCAGGGTGAAAGCCGCGACCACCCCACCAAGTTCCCGGCCAAGCAACGCTTCTACAGTGACCTGCAAGCGTTACTCGAAGGCCAGTTCCGCAACGATCAGCCATTGCTGGTGATGGGTGACATGAACATCTCGCCGCAGGACTGCGACATCGGCATCGGCCCGGACAACGCCAAGCGCTGGCTCAAGACCGGTAAGTGCAGCTTCCTGCCGGAAGAGCGTGAGTGGATGGAACGCTTGAAGGGCTGGGGGTTGGTGGACAGCTTCCGCCACCTGCACCCAGAGGTGAGCGACCGCTTCAGCTGGTTCGACTACCGCAGCCGCGGCTTCGAGGACGACCCCAAGCGCGGCCTGCGCATCGACCTGATCATGGCCTCGCAGCACTTGGTGCCGCGGATCAAGGCGGCAGGTGTCGATTATGAACTGCGCGGGATGGAAAAGCCGTCGGATCATGCACCGATCTGGCTGGAGTTGAGCTGAGTTTAGTAGTGGGGCACCTGGTGCATGCCTTGGGTCCTGCGTTGACTGTGAGATCGAGCGCCGCCCGCGCGGCGCTTCGCGGGGCAAGCCCGCTCCCACATCTGTTTCGGGCCAGTCACTCCTGTGAGGCCTCTGTCCGCCTTGTTTGCTCCATTCGATATCTAGGGGGCGGCTACTGTTCATCAGTCTTCAGCCATGCACCAAGGCTGCAACCCACCTGGCACAGGAATAATTGGCCCGAAATAGATGTGGGAGCGGGCTTGCCCCGCGAAGCGCCGCGCGGGCGGCGCTCGATCTCACAGTCAACGCAGGCCCCAAGGCATGCTCACAAACCCAACCGCAACGCTTCCCCCACTCCCGCCCGGCGCACATCATCCGCCGCGCTGACCAAGGCAAAGTTGTAAGGCCCATGTGACCAATACCGCGCCTCCAGCTGGCCATCCACCCGCTGCCCGTCCGGCATGCGCCGGTACTGCTCACCCGGTGAGCGCAGGAACAGGCTGATACGCTGCCCCTTGCCATCTTCAAACACCAGCAACGCCGCCGGCCCTTGCTCGTTGCTGAGCAGCCGCGCGCCCACCGGCTTGAAGCCATACCCTGCCAAGTCCGGCACCTGCCCCACACGGCTGAAATGCCGCCCCAACCAATCACGCAGTTGCCCAGGGTCAGTGGCCTGAATATCCAGCGCCTCGCTGCCGGCGAACAAACGGTGCGCCTGGACGGCATCGGCCATCGGCAGGTCGGCGCGGGCCAAGGCCGCATCGCGCACCTGCCAACCGCCCAGGCCGCCAACCCCAACCGCCAGGAACAGCACCGCCGCCATGGCCCAGCGCCGCTGCCGACGTTGGCGCAGTTGCCGGCGCAACTGGCCCAGGTCCAACTGCGCCGCCCCAGGCAGTTCGCCAAAGCCGGCCAGCGCCGCACGCAGCCGACGCCCATCGGTACGCCAACCCTCGACCTTGGCCGCCGCCTGCGGGTTGACCGCCAGCCAGGCCTGCACCTCAGCGCGGCGCACAGGCTCCAGGCGCTCATCGACGTAGGCGTGCAATTCATCTTCGCTGGGGATCAGGCGCGTCATTTCAGTCTCCGCAAGGCCGGGGGCTGCGGGTTGCCCTCGGTCAATTCACGCAAGGCATTGCGGGCGCGCGACAAGCGCGACATCACCGTGCCAATAGGTATACCCAGGGCCTGGGCGGCCTCCTTGTAGCTCAAACCTTCGATGCTGACTAGCAGTAACAAGGCACGCTGCTCTGCCGTGAGCTGGGCGAAGGCCTGCAAGTCGGCCTGGGCCAAAAAAATGGCCTCGAGGTTGCCGCCGGCGGGCTCGTCGTCGCGCTCGCCTCGGCCAAACCACGACAGCCAGCGCGCATGCAGGCGGTCGCGGCGCTTACCGTCGAGGAACAGCCGATAAAGGATGGTAAACAGCCAGGCCCGCAACGCATCGGCATCGCGTTGCTGGTCGCGCCGGCTCAAGGCTCGCTCAACCGTGGCCTGCACCAGGTCGTCGGCGCTGCCCGGCTCACGGGTCAGCCAAACGGCAAAGCGGCGCAAGCGGGCAAGTAGCTCGCGCCACTGGTGGTCGTCCAGATCGTGCATGGCAAAGTCCCGGCCTCTGGGGTTGTCAGTGTAAGGGGCAGACGCCTGTCAGGAAATTCTATTCCCGATGAGGGAATAAGTTTTTCCCTGCGCCGTCGTACTGGCACCTTCACTGAACCGGACGATGACCATGAACTCACCCCTGCACGGCCACGCCAAGGCCTTGCGCCTGGCCGCCATCGGCGCCGTGATGCTGGCCGCGGGCGCCGGCTTTGCCTATGCCGCCGGCTGGCTTGGCGCCCCCCGGCTGACCCCGCAACGCATCATCGACACCTTCGAAACCCAAGCGGGGCATTACCCAGGCTACCGCAAAAACCACGCCAAGGGCCTGTGCGTCAGCGGTTACTTCCAGCCCAGCGGGCAGGCTGCAAACCTGTCCACGGCGCGAGCGTTCAGCCAAGCCCGGGTGCCGGTGATCGGCCGCTTCGCCATTGGCGGCGCCAACCCGTTCGCGCCAGACACCGGCATACCGGTGCGCAGCCTGGCCATTCAGCTGAGCACTGATGACGGCCAGGTCTGGCGTACTGGTATGAACAACCCGCCGGTACTGGCGGTAAGCACGCCGCAAGGGTTTTATGAGCAAGTACTGGCGGGCGCGCCGGACCCAGCCACCGGCAAACCAAACCCAAGCAAAATGCAGGCGTTCTTTGCGGCTCACCCGGAAAGTGCAGCGTTTCGCCAATGGGCGGCGGCCTACAAGCCCAGTGACAGCTTCGCCAGCACGCAGTACCACAGCATCAATGCCTTCCGCCTCATCGACGCAAGCGGTGCAGCCCACCCGGTGCGCTGGCAGCTGGAGCCGCAAACAGGGTTTGCCGCCCTGCCCGCCCAAGTAGATGACAAACAATTCCTGCAGCATGACCTGCAGCAGCGCCTGGCCCAGGGCCCCTTGCGCTGGACACTGCGCCTGATACTGGCCGAACCAGGCGATGCGGTGGACGACCCTGCCCGCCCCTGGCCTGCCGAGCGGCGCAATGTCGACGCTGGCACCCTGGTACTGGAACAGGTTGATGCCCCCGAACAAGGGGCGTGCCGCGATCTCAACTTCGACCCGCTGATCCTGCCCCACGGCATCGAAGCGTCAGGCGACCCGATCCTCGCCGCCCGCTCCGCCGCCTATTCGGAATCCTTCAACCGCCGCAGCCGCGAATCGCTCAGCACCGGAGCCCGCCCATGAAACCCGCAGCCTTCCACCCCTTCGCCCGCCTGCTGCATTGGCTGATGGCCGTGTTGATCCTGGCCATGTTGTTCATTGGAGTGAGCATGGTTGCCGACCTATCGCCCCGCCACCCCGTGCTGATCGGCCTGCACAAGGCCACCGGGCTGGCGCTGCTGGTACTGGTGGTATTGCGCATCGGCGTGCGCCTGGCCGTGGCTCACCCGCCGTTACCGCAAGACCTGCCAATGCTACAGCGCTGGGCTGCCGGGGCCTCGCACCTGCTGCTCTACGGCCTGATGCTGGCCATGCCACTGCTCGGCTGGGCCATGCTGTCGGCCGGCGCCTACCCCCGCCCGCTGGGCTTGCCGGCCATCGCCCCGCATAACCTGCAGCTATACGCCGTGTTGCGCCAGGCCCATGGCTGGGCCGGCTACCTGCTGTTCGCCACGGTGCTGGTGCATGTAGGCGCCGCCTTGATGCATGCATGGGTGCGCCGCGATGGCGTGTTGCGTAGCATGTGGCCTGGCCCCCTGCGCCGTAGCGAATGACCCAAGGCAGCCCAGGAGGTTCGACATTCCATAACCATTCTTAACAAGCTCGGCTTTGTATTTGCCGTACCGCTCTGGACTGCCCTATGAACGTTGCAAAGGACACTGCCACCCTATTACCCACCAACACCTTGAACTTGCGTCCACTGCTGCTAGCCAACATGGCTTGCACCATGTCGATGATGGCGTTCGTCGCCCTGATCGGGCCAATCGCGCGCCAGCTTGGCATGGCCACCTGGCAAGCCGGTGCCGCCGTGACCGTGGCGGGCGTGGTCTGGGTGCTGCTGGCCCGGCCATGGGGCCGCGCGGCAGACCGCCTGGGCCGCCGGCGCATCCTGCTGCTGGGCAGTGCCGGTTTCACCTTGGCCTACTGGCTGCTGTGCCTGTTCGTCGAAGGGGCGCTGCGCTGGCTGCCGGGGGCAACCTTGGCCTTCATCGGCCTGATGGTTGCGCGCGGCTGCATCGGCGCCTTCTACGCGGCCATCCCGGTGGGCTGCAACGCACTGATCGCCGACCATGTCGAACCACAGCGCCGGGCCCGGGCCATGGCCTCGCTGGGGGCGGCCAACGCTGTCGGCCTGGTGATTGGGCCGGCGCTGGCGGCGCTGCTGGCGCGGCATAGCCTGAGCCTGCCGTTTCATATCATGTCGTTGCTGCCAGCCAGTGCCTTCCTGGTCCTGCTGTTCACCCTCAAGCCGCAGGCGCTGCCCCACAACTACGCCCCCAGCCCGGTGCGGCTGAACGACCCACGCCTGCGGCGGCCCTTGTTGGTGGCGTTCAGCGCCATGCTCAGCGTCACCGTGTCGCAGATCATCGTCGGTTTTTTCGCCCTCGACCGCCTGCACCTGGGCCCGGCCGAAGCCGCCCAGGCCGCCGGCGTCGCCCTGACCACGGTGGGCGTGGCGCTGATACTGGCGCAGGTGCTGCTGCGCCAGCTGGAATGGCCGCCACTCAAGATGATCCGGGTGGGTGCCACGGTTTCGGCCTTGGGCTTTGCCTGCGGCTCGCTGGCCACTACCGCGCCCGGGCTGTGGGCTTGCTACTTTGTCGCGGCGGCGGGCATGGGTTTTGTCTTCCCGGCATTTTCCGCACTGGCGGCCAATGCCATGCACGCGTCTGAGCAAGGCGCCACCGCCGGCTCCATCGGCGCCGCCCAGGGTATGGGCGCGGTGATCGGGCCACTGGCCGGCACCCTGGTGTATGCCCTTGATCCACGCTTGCCATTCCTGGTGGTGGCTGCGCTGTTACTGCTGGTTGGCTTATGGCCGATGCCGCGCGAACGAAGGGCCTGACAAGCAGCGCGCAAGCGTGCAGAGTGTGTTTTAATGCGCGTCGATCATTATTATTGACACCTCTAATTACAAGGCGGCTATGGACACGGGGACGCGACTCAAACTGGTGCGTGAACGCAACAACCTCTCCCAGCGGGAACTGGCCCGCCGCAGCGGGCTGACCAATTCGACGATCTCGCAGATCGAACAGAATCGCGTCAGCCCCTCGGTCAGTTCCCTGAAAAAGCTGCTCGAGGGCATTCCCATGAGCCTGGCGGAGTTCTTCAGCTTCGACGAGCCGGTGCGCGAAGAGCGCTACGTATTCCGTGGTGGCGAACAGCCAGACCTGGGCCGCAACGGCCTGCGTATGCTGCTGGTCGGCGCCAGTGTCGAAGGCCGGCAAATGCGTATGCTGCGTGAACTGTATGCACCCGGTGCCGATTCGGGCGAGCCGATCGTGCATGCCGAGGGCGAAGAATGTGGCCTGGTTACCCGGGGCACGGTCGAGCTATGGGTCGATGGCCAGGTGAGCGTGCTCAACTCCGGTGACGGTTACTACATCCCCACTACCCTGCCGCACAGCTTCAAGAACATCGGCCCTGACGAGGCCGAAATCATCAGCGCCAACACCCCGGCTAATTTCTGATTGGATGATGAAAGGGGCTGCTTCGCAGCCCTTTCGCAATACACAGCCCCACTGGAGCAGCATGAACGCGCGGACTGTCTACCAATGCCTGCGCGACGCCGCCCTGGGCATCCATGCCTTATCCATCGAGGCTCGCCTTGCCCATGGCGTGGTGAACGTTGCCATCGACGACTGGCACCTGACCCTGACGCTGGACAGCGAGGGCCTGGCCCAATGCGTTCACTGCACAGCCCCCAACGGCGAACAGGCCGGGGTCGAGGATTGGCAGCGCTATGGCACCAACCCCACCGACCTGCTCAGCCTCTGGGAGCGCACTCAGCTGGAAAGGCTGCTGGCACCTTGACGCAAGGCCTCCTCAACGAAGTCCAGTCGGTCCTGGCCGAAGAACATCTCATCCGCGACGAAGCAGGTCGGCGCGCCAAACACCCCGCGCTTCACGGCCTCTTCGGTCGCTTGCCGGAGCACAGCCTTCACCTCGTCATCCGCCGCCAGCACGCGAAAAACCTGCGGGTCAAAGCCGCCCTGGCTTAGCGTCTGGTCAAGTACGGCGTTATCGCCAAGGTTGCGGCGCTGCGCGAACAGCCCGGTGAACAGCACCTGCAGCAGCGCTTCGAAGCGCTCCGGCGAGCGCAATTGAGTGCCCACTGCCCCCCGCATCAGGGTCAAGGTATTTACCGGAAACCCCGGTGGCAGCCCGTAAGGCACCCCATAGCGGGCAGCAAAACGTGCCAGGTCGGTAAACAGGTAGCGCCCCTTGGCCGGGATCATGGCCGGCGAGGCATTGCCTGTGGCCTGGAAAACCCCGCCCAGTAGCATCGGCCGGTAGCGCAGCGTGGCACCCTGGCGGGCACACAAGCCCGGCAATTGAGTCCAGGCCAAGTAACTGGCCGGGCTGCCCAGGTCAAAAAAGAAATCGACAATCTTCTGCATAGACAAGGTCCTTGCTTGGTTAAAGGGGTTTACCAGCGTTCCATCCAAGGCCGCAGGTCCAGCTCGAACGTCCAGGCGTCACGAGGTTGGGCGTGCAGGAACCAGTAGCTGTCAGCGATGTGGGCCGGTTCAAGGATGCCATCCTGGTCCTTGAGGGCGTAGCGTTCGGGGAAACTGTCGCGGATGAAAGCAGTGTCGATGGCGCCGTCCACCACCACATGCGCGACATGAATGTTTCGCGGCCCCAGCTCGCGCGCCATGCTTTGGGCCAAGGCACGCAAGCCGTGCTTGGCTCCGGCGAACGCCGCGAAACCCGCCGCGCCACGGGTGCCGGCGGTGGCACCGGTGAACAGGATGGTGCCGCGTTCGCGCTGGACCATTCGCCGGGCGACCGCCTGGGCTGTTAGAAAGCCAGCAAAACAGGCCATTTCCCAAACTTTGAAATACTTGCGCGGGGTTTCTTCGAGGATGCTACATGGCACATTAGCACCGATATTGAAGACAAAAGCTTCGATTGATCCGATATCTCGCTCTATCTTCTCCACCAGCGTCGCCACCTCGTCTTCCTTACGCGCATCGGAGCCAAAGCCGTGGGCCTGGCCGCCGGCGGCGCGAATCTCATCCAGCAGCGGCTGCAACTTGTCAGCCTGGCGCCGCGTCACGCAGGCAATGTAACCCTCGCGAGCAAAGCGCTTGGCAATCTCGCCACCCGTAGCATCACCTGCACCAATCACCAGCACTACTTTTTGTTGTTGTGACATGCCTGCCTCAATGGGTGAATGATCGTTTAGTAAACGAACGCTATGTTATGATCGCCGCCATCGTCAAGCCCGCCTGCAGAGGCAAGTGAATGCGCTACTCCAACCAACACAAACAGCAAACCCGCGAGCGGCTGCTGGCCAGCAGCGGCGCGCTGGCCAAGCGCGGGGGTTTTGCCAGCACCGGCGTGGCCGGGTTGATGAAGGCAATTGGCCTGACTGGCGGTGCCTTCTACAACCACTTCCCGTCCAAGGACGAGCTATTTACCGAGGTGGTACGCCAAGAGCTGAGCAACAGCCCCCTGGCGCGCCTGGCTAACCAGGGCGCCAGCCGCGAACGCCTGGGCCGCTGCCTACAGCAGTACCTGAGCCTGGCCCACCTGCACAATGCCGAGGGTGGCTGCCCGCTGCCGCCGCTGGGGGTGGAGATTGCCCGGGCTGAAGCACCGGTGCGCGCGGTGGCCGAGCATTGGCTGGTGGAGCTGCACCAAGCCTGGAGCACAACACTGGAGGACGACCAATTAGCCTGGGTGCTGATCAGCCAGTGCGTCGGCGCCTTGTTGGTTGGGCGCATGCTGGCTACTGAAAGCGTGCAGGCGCAAGTCCTGGACGCAAACCGACAGTTTGTCGAGAAGGCCCTTCATGAAGCGCCTTAGTGCATTGCTGGGGCTGCTGCTAGCCCTGCCTGCGCTTGCCGAACAGGCCTGCCCACCAGGGCAGTACCAGGTGTGCCTGATGGGTTGTTTTTGTGCGCCAATCGACCCCGGGCAGGCCGGGCAGATCCTCAAGGATGTCGAAGTCATGGCGTCCTCCAGCCTGACCTACGCCTTGCAGCAGGCCCGCGACGAAGCCACCGCCAGCGGCGTCGAGCCGATCCCGTTACATATTCGCGCCCAACTCGAACCCTGGTATGACTTCGCGGTGCTCGATGCGGCGCGTTTCCGCGTGGGTGACGAACAGCAGATGAGCGCAGCCAATGCGCTGCTGCAGAACCCCGACGTAAATGCCGTGACGCTGATCGATACGGTCATCTTCCGCCGCCCCGGCGATGCCGAAGACAATGTGGCGTTGTGGGCGCACGAGCTCAAGCATGTGCAGCAGTATCAGCAGCTGGGTGTAGCGGAGTTCGCCCGGCGCTATACGCGCAACTATGACGACCTGGAAGCGCCTGCATACAAGATCGAGGCCGAGGTGAGCAAGGCGCTACGCGAGCGTGGCTTTGGCCAGGCAAGATAGCAGTAGCGCCGGAACGTACTGGGTGTCAGGCCGCCGAAGCGGCAGCCACCTGCTCACGGCTGGCATAGCGCTGCGCCAGCACCGCACACACCATCAACTGGATCTGATGGAACAGCATCAGCGGCAAAATCATCGCGCCAATGCCACTGCCGACGAACAGGACCTGGGCCATCGGCACCCCGGTGGCCAGGCTCTTCTTGGAACCGGCGAACAGGATGGTAATGCGGTCCTCCAGGTCAAAGCCCAGCAACTTGCCGAGCAGCCGGGTGCCGAACAGCACTACCGCCAGCAAGATCCCGCACACGGCAAACAAGCCGGCAAGATGCTGCGGCGATACGGTGTGCCAAAGCCCGGTAACCACTGCCTCGCTGAAGGCGGTATAGACCACCAGCAGGATCGACCCCTGGTCCACTATTTTCAGCCAGCGTGCATTGCGCTTCACCCAGGCGCCGATCCAGCGCCGCGCGATCTGTCCAGCCACAAACGGCACCAGCAGTTGCAAGGTGATTTTCAGCACAGCATCCAGGCCCGAGCCGGTATCACCGCTGGCTCCCAGCAGCAGCATCACCAACAACGGCGTAAGGAAGATACCCAGCAAGCTGGATGCCGCGGCACTGCAAATCGCCGCGGGTACGTTACCGCGTGCCAGCGAGGTAAAAGCGATGGCCGATTGCACCGTGGCCGGCAAGGCACACAGGTACAGCACGCCCAAGTACAGCTCGTTGCCCACCAGTGGCACGAACAGCGGCTTGAACGCCAGGCCTAGCAGCGGGAACAGCAGGAAGGTGCAGGAGAACACCAGCAGGTGCAGGCGCCAGTGCCCAGCGCCCGCGATAATGGCCTCGCGCGACAGCTTGGCACCGTGCAGGAAAAACAGTAGGCCGATGGCCAGGTTGGTCAGCCAGCCGAAATACACCGCGCCGTCGCCCGAGCACGGCAGCACGGTGGCAATCAGCACCACCCCAAGCAAGGCCAAGGTGAAGTTGTCGAATAACATGCGCAAATACTTCATAGCGGCTTCCGTCTTGTCATTGTGCAAGGGCAGACGATAAGGTCTTCGGCTTTTCGCCGCTAACGCCGGAACCCCCACCGGTATCGCTCAACGGACACGCTCCAGCAAAGGACCCGCCCATGCCCCTCAACCGCCTGGCTGCACTGGCTGCCGCCATCACCCTCTGCCTGGGCCACGCCGCCGCTCAAGCCGACGACCCGTTGCACGCCAAGGTCGACCGGATCATTCGCCCGTTGATGCAGGAGCAAGGCATCGCCGGCATGGCCGTGGCGATCTATGCCCGCGACCACGCTCACTACTTCAACTATGGCGTGGCCAGCAAGGCTGACAATGTGCCTGTCAGCCAAGACACGCTGTTCGAGATCGGATCGCTAAGCAAGACCTACACCGCCACCTTGGTCGCACTGGCCAGTGCCGAAGGCAAGCTGGACCTCAACGCCCCAGCCAAGCGCTATCACCCAGCACTGGCCGGCGCGCCCCTCGGCGACGCGACAGTGCTGGAACTGGGCACCTACAGTGCCGCCTGCCTGCCCTTGCAGTTCCCGGATACGGTGCAGACGCAGCAGCAGGTGGTGGCGTTTTTCCGCCACTGGCAGCCGCGGGCCAAACCGGGCAGCCAACGTTGTTACTCGAACCCCAGCCTGGGCCTGTTCGGTGACTTGGGCGCACGCGCCCAGCAGCAACCCTTTGCCACGTTGATGACCTACGGCCTGCTGGCAAAAATGGGCCTGAAGGACACCTACCTGACGGTTCCAGACAGTGCCCAGGGGCGCTATGCCCAAGGCTACGATGCCGCGGACCAACCCGTGCGAGTCGGCCCCGGCCCGTATGCCGACGAGGCCTATGGCATCAAGACCAGCGCCAGTGACCTGCTGCACTACGTGCGCCTGCACATGCAGCCAGCGGGCCTGCCGCCGGCACTGGTGCAAGCCACGGCCATCACCCAACGGGGCTACTTCCAGGTCAGCGCCATGACCCAGGGCCTAGGCTGGGAGCGCTACCCCTACCCGGTCACGCTGAGCACACTGATCGAAGGCAACAGCCCGCGGCTTATTCGTGAGCCGCAGGCGACCACCCGCCTGCAACCGGCACTGCCGGCGCTACCGGCAGCCTGGTACAACAAAACCGGCGCAACCAATGGCTTCGGCGCCTATGCCGCGTTCGTGCCCGCCGAACAGCTTGCGGTCGTGTTACTGGCCAACCGCAATTACCCAAACGAAGCCCGCGTGCGCGCAGCCTTCGAGATCCTGTCCGGGCTGTAGTGCCAGTCGCGATTGTCGAACAAAACAACAGGAATGTAGTGACAAAAAATATTCACTACAAAATGGTTGACGCCGTTCATCGCCCTTGTGCATGATTAAGCCGTCTCCCCGATCGGGAGCGGTGGCAAGGGTGTTCCAGACGGCTTGCGCGGTAACGCAAGCCGTCCGTGGAGAGGGAAACTGTCCAAAAGGCAGCGTGAGAAAGCCCCTGTTGCGATGCTGCTGTAGCAGCCTTGGTAGTGCGCTACACCGTGGTAGCGCCAACTGTGAAAATCACCTACGAATGGGTAATGGGGGCTTTATGATGAACTTGAACAACAATCCCACAATCGACCAATTGGCCCAGCTGTTCGCCGGGCGCAAAGACAGCCTCGACGACCATCTGCTGTGGGTTAGCCAGACCGGTGAAGTGCGCCTCGACCGCCTGCCACCGAACACTATCGAAGATGAATTTGAAGAGCACCTGCCCAGCATGCGTGCCCGTTTCAAGGTCTACCGCCGCGGCCAAGGCTACGTCGGCAAGAAGGCCGCCGCCGACACCGAGTTCGTTGGCCGCGTGCTGCAGACCCTGCAACAAGAATGGCCCGCTGCCCGTGAGCAGCAGGCAGTCAAGGTGATCGAACCGCTCAACTGAGGTTCCCACCCTTACCGGAGCCCGGCCCACATAGGCCGGGCTTTTTCATGCCTGGCGCCGCTGGCTGCCAGTTTGCGGCAAAGGCAAGGCACCAATTGCCATCGCCCGTGCACGGTCGACACCCCACACCAAGGCGCGGGTCATGGTCTCGCCTGGTCGTGCAGGGTAGTACTCCTCCAGCAATGCCCGCCCGTCTCCGCCATACAAACCCAGGAACAACTGGGTAGCCCCCAGACGTGACAAGCGCACCTGCACATCCAGCGTGGTGCCGTCACTGAGTGCCTCGTCGTGGCTGCGGCTGTGCAACTGGGCATCGGCCCACTGCCAATAGGTCTCTTCCCTGACTCGCATAAGCATTCAATCCTCCGTTGCTGAGAATGCCGCGCAAGAAAACCACAGCCTTGACCATCCGGCGAGCGCTACCCGGCAATGCCATGAGGCGGATCAACGAACAGCCACAAAAAACCCCGCCATTCGGCGGGGTGTGCTGGAGCGGGATCACTTCTTCAGCGGAACCCGCGGCATAAAGCGGCCTTTTTTGCTGCGCTGCAGGTGTGCAGGCTGGAGCTGTTCGGAATCATCCAGCGTCATGTGGGCGAAGCCCAAGCGGTATGCCGCCTGGCCGCAACGCACTTGGCTGTTGATGGGGAACGCATCGTTCAGGTCTTCGAAAAAGGATTCGCTCATGCCCTGTCTCCCTCCAGTGGCGGGCGCGCCGGCAACCGACCAGTTGCCCAGGTAAACGCGACCTGAAAGTGAGACTAGCTGGTCATTTGCCGACCGCCCAAACTAACGCCCTGGACCCGACAAGCGGCAAAAGGCTCTATTTCAAGCGTACTGCCGTGCCGGTGGCAAATACCACGACCATGCCGCCCTGTACCGACGGCATGCTGATCTCGAAATCCACTCCCACTACGGCATCGGCATGCAACTGGCGTGCCCGCGCCTTGAGTTCCTCGGTTGCCTGCTCCCGAGCCTCGCGTAGCGCGCTTTCCAGGGTTTGTGAGCGGCCGCCGAAGAAGTCGCGAAACCGTGCAAAGAAATCGCGCACGAAGTTGATGCCTTGCACCGATTCGGAACTGACCACGCCCAGGTATTCGGCGATTGGGCGGCCTTCGAGCTGGCTGGTGGTGGAAATGATCATGGGCGCTCCCTTGGCCTGGCAAAAGAGGCAGATTCTAACAGAGCGCCGGAACGTGTTAACCCGCGAATGGGCCGGACCGACCGGCCAATCTCTCTTAGGGGTTCACCGCTGCCAGCGCCACCGCATTCGCGGGCAAGCCCGCTCCTACGCCCATAGCGGTGCTGGCACACTGCGTTGTCCACCGCCCACACCGTCGCTTGTTGTAGGAGCGGGTTTACCCGCGAATAGGCCGGACCGGCCGGCCAATATCTCCTAGGGGTTCACCGCTGCCGGCACCACCGCATTCGCGGGCAAGCCCGCGCCGACAATGGCAGCTGTTCAGGCGCTGACCGTTCGCAAGCGCTGCCCAATCCGGGCGCCGAATACGTTCACCAGCAACCCGGCCATTACCAGCAGTGCCCCCCAGCCTTGGGTTGCAGTCAAGCGTTCACCCAATAACAGCGCCGACGAACTCAAGCCAATCACCGGCACCAGCAGCGAGAACGGCGCCACCTTACCCGCCGGATGGCGCGACAGCAGCTTGCTCCACAAGCTGTAACCGAGCATGGTGGCGACAAAGGCCAGGTAGGCCAGGGCCAGCACCGAACTCAAGCTGATGTTGGCCAGGGCATGGCCAATGCGCTCCGGCCCTTCCAGCCACCAAGACAATGCCAGGAACGGCAGTGGCGGGATCAGCCCGCCCCAGATCACCAGCGCCACCAGGTCAACCGAGCCAAAGCGCCGGGTAATGATGTTGCCCACACCCCACATGGCACCTCCACACAGGGTTAGCGCCAACGCCAGAATTGGCACATGGCCACCATTTTCACTACCGATCAGCGCCAGGCCGCTGGCCGCCACCAGCAGCCCCAGCACGCTGGCCAGGCGCAGGCGCTCACCGAGAAACAGCGCGGCGAAGCCGAGGGTGAAGAACGCCTGCGATTGCAGGATCAGCGAAGCCAACCCTGGCGGCATGCCGCTGTCCATGGCTTGGAACAGGAAGGCGAACTGGCCCAGCGAAATAGTCGCGCCGTAGGCGATCAGCCAGCGCCACGGCAACTTGGGCCGTTTCACCAGCAGGATCGCCGGGAAGGCCACCAACAAGAAGCGCAACGCCCCCAGCAACATCGGCGGCAAGCCATCAAGGCCAACCTTGATGACCACGAAGTTGACTCCCCAGGCGACGATCACCACCAGGGCAATGAGCAAGTCCTTGAGCGGCATGGCGGCTTCCTTCTTGAGGCTTTTTATACATATTTCGTTACAGCATAAGGGTATTACGTTCCGAGGGACCAGCACAGTTGAGGCCAACGGTTGCGCAACAGTGACTGTTACGACCCTCGCATTTCACCTGCCCGAGTATGAGCGCGCAGCACGCAGTGGGCATCCTCGCAGTCCTTTCGGCCGGTGCCGCGCCAGTAAAAAAACAAGTTGATTTTTTACTGAAGCTACACTTTTATAGCAAAAACAAGAACAACAACCACCGGAGCCGCGTG
Organism: Pseudomonas sp. Leaf58; assembly: GCF_003627215.1. Classification (NCBI taxonomy): domain Bacteria; kingdom Pseudomonadati; phylum Pseudomonadota; class Gammaproteobacteria; order Pseudomonadales; family Pseudomonadaceae; genus Pseudomonas; species Pseudomonas sp. Leaf58. The sequence continues at coordinate 2,904,486 of NZ_CP032677.1, forward strand.
TATGCAAACCGCCTTCCCTCACTTGTTCGAAGCCTTGCAGATACGCGGCAAACGCTTGAAAAACCGCATCATGTCCACCGGGCACGACACTTGCCTGCCCACCGACAACCTGGTCAACGACAAGCTCATCGCCTACCAACGCGCCCGCGCCGCCGGTGGTGTCGGGCTGATCGTGCTGCAGGTGGCCGGTGTTCACGACAGCGCTCGCTACACTTCGCACGTGCTGATGGCCACCGACGATGCTTGCATCGATGGCTACCGCCAACTCGCCGAGGCCTGCCATGAGCACGGCACCGTGGTGCTGTCGCAGTTGTTCCACCCCGGGCGGGAGATCATGGAATCGGCGGACGGCTTGCTGGCGGTGGCCTACTCGGCGTCCTCGGTGCCCAATGAACGTTTTCGGGTGATGCCGCGCGCGCTGGACCAAGCGATGATTGCCGAGATTGTCCAGGGCTATGCCAGCGCTGCCCGACGGCTGCATCAGGCCGGGCTGGATGGCGTTGAAGTGGTGGCTAGCCATGGCTACCTGCCGGCGCAGTTCCTCAACCCTCGGGTAAACCAGCGCACCGATGGCTACAACGGCGAACTGCAACAGCGCTTGCGGTTCCTGCGCGAAGTGCTGGCCGCCGTACGCGCGGCCACCGACGAGCAGTTCATCATCGGCCTGCGCATCAGTGCCGACGAGCGCGATAGCCAGGGGCTGAGCGAGGACGAGTCGCTGGCCGCAGCGGTAGCCTTGCAAGGCCAGCTCGATTACCTGCACATCGTTGCCGGCACCTCGGCATCCCTGGGTGGCGCCGTACATATCGTGCCGCCCATGGCCATCGCGCCGGCATACCTGGCCAAAGAGGCTGCCACCTTCAAGCAGCAGCTGGGCATTCCCCTGTTCGTCACCGGGCGCATCAACCAGCCTCAGGAAGCCGAACTGATTCTCGCCCGCGGCCAGGCCGACGTTTGCGGCATGACCCGGGCGCTGATCTGCGACCCACTGATGCCGAGCAAGACCGAGCACGGCCAGGTAGAAGACGTCCGTGCCTGCATCGCCTGCAACCAGGCCTGCATCGGCCACTTCCACCGCGGCCTGGCCATTTCCTGCATCCAGCGGCCAGAAACCGGCCGCGAGTTGCAGTACGGGCAACTGATACCTACCAGCAGCCCCAAGCGCATTCTGGTGGCCGGCGGCGGCCCTGCCGGCATGAAGGCCGCCGCCGTGGCCGCCGCGCGCGGGCACCAGGTCACCCTGTACGAAGCCGGCCCGCAGCTCGGCGGCCAAGTGCTGTTGGCCCAGTTGCTGCCACGGCGCAGCGAGTTCGGTGGCGCCAGCACCAACCTACAGCGGGAAATGGCCTTGGCAGGTGTGGAGGTGGTGCGCAACACCCGGGTCGACCGCGCACTGGTCGAGCGTGAACGCCCCGACCTGGTGATAGCCGCCACCGGGGCTACCCCCTACTGGCCGGCCTTCGAGCGCAGCGGCCAGCTACAGGTGGTGGATGCTTGGCAAGTGCTGCGCAATGAAGCCCCACTCGGGCGTTCGGTGCTGGTGATCGACTGGCGCTGCGACTGGATCGGCCCCGGCATCGCCGAACGCCTGGTCCGCGAGGGGCACCAGGTACAGCTGGCGGTCAATGGCACCCACTGTGGCGAAAACCTGCCGCTGTACGTACGCGACCAACTGGCCGGCGAGCTGCATCGCCTGGGCATACCCATCACGCCGTATGCCCGCCTGTATGGCTGCGACGACAACACGGTATACCTACAGCACACCGCCAGCGGCGAGCCAATGATCTTCGACGGCATCGATACCCTGGTACTGTGCCTGGGCCATCAGCCGGAGGACCGCCTGGCCATCGAGCTGACCGGCTTGGTCGAGGTGCGCCGGGTTGGCGACTGCCTGGCGCCACGCACCGCCGAAGAAGCGATTCATGACGGCCTGACGGTTGCCTGGTCGCTCTGAGGCTGTCCATACTGCGGCTTTTCCGATGGACCGACGTGCATGAGCCAACTCCCCCCGCCCCCCGCCAGCGAAGCCGGGGGCGCCGCGCCGCAGTTTCTCGGCACCCGCATCCGCGGCCTGCGCAAACGCCGTGGCATGACCCTGGCAGAGTTGGCCGCGCACAGTGAGCTGACCGCTGGCTACATCAGCCAACTGGAGCGCAACCTCTCCTATCCGTCGATTCCGGCGCTGTTCAACATTGCCCGCAGCCTGGGCGTGACCATCCAGTGGTTCTTCGCCAGCGAGGCCACCACTGCGCCCGAGGACCAAGGCTATGTGGTACGCCGCAACAGCCGCCTAAGCGTGCATTACGAAGATGGCATCGTCGATCAACTGCTCACGCCGCAACCCAACCGCCAGCTGGAGATCCTGCACTCCCGCTTTCCCCCGGGGAGCTACAGCCAGCAGAGCTACAGCCATGACGGTGAAGAGGCTGGCTACATCCTCAGCGGCAGTTTCGAGCTGTGGGTGGGCGAACGGCATTTCCAGTTGGGCGAAGGCGACAGTTTCAGCTTCTCCAGCCAGGAACCGCACCGTTATGGCAACCCCGGCGAGGTGGATGCTGTGGTGATCTGGGTGATCACACCGCCGACATTCTGAAACCCACCCGCGCAGTGGGCGCGGCCCTTTTGCAACACAAGGCCGCTCCCATAAGGATCGCACAAGCTTTTATAGCTTGTGCAAGACAGCGGGGTCAGGCAGCTGCGAACAGCTCGTTGGCAATCTGCGCCTGGGCCGCATCAATTGCCTGGCTGCGGTGCTCAGGGCCATAAGCCAGCCCATGGGCGCGGACGATTTCCAAGTCGGTGACCCCGATGAAGCCCAAGAACACCTTGAGGAAGTCCTCATGCCCGGCGCCAGTCGGTTGGCCAGCGTGCAGGCCACCGGCAGTGGACACCAGCACCACTTTCTTGTTGCCGCACAGGCCTTCCGGGCCGGCCTCGGTGTAGCGGAAGGTCTTGCCGGCTACCGCGACGCGGTCGATCCAGGCCTTGAGCTGAGTCGGTACGGTGAAGTTGTACATCGGCGCACCGATCACTACGGCATCAGCGGCCAGGAACTCTTCCAGTGTTTCTGCGCTCAGCTTGGCTTCAAAAGCCTGGGCTGCGTCGCGCATGTCTTCCGGGGTGCCAGCCGCTACCAGGGTAGCCGCGGAGAAGTGAGCGATGGCGTCAGCAGCCAGGTCACGGTACACCACCTCCACGCTCGGGTCGGCAGCTTTCCAGGCTTCGACCACTTCACGGCTCAGCTGGCGGGAGGCGGAATTGTCGCCCAGGATGCTCGAATCGATATGCAACAGTTTCATGGGACTCTCCTGTGAATGACGACCGCGGTGTTGGGCGATCACGATGGAGTGAATCCTACCGACGCCACCAATGGCTGATAAGTCGGCAAAAATGCGCTAGTTTGTCCCATAGATAGAACAGTGAGACATTCCCATGCAGGACCTCAACGACCTTTTCTACTTTGCCCGCGTGGTCGAAGCCGGCGGTTTCGCCGCTGCCGGGCGCCAACTGGGCATCCCCAAGTCGCGCCTGTCACGGCGGATCGCCGAGCTTGAAGAACGCCTGGGTACTCGGCTGCTGCAGCGCACCACACGGCAGCTGAAGCTCACCGCCGTGGGTGAGCGCTACCTGCACCACTGCCAGGCCATGCTGCTGGAAGCCGAAGCCGCCGATGAAACCGTGGCCAGCATGAGCAGCGAACCGCGCGGGCGCTTGCGGGTGTCCTGCCCAGTGGCATTAGCCCACGCCTTCCTGCCGGATGTGATCAGCCGCTTTCTTGAGCAGTACCCGCTGGTGCAATTGGACATGGTGCTGCTCAACCGCCGGGTTGACCTGATTTCCGAAGGCATCGACGTGGCCCTGCGCGTGCGCGACCTGGGCGATGAAGACCCGGCCCTGGTCACCAGGCGCCTGCGCCAGGCACAGATGCAGCTGGTTGCCGCGCCCGGTTTCGCTGAGCACATCCGCGAGCCCAGCGAGCTGGCATCATTGCCGGTGCTCGGCGCAGCCGAGGCAGACCGCTTGGTACACTTGCGCCTGTTCGGCCCCCAGGGCAAACAGCAGGAAATCGCCCTGGAACCGCGCTTGGCCATCGATGATTTCGTAGTACGTAATGCAGCTGTACGGGCAGGCCTCGGGTTTACCGCGCTGCCCAGCATGTTCTGCGAAGAAGAGCTGCAACGCGGTGAGCTGGTGCGCCTGCTGCCAGACTGGTCGCTACCAGGCGGCTACCTGCAGGCGGTGTACCCACATCGGCGCGGGCTGCTGCCAGCGGTCAGGGTATGGATCGATCACCTGGCGGCGTCGTTCGAGGCCTGTGGAGAGCGTTATGTCTGAGCGGAACATGAGCGAAGCCCAGGTGGCGGCGTTTTGCCTGAGCCTGCCGGGTGCGCGGGAAGACTACAAATGGGGCGGCATCCGAGTGTTCTCGGTGGCGGGCAACAAGATGTTCGCGGTGCTCGACCTGGCGGGTGCGGGGCTGTCGTTCAAAGTGGCCGACGAGCTGTTTCTCGGTTACTGCGACCGCCCTGGGGTGCGGCCTGCGCCCTATCTGGCGCGGGCGCGGTGGATCAGCATGGCGCTGCCCTACCCTATGGGGCGCGATGAGCTGTGTGATTTGTTGCAGCGCTCGCATCAACTGGTAGTGCGGCGGTTGCCGAAGCGGCTGCAGGTGGGTTTGGTGCTCTAGGTCCAGTAGCGGCCTCTTCGCGGGCAAGCCCGCTCCTACATTCGGGCCATGCAGGTAGGAGCGGGTTTACCCACGAAGAGGCTGGCACAGCCAAAAATCAACCCAAAGGCAGATAACGCCCGTCGAGAAACAGCCAGTCGGCCCAGAACACCTGATGCATCAGCACAATTCCCCAGAACACCAGTTGGTACCACACCTTGCGGGTTTTGTGCCGAAACAGCTGCTGCGCCAGCAGGGCCCCCGGCCAACCGCCTAGCAGCTCACTGGCATGCAGCACTTTCTCGGGCGTACGCCAGGCCTGGGTACGTGCTTGCCGTTTATCCTGCCAATACAGCAACAGGCTGATCAGGCTCATTGCCGGGTACAACGCCAGCGGCCACCAGGCCTGGTCGGCCCAGGCCATGCGCGCTGCCCCCAGGCCCGGCAGCAGGCACAGCAGGCTCAACAGCAGCAGTTTCAGGCGCACATTGCGCACGCCCTCCATCCGCTGCCCGCGTGCTGCCTCAGCCATTTGCCGTCGCCCAGTCAACCCAGCCGAACTGCCAAGTCGCCAGAATCAGCAGGCCAAAGACAATGCGATACCAGGCAAACGCCGCGTAGCTGTGGTTGGCAATGAACTTGAGCAGTGCGCGCACCGCAATCATGGCAAAGATGAACGAGGTCACGAAGCCAATGGCAAACACCGGCAGGTCGCTGGGCTGGAACAGGTCACGGTACTTGTAGCCCGAGTACACCGCTGCACCGACCATGGTCGGCATTGCCAGGAAGAACGAGAACTCAGTCGCCGCCTTGCGCGACAAGCCAAACAGCAAACCACCGATAATGGTCGAACCTGAGCGCGATGTGCCCGGGATCATGGCCAAGCACTGGATGAAGCCGATTTTCAGCGCATGGCTCCAGCGCATGTCGTCCACATGGTCGACCTCCACGCGGTGCTCGCGGCGCTCGGCCCAGAGCATGATCACCCCGCCCACCACCAGGGCCGCCGCCACGGTGATCGGGTTGAACAGGTAGTGGTGAATCAGGTCAGCAAACAGCACACCTAGCACCACGGCCGGCATGAACGCCAACAGCAGGTTGCCGGTGAAGCGCCGCGCCTTGGGCTGGCTGGTCAGGCCGAAGACCACGTCGAAGATCTTGCCACGAAATTCCCACACCACCGCCAGGATCGCCGCAAGCTGAATAATGATGTTAAAAGCCATGGCCCGTTCGCCACCAAACCCGATCAGGTCGGCGACGATGATCTGGTGGCCGGTACTGGATATCGGTAGAAACTCCGTCAGCCCCTCGACCACGCCTAAGATGATTGCCTGGAAGGCAGTCCAAAAATCCATCATTCCCCCGATGGAGCGCTGCTCGCTGCAGGCCCCTTGTTCTTGATTTGCTTGAAGTTGCCGCACGCGGCCCGGCTGTTTTACAGCGACAGTTGGGCGCAACGCCAGTAGAAAAGTTCACGCCGCCTAAAGGTTTCATCTTGCGCGGCCGAAATCCTAGCAGAGCGCCTTTGCAATCGCCTTATACCAAGCGCTACAGACTATTGGGTATATAGCACTTAGCCATTAGTCGGGTGTGGGCCTGGGGCAAAGCATGCTTGGATGCACCTGAATAAAAAGAACAATGCGGGAGCTATGGGATGCAAACCCTGAGATCGATGTCTATCAGCCGTCGCCTGTGGCTGATCCTGGTGGTGGCGGTGGCGATGCAGGTGGTGTTGGGCCTGTTGATGCTGCGCCAGATCCACGGTGACCTGTACCAGGCCAAAGCGGAAAAAACCCGCCACGTGGTGCAAACCGCAGCCGGTGTGCTGGCCTATTACCAAGGCCTGGAGGCAAGCGGCACACTCAGCCGCGAGGCCGCCCAGCAACAGGCCCTGCAAGTGGTGCGCGCGCTGCGCTACGACCACGACGATTACTTCTGGATCAACGACCTGGGGCCGAAGATGATCATGCATCCGGCCAACCCCAAGCTCGACGGCCAGGACCTGTCGGCCATCCGCGACCCCGACGGGTTTGCCGTGTTCAACGAGATGGTCGGCCTGGCCCGTCAGCAAGACGCAGGGCCAGTCAACTACCGTTGGCCCAAGCCCGGTGCCAGCGAGCCGGTGGCCAAGACCTCTTATATCCAGCTGTTCAAGCCTTGGGGCTGGATTATCGGCTCGGGCGTTTACGTCGATGATGTACAAGCCGAATTCGCCCGCCAGTTGCGCGACGCCTCGCTGCTGGGCGTGGGCATTGCCGTGTTGATGGCGCTGGTGGTCCTGCTGATTGCCCGTAGCATCGCCCGCCCGTTGCAGGAGGCCGTGCAAGCCATGGGCAACATCGCCAGTGGCGAAAGCGACCTGACCCGGCGCCTGGACACCCATGGCCGTGATGAGATCAGCCACCTGGGCGCGCACTTCAACCGTTTCAACGGCAAGCTGCAAGGCGTGGTCGGCCAGTTGCAAGGGGCGGCGCACGCCCTGGCCCAGTCCGCCGGGCATGTGGGCGATAACGCCGGCGCCGCGCAACAGCACAGTGCCCAGCAATCGCTACAAATGGACCAGGTGGCCACGGCGGTCAACGAAGTGACGTACGCCGTGCAGGACGTGGCCAAGACCGCCGAGCAGGCCGCCGGGGAAATGCGCACCGCGCAACAGCAAGTGGCACACGGCCAGGAGGCCATTCACGGCAGCCTGGCGCAAATCGACCGGCTGTCGCTGACCATCGACCAGGCGGTGCAGGTGATCCGTGACCTAGCCGGGCACAGCACGCGCATCGGTGGCGTGCTCGACGTAATCCGCTCCATCGCCGAGCAGACCAACCTGCTGGCGCTGAACGCGGCCATCGAGGCGGCACGGGCCGGCGAGCAAGGCCGCGGCTTTGCCGTGGTCGCCGACGAGGTGCGCCTGCTGGCCCAGCGCACGGCGCAGTCGACGGCCGAGATCCACACCATGATCGAGCACCTGCAAAGCCAGTCGGATGCAGCGGTCAGGGCCATCGACACCAGCAGCGAGGCCTCGCGCCAAACCGTCGAACAAGCCCGCGAAGCGGGTGCCAGCCTGGATGCGATCAACCAAGCGCTGCACAACCTCACCGCATTGAATGCCTCCATTGCCAGCGCTACCTTGCAGCAGGCGCATGTGGTCGAGGAAATCAACCGCAATGTACTGGATACCGCCGGGTTGTCCCAGCAGACCGCCAATGCGGCGCGCCAGTCCAGTGATGCCGGGGTGGCGTTGGGGCAGTTGAGCGAAGAGCTGGAACAGTTGCTGCGCCAGTTCCGGGTGTAAAGCCAGCCGCCTGTGGGAGCGGGCTCGCCCGCTCCCACAGGATGGCATGTGCTTCTCACCTCTTGCGCCCTACTCCTTCTTCGAGCGACCCGCTACAATCGCGCCCCTCCCCCTGTAGTCTCCAAGGATCGCCGATGTCCGGCCTTGAACTCATCGCCGCCGTCCTCGGCGTCACCGCTGTCTGGCTAACGGTCAAGCAGAACGCCTGGTGCTGGCCGATCGGCTTGGTCATGGTGCTGATCTATGGCTGGCTGTTCTACGAGGTAAAGCTGTATTCAGGCATGCTGCTGCAACTGGCCTACGCCATCTTGCAGGTATACGGCTGGTGGCAATGGAAACGCCCCGGCCATGCAGCAGACGCCCGCCAGGTGTCGCGCCTGCAGCGCCCGGCATTGTTCACCGGCCTGGCCGCCGGGGCGCTACTGAGTGCGGCCTTGGGCACGGCCATGGCCAACTGGACCGATGCCGCCCTGCCCTGGCTGGACGCCACCCTGACCGGCTTCAGCCTGGTGGCGCAACTGTGGATGGCGCAGAAGCGCCTGCAGTGCTGGCCGCTGTGGGTGGTGGTGGACATCGTCTACGTCGGCCAATACCTGCACCAGCAGTTGTACTTCACCGCAGGCTTCTTTGCTGTGCTTACCCTGATTGCCGTGCGCGGCTGGCTGGAGTGGCGCCGTGACCCGGCGTTGGTGCGGCCATGAGTGCGCAACAGGCCATGAAAGTGCTGGTACTGTGCGGGCCGGAATCCAGCGGCAAAAGCTGGCTCAGCGGGGTGATCCAGGCGCATTTCGGCGGCGTGGTCGTGGCCGAGTACGTGCGCCACTTCATCGATCAGGAAGGCCGCGACACCTGCTACGCCGATGTGCCCACCATCGCCCGCGGCCAACTGGCCTGGGAAGACCACGCCCGCGAGCAGGCGCCGCCGCTGCTAATCCTCGACACCCACCTGCTCAGCAATATGCTCTGGAGCCAGGCCCTGTTCAATGATTGCCCGGCCTGGTTGGAACAGGCGTTGCTGGCGCGGCATTACCACCTGCACCTGTTGCTTAGCCCACAAGGCGTGGATTGGGTTGCCGATGGCCAGCGCAGCCAGCCCAAATTGGACGACCGCCAGCGCTTTTTCGACGACAGCCTGCTGTGGCTAAAACAGCATAAACAGGCGTACAAAATAATTGAGGGCAATTGGCCACAGCGCCAGTTGCTGGCCCTGCAAACAGTGTCTACGCTCCTTGATAGCTATACGCCAGCCCTGCCCTCCGACTGTTAACCTGCTGACACATCCCGGTGGGGCAGAACCCCCGAAAACGCGGGGCTTTCCCCCAACCCGGGGCCAGTGTCAAAGCGCTGAAACACCCCTGCAAAAACCTTTCCACTCAACGCCCCCGCTGCGTTTGGCGCCAACCTGCGTTCCTACCTGTTTCAAGGCTGAGACAGAATACGCCGCAGTTTGTCAGCCTTGCGCCTTAAGCCATTGATCTAAAAACCATTATCAAAAGCGGCACACCTTCTGCTCTCTCGTTCACATCGCTGAACAGGGCCAGCGCACAAAGAAGGAATTGCCGTCGTGAGGAAAACTGACAAAAGCCTGCATCACCTGTTGCTGGTGGGCTGTGTACTGGGTTCGTTGAGCCTGACGGCGCAGGCCGACAAAGGGATCATTATCATCACCCGCGACGTACAGACGCGCAACGCGACAGTACCGCCGCTGATTCCCGACCCGAACCCCACCACCGTCAATGCCAATCCGTCTGCCCACGTGCTCAAACAAACCAACGAGCTCAGCGATGGCGACTTCGCCAACATCAGCAGTGGCGCCGGCATCAGCAACCTGATCACCCAGCAGACCAACAACCTGGGCGGCAACCTCAACCAGACGCAATTGCCCAACCTTTCCGGTGGACGCGGCACAGGGTCAGGCAATGGCATCTCCAACATGGTCAACTCGAGCGTGCAGCGTGGGCTCGCCCCGCTGCAGATTCTGACCGGCGGAGGCAAGTGAGATGAAGCACACGCTGCTGATCCTGGCCACGCTGTGCAGTGCCTCAGCCTTCGCCCAATCCCTGGTGCCGGTGATCAACAACGCCGACATCGACAACTCCGGCAGCCACTATCAAGGCAACCTCTCGGTCAACCAAGCCGCGGGCGACCTACAGCAACAGGTGAACGCGCGGGCCATTGCCGTCGGGCCTGAAGCCAATGCCAGCACCCAAATACGGCAACGGCTGAATACCCCCGCCGACCCTGCCATGGACGCTCGTTCGAGTATCCAAGGCAATGCCTTCAGCAACGGCAGCGGCGCCTTGGGCGTCAACCAGAGCGCCGGTGCCAATACCCAGCAAGCCAACGCTCTGAGCATCAGCATTGGCGCTCAGCCGCAAAGCATCGACGACAGCGTCCTCATGCAACAGAACGTGGCGCTGCTCAACAACTCCGGTCCACCTGACACCCCAACCGGCAACCGCCAAGTCACTACCAGTGACCAGGCCTTCACCGGTAGCCGTGGGGTAATCCAGTTGAACCAGAGTGCCGGGGTGGGAAACCGAATGGCCAACACCTTGAGCATCCGGGTCGCGGATTGACCCAGGCAGTTAAGAACGACACTTAACCTAAATAGAGTACGGAGAATCACCATGAAACCCTCGATGGCAATCAAGCCTCTGGTTTTCGCAATTGCTGCGGTCATGGCTGTTGCTGTACAAGCTGATCAAAACGACCGGCGTGGCGGGCACCACAACGGTCACAACAACGGCCACCACACGCCGCCTCCAACCCGGATCCCGGTGAATGCCACTGCCAGAGCCATAGACAGCCAAAGCAGCACCAATAACCACATCACCAACCAAGGCACCCTCAACGAAGCCGAGATGAGCAGCTCGGCCACCGGCGCCAGCGGCAACGTGGGTGTCAACGTGGCGGCCGGTAACGGCAACCAGCAGGACAATGCCGCGGCCATTGCCAACGCATCGTCCGAGTCGAGCCTGGACAACAGCTTCGTGTTCGGCAGCGCCGAAGCCACCGCTGACGTTCGCCAGTTCAGCAACCGCAACCGCGTCGACAACTGGTCTACTCAGTCTTCGGCGGTCATGAGTGGCTCGGCCGATGGCGCAGAGGGCAATGTCGGCGTCAACATCGCTGGCGGCGACCTGAACCAGCAGAAAAACACCATGGCCATCGCCAACACCGGTGCCCCGCTGGGTAACGCCACGGCCACCGCCCGTGCCGATCAGAACGGCCCAGGCCTGACCGTGAACAACGGCGCCGACCGCACCTACCGGGTAGATACGCTGACCTTCACCACCACCAAAAGTGGTTCGAGCTCGCGTGAGGGTGCGTTCAACTCGTCCGATGACCGCAGCTCGTCCTCGAGCTTCAGCGTGGCGGGTGCACAAAGCGCCAGCAACAGCGGTTCCAGTGCCTGGAACTCGAGCGGTTCGAGCAGCATGAACGCCAGCGGCTCCAACAGCTCCAGCGCCAGCGGCTCGAACAGCTCGAGCGCCAGCGGCTCGAACAGCGCCAGTGCTAGCGGCTCCAACAGCTGGAATGCCAGCGGCTCGGTTGCCGGCAACGCCAGTTCGTCCAGCAGCTCCAGCCTGAATGCCACCCTGGCAGCCGCCGCCGATGCTAGCCGTACCGTGACCACCGATGACGGCCGTCGCGAACGCACTCGCACCGACAGCTTCGATGCCTCGCTCAACGCCTCGCTGAATGTGGACGTTGACCGGACTCGGGACAGTTCGTACGACGCATCGTTCGAGAAAGCATTCGACTCGTCGTTCGACAAGTCGCATGAGTCTTCCTATGACCGTACCCGCGACTCGTCGTACGACAAGACTCGCGACTCGGCCTACACGAAGTCTCGCGACTCGTCGTATGAAAAAGCTCACGAGTCGTCCTATGCCAATGCTTCGGAATCGGCGTATGAAAAGTCTGGCGAGCAATCGTCGCAATCTTCGAACGACGTGGCGAAGAGCTACAGCGAAAGCAGCGCCTACGACTTGAGCAATACCGTGTCCTTCCAAGTGCTGACCCCGACCGGCTGGGCCAACCCTGTTACCAACACTGCAACCCTTAGCGGTTCGGTGAACGGTGGCAGCGGCAACCTGGGCGTGAACGTGGCGGCCGGTGTGGGCAACCAGCAGAGCAACTCGCTGGCCATCTCCAACACCTCGTTCTGACCGCTGTGCTCGAGGCCCCCTTCGGGGGGCCTTTCTTCAACCGAACCGGAAGGCAACCGATCATGCGCATTATCGCCTTGGCGTTTTTGCTGTGCCTGGCCAGCGTGAGCGAAGCTGCACAAATGCCGCTGTCAGTCCTGCCGGGCGGCGGTGTGGTGTTCAAACCCCTGCAGAGCGTACGCGAGCGCAAGTTCGCCGATTTGGTGCAACAGAAAACCGACTTCAGCTGCGGCGCCGCCGCACTGGCCACCATCTTGCGCCAGGCCTACTGGCTGGATGTCGACGAACAACACATCATCGAAGGCATGCTGGCTCACGCCGACCAGGACTTGGTACGCACCCAAGGCTTCTCGATGCTCGACATGAAACGCTACGTGGAAAGCTTGGGGATGCGAGCCCGCGGCTACCGGGTAGCGGCCGATACCCTGCACAACGTGCGTATCCCGGTGGTGGTGCTGATGGATGTGCGCGGCTACAAACATTTCGTGGTCCTGCAGAAAGTCGACAAGGGTTGGGTGTATGTCGGCGACCCGGTGCTGGGCCACAAGCGCTACAAGGTCGAGGACTTCCTCAAAGGTTGGAACGGCATCATCTTCGCCGTCATCGGCCAGGGCTATGACAAGAACAATGTGTTGCTTGACCCGCCGCTGCCGCTAACCGCCAAAGGCCGAGTGAACAACTTTACGCCCGTCCAGGACGCAGAATTGCTGGACTTCGGTTTCATCAAAAGCGACTTCTTCTAACGACTCTGCTAACGATAAGGAGCACGACGCTCCGGGAGCACCCCATGAAGAATCCACTCTGGCTGGTAGTGGCTTGCCTGGCAGCCAGCCTGCCAACCCACGCAGAAACGTTCAAACCCATTGAACTGAAGGACCAGGAACTGGCGAACTTGCGTGGCCGCTACGTCATGCCGGGGCGCATCGTGAGTTTCGGCATTGTCATGTCCAGCACCTGGCAGAATGCCAAGGGCGACGTGATTGGCGCGACCAGCACGATGCAGATACAGCAGTCGACCATCAAACCGCAGTTCTATGTGTCGATGATTGACGAAAAAGGTAGCGGCAGCGCCTCGAGGGCGGCCGCTGCGCCCGGCACCGGGACCGTAACGGGTGGCAATGGGCTCAACACCGCCGAGGGCGTCACCCAGGTGGTGCGCGCCGCCGGCGACAACAACACCGCCTACAACAACGTCGACATCAATGTTACCAAGGCCAACCAGGCGCCTACCGTGCAGCCCCAGGGCCAGGCACTGGCTGCCGGCCAGACGCTGGTGGGCGAAAACGGCGCCGGCACGTTGAACGTGACCGCCAGCGGTGTGGGTGTGCAGTTCAACATCAATGCCGGCAACAACCAGGGCAGCAGCGTGCAACGCCTGGCCCAGGGCGGCCTGATGCAGAACACCACGCTGCTGGGCAACGGCAACCGGGTCAACAACGTCACTTCTCTCAACGTGGTCATGCGTGAAAGCGTGCCGACAGCCGCTTCACTGAACGGCAGCCTTGACCAGCTCAAAGGTCTTCGCACATTCGGATACTGATCTACGCTCAGTCTCATCAAAAGTAGTCGGAAGGGACGGCCACCCCATGCACCGATCTTTAACGCTCAAAGCTTTTGTGTGTTTGACAACTTTGGCCCCGGCCACAATGCTCTACGCCGCTGCCGACCCTCAGGTCGAGGCCCTCAAGCAGGAACTGATCGAACTGAAACGCCGCTACGAGGCCCAGCAGCAAGCACTGATGGTGCTGGAGCAGCGCGTGCGCCAGGTCGAGGAAGCCCCTGCAGCGCCACAGCCCAAACGCCTGGTCAAATCCCCGGCCGAAGGGGTCAAGGGAGCGCAGACCGTGGCCTCTGGCGCGCCGGGCACCAGCGGTAGCTCCTACGGCCAGGCCCTCACTGCCGACTCGGAGCCGGCGCAAAGCGTTTCCAACCTGTATGACGAAGCCAGCGGCTTTTTCGGCGGCGGCAAGTTCAGCTTCGAAACCGGCGTCACTTACACCCACTACGATACCCGCGCACTGGTGCTCAACGGCTTCCTGGCGCTGGACTCGATTTTCCTTGGCAGTATCAACCTTGACCGGGTCAAGGCGGATAACTGGACGTTGGACATGACTGCCCGCTACAACCTGGCGCAGCGCTGGCAGTTCGACGTCAACGTCCCTGTCGTGTACCGCGAATCGACCTACTCTTCCGGCGGCGCCGGTGGCGCCGGCGCGAGCACCTCGGACGCAAGCGTGACCCGGGACCCGGAAATCGGCGATGTTAACGTCGGGGTTGCCTATAAATTCCTCGACGAGGACGAGACTTGGCCTGACGCCGTCGCCACCTTGCGGGTCAAGGCCCCGACAGGCAAGGACCCCTATGGCATCAAACTGCGCCAGGTCGATGGCAACGACAACCTGTCGGTGCCAGAAAGCCTGCCGACTGGCAACGGCGTCTGGTCGATCACACCCGGCCTCTCGCTGGTCAAGACTTTCGACCCAGCCGTGCTATTCGGCAGCCTCTCCTACACCTACAACATGCAAGACTCGTTCAGCGACATCAGCCCCCAAGTCAACAGCAAGGTGCCGGGTGACGTGAAGCTGGGTGATTCCTGGCAGATCGGCGGTGGTATCGCCTTTGCTCTGAACGAGAAGATGAGCATGTCGTTCTCGGTGTCTGACCAGTTCGCCCGCAAGAGCAAGATCAAGCCGGATGGCGGCGAGTGGCAGTCGATCACCAACAGCGACTACAACGCGGCCAACTTCAACATCGGCATGACCTTTGCGGCCACCAACAACCTGACCATCGTGCCCAACTTGTCCATTGGTCTGACCGACGATGCACCGGACTTTTCCTTCAGCCTGAAATTCCCCTACTACTTCTGATACTTGCCATCGGCCGGGCCCGCGCGAGCGGGCCCGGCTTTTGGTTACCAGCCTTGTAGCCGCCCGCGTTCCCTGCCCTGGCCTGTTATCATCAAGCACACAAGCATGACGATTTAATGGCAAAAGGGAAGTTTTTGTGAAGAACCTGTCAGACCACTCTCGCGTCCGGTTGGTCGCCTTGGCGAGCCTGGTGCTGGTGATCCCGCTGGGGACGCGCGCCATGCTGGGTTGGTCAAACCCGCTCGGTTACCTGTCCGACCTGGCCCTTGGCAGCCTGCTGGTGTTGCTGCTGCACCGCCGGCCTTGGTGGCTGGCCCTGCCCGTGCTGCTGGCGTGGGCAGCTCTGTGGGTGGCTTCAGCCGAACTGGTGAGCGCGGTAGGCCGGTTGCCCACCAGCGCCGACTTGGCGTACTTGGCGGACCCGCAATTCATGGAGAATTCGACCGGCGGCGGCCTGGCCCATGCCTGGCTGCCGTGGGCCCTCGGGGACGGCCTGCTGGCTTGGCTGGCCATTGCCTGGCGCAGCCGCGCTCACCGCGGCCAAGCGCTACCGCGCAAGGCCTGGGCCGTTCCACTGCTGCTGTTTGGCACCCATTGGGGCAGCCAGCAACTGGCACCGTCGGACGCCGACCAATGGCGGCAATACAACCTCACCCACCAGCTGTTGTCCGCCAGTGCAGGCAATTTGCAGCGCCAGGTCGAAGGCTGGTTGGGCCAGACGCAAACCTTCACGCCGCTGCCCAGCAGTGGCCTGACCCAGTCCGACCTGCATGGCCAGCGCCTGCTGGCCGGGCCTGGCAATGCCCGCAACTTGCTGCTCATCACCGTCGAAGGCATCCCCGGCGCCTACCTGCAGGCCAACCGCCAGGCCCTGCACAGCCGCTTTGACGAAAACCTGATGCCCAAGCTCAGCCAGTGGGCCGAGCGCGGCATGAACACCCCCGATTACGTGCTGCACACCCACCAGACCATCCGTGGCCTGTACGCCATGCTCTGTGGTGACTACGACAAGTTGGCCAACGGCACGCCCAAGGGCGTCGAGCTGCTGACCCAGAACGAACGCAACCAGGCCTGCCTGCCGGCACAGTTGCGCCAGGCCGGCTTCACCACCCACTACCTGCAAGGCGCCGGCCTGCGTTTCATGGCCAAAGACCGCATCATGCCGCACATCGGCTTTGATGCGGTGCACGGCCTGGAGTGGTTCAGCAACCAGAACTACCTGGATTTCCCCTGGGGCAAGGACGACCGGGCCTTCTTCGAAGGTGCGCTGGACTACGTCGGCCAGTTGCAAAAGCAGGGCCAGCCCTGGATGCTGACCCTGCTCACCGTGGGCACCCACCAGCCGTACTCGGCGCCAGCCGAATACCTCGAGCGCTTCGACACGCCTAAACAGGCGGCCGTTGCCTACCTGGACGACGCGCTCGGGGCGTTCCTCGACAACCTCGAACGCCAGGGCGTGCTCAAGGACACCCTGGTGGTGGTCACCTCCGATGAGTCCCACGGCATCGATGGTGTGCGCCTGGCCTCGTCCTGGGGCTTCAACCTCACCCTGGCCCCGGAGCAGGCGCAGCTGCCGCACATCAAGCGTGGCACCTATGGCCATGTCGACCTGGCCACCTCCCTGCTCGACTACTTTGCCCTGCCTATTCCAATGGCGCTCGGCGGCCGCTCGCTGTACCGCGACTACGACAGCGGTCGCGAAATGATCGCCTATACCAACGGCATGTTGCGTTACCACAACGGCCAGGGCGTGTTCACCGAATGCGACTTCCAGCAGCGTTGCCGGCGTTACGCCAGCGAGGGTTTCATCGCCGACCAGGCGCGCTACCTTGGCCCCGGTGAAAACCTGCTCGGCCAGCAGATCGGTGCACTGGCCGGGGTGCTCGACCAGTCCCTGCTGCAAACGCCACTCAACCTGCGCTACCAGTTTGGCGGCCCTTCGCCGATACAGCTGCGCAAGCGCATTGACGATGACTGGGCCGACAACCTGATTGGCGCCCAGTACCTGGAAATGCCGGGGGGCTCGCATACCCGCGTGCGGGTCAAGGTACGCTCGCTGGACCCTGAGCACGCGGCCTATATCCAGCTCAAGGCCAAGCAGTTGGAGCAAGATGTGCCTTTGGGCTTGCCGGAGGAAGTGAAAGTGACCGCTGACGAGCCGCTGGAAATGGAGTTCAGCTTCGACAACCCAACCGAGCGCAAGGCGTTTTCCTTCCATTTACTGGGCTATGGCGGTGGCCAGGTGGAAGTCAGTGACTTCAGCGTCATCACAGCGCTGCCGGGGGAAGATGAGCCGGTGGATGAACTGGTCGAAGGTCCTATCGCCCATTCGGGTTAAGCACCACACCGCTCATCGCCCAGCCTGCGGAGCCTGTCGATTCAACCCTGCGCTGCTCGACTAGTGTCTGAATCCCACTTACGGAGACAGCACCATGAGCACGAGCGAAAGCAGGCACCCGGTGGTTTCCCGCAGCCAGTGGCTGGCGGCCCGACAGCAATTGTGGCTGCACGAAAAGGCCTTTACCCACCACCGCGACGCGCTGGCCGCAGCCCGTCGCGCCCTTCCATGGGTCAAGGTCGAGCGCGACTATCGCTTCCACGGAGCAGACGGCGAGCTGAGCATGGCCGACCTGTTCGCGGGGCGCAGCCAGCTGCTGGTTTACCACTTCATGTTCGCCGAGGGCTGGAGCGAAGGTTGCCCCGGTTGCTCGTTTTTGGCCGACCACTTTGACGCTGCCAACCTGCACCTGGCCCACCACGACGTGTCGTTGGTGGCGGTGTCACGGGCACCGTATGACGAATTCCAGGCCTTCCGCCGGCGCATGGGCTGGCAGTTCCCCTGGTACTCATCGAACGGCAGTGGCTTCAACGAGGACTTCGGTGTCAGTGTTGCCAGTGAGGGCCAGCGGCAATACAACTATGAGCCATATGACGGCAGTGAAAGCGAGTTGCCCGGGTTGAGTGCGTTCTACCGTGAGCCGGATGGCAGTGTGTACCACACCTATTCAACCTATGCCCGCGGGTTGGATATCCTGGTCAACACCTACAACTTCCTCGACATTGCGCCACTGGGGCGCAACGAAAGTGGAACCATGGACTGGGTGCGGCACCATGACCGCTATGCCCAGCAGCCAGACAAGCCTCACTGCTGCCACACCTGAGTTCGTTGCCTTGGGGCTGCTACGCAGCCCCAGCCTTCAGTTGCGTACCCCCAACATGCCGCGCTCGACGATGAAGTCGATCACCGCCTGCAGCCCCTCGCCCTTCTTCAAGTTGCTGAAGGTCCACGGCCGCTGCGGGCGCATGCGCTGGGTATCGCTCGCCATCACTTCCAGCGAGGCCCCCACATAGGGCGCCAGGTCAGTTTTATTGATCACCAAAAAGTCCGATTTGGTAATGCCCGGGCCGCCCTTGCGCGGGATTTTCTCGCCCTCGGCCACATCGATCACGTAGATGGTCAGGTCCGCCAGCTCTGGGCTGAAGGTGGCGCTCAGGTTGTCGCCGCCGCTCTCGACGAAAATCACCTCAAGGTTGCCAAACTTGCGCGCCAGCGCTTCGACTGCCGCCAGGTTCATCGAAGCGTCTTCCCGAATCGCCGTGTGTGGGCAGCCGCCAGTTTCCACGCCAACAATGCGCTCCGGCTCCAGGGCGCCGGCTTCGGTAAGGATGCGCTGGTCTTCCTTGGTGTAAATGTCGTTGGTAACCACGGCGATCTGGTAGTGATCGCGCATGGCCTTGCACAGGGCTTCGAGCAGTGCAGTCTTGCCAGAGCCGACTGGGCCGCCGACACCGACGCGCAGGGGTTGTTGATAGCTTTGCATGCAGGCAGTCCTCAAGAACGGAACAAACGGGTGTATTGGGTTTCGTGACGTGATGAAGCAATCGCCAACATTGGCAGGCCACCGCCGAGTTGGTCGTCGTCCAAGGCCAGCGCCTGGTCGAGGGCCGCGGGCAAACCAGCACTCAGGTCGCGCAGTAAGGTCTGGGCAGCCTGTTGGCCGAACGGCACCAGCTTGACCCCGGCCATCACCGCGCCCTCCAGCCAGGCAAAGCCATGGCCCAAAGCCAGTTGGCGCAACGGGATAGCCCAGTGCGCAGCCAACCAAGCCATGCCGCCCAACTGGGTGAGTTCCAGGTTGGCGCGCCAGGCCGGTGCCTGGCCCAGTTGCCAACCATCGAGTAGCCGCGCCAGCGCCGCGCCGCGCTGCAGCTCTTCCAGGCGCAGCTCGGCGGTTTCGCGGTTGGCCAGCAAAAACCGGCTCCACCGCTCGAAGGCTGCAACGTCTTCGGCTTGGCAGGCGCGATACAGGCGCGCCAGCACCGGCCAGTCAAGGCCGGCCAGGGTGTCGTCGAGCTGCTCGCGCTGCCAGGCAGCGAAACCGTCTACGCCGCGTACCCAGCCCGCCTCGACCGCCCATTCCAAGCCTTGCGAGTAGGTGAAGCCACCCACCGGCAAGCCGGGGCTGGCCAGCTGCAGCAGGCGCAGTAACGCCAGGTCGCTGTTCATCAGCCGGCCAGTACCACTGCGGCGCCGGCCAGCAGGCCGCCACCAAAGGCTTGCTGCAGGCGGCTGTGCCGACGCAACAGGCAACCCACCGCGAAACCAGCCGCCAGCAACAGGCCGCTGACCATGACGAACCCGGCGCTGAATTGCCAGAACGCGCTTGGCGTGGCCTCCACACCATGGGCCCAGCCATGGAACAGGGCGAACACCGGCATGGCCATGGCCAACAGCCGTTGCCGGCTGGGCAGCAGCACGGCCCCGGCAACCACCAGCAGCGACACGGCAATCAGCGTTTCCATGCCCAGCACATCGCCAAACAGGTGGCCACACACCGCGCCACCGAACATCGCTGCCAGGGTTGCCAGAGGCAGCGTCAGGCTGCGCCTGCTCAGCGCGGCGAGCACCCCGGTGCCCAACAGCATCAGCAGGTGGTCAAGGCCGGTCAACGGGTGCAGCAGGCCATCTTGCAGCGGATTGCTGTCATGCCCGGGGTGGGCAAAGGCTGGCAGCGCCAGCATCAGCAGAAACAGGGCGAAAGTCTTTTTCATCGGTTGCTCCAGGCAGTTCAGGAATGGGCAGGCAGGCGCACGAACGGGTGATCGTGGCCGTGGGCATGGCTATGGCTGTGCGGCGCGCTCTGGTAGGCACCCGCCTCAGGCTCGAACGGCGCCTGCTCGGCGTGTACGGTCAAGCCCAGGCCGCGCAGCATGTCGTCCAGCACATGGTCGTGCTGGAAGCGCAACAGGCCGGGCTCGATCTGCAGCGGCACATGGCGGTTACCCAGGTGATAGGCCGCGCGCGCCAGCAGGTGCGGGTCGGTGCAGTGCACCGTGGACACCGCTTCGGCCGCCGCCAGCACGCGGATCAGTTGGCTGCCCTCGGCATCGGCCAGCAGTTCACCGCCGCGCAGCAGGTGGCCGCGTTCGAGCAACAGCCCAGCTTCGCGGCCATCGTCGAGGGTTACCCGCAGGCGGCTCTTGATGCGGCTGTCCACATCCAAGGTGACGGTGCCAGTTTCGGCACGGGTGCCGGGCTCGGTGATACGGCGGGTCAAGACAATCATCGGTGCTCCTTCAGAACAGGAAATAACGCTGGGCCAGCGGCAGTTCGCGGGCCGGCTCGCAAACCAGCAGCTCGCCATCGGCACGCACCTGGTAGGTCTGCGCATCCACCTCGATCAGCGGCTGCAGGGTGTTGTGCACCATGTCGGGTTTGCGCACTCGGCGGCAGCCGTGGGCCACCCCGATCAAGCTGCGCAGGTTCAGCTCCGCGGCCAGGCCACGGTCTATCGCCGCTTGCGGCAGGAAGGTCATGCGCGTGGTATGCCGCGCTGCGCCCAAGGCGCCGAACATGGGCCGGTAATGCACCGGTTGCGGCGTGGGGATGGAGCCGTTGATATCGCCCATGGGCGCGGTGACTATCATGCCGCCCTTGATCACCAGGGCCGGCTTGACCGCAAAGAACGCCGGCGCCCAGAGCACCAAGTCGGCCAGCTTGCCCACCTCCACCGAACCTACCTCGTGGCCGATGCCGTGGGTCAACGCCGGGTTGATGGTGTACTTGGCGATGTAGCGCTTGACCCGGAAGTTGTCGCTGTAGGCTGTGTCCGGCGCCAGTGGCCCGCGGCGCAGCTTCATCTGGTGGGCGACCTGCCAGGTCCGCAGCACCACCTCGCCGACCCGGCCCATGGCCTGGGAATCGGACGAGGTCATGGCAAAGGCGCCCATGTCGTGGAGGATGTCCTCGGCAGCGATGGTTTCGCGGCGGATGCGCGATTCGGCGAAGGCCACGTCCTCGGCGATGCTTGGGTCCAGGTGGTGGCAGACCATGAGCATGTCCAGGTGCTCGTCCACAGTGTTGACGGTGTATGGCAGGGTGGGGTTGGTCGAGGACGGCAAGACGTTGGCCTGCCCCGCCGCGCGAATGATGTCGGGCGCATGGCCGCCACCGGCCCCTTCGGTATGGAAGGTGTGGATGGTACGGTCGCCAATGGCCGCCAAGGTGTCTTCGATGCAGCCCGACTCGTTGAGGGTGTCGGTGTGAATCGCCACCTGGATGTCCATTTCTTCGGCCACGCCCAAGCAGCAGTCGATGGCCGCCGGTGTCGAACCCCAGTCTTCGTGCAGCTTGAGGCCAACGGCACCGGCTGCGACCTGCTCGCGCAGCGCTTCAGGGCGCGAAGCATTGCCCTTGCCCAGCAAGCCGATGTTGATCGGCAGGCTGTCGGCCGCCTGGAGCATGCGCGCCAGGTACCAAGGGCCGGGCGTGCAGGTGGTGGCGTTGGTGCCGGTGGCCGGCCCGGTGCCGCCGCCAATGAAGGTGGTGACGCCGCTGTTCAGCGCCTCCTCCACCTGCTGCGGGCAAATGAAATGGATATGCGAGTCGACGCCACCGGCGGTGACGATCTTGCCTTCGGCCGCGATCACTTCGGTGCCGGGGCCCACCGGCACGTTGACGCCGGGCTGCACGTCGGGGTTGCCGGCCTTGCCGATCACGGCGATACGCCCGTGCTTGATGCCGATATCGGCCTTGACGATGCCCCAGTGGTCGATGATCAGGGCATTGGTCAGGACCAAGTCCATGGCTTCGGCGGCCAGCATCTGGCCCTGGCCCATGCCATCGCGGATAACCTTGCCGCCGCCAAACTTGACCTCTTCGCCATATACCGTGAAGTCCTTCTCCACGGCTACCCACAGCGCAGTGTCGGCCAGGCGCACGCGGTCGCCCACGGTGGGGCCGAACATGTCGGCATAGGCCCGGCGGGAAATTCGGCTCATGCCCTGCCCTCCAGCGCGCCCATTACCTTGCCCTGGAAGCCGTACACCTCACGCTTGCCAGCGTAGGCCACCAGTTGCACGGTGCGCGCCTGGCCCGGCTCGAAGCGCACAGCGGTGCCAGCGGGGATGTCCAGGCGAAACCCCCGGGTCGGCTCGCGCTCGAACACCAGCGCCTCGTTGACTTCGTAAAAGTGATAGTGCGAACCGACTTGCACCGGCCGGTCGCCATGGTTGGCCACGGTGACGCTGACCGTCGCGCGGCCGCTGTTCAGCTCGATGTCGCCGTCGGCGACCTGGATTTCACCTGGGATCATGCGGGGCTCCTGGGCAGTTTCAGACGATGGGGTCATGCACGGTCACCAGCTTGGTGCCATCCGGGAAGGTCGCTTCGACCTGCACGTCGTGGAGCATTTCGGCAATGCCGGGCATTACCTGCTCGCGGCTCAGTACCTCGCGCCCCAGGCTCATCAGCTCTGCCACGGTGCGGCCATCGCGGGCGCCTTCCAACACCGCAGCACTGATCAGCGCCACGGCCTCCGGGTAATTGAGCTTCAAGCCACGGGCCAGGCGCCGCTCCGCCAGCAACGCGGCGGTGAACAGCAGCAGTTTGTCTTTCTCTCTTGGGGTCAGCTCCATGGCGCTCTCTCAGGTGGCCCAGATACGCGGTGGGCAAGCCGGCAGGCCAAGGACGGCCGGACGCAGCACATGCCACAGGCGTTGCAGGGTGCGTTGCAGGTGTTGGTTGTCATGGTCGAGCACGCGGATCACCAGCAGTGACCCGAGCAGGGTGGCGCCGGCCGGGTTGCCCAGGTCATCGAGCAGTTGGCGAACCTGCTCCAGCACAGCCTGGTCGGCAGGTGCCGCGCAGAAGGTAGCAAGCAGTGGGTGCCCGCCAAGCTTGGCCAGGCGCCCGCCTTCTAGGCGCAGCCGCTCGTGCAGGCCGACTTGGTCGGGCAGTTCGATGTGCAAACGGCTGTCGAGCGCCCCCTGGTCGAACCGCTCGTTCATCACCGGGCGCCCCAGGCACAAGGTTTCCCAGGCCAGCAGGCGCGCCCCTGGTTCGAGGGTGAAACGGCTGTCGAGGCTGGCGCGTGCGCCGCAAAAGAAGATGCTGTCCTGCGGCAGCCACTCCAGAGTGCTGTCGGCCGCCAGGTGAAAGCGCTGGGCCAGCCATGCGGTCGGGCCGATGCTGCGATAGAACTTGCTGGCGCCGGGCATGGTCAGCAGCGCGTGGCTGCCGGGTTCCAGGTGGACGTCCAGCTCCAGGCGGTCGCCGGCGACGATGCCACCGGGTGGGTGCAGCACATAGACATGGCACGGCGCACCTTCGGGATAGAACGGCCGCTGCACCAAAAGAGGTCCGGAATGCCGCCACGCACCAAGGCGGGTCACATCACCGCGCCGGACGAAGCGCAACTGCAGGTGGGCGCTCCAGCCTTCAGCGTCTTGTTGTGGTTCGATCTGCTCCGCGAGCGACATCCTGCGGCCCCTGAAATCCGTGGCCTGCTGGCCGTTTAGAGGGCAAGGCATGCACGGTTACAGCGCGCGCGGCCTGACCACTCGATCAAATTCTCAGGCTGGACATAGCAGGTTGCGGGCCAACTCTGCCGGTTAACGACGATTCAGTTTTTACCGCAGCCGCTCTGGTATCGAGCATTCAGGGGTGGGTGCACAATGCGGGGGCGCGTAGTGGCCCTGTTTCGGTGCCGGGCCGCTGTACGCAGAAACCCACAGCACTGCGTCAACGGGTCGGCTAATCAGTAGTCGAAGCGGTCCACTGCCCGCCGGCGCTCGTTGTCATCACGCCGGTCATAGATGGCAGTGGTCTGGATGTTGGCATGGTGCGCCAGCTTCTGCGCAATCGACAGGTCGTGCTCTTCGATCACCCGGGTGATGAACGCCCGGCGGAAGTCGTGCGGCATGATCTTCACCCCCACTTGGGCACCGCGCTGGCGGGCGATGTAGTAAATGGCATGCTTGGTGATACGCGCCCGGGTGATGTGGTTACCACGACGAATACGGTTGAACAGGAACGGGTCGTCTTCGGCCCCGGCCGGCAGGTCCTGGCGGCGCAGGTCAAGCCATGCCTGCAACTTGTCGAACGCCCAAGGCGGGGCGTACTTGATCAACTGGTGGTTGCCCTTGCCCAGCACCTGCAGGCTGCGCGCCTCGAAGTCGACCTGGCTTAAGTCGATGTCCACCGACTCTGACTTGCGCATGCCGGTGCCATACAGCAAGGCGATGATCGCCGCATCGCGCACCCCTTGTGGCCGGGGGTCGGCCGCGCACACATCCATCAGCTCGCGAATCAGGCTGCGCCGCAGGTTGCGCCCCGGCGGCAGGCGGCTGCCGGTGGCCGGCTTGACCTCGCGGATGCGCAACAACTGCTCGTGGTCGATCAGGCCCTGGCGCCAGGCTTCGTTCATCACCCCGCGGATGGCGTTGACGTACAGCGACGAACTGTTGGGCGCGTAGCCGTCTTCACGCAAGGCCGCTACTAAGGCGATCACATGGCCAGGTTCAAGCCGATGCCAGGGCACATCGACGATATTGCAGTCGACAAAACCCAGCCGGTCGGCGGCGTCCTGAAGGATGTAGCGCATGGTTTGCTGGCTGGAGGGCGCCAGGCGGGCCATGTACTGCAGCAGTGGATTTTTCGAGAAATCGGACAAAACGTGAATCCTGTAGCGAAGTGTTGGCCAGCGGCAAACCGGCCAAACTGTGAAGCAAGTCAAAACGACATACCAGCAAGTCGAGATGACAGCGCACGGCGCAGGTCATTCGGACCCCGAGAGGTGCCATCACCTTGATATACATGGGGTTTGAAGCTGGCACGGATTGTGATGTTACCCCAATTAAGCCTACTGAACGAACGAAGGTCCGCCCATGCTTGTGCAACCGATCGCTTCACGCCCACGCCAGGCCGTCTGGGGCCTGGGTTTCCGTCCATTCTTCCTGGGCGGCAGTTTGTTTGCGCTGGGCGCCTTGCTGTTATGGGCCGGCGTACTGGCCGGGGCACTGCAGCCCACGCCTGCCGGCGGCATGCTCGCCTGGCACCGTCACGAAATGCTCTATGGCTTTGCCGCCGCCATCGTCGCCGGTTTCTTGCTGACTGCGGTGCAGAACTGGAGCGGCATCCCGGGCCTGAGCGGGCGTGCGCTACAGGGCCTGTTCCTGCTCTGGCTGCTGGGCCGGGCGAGTTGGTTCATGCCGCTGCCGAGCGGCTTGCTGGTATTGATCGAGGGCAGCTTCTTGCCGCTGGTGGCCGTGGCCCTGGCGCGACCGATCGTGCAACGGCGCTTGCGCAACAACTACCCAATCGTCGGCCTGGTGCTGCTGATTGCCGCCTGCCAGTGGCTTACCCTGGCCGGTTGGCTGCAGCAAGACGAACTGTGGCAGCGGCGCGGGGTGTTTGCCGGGTTGTGGCTAGTCGCGGCCATGATGGCCGTGCTTGGCGGGCGGGTGATTCCGTTCTTCACCCGGCGCGGCTTGGGCAACATGGCACCCGCTGCGGCCCGCCCCTGGCTGGACCGGGCCTGCCTGCTGTTGAGCGTGGCGGTACCACTGGCCTTTGCCTCGGGCTTGGCCGATACACCCCATATAGGCTTGGCCGTGCTGTTTGGTGCCTTGTTCGTCCTGCACGCTGCCCGCCTTGCCTTGTGGCATGACCGCGGCTTGTGGCGGGTACCGCTGCTGTGGTCGCTGCACCTGGCCTATGCCTGGCTTGCCGCAGCCTGCCTGGGCATGGCGCTATGGCACGCCGGCGTGGCACTGCCCCCCAGCCTGGTGACCCATGCCCTGACCATCGGCGCCATGACCGGCCTGATAATGGCGATGATGGCTCGGGTTAGCCTAGGCCATACCGGCAGGCCGCTGCAGGTGCCAGCTAGCATTGGCTGGGCCTTTGCCCTGATACAACTGGCAACGTTGGCGCGGGTGGTACTGGCCCTGTTCACGCCGCTGGGGGTGAGCCTTTCAGTGCTGTGCTGGAGCCTGGCGCTGCTGCTGTTCCTGCGCCATTACCTGCCCATCCTGCTGCGGCCACGGGCAGACGGCATGCCGGGCTAGCTGCCCTCCGGAACGGCCGTAGGCCACCACCCCGGGAACATCTGCTGTACCCGGGGTTCGGCGAAGCGCTCGTCGATCAGTACCAGCACGCCACGGTCCTGATCACCCCGGATAACTCGGCCTGCCGCCTGAATGACCTTGCGCACACCTGGGTAGAGATAGGCGTAATCGAACCCCGCACCAAACTGCCGCCCCAGGCGCTGCTTGAACTGCTCGTTGACCGGGTTTACCTGCGGCAGCCCGAGCGTGGCCACAAAGGCACCGATCAGCCGGGTACCCGGCAAATCCACCCCTTCGCCGAAGGCGCCGCCCAACACCGCAAAGCCTACCCCACGGCCATTCGCGACAAAGCGTTCGAGAAAAGCCGCGCGGGCTGCTTCGTCCATGCCCGGTTGCTGGGCCCACAAGGGTATTTGCGCATGCTGCTCGGCGAGCAGCGCGGCCACCTGCTGCAGGTACTCGAAACTGCTGAAGAACGCCAGGTAATTACCCGGCATTCGTGCGTACTGCTGAGCAATCAACTGCACAATCGGCGCCAGGGAGGCTTGGCGCTGCTGGTAACGGGTGGAGACCTGGCTGGCAATGCGCACCTCCAGCTGTTCGGCGCGAAACGGCGCCGCCACTTCCAGCCAGGCGGTATCGGCCGGCATACCCAGCAGGTCGCTGTAGAAATGCCGCGGGCTCAACGTGGCGGAAAACAGCGTCACACTGCGCGCTGCCTGCATACGCGGGCCTAGCAGGCGCGCCGGGTTGACATTGCGCAGGCACAGGGTGGCCAGGCGCCGCTGGCGCGGGCCTTGGCGCTGGCTGATGTCGAACAGGAAGTGCGCGTCGAACAGTTCGGCAACCCGGCTGAACTGCAACGCCTGGTAGAAGAACTGCAAAACCTGCGGGTCGATTTGCGCAGGCGCCTGGTTCATCTGCTCCTGGATCAGCCCGATGCACTGCTGCAGAGCGCGCAATAACCCGTCTGGCAACGCCTCGCTGGCCTGGTACGGCGCTCGCTGCTCCTTGTAAAGCGCGTTCCACTGCCGGTTCAGCCGGTCCAGTGCACTGACCAGCCCATGCGGTTTGCTTTTGCGCAGCGCCAGCAGTTGGCCCTGGTCGAGGCTGGCGCTGTACATGGCGCGGCCGCGTTCGACCAAGTTGTGTGCCTCGTCCACCAGCACTGCCACCCGCCACTGGTTGGCCTGGGTCAGGCCGAACAACAAGGCGTGGGCATCGAAGTAGTAGTTGTAATCCGCCACCAGCACATCGACCCAACGCGCCATCTCCTGGCCCAGGTAGTACGGGCAAACCTGGTGCGCCAGGGCCACATCGCGCAGCTGCGCGCGGTCGAGCAACGGCAACGCTGCCGCCGCCTCGCGCGCTGCGGGCAGGCGGTCGTAGAAGCCTGCCGCCAAGGGGCAGGACTCTCCATGGCAGGCCTTGTCGGGGTACTCGCAGGCCTTGTCGCGGGCGATCAGTTCCAGTGTGCGCAGCGCCGGCTGCGGCGTGGCGTCGGTGATCTGGCGCAGGGCATCGAGGGCCAGCGCCCGGCCTGGGGTCTTGGCGGTAAGAAAGAACAGTTTGTCCAGTTGCTGCGGCACCATGGCTTTGAGCAGCGGGAACAAGGTGCCGAGGGTCTTGCCGATGCCGGTGCTGGCCTGGGCCATCAGGCAGCGGCCGGTACTCACCGCCTTGTACAGGGTTTCGGCCAGTTGCCGCTGGCCCTGGCGAAACTGGGCATAGGGGAAAGCCAACGCCTGCAGGCCCTGATCACGCTCGGCCAGGCGCCGCGCCTGGTAGTGGGCCCAGGCCAGGAATACCTGGCATTGGCTTTCGAAGAAGGCCTGCAATTCAGCCGCCGTGCAGTGTTCACTGATCAGCGTCTGGCCATCGCTGTCAACGTCCAGGTACACCAGCGCCACCTCGATGGCCGACAGCTGGCGTGCCTGGCACATCAACCAGCCATACACCTTGGCCTGTGCCCAGTGCAGCTGGCGATGGTTGGCCGGCTGGCGCGCCAGGTCGCCGCGGTGGGTCTTGATCTCTTCCAGGCGGTTGCAGGCTGGGTCGTAACCGTCGGCGCGGCCACGCACCTTCAGCGCTTCGAACTGGCCTTCGAGGGCGATTTCCGACTCGTAGCCGGCAGCGCGCTGGGCCACCACCCGCTGATGCCCCTCGATGCCCTGCTGGGCGGTGGGCGATGGCGTGAAGCGCAGGTCCAGGTCGCCGACCTTGGCGCTGAACTCACACAGGGCACGCACCGCCACGCTATAGCTCACGGCGCTTCGCGCCAGCGTACATGGCACACCGCGACCGGCAGGCCGTGGGCCCGGCAGAACTCCAGCCAACGTAGTTGGTTGTCCTGCAGGCGGTCGCCAGGGCCCTTGACCTCGACCATGCGGTAGCGGCATTGCTCCGGCCAGAACTGGATCAGGTCGGGCATGCCTGCGCGGTTGGCGCGAATGTCCTGCAACAGGCGCAGGAAACACTGCTGCAGATGCGCCGCGGGCAAGCAGGCCAAGGCCTGCTCTAGCAGCTCGTCGCTGAGCACGGACCAGCTTACGAATGGAGACTGCAGGCCTTGCTTGGCGGCGTAGCAGTCGAGAATCGCCTGGCGATGGCTACCATCGTCGAGTCGCCCCAGGCAACGCTCGAACAGTGCACTGCGCCGTTGCTGGAAATCGCTGTCATGCAAGTCCTGGGGGGCGGCCTGGAACGGGTTGAAGAACGCGCCCGGCACTGGGGCGAAGATCGCCTCCCAGCACAACAGGCCGAACAGGCTGTTGAACAGTGTGTTCTCCACGTAGTGCACCTGGCTACCGCCCTCGGCCTCGGCGAGGTGCTGACGCACTGCCTCCTCCACACCTAGCGCGGCCTGCTCGCGAGGGAGCTCAAGCTCGATCAGCTCCAGCGGTGCAACGCGTTGGCGCCGCTGGGGTGGCCCACCGAGCTTGCGTGCCAGGCGTGGCAGCATGCGTTCCAGCGCCTGCACTTCCAGTGCGTTGGCCGGTGCCGCCGCCAGCTGCAACGCCAGGGCGTGGGCTTGGGGCCACTGCTCGCTACGCTCCAGCACCCGCACCTGGCGGATGCGCGCCTGGGCATGGCTGCACTGGGTGTAAACGGCCATGGCCTGCACCCAGTCGCCCAGGCGCTCGCAGCGCTGGCCCAGGGCGAATAGCAGGCGTGCATGGCGCCGGGCCAACCAGGGGTTGTCGCTATGCAGCCCCTGCATGGCGGCCAGGATCGATAGCGGGTCGGCACCCTGCTCCAGGCGTTCGGCGCACTGGTGCAACGCCATGGCCAAATCGACTTCGGCGCGTTGCTGCAAGGCACGCGAATCAGTGCTGAACGGCACCTGTTCGTAGCGCAACAGGCCAAGGTCGGCGAGGACGAAGTCTGACCAGTCCTGGTACAAGTTACCGAAGAACAGCAGGCGCATGCGGTCGCACAGCGGTTGCAGGCACCACTGCAAGATGCGTACGCCACTGTCCGGGAACCACTCGGCCAACGAGCGCGCGTGCAGGCCCAGGGGTTGCAACTGCGCCAGCAGGTCCCGCTTGGCAGCGCGGGGGCGGCCCAACTGGTGGGCGAAACAGCGGGCCAGTTCCTCCTTGCGCAGCACGGCGAACAGTTGCTCCAGCGCCAGCTGTGCGGGCTCCCGCACCCAACCGAGGGCCAGCAACGGTTGCAGGGCCTGCCCGGTGTCGCCGATTTCGGCATAATCGAGGCGATCGTTGCGAAACAGCTCACCTTTGCGCATGACCATGCGCACCATCAACGCCTGTGCCGGGACGGCCAGCTGGCTGAAGGTGCGGATGAAAGCGAGCTCCTGATCGTCGAGCAGGTCTTCATAACGCTGTTCGACCCACAGCAGGACCTGGCGGAAATTGTGCAGGTAGTAGAACGGGTCGTCGACGGAATGGGCGATCACGAGGCAGGGTCGGGTAGCGGAAACAGACACTGGTTATACATACAGATAACTAGCCCTGCAAGTGCCGTGGGTCAGCTCGCGCTGCCCTCCCCCAACCGATCAACAGCTATTGCCTTGCCGGCCGGGCCGCCCGCAGCGCAGTTCCAGTGCCTGGGCCAGGCGCTCCACGGCCTGCTGCAAGGCCCCCGTTTGCTCATCTAACCACGCCAGTGCCAGGTACTGCTGATACCGCCCCTGCAGGCTGAACTGCGCTCCCGGCAGCGCATGCAGTGCTGAACCCGCCAGCGCCGCAACAATGTCCTGCCACGGCAGCGGTTGGCGAAAACGCACCCAGAGTGTGCGCCCGCCCTCGGGCATTTCCAACGCCACGCGCTGGCCGAACTGCAACTCCAGTGCACGTGCCAGGCATTGCACGCGCCGTTGCAGGTCCGTTCGTAGCTGTATGAACTGCGCCTCCACCTCCCCCCTGCTCAGCATGTGCGCAAGCGCCTGCAAGCGCAGGGGCGCAAGCCGAAATGCGCGGTCGGCAAACGCCTCGGCCAACGCGGCAGCATGACCCAGCACATAAGCGTAGGGCGCCTCGGCCCCCACCACGGCCTCGAACGACCCCAACACCAACAACCAGCGGGGGTCTACCCAGTCGCGCAGGCGCTTGGTAGGCGGGCCACTGTAGCAGTGGTCACTGTCCAGGTCGTTTTCCAGCAACCAAACCGGGTGGTGACGAAGCAACAGGCCGAGCTGCTGCTGGTAGTGCGGGGAAACTAACCGCCCGTGCGGCATGCCAAGGCACGACGGCATGACCAGCATGCACACCGGCTCACTCCCCAAGAGCCGGGCCAAGGCCCGCAAGTCCGGGTTGCCGCGCGTATCCGCTTGCACCTCCAAAACACGCATGCCGGCACGTGCCAGGGCCCGCAACACCTGCCTGCAACAGGGCGAGTGCACCAGCACGGCCCCGCCTTGCAAGGCTAGCGCAGCAAGCAGGGTGTCCAGCAACGCCTGCACATCAGGGGCCAGGTGAACATCCTCGGCACGCCAGTACTGGCTGGAGGAGCGGGTATAACGTTCAGCCACTGCATTGCGCAGGCGGGCGCTGCCGAGCTCTTCCCAGGGTGCAACGCTGTGCGCACGCTGCCGTGCCAAGCGCCGCTCGTGGGTAAACAGGGCTCGCTCGAGCATAGGCTGTGCCGGCAAAGGGGGCTGCCGGGGCATGGCCGCAGGCTCTCCTCCGGCAGCATTTTGCACGTAATAGCCCGACCTCGGCAGGCACTGTACGCGGCCCTCCTCCTCCAGCAAGCTATAAGCACTCTGCACAGTGGCCAACGACACCCTCAGCCGCCGCGACAGTGCGCGCAGCGACGGTAAACGGCAGGGGCTACCGCTTGGCGCTTCGTCGATCAACGCTTGCAAGTAGCGGTACACCTTTCGGTAGGCGAACTCACCGCTGCCCGGCGTTACCATCAGGGCAGCCCCGCAAAACCACGCTGCCGCACCAGCGGGCGTCGCGGCAGCAACTTCAGGTGGATATCGCGCCGGGTCAGGGTGCTCATGAGGCGCCAGGCCGTCATTGGTAAACGCCCGTCATAGATTGCCCGCAATTGCGCCAGCGGCAGGCCGCTGGTATTCACCAGCCAGTCTTTCACCGCCGCTGGGCAGGGTTTGCCCTGCAGGGCCCGGTGCAGGTACGGCAATGCCACCAGCATGTCGGCATGCCGGCACTGCAGGAACCGTTCAAGGTTTTTGCCCTGCCTGGCAAACGGGCTGAACAGCAGGCACACCAGTTGGGTCTGGTCGATGCCGTAGGCTTTGCCAAGCTGCAACTGATGCGCATCGCGCCGCTGGCTGGCGCCCGGCTTACCAGCCAGCCTTAGCGCTGGGCGACTGGCCTGCGGCTCCAGGCTACGTGCGCGCAGTTCGTGCAAGTGCGCCGGGGCCAACGGGTCAACGAACGCCGCCAATGGCCAGGCGTCCTGGGCAGCCTCGAAACAACAACCCAGCATACGGTCGAGTTGCGGCGCTTCGAGCAGATGCGGCAACAGGTCGTCAATGGTAATTATCCGCAGCGGCGCGTCCTCCGCCGCTGTGCCCGGTGTCGGTTCGGCCAAGACGCCGAGTGGCCCCCCGACGGTACCGTGCAGCCAGCTCAGCCCCTGGGCCAACGCTGCCAGACACTGATGCGCCCCGTGTGGGCCGCGCGCCCCGGCCATGCGCAAGCTGCGCCTGGCCCACGCCAGGTAACGGCGCCGCTGGCGCGCAGGGATGGCGGTGACCAATACGTCGGCAGGTGCCTGGGCCCGCAACGCAAAACCCACAGCATCCGCCAACTCTAGGTGCAGGCGGCAACCCAGCAGGGCTTCTGGCCTGGCATCGACCAGATGGCCGAATATCAACATGGCATCTCGGGCTTGCAGCCAGCGGTCGCACGCTGTCGACGGCTGGCGGTTGAAAGGTACCACCGCACGCCCCTCGATCATTTGCAGTTGCACCCGTGCGTCATCCTGCATGAACAGGGCACTGAAGCTGCGTTCATGGGCTTCAAGCGTGGCGCTGTCGGCTGCGGGCAAGCTGGCCACCAGCACTTGCAACTGGAACGTTACCGGCGCGCGCAGGGCAATGCTCAACTGTGCGGCGCGTAGCATGGCCAGCAGCCGGGCACTGCGGCGATCGCTGCCCTGCAGCACCAACAAGCGGAACGTGCCGATGTACTCGGGCCCACCTGCTGCAACCAGCAACCGTTGTATCAGCAACTGCAAAGAAGCACGCTGCGCTTGGGACATATGACTTAGCAAGCGCTCAAGTACTTGCTGGTAGATATACTGCATAGCCTGATCGTGAATAGCAGTCACGAAATCACCTCATCAACTTCATGCAGCCAACGCACGCCGAACAGAAACCTGGACGTGAACATGCCTCGACTTTTCCAGAAGAAATTTCCTACAACTAAGTGGAAGTAATGACGTAACCCTTCACTGTCGCCAAGCCATCGAAAAAAAAGCACCGCTGCGACGGCCCGCTGCTACCACCCACTGCCCTGGCTCGGGCATAGCCCTGCTCATCCCACGCTCCTTGCGCAAACTATCATTGGGCCATTATCGAGGGATGCAGCGCGAATAGAAGATACAGATCGGGGTAAAAAAACCATTCAGCTCAAGTGCGAGAGCACATTGGACCTAATGTGGGTAGCGTTCAATGTTTAATGAGTGGCGGGATATTTCGACAAACCTGGGCGGGGATTGATTTGAATGCAGGCTCTTTCCTAACTTATTGTAGGAAGATTCTTAAATTTAATATTCTAACTTGTGCTTTGGGCAAATCGAGCGCCGCGCGGGCGGCGCTCGATCTCGAAGGCAACAACAATGCTGAGGCAAGCTGCACCTCACAGCAAGACACCCTTCAGTGCTGCGCCATATCCAACACCACGCGCCCACCGCACGGGCATTGGTCCATGTACCGATGCGCTTCCACCACCTGCTCGAACGGGTACACCTTGATGATCTGCGGTGTCAGCAAATGGTCGGCAGTGAACTGGTTGATATCGCGCAGGGCGCGCTGCAGCGCCACCTGGTCCTGGCTAATGCCCAACTCCGGCTTGCCGGTGAAGTTACCGATGCAATGCACATAGAACTGGATGTTCTTCTGGAACGCCGCGCAGGCCGGGAACGGCGTTTGGTTGCCACCTTGCAGGCCATACAGCACCAGGCTGCCGCGCGGCGCCAGAACATCGCCCAGCAGCGACATCTGCGGCCCGCCCATGCCATCGAGGACCATGTCCACGCCGCGGCCATCGGTGTACTTGCCAACCTGCAGCAGCAAGTCTTGCTCTTCGGTGACAATCACCTTGTCGGCGCCCAGGCCCAGCAAGTACTCACGCTGGTCCGCCTCCTTGGTCGCGGCGAACACCTTCAGCCCCAGGGCCTTGCCCAGTTGCACGAAGGCAGGGCCCGCACAGTGGCTGGCATCGGTGACCAGCGCAGTCTGCCCGGCCTTGGCCCGGGCCAGGTCGACATAGGCGAAATAGGCAATCAGCAGTGGCGTGTAGTGCACGCTGGCCTCGATCGGGGTGAGCACATCGGGGTAGCGGGTTATGGCGGTACGCGGCAGCACGATGACATCGCCATACACCGGGTGATCGTTGGCACTGGTGGCCGGGAAGCTGGCCACCCGGTCGCCTACCGCAATGTCCTCGACCCCTTCGCCAACCGCGGTCACCACCCCGGCCATCTCGTGGCCGATACCCGCCGGCAGGCGCGCTTGGGAGGGGGCCAGGTTCTGGCGCCAGAGCACGTCATACCAGCTCACGCCGACCGCCTCGACGCGGATTTGCACCTCATCGGCAGCCGGTGACAGTTCGACCTGCTCCTCGCAACGGAGCACGTCGGCAGCGCCGAACTTGTGGAAACGGATCATGCGGGACATCGCATACCTCGCCTTTGTGAATCTCTAATTACCACGGACTTTATCCGGGCTTTGCCGGTTAGACCATCAGTGGTCATTAATAGTCGACATGCTTGTTATCGATTGGGCACCCGACTTTCCCTGCGATTGGTCCCCCTAAACCCGTGCAGGGTACCAGCCTTTGGCCTTAAGATTCACCCCTGCCCCATATTAGGCGAAGCGCACCGATGAATCGAAACGACCTGCGTCGCGTAGACCTCAACCTGCTGATCGTATTCGAAACGCTGATGCACGAGCGCAGCGTGACCCGTGCCGCGGAAAAACTGTTCCTCGGCCAGCCTGCCATTAGTGCGGCCCTGTCGCGCCTGCGCAACCTGTTCGACGACCCGCTGTTCGTGCGTACTGGCCGCAGCATGGAGCCTTCGGCGCGGGCTAACGAAATCTTCGCCCTGCTGTCTCCGGCGCTGGACTCGATTTCCACAGCGGTCAGCCGCGCCGCCGAGTTCGACCCGGCCACCAGCAACGCGGTGTTCCGCATCGGCCTGTCGGACGACGCCGAATTCGCCCTGCTGCCACAGTTGCTAAAGCGCATTCGCGCCGAAGCGCCGGGTATCGTGCTGGTGGTGCGCCGGGTCAATTACCTGCTGATGCCGACGTTACTGGCCTCGGGCGAGATCTCGGTGGGGGTCAGCTACACCAGCGAACTGCCGGCCAACGCCAAGCGCAAGATACTGCGCCGCAGCATGCCGAAACTGCTGCGTGCCGACAGCGTGCCCGGCAGCATCACCCTGGACGATTTCTGTGCGCGACCGCATGCGTTGGTGTCGTTTGCCGGGGACCTGTCGGGGTTCATCGATGAAGCGCTGGAAGCGATCGGCCGCAAGCGCCATGTGGTGCTGGCGGTACCGCAGTTCAACGGGCTGGGGAGCTTGCTGGCCGGCACCGATATTGTCGCCACGGTGCCGGACTACACAGCGGATGCGTTGACCGCAGCGGGTGGTTTGCGGGCTGAGGATTTGCCGCTGGAGGTGCGCAGTTTCGAACTGCACATGGCCTGGCGCGGGGCGCAGGACAATGACCCGGCGGAGCGCTGGTTGCGGTCGCGGATACAGATGTTTTTTGGCGATCCGGATAGTCTTTAGGAGCTTCGCGCATGCTTGTTAGCTGATCATTTTTTCTGCCTTTTCCTAACCTCGAAGCGCCATTTACTTCCAGCTAATTGCTACATTTGGGGCATATTTGAGGGCATGCTCTGGATGGTTTGAGATTGTCGGCGCTGACCAACGGTCAGATAGTGCGGTAGTGCTCGCGACTGGTGATATCGAAACAACGGATGGTCTCTCTAAGCTCCCCTTGCGGGAGAACAGGCGCTTGGCCTTATCGTGACCCTGTTCTGATCACGGCTAAAGCCTTCTATCCAGCGAGGCAAAGCCAACCGGCAATGGCCTGTTGACCATGTACAGCTGATGTAGGCGCTTTTCAGCCCCCCCAACTGGCCATCAACGATGGCCAGATTCTTGAACACGACAAATGTGCTTAGAAATTATGTGGACCTCGAGCCGAGTGATGGTGGAGGGGTCAATCCTTACTTGCGTAAACCCGATCAGCAAACCTGGAAATCGCATCAGCCATCTCCTTCGGCCGCTCAGGTGCAAGGGCATGGCCTGCTCCGGCAATTACTTGGTGTTCCACTCGATCACCAAGCATTGACTTCAAGATGTTTGGGATTACCACAGCATCCTTTTCAGCTTGTAAATCAAGAATGGGTACCGTGTTTCCAGCAGACCAATAGCTTTCAACCGGAGTGCTATCTCGGGCGTGATCTTGAGCCACATGGGTTTTGTCGTACCACCCCGTCAGCCAGGCTCGCGCATCATTACCTGGGGCGAAGAATGCCAGCTCAAGGTATTTTAGGCGCTGGGCTTCGGGCAAGGCATAGTTCCCCGCGCCCTTGATGGCTTCAACCATCCTTCCATAGGGTTTCTCGGAAGATCCTGGAGGCAACTTGCCAATAGAGGCAGCAGCCAACACTACGCCTTTCACAAGGTCTGGACGATCAACCGCAAGGACTCGAGCTGGCTGACTTCCCCAAGCATGGCCGACGACAATTGCTGCCCCGGTATGAGCCTTGTCCATCACCAGCGCAACATCGGCTGCAAAATCATGCAACGTAGGCGTGTCCATGGGAGCCCGGCTTCCATTGACACCCCGCGGCTCTGGCCGAATGACTCGGTAACCATCATCAGCCAAGTAACTGGCTACCTGATCGTAGTCGTGAGCGCCTCGTCCCTTGGACGGCAGGATAACGATGGTTTTTCCAGAGCCCTGAACCAACGCCTCAATGTGGACATCGCCCTTGCTGGCCGTCAGGACGGACACATCACTCGTGGCGTGCGCAAATTGGCTCGCCAAGCAAAAACT
Organism: Pseudomonas sp. Leaf58; assembly: GCF_003627215.1. Lineage (NCBI taxonomy): Bacteria > Pseudomonadati > Pseudomonadota > Gammaproteobacteria > Pseudomonadales > Pseudomonadaceae > Pseudomonas > Pseudomonas sp. Leaf58. Next base: position 2,941,567 of record NZ_CP032677.1, read on the forward strand.
GAGCAGAGTCAGTGAAGTCGCAAAATACGTAGAACGCATGGTCTATGCCTCTTATTTTTATCTGAGATGCGGAAGCTGGTATCTGCCCCGCTGACAGCAGACTATGCGTTTGACAAAACTTGACAAATACCTTGTATCGATAGCTATTCATGACTATCGAGCATGGCTCATTCCATACTCTTCGACGATGAAAAGACTCGTTTGGGAGATCGAAGTCAAACACGGGGCAGACTGAGGTTTGAGCATGCCGTTCATTGTGCCAACCAGTGGGTTGCCTCTTTCCAAGCACCAACCGTAACCAATTCCTCCAGGGTCTCCAGCAAGATTTTTTCATAGCTCAAGGCCAGACGAGAGCTGCGTCGCTCGCGTAGTCGAGTCAACGAGACAGTTGAGCGAATACCGGGCCTTTCAATTGCGTGACCTACCAGCGCGTGACTGTTCATATCCTCCTGAACAGCGGCATGCGCGAGAATCGAGTAGCCAAGCCCCTCAGCGACCAGCCGCTTCGTCAAGCTGACGCTATCGACCTCAAGCACAACATTCAGGCGGACCGCGTTTTGCGCGGCGATCTGTTCCACAAGGCGGCGGTTGCTATGCGGCAAACCTGGCAAAATTAAAGGGAAATCACCAAGCGCAGTCAGGCGTACGTTACGTGAAGCCTCGCCAGGTGGCCCAACCAGCACCATCCGTTCGCTAAACAAGGGCCGTACATCGAACGCCTCGATCAAGGGTTGGTTATAGACAACTGCCACATCGATACGGCCCTCCAGCAACCATTCCTGAAGCGATGTGCTGAGGCCTTCAAGCGCATGCAGCGACGCCTTTGGCCACCGTTCCTTGAATTTACGAATCAGCTGAGGCCCAACAATTGATCCAATTGCCGGGGGGAGGCCTATCGCCAGATGTCCCCGCTCCTCATCCGCGGTGTTGCGCACATGGTCTGCAGTCTCTTCCATGTAGCGGAGCATGATTTCTGCGCGTTCCAGCAAGCGAGAGCCTGCTGCGGTCAGCTCAACGCCTCTCCCATGTCGAGTGAATAGCTCGACCTGCAACTGCTCCTCCAGCTTTGCAATCTGTCGACTGAGCGCCGGCTGAGCGATGAATAAATCCCTTGCAGCTCGGCTGAATCCACCGCATTGGGCGACCTTGACGAAGGAACGTAGCTCACGAATATCCACCTTTCACCCCATGCTGTATTGGCATAGCTTTTTATCAAAATAAGGTTTTTGCACCGATTACGCCAGATCTCTATGCTCAGTTCTAATAGCTATGCCGGTGGGATTGGCCATCCCAGCATGCGAACCACAAGAACAATGACGCCCATTCCATGGGCGAGGAATTGCCATGAACCAGTTGAAGAAACTCCACGTTCAGGTGCTGATAGCACTTGTCGCTGCCGTCATCCTCGGTTTCGCCGCGCCCACATGGGCCACTGCCATGAAACCACTAGGTCAGGCCTTTATCGCGCTCCTAAAAATGATGCTCGCTCCGATCGTCTTCGTGACCTTGGTGCATGGCCTCACCCACGTTCAGGACATGCGAAAGCTCGGCCGGCTGGGCATCAAGTCACTGCTCTATTTTGAAGTCGTCAGCACGGTCGCGATGCTCGTCGGCTTTGTGCTGGTAAACGTTGTCGAGCCAGGCGTAGGTTTGCACGCAACGGGGATGAATGAATCCTCGGCGGCCATCAAAGCTACAGCCGCAGCTGGTGAAGTCTCGGTGATCACCTACCTGCTGAGCTTGATTCCGCACACCCTTGTGGATGCTTTCGCCAAAGGCGACATCATTCAAGTCCTGCTGATCTCAGTACTGGCCGGTATTGCTATCAATCGTACGTGCGGGCCAGAGTCCGTTGCAGTGCGCGCGATTGACGAGGCTCAATCCATCCTCTTCAAGATGCTCAGCTTCATCATGAAGCTGGCCCCCCTTGGCGCATTTGGCGCAATGGCCGCTGCGATCGGTAGCTACGGTGGCGACACTCTGCTTTACCTTCTCAAGCTCATCGCCGTTTACTACGCCGCCTCGCTCCTGTTCGTGTTCGGAGTGCTCGGCACCATCAGCTGGTCGGTTGGCCTGCCGTTCATGACCGTACTGCGGTTGATCCGCGATGAGATCCTGCTTGTCTTCGGTACCGCGTCGGGTGAAGTCGCATTCCCTCGTCTTATCGAGAAACTGAAACGTACTGGCTGTGATGAGGTGGTTGTTGGATTCGTGCTGCCAGCCGGCTACAGCTTCAATCTGGACGGCACAGCCATCTACATGGCAATTGCCATCGGCTTTATTGCTCAAGCCACTGACACTCCATTCTCGCTGTGGCAACAGGCCGGCCTGCTGGCAATCCTCAGCATTACCTCCAAAGGCGGTACCACCGTCGCAGGTGGTGCCTTCATCAAGCTGGCAGCCACCCTGCAGTCTGTACAGACCCTTCCACTGAGCGGCCTGGGCCTTCTGTTCGGGATTGATCGGATCATGGCGACAGCAACAGCCCTGACCAACATCGTTGGCAACACCATCGCCGTTTTCGCAATCGCCCGCTGGGAGGGTGCTTTTGATCCGGAGGCGTTCGAACGTGAAACGGGCCGTGCCCCTGGCCGCAGCCTGCTGCGCCCCTCGGATGTCAGCGCAGCTCAAGTAACTGCCCCCGAAACTGCTGTGCAAGCCCAACCTCAGCCCCAATCGCAAACCCAGCACTCGTAACAGGAACGGCCATGAATCGCTTGCCTCCCATTGATCCGCAACAACTGAATGACGCCCAGCGTGTCGTTTACGACCGCATCGCCAACGGCCCACGCAAAGGTGTTCGCGGCCCGCTCGCCATCTGGCTACATCGACCAGAACTGGCTGAGTGCGCCCAGGCCCTCGGACGCTACTGCCGCTACGACAGCTGCCTGGAACCGCGCCTCTCTGAATTGGCCATTCTGCTGATGGGGCGTCATTGGCTCGCAGAGTATGAGTGGGCTGCACATAAGCCGTTTGCTCTGGAAGCCGGCCTGGTTCCCGAGATCATCGACGCCATCCGCGATGGTAAAGAGCCGAGCTTTCACAAAGCCGACGAAGCATTGGTTTATCGCTTCGTTCGTGAACTCCACGACACCCGCGGCATTAGCGACGGCCTCTACAAAGAGTTCATTGAGCTGCTGGGTAACGACGCCGCGGTCGATCTCGTTGGCATTGCCGGCTACTACACGCTGATTTCCATGACTATCAAGGTCTTCGAAGTACCGCCACCGGCTGGTGTCGCTCTCGAACTGCCTACCACGTTGAATTGAGGATTACCCCATGACTGAAGTTATTCCAACCAGCGATCGCTTGAAAGGCAAGGTCGCCATCGTCACCGGTGCAGGTTGTGTGGGTGCCGGCTGGGGTAATGGCCGTGCCGTGGCAGTACTGTTTGCTCTTGCCGGCGCCAAGGTGTTCGCTGTCGATCGCGACCTCGGCGCCATGGAGGAAACGCTGGGCCGTATTCGTGAAGCGGGTGGTGAAGTGACGCCGTATGCCTGCGACGTCACCGACAACTCAGCGGTAGCTGCCATGGTAGAAGCCTGCAAGCAAGCGTACGGGACTGTAGACATCCTGGTGAATAACGTCGGCGGTTCCGCCGCGGGTGGCGCTGTTGCCCTGCCAGAGGACAAGTTCGACGCCCAGATCGCTCTGAACCTGAAAAGTGTGTACCTGACCTGTAAACACGTGATCCCGGTAATGGAGGCACAAGGCAGCGGCTCAATCATCAACACTGCTTCGACGTCCGGCATCCGGTTCACCGGCTCTGCGCAAGTCGCCTACGCCGCGAGCAAGGCCGGTGTCATCCAACTGGGCCGCGTTACAGCCGTTGAGTACGCCCCCAAAGGTATTCGCGTAAATACCGTGGTACCCGGTCAGTTGCATACGCCTATGGTCGAAGTCCGTCTCGCAGGGCAGCGCACCGGCGGCGACGTAAACAAGCTGCTCGACTCCCGCCTGGCTCGAATTCCACTGGGCTTCATGGGCGATGGTCGTGACACCGCTTACGCCGCGCTGTACCTGGCCAGTGATGAGTCGCGCTTCGTGACTGGTACCGAGATCGTCGTCGACGGCGGCATGACCGTTCGCTGCGGCTGACTTCTATAGGGGCCGGCCATGGCCCCTCGTCCACCGACAAACAATAAGAGCAGGTCACCATGGACGATCAAAATCAAGTTCAGGCCTCACGACGCCTGTTCATCAAGCACACAGCCATCGCTGCAGCAGGTATCACCCTACTCGGCGGAGCAACCAGCCAGACATTTGGAGCCTCCATGTCCAGTCCAACCAATGCGCCTGGGATGTGGGATTGCCACACCCATATTTACGGCCCCTGGGATCGTTTCCCACTCCCTGCGAACGCCGCATACACTCCCGCCCCCGCGCCATTTTCAGATCTTCTGGCGTTGCATCAGCGCCTTGGCATTGAGCACGGTGTGCTTGTTCAAGCTGCGCCCTATGGAACGGATCACTCCGCCATCCTGGCCGCAATCGCTGAGAGCGGTGGACACTACCGCGGCGTTGGTCTGATCGACGAAACCACCACCGATGAGCAGCTGCAGGTTCTGCACGACGGCGGGCTGCGTGGCATCCGTTTCAACCTGATGGGGCACCTGCCAGGCGCACGGGATCCTCAAAAGCTGCGACAACTGGCCGAACGTGTTGCTCCATTTGGATGGCATGTGTTGGTTCACGGAGAACTGCACACTTTGTTGCCGTTCCTGGACCAGTGGAAGGACCTGAAGACGCCTCTGGTCATTGATCACATGGCGCGCCCAGATTTCACCCAACCCCTCGATAGAGAAGAGCTTGCTGCTCTGAAGAAGCATCTTGAGCATTCGGCTCGATGGATCAAGCTCTCCGGTATCGATCGCGCCATGCAGGGCCAACCTGGCCCGTGGCCGCAGGCTCTGGATTACGTTCGCGAGTTTCTGGAGTACGCCCCGGAACGCGCGATTTGGGGCTCCGATTGGCCGCATCCAAACATCAAGGGCTCCCCTCCGGATGACCGCCAACTGCTCGACTTCATTCAACAGGTATGTGACAGCCCTGCACTGAAACAAGCCGTTCTGGTCGACAACCCGGCCCGCTTGTACCGCTGAGCACTTTTGGTTTCAACACACTGACGGAAACGAATAATGGACGATAGAGATTGGCGTCCAAGCACCCGTGTGCCTGATCCGGCCGTACGGGAGCTTGACCCACGCTTTGCACATTACCGCCTCGCCCACGCAAAAGTGGAACGCTTGGGTGGGGGAATGCGATGGGCTGAGGGGCCGGCTTGGTTCGCAGATGGCCGGTATGTGCTGTTCACCGATCTGCCCAACGACCGCATCATGCGGTGGGATGAAGCCACCGGTGTCCTCGGTGTATTTCGCCAACCGGCCAATCAGGCCAATGGAATGACGCGCGATCGCCAAGGCCGCCTCCTGGTGTGTGAACACGGTGGTCGACAAGTCACACGCACGGAATACGACGGCAGCATCACCGTTCTGGCAAGTCACTTTGAAGGCAAGCCACTCAACTCTCCAAACGACATCGTGGTGAAGTCGGACGACAGTATCTGGTTCACCGATCCGCCCTTTGGCTTGGTCAGTGACTACATGGGCCGTCAAGGCGAAGCAGCGCTGCCGGCTAACGTGTACTGCCTAACGCCGGACGGAAAGCTTCACTGCGTTGCCGAAGATGTCGAAGGTCCTAACGGACTCGCATTCTCACCCGACGAGAAAATCCTCTACCTGGTCGAGTCGAGAGCTCGCCCACGCCGCATCGTCGCATACAGCGTCGATGACCAGAACCAGCTCAGTGAGCGTAGGGAACTCATCGATGCAGGCCATGGCCTGCCCGATGGCATACGCGTCGACGTGGACGGAAACCTGTGGTGTGGCTGGGGGGCTCCCGAGGCTGGCCTGGATGGGGTCCGCGTTTTCGCACCTGACGGTCACCCTATCGGACACATCGATCTGCCTGAGCGATGCGCCAACCTCTGCTTCGGCGGCCCTCGGCGCAACCGCCTGCTGATGGCCTCCACAACCTCATTGTATTCGCTGTTCGTTAACACTCGCGGCGCCTGAAGCGCGCCCTTCCGAAGGTAGCCATATGAAAAAAACAAGATCTGCTCCGCTACTGCTCTCGACTGGTCTCGCCGGTCTTCTGACCCTTTCTGTCGGCGTTGAAGCATCAGAGCTCAAGATAATCGCGAGCGGTGCGCTGAAGGGGGCCATGGCCCAACTACAGCCAGCGTACGAGAAAGCCAGTGGCAACACCCTCAGCATCAGCTGGGGACCTTCGATGGGGGACTCTCCTGAGTCCATCCCGCAGCGAATCAAGCACAAGGAGCCTATGGACCTGGCCATCATGGCCAGCGAGACCCTGGATCTACTGGGGCCTACCGGGGCTTTCGACATGAGCACTCGCCGAGAAATCGCCGACTCCCGTATCGGCGTAGGCGTACCTAAAGGCCATCCGCATCTGGATGTATCCACGGTGCCAGCCCTGCGTACCGCGCTACTGAGCTCTGACAAAATCGCATATTCCCAAGGCGCTAGCGGTGTCTACATCCGGACAGAGCTGTTTGCTCGCTTGGGCATCACCGATTCGGTCAAGCACAAAACAGTCGAGATTCAAGGCAAGGAACTGGTGGGCACCGCGCTTGCTCGCGGCGACGCGGACATCGGCATGCAACAGATCAGCGAACTGAAGGTAACCCCTGGCGTGGATTACCTGGGCCCACTTCCCGAGGAGGTACAGAAAGTCAGCCGGTTTTATGCAGCCGTGGCCAGCAGCACTACCAACACCAAGGTTGCACGTGAGTTCCTCGAGTACCTCAACAGTGCCGAAGCTCACAAATTGCTTGAGGAAAGCGGCCTTGAGCCTGCCCCCTCGCTTACTGCCCAAGGAAAAAAACAATGAAAAAGATTACTCACTTCATCATGGGTGCGTCCCTGACCCTGGCCGCCTCCATCGCCATGGCTAGCACCCCTGCCGCAACGAATGCAGTGCAACAGGAAATGGTGCGGTACGACAACGTCCAGATCGAAGTCAACTCACAAGGTTAGGGCCCGATCATCGTAATGCTTCCCTCGCTGGGACGCTCGGGTCGTGACTATGACCAAGTGGCAAATTATCTGCAGCAAGATGGGTTCAGGGTGGTGCGCCCTGAACCCCGCGGCATAGGCCAAAGCAAAGGCCCGATGGAAAAGCTGTCAGTCCATGACTTTGCCCGCGATATTGCTGCAGTTGTCGAGCACGAGAAACAAGGACCGGTAGTGGTGGTTGGGCATGCCTGGGGTAACTTCCCGGCTCGACAACTGGCGGCCGATAGGCCGGACCTGGTGCGTGGCGTGGTGCTCGCAGCGGCTTCTGCCGGCAAGGTTCCACCCGGATCGACTGAGAAGCCCATCAACGCCGAGATGCGCCAGGCAATCGATGGGGCCGGTGACATGTCTCTGCCCGAAGAGCAACGTCTGGTCTACCTGCACAAAGCATTCTTCGCCCCCGGCAACGACCCTCGTGTCTGGCTTGGCGGATGGCACGACGAAACGCATGAGGCTCAGTCCCACGCACGCAATACCACACCGGTCGATGACTACTTCGCGGCTGGCAAGGCCCCGATCCTGGACCTGCAGGGTGAATCCGACACAGTAGCCCCACGCAGGTTCTCAGGCGTTCTGCAAAGCATGCTGGGCGATCGCGTTCAGGTAGTGGTGCTCAAAAACGCCGGGCATGCGATGGCGCCTGAGCAACCGAAGGCAATGGCCGACGCTATTGCGACGTTTGCCAAAGCTCAGTACGCGCATTGATAGAAACCAGGACGGGCGCCGCGAAGCGCCCGCCCTTGGTCTGCACATACACGTTTCACTGCCCCTGCCCGACCGACGACATCTCGGCGCATTTCCGCTTCGCAAAGCTAATCAAAGTCTGCCGCAGGTTCCGAAAACACCTCACTTGAAAAAGTCGACACCCGGCCTGGCGCGCTCATCGACACTCAGCGAAAACACATCGGGACGCGAGTAGTGGCCAACCACATCGAAGTCGTAGCGAGCACGCACCAACTCATCAAGGTCGATTTCTGCCGTCAGTAATCCCTCTTCACCACGCAGTGGACCGGCGAGTACATCACCCAGCGGCCCGACGATGACACTGTTGCCCTGAATCAGGGGACGGTCAGGATCCCAGGCTGGTACCTCGATACCCAGTTCACGTGGCGATTTCTGCACCTGACAGGCACTAACCAAAAACATCCGCCCCTCGTGAGCGATATGCCGCATGCTGGCCAGCCAGACGTCACGCTCATCGACTGTCGGCGCGCACCATACCTGCACGCCTTTGGCGTACATCGCGGTGCGTAACAACGGCATGTGGTTTTCCCAGCAGATCGACGTGCCAAGCTTGCCGGCTGGCGAATCGACAACAGGTAATGTCGAGCCGTCACCCTGACCCCAGATGAGGCGCTCAGTACCCGTTGGCATCAACTTGCGGTGCTTGGCGATGATTCCACCCTCTGGTGAAAAGAACAGCGCGGAACAGAACAGCGTGTTACCGGAACGCTCGATCACCCCGACGACCAGGTGAGCACCCGTGCGTTCGGACAACGCAGCGAGCTCGTCTGTCTCCGCGCCGGGGATATCAATAGCATTCTCGAAATAGGCTTGAAATGTCTCACGCCCCTCCGGCAAGCGATAACCCAGGAAAGTGCCGAATATCTGCCCTTTCGGGTACCCGCCTAGGATCGCCTCGGGCAATACGACCAGTTTCGCCCCACTCGACTTTATCTCTGCCTCATACACGAGGATAGATTTCAGCGTCTCGGCCTTTCCGAGTGGATGGGAGCCAACCTGCAGCGCTGCAACGGTGGTAAGGGACATGATGAGCTCTCGCATGAAGTAGTGCAGGTAATGTTCGGCCTCAAGCCGTTATTGAGCAATACTGCGCAGACTTGATCTGATATCAATGAAAATCATATCGTGCGACCATTGGCGGATTGCTACCTATGCGCCTGGAAAGTTTCCATCAATCATGAAAAAGCTGGACATCGCCTCTGTGGACCTGAACCTCTTCAAGGTTTTCGAAGCCTTGTATGAGGAAGGTGGCGCGGGCCGCGCCGCCATTCGCCTGGGCATTACCCAATCAGCGGTGAGCGCTGCGCTATCCAGACTGCGGGCAGTGTTCGGTGACCACTTGTTCGAACGGACAGGACGTGGTCTTAAACCCACCGCAAAAAGCGAGGAATTGCGCCCTATCGTGGCCGCCGCGCTGGACAAGTGTCGTCAGGGTCTGATGTTGGCACTCCATGGCGATACGGCGATTCACGGGCGCACCATTGCACTGGGCATGTCGGATGACTTCGAACTAGCAATTGGCAGGCTGTTGATCAATAAAGTCCGGGAACAGACGCCTGGTATCCGCCTAGTGTTCAAGCAAACCCACAGCTTGCTGGCAAGCGATGCTTTGATGAACCGGCAATTTGATCTTGCCTTGACATCGGGCGCCGTGGCCTCGAAGACGCTGGGGCGGCTGGCGCTTGCAACGGGTGACTACACCTGCCTTACCGCGGCCCGCGCTGACGCCACCCCGCTGACACCCGAGTTTTACCTTGAAAAGCGCCACATTCTGGTTTCATCGGGCGGTTATGTGGGCGTGGTTGACGAGGTGCTAGCTGCGCACTCGCTGAATCGCACAGTGGAGGCTTCAACCACCCATTTCGCCGCGCTTCCCGCGCTTCTGCAGCACAGCGACTGCGTGGCCACCTTGCCGACCCATGCCGCCACAGCCTTGGCCAGCGTCAGCAGCGTCCAATGCCACCCCTGCCCAATCAACCTTCCGCGCTACTCGATAGAACTGGGATGGCGAATCGACAACGCGCGTGATCCTGCCATTGGCCTGATCATTACCTTGATTCGTGAAGTCATCGCCCAATTGCCTGGTGTCGTGGTCGTCGGTTGATTCAAAAGACAGAGACGCTGCTGGCCCAGTCAGGCTGGCGGCTTATGGTCCACCAGCACAGCAATATCTTTGATGCCGCTAGGTGACAGCGTCGATACGTTCGAAGGCCAGCGCCAAGCCTTGTCCCACCCCCACGCACATCGTGGCCATACCAAAGCGCCCCCCCGTCTTCTCGAGCTGGTGCACCGCTGTCAAGACCAGTCGATTTCCGCTCATCCCCAAAGGATGACCCAGCGCTATCGCTCCACCGTTGGGGTTCACTCGCTCACTGTCATCTGGCAAACCGAGCTCGCGCATCACTGCCAATCCTTGCGCTGCGAACGCTTCATTGAGCTCAATGACGTCGAAAGCATCAATTGTCATGTTCAGCCGTTGCAGAAGCTTTCGCACAGCGGGAACTGGACCAATTCCCATTATTTCAGGCAGAACGCCGGCGCTGGCCATTCCAAGGACCCGGGCACGAGGCCTTAGACCGAACTTGTCTACAGCATCAGCACTGGCGAGGATCATCGCGCTGGCACCGTCATTCAGGCCTGAAGCGTTGCCGGCAGTTACCGTGCAGTCAGGACCATTTACCGGTTTGAGTTTGGCCAGAGCTACTGCAGTGGTTTCAGGACGGGGGTGCTCATCGCACACGACAACGGTTTCGCCCTTTTTGCCGGGTATGATGACAGGAACAATCTCTTCAGCATAAAACCCACGCTCGATCGCGCTAGCAGCTCGTGCTTGACTACGCAGAGCCATGGCGTCCTGATCCTCACGAGAAATGCCGTACTGCTGGGCAACTTTGTCACCGGTCACCGGCATGCTATCGACACCGTACGCGCTTTTCATTGCCGGATTGATGAAGCGCCAACCGAGCGTCGTGTCCTCAAGTTTCTGCGTGCGACCAAACGGGCCGTCAGCTTTTCCCATCACGTAGGGTGCGCGAGTCATCGACTCAACGCCTGCGGCAACGGCCAATTCCATTTCACCATTAGCAATCGCCCTGAAAGCCGCACCAACAGCTTCCAGACCGGATGCGCACAGCCGATTCAACGTCACACCAGGTACCGATGGGGAGAGCCCAGCAAGTAATAGCGCCATGCGCGCCACGTTGCGATTGTCTTCACCTGACTGGTTGGCGCACCCCATGAAGACTTCGTCCACGGCGGCCCAATCGATGCCTGGGTTGCGCTCAATCAACGCCTTGAGTGGGATGGCAGCAAGGTCATCCGCCCTCATCGCTGAAAGGGCTCCATTCAGGCGGCCAATAGGGGTGCGTACTGCATCACAGATGTAAACATCGCGACTCATCAAAGCTCTCCATACACGAAGGGTCAGCGCTGCCAGTCGACGCGCGCCCACAGTGTCGGAGAGCACTTCAGCAGTGACAATGAGCTAGTTCCACTGACTGGAATCAGATCTCTGAGAAAAATCGCTTCCCGTCTGCCTTCAGCAGCTCGACCATCAGCCGCACAGCCGGTGCCAGATAGGCCTCCGCTCGCACTGAAACGGCGACGGTCCGAGTCATTGTAGTCTCTGGAATAGGGACCTCTCTCAGCGTGGATTGCCAACGTCCAGACACTAATGTTTCCCGGGCCAGAAAGCTCAATAATTGCGTTTTGGCGATCAGTCTAGGCAGCAAGGAAACGGCATTTGCTTCAATCTGGACCGTAGGAGCAGGCAACTGATGTGACCTGAAGGCCTCGTCGATCCAGCGTCTGGAGGCAACTGCGTCGCCAGGCAAAACCCAGCGGTATTGGCATAGGGCTGCGATGCTGATAGCAGAAGAGAAGACGGAATGATCTGCGCTGGCTACGACGACAGCCTCATCTTGAAGAATTGGGAAGGTAAGCAGATGTGGATCGCCGGCATTCAAAGGGCAAATAATCGCATCCAGGCGCCCGGAGCTCAGGGACTCCCTGAGGATGTCATCTTGGCCGATCGAGAGTTTCAAACGCAGCTCGGGAGCGCGCTCCAACAAGAAGGATGCCAGCTGCGGAAGGAGGTGCTCGGCCATGCTCGCGGAACAGCCCAGGCGTATGGTTCCAATCTGCCCGCTCGCAAAGTCTCGTACTTCGCGCTCGGTCTCCGCAATACTCAGTTGTAACTGCCGCCCGCGCTGGAGAAGGAGCTCGCCAACCTCAGTGAGCCTTATTCTCCTGCCTTCTCGCCTGAAAAGCTGCGCGCCTAAAGCCTCTTCGAGACGCTGAATGCTTTTGCTGAGCGCAGGCTGACTTTTGTGCAACAACTCTGCAGCTTTACCGAGATGACCCGTTCGGGCAATGGTCTCGAAGTAAGTGAGGTCCCTAAGATCCATGATTCATAACTCTCGGTAATCGGTTCATCAAAAACAGCAAATGGACCACGCCCATTAGCCCCTCGGATAATCATCTGGCCCAGCATCCGAGGATTCTCCAGTGCCAAACCCCTCTTCACTCTCGAAGCCCGCCCTGCTGCAGTGGCTATGCGTGGTACTCGCAGCCGGCGCTGCGGGGCAATTTTTTCACTTCCTGCATATCCCTGCAGGTCTGTTCCTCGGGCCCATGCTCGCGGGCATTGCTTGTGGTCTTCTGGGCGTGACAATCCGTGTTCATCGTCATGCGTTTCGCTTCGGCCAAGGTTGCGTAGGTGTATTGGTGGCTCACTCGATGACTTGGCCAGTCATCCAGACGCTCGCACAATCCTGGTATCAGATGTTGGGTGTCACAGCCCTGACACTGGCCATGAGCGCACTGGTAGGCCTAGGAGCTATCCGATTCAGTGGCCTATCTAAAGCAACTGCAGCTTGGGGAACAGCACCCGGTGCAGCATCGGCGATGGTGGCAATGTCGGAGGATTATGGAGCTGATGCACGTGTGGTGGCGACCATGCAGTACGTTAGGGTGGTTTGCGTGGTAATAGTAGGAGCACTGGTGAGTCATGTGCTAGGTGCACAAACGCCCTCCTCGGGAGCCGCCAATGTGGGCCCGGTTGGAAACCTGACGGACTTAGTTATAAGTCTCGGGGTCATCTTAACCGGCGTTGCAGCGGGGACACGTCTACCGGCGGGCGCACTGCTGGTGCCACTGATGCTTGGTGGTGGACTTCAGCTGTCTGGTGCACTCACGATTGATCTTCCCAGTTGGATCTTCAGCCTGGGCTACGGTTTGATCGGGTGCTACATCGGCCTTAGATTTGACCAACGAACCGTCACGTACGTCTGGCGGCAGATGCCCGCAATGGTTCTGAGCTCTAGCGCCCTTATTTTGCTGTGTGCCGGCTCTGCCTGGTGCCTTGCAAAGTTGATGAATATTGATTTTCTCTCGATGTACTTAGCTACGAGCCCAGGCGGCCTAGACGCCATGGCGATCCTCGCTGTCGAAACGCACGCAGACACTGGCTTCGTGCTCGCCACCCAAACGCTGAGGTTGTTTTCCGTGGTATTGGTCAGCGTGGTGATAGCGCGCCACGCTTTGCGAGCGGCGCCCACTGCCCCGGCAGAAAAAAAGGGACAGCCGAAGTTGTGGTCAACGGCCGACCCAAAATAAACCCGCACAATCAGCCTTGGCTAAGTGGAACGTGCTCTTTTGCTCTGGATTGAAGCAAAGCGCAAACATTCAATTGCCGATCAGGATGTTTGAGGGCCCACTGCCCCAAGGTTTCACCGACCTGAGTCAGCCCGACCTGATCTGCATAATAGAGAAGCCCACCCCGATAGCGCGGGAAGCCATATCCATGGATCCAGACAAGATCGATGTCATTAGGGCTGTCGACGATACCTTGCTCCAACATGTGAGCGGCTTCATTGATCATTACGAACAAGCACCTCTGCAGGATCTCCTCGTCCGAGATTATCCGCGGCTCCAGTCCTCTCGCGTGACGGTGCTCAATAAGCATTCTCGCAACGAATGGGTCAGGAGCCCCCTTGCGCTGCCCCTCTTCATATCGGTAGTACCCCGCGCCGGACTTCTGGCCAAGACGGCCGGCTTCGTGGAGCTGCTCAATCAAATTGCATCGACGCTCAGCCTGGCCGAGGTGTTCCCCCCGGCCTTTCCTGTTGAACCACGCGATATCAACGCCAGCCAGATCACGCAGTTCAAAGGGACCGATCGGGAAGCCGAAGCCACGTAGCACTCGGTCGACATCCTCTGGTGATGCCCCTTCCTCCAGCAAGAATGTCGCTTCGCGCTCGCGGACGGCCAACAACCGATTCCCTACAAAGCCGTAGCAGTTCCCTACCGCAACCGCAGTCTTACCCAAGCGCCCACCCAATTGGAGCACCGTCGCCAGCACATCGGGTTGCAGGTGAGCGGTTTTCACAACCTCGAGCAGCTTCATGACGTGAGCGGGGCTGAAAAAATGCATACCGATGACGTCTCCTGGGCGATCGGTAACACCGGCAATCGCATCGACATCGAGGTAAGAGGTATTGGTTGCCAGGATCGCCCCGGGCTTGGCAAAACGATCCAGCGTTCGGAAGACGTCTTGCTTGACGGCCAAGTCTTCAAACACTGCCTCGATGATCAAATCTGTATCCGCGATCGCCTCAAGACTTCCTTCGTATCGAATATGGCCAGCATGCTCAGCCGCCTTTTCTGCAGAGAGGCGGCCTTTCTCCAACGCGCTGGCATAGTAGCGCTCGACAGTCGCTCGTCCGCGATCAAGCGCCGCAGGCTGAGTATCGATCAGCAGTGTCTCGATACCCGCGTTAGCCAAACACAACGCGATACCACTACCCATCGTGCCCGCTCCGATCACCGCGACCGAATCAACGGCACGAACTTGGGCTTGTCTAGCTAATGTGCGGCGGCGAGAGGCAAGATCACGCTCGGCAAAGAAGACATGCCGTAAGGCGCGTGCCTGAGCACTTTCACGCCGGGAAATAAACAGCTCTCGCTCCAACGCCATGCCCGCGTTAAAGGGAACCTGCCAAGCTGCCTGCAGTGCTTGGAGCGCGAGAGGTGGAGCCTCCTGCCCCACAAGCTTATGAAGAATCGCTTGAGCCCTACGCTGGAAAACCGCTAGATCAAATGCTGCCACGGTCCGATTGCATGAGCGCGGTATCGGCTGCCCAACAATCTCTTTGGCGAACTCCAGAGCAGACTCGAATACCGATGAGCGACTCAAGCGATCCAGTAAACCAATCTCCAACGCTTGCTCAACACCTAGCTGCTCCCCGCCCAATACCATATCGAGCGCCGGGAGCATCCCGCACAAGCGCGGCAGGCGTTGCGTTCCGCCAGCGCCGGGGATCAAGCCCAAACCCACTTCGGGTAGCCCGAACTGAGTGCCTGGACCTGCGATGCGGTAATGGCAGGCAAGCGCAAGCTCAAGGCCACCACCTAGGACCGAACCATGCATCGCAGCGATAACAGGCTTCGGCGAGTTTTCGATTGCCGCCAATACATCAGGCAGGTGCGGAGCCTGCAAAGGCAGATCGAACTCTTTTATATCGGCACCGGCGATGAAGGTACGCCCCTCACACACGATCACTACTGCCCGAATATCGGCGTCACCCGCCGCCTGCTCGAGTCTCGCAAGTACCTGTTCACGGACCTCACGCGAGAGGGCATTTACTGGCGGATTGTTGATGATGATCAGACCGACATCACCTTCGCGTTGAAGCGCTACGAGGGAGTGCATCGTTTCTCTCCTGGTGAGGATATTGATTACAGAAGCGACAACGGGTAGCTGACAATCACCCGCACATCATCGGCATCCCGAGCGAAGTCCGCGCGGTAGGTGGCACTGCGCAGACGCATGCTCAGCCCCTTCAGGGACCCGCTCTGCAACACGTACTGCAACTCGACATCGAGCTCGCGCTCGCCGTCCGAGCCCGAATCCACTCCGCGCACATCAGCTTGGTTGCCTTTCAGATATCGAGTCATGAAGGTCAACCCTGGGACACCCACGCTCGCAAGATCGAAGTCGTAGCGAGCCTGCCAGGAGCGCTCGTCCTTCTCGGCGAAGTCGCCCACCTGCACGAAGTTGACCAGGTAGGGGTCAGTGCCATCCACGTAGGGGAATGCCGAGTCCCCGGACATTTTTTGGTAGCCGAGACCAAAAGCGTGGCCACCCAGTTTGTAAGTACCCATGACACTAAGTGCGCGGTTGTCGATAGGTCCGCCGCGGGCTTGCCCCTGATCGTCGCTATCGAACACGCGGACATCACTCGTGAATGAGCCCCAGGTGCCCTTTCTACGATCAGTCAGACCGTAGAATCGCTGGGTATAGACGTCTTCGAGAACCGCGTACTGAGCCAACAAATCCGTACTATCAGCAACGTGGTACGTCACTCCCATCAGGTTGAAATCACCGCCATCAAGAGGGCCGCTAAACCGACGGTTCTTGTTGTTCAGTGCCAGCCCTGTGGAACCGGATTGATCGCGATATACAGTTCCCTGGATCTTCGCCCCGGTAAACTCCAAGGCTTTCCATTCGTTGACCTGAATCTGGGCACCGTCGAATGTCTGGGGCAACAAACGTCCGTTGTTAGAGACCAGGGTCGGCCATTTTGGTATCAACGTGCCGACACGGAGCTCGCTCTCGGACACCTTGACCTTGAGTGTCCCACCGGCTTTGGAGTAATTGTCCGGCACATCACCATCATCTTGCACGGGCAACAACCCAGTACCCGAACGACCCGGCCCTGAGTCCAGCTTGACCCCGAGCATGCCGATTGCATCGAAGCCAAAACCTATAACACCCGGCGTGTAGCCCGACTCGTAGCGCAGAATGAAACCCTGGGCCCATTCCTGTCGCTTGGATTGCGCACTGCCTTCGCGAAAGTCTCGGCTCATGTAGAAGTTGCGCAGCTCCAGAGAAGCTTTGCTGTCTTCAAAGAACCCTTGCGCACCAGCAAGCGGCAGATACACGGCAAAGCCAACCCCTGCCGCGCAGAGCGGCATATTTTTTTTCATCATTACTGCTTACCAAGAAGTTGATCGCGCGCGGCGGCAGTCCGTAGCCACCGCGCTGATCAGGCAGGAGTTTGCAAGGCGCTTCAGCGCACCTGGGTCAGGTAGTCTTCGGCTTTACCCGGGATTTTCTCGTTCTGGATCTCACCCAGGAACTTGATCGCACGATTGACTTCCTCATCGGTGAGGTAGGGTGTCTGGGGGAACGACTTGCGATTGTTCTCCCACGCGGCTGCATAAACCTTGTCGTTCACGCCCTCGAAGCGGCTGCGAACGGACTTCATGGCTTCCTGAGGCTGCTCGTTGATGAGTTTCGTGGCATCGCTCAAGGCAGCCAGGAAGGCTTTGACTGTGTCCTGGTTTTCAGTCGCCCACTGACGACGAGCACTGAGTGCAATCGATGGGTAGCCATCGAGTTCCGGTACCATTCCTTCGGACATGTCGAGCAACGTGTAGCCCTTATGGTCGATCACCGCGCTATCGGACGCCGGCGACGAAAGCGCAAAGCCGTCGATCTTGTTCTGGGCAAATGCTGCCAGCATCGCCGCACCGTTGTTGAGGTACAGAAGCGTGAAGTCTTTTTCTGCATTCAACTTCGCTTCTTTACCGAGGAAGCGCACGAGGAAGTCTGCACTGCCGCCGGCGCCGCTGACTGCCAAGCGTAGCCCCTTGAACGCAGCCAAACGTTGCTCAACCGTCGAGTCTGCTGTGAGGCCCAGGCGATCAGCGAGGTCTTGATGGATAACTATGTTGCTTGCGTATTGGCCGACCAAACGACCAAGCAGGGTGATGTCCGCGCCCTTCACCTTCGCGTTGATCGCATTCTGGATAGCACACGAGCAGAACTCGACCGAGCGACTGGCAAGCCCTGAGGCCGCCGCGCCGCCACCTTTGAATTTCACCAGTTCGACATCTAGTCCATGCTTTTTGAACTTGCCGCCGTCCAAGGCTACGAACAAGGGCATGTGAACAAACCCCTCCGTACCCAGAGCAACTTTAACGGTTTCGGCAGCCTGCGCGTAAAAGCTGGTTGCACTCATGGCAACGCTCAACCCCAGCGCAGAGAACAGACGCTTGATAGACATGGCAAAGACCTCTTTTTGTTGTTGTGTTGGTTGCAATCAGACGGACAGTTCACGTTCTTCCTGATCTTTTTTCCAAGGCATCAATGACGCTTCCAGTTTGCGCACAGCGGCTTGGAGGATCAGCGCAAGCGAGATGATTGCAATGAGCGCGGCGAACACGCCTGCCGTATCCAGCTGCCCGGCAGCGTCCTGCAGCAGATAGCCCAAGCCTCGGTTGGCGGCCATGATCTCGCCAACGATGGCGCCGATCAGCGCGTACGGGACCGACATCTTGAGGCCGGTAAATACCCACTGAATTGCCGAAGGCAGGACGACTTTGGTAATCAGGTGATGCTCTTTGGCACCCATCAACCGCAAAATTTCCAACTGCTCGCGCTCCACAGCACGAACACCGCTGTAGGTGTTGAGGAACACCAGGAAGAAGACGATGGTGGCGGTAAGTATGATTTTCATCTCTATGCCGATTCCGAACCACATGATGAAAAGTGGAGCCAAAGCGACTTTCGGCAGGCTGTAAATCGAGACAAGAATCGGGTCGAGCAATTTAGCCAGAAGCTCATTGCGACCGAGGATCAGGCCAACCGATATACCTGCGCAAGCGCCGAAGAAGAAGCCCACGAGGGTTTCAACCACAGTGATCCAACCATGCGAGAACAGACGGCCACTGGCGACCAGGTCAATGAAGCGGCTTCCGATTTCCAATGGCGAACTCACGAAAAACGGGTCGATCAATGGGCCTGAAGCGAATTGCCAGGACAGAAAGAGCACAGCAAAAATGGCGACACGGCCGAGGAAGATTTTCATGTTCGTAATTCTCCGGAAGAAGGACCTTAGGCGTCATGAGAGGGAGTAATGAACTCCCAAAGATCGCCGCACAACTCGTGGTAACGCGGGTCCTTGCGTAGCTGGAGAATGTTGCGGTCATCACCTAGAGGGATACTCACGTCGCGAACGATAGTGCCCGGACGTCCAGAAAAGATCAGGCAGCGATCGCCCAATGCCACGGCCTCATCCAGGTCGTGCGTGACGAACAGCACCGTTTTGTTGAGCTGACGGCTGAGCTTGAACAGCTCGGTCTGCATACGCATACGCAGCTGTGCATCGAGTGCAGCGAATGGCTCGTCCATCAGCAAGGTTTCTGGGTCGTAAGCCAGCAATCGAGCCAGCGCAGCGCGCTTGCGCATGCCCCCGGAAAGCTGGCTGGGATACGCCTTTTCATGCCCCTCAAGACCCACAAGGGACAGTAGTTCGCGAATCCGCTCCTGTCGCTTGGCTTTCGGGACCCCTTGGATTTCCAGCGGAATGGCGATATTGCCAGTCACATCACGCCATGGCAGCAAATGGTCGCTTTGGGTCATGTAACCGGTACGGCCGTTGATACCTTGAACAGCCTGGCCCCGGTAAAGCACTTCACCTGTTGTAGGCGCGAACAGCCCGGCGACCATGTTCAAAAGAGTGGACTTGCCGCAACCCGAAGGACCGATGATGGTCACCACCTGGCCTTGTTGGATGTCGACATTGATGCTGTGGGAGGCTTGCTTGGCAACCCCCTTCACGGTGAATGACTTCGAAACCTCTCTGAACGAAATAACCGTCGGTGAGACGGCTTTTGCGCCGATAGGCTCAGGTGAAGTGGCACTTTTCAACACGGCGGTCATGGCGATACTCCCGGCACGAAGGTGGCGTTCAGCTCAAAAATCTTGACTGTCGCAACTGAAGTGGTCGAAAGAGCGCTGCGCCGAGAAGCGGCGGAATAGAGAGTGTTCATAGCGACCTACTTATTTTTATGAGTCAGAAATGAAGCGTTCTTTGATTATGCAAGCGTGAGATATGAGGTCAAAGAGGCTGTTCCACTGAATGGAACAGCCGATTTTTTCACGCGATGATCGTCAAGCCATCCAGAGCGATGACCCCGCTACCCGCAGGACGAACAAGGAGCGGGTTGATTTCCGCCTCGACCAATCGGTCGCCGAGCTGCATGGCCATTTGCGAAAACGCCACGATGCATTTGGCTGCGGCGTCGACGTCTGCCTTTGGCATGCCGCGGAAGCCATCCAATAGCGGGTAGGTTTTCAGTTCACTCAGCATTTCCCGGGCTTGCTCTTCACTCACAGGCAGAAGACGCAAGGTCGTATCCTGGAAAAGCTCCGCAG
Source organism: Pseudomonas sp. Leaf58 (assembly GCF_003627215.1). Lineage (NCBI taxonomy): Bacteria > Pseudomonadati > Pseudomonadota > Gammaproteobacteria > Pseudomonadales > Pseudomonadaceae > Pseudomonas > Pseudomonas sp. Leaf58. Next base: position 2,961,631 of record NZ_CP032677.1, read on the forward strand.
TGACGCCTCCCATTCCGAGCAGCAGTGCTGGGCCGAGCTGAGGGTCCCGGTGGAAGCCGAGGATCAGCTCCTGCCCGCCAGTGACCATCTCCTGGACCAGGAACGACTCCGGGGTGAAGCCGACATGCCCGCCGACCTCATCCCGCATGCGCTCCAAACGATCCCCGATGGTGTCCGAAGTAAGATGCAACGCTACTCCACCCACTTCACTCTTGTGCGGGATCAGTTCCGAGAGCACTTTCAAGGCTACATGACCGCCGAGTTCGCTCGCGGCCTGCGCTGCTTCTTGCCCGTTCTTCACTACCCGTTCGCGAGTGACCGGGATGCCAAAGCCCGCGTACAAGCGCTTGCTACGCTCCTCATCAAGCGGACCACTTGGCAGTTCTTCCACCCTAACTGCTGCCGCTGACGGGGCTACATCGGCCGCACTCGCCGACCTCACCTGACCGCTCATGACCAAAGCCTTTAGCGCGCTAGCGCAGCTCTCCGGAGCATTGAACGCAACACCACCCGAGCCGTTGATACGCTGAGCTGCTGCGGGGGCGTGGGGACTGATGTAGGCCAGGACTGGCTTATCCGAACTCGCTAGGCTGTCGCGAATAGCGTCCGCCATCAAATGAGGTTGAGCGACACCCGATGAGCCAACTACGCTGACCACCGCATCGTAGTCATCGCTGTCGAGCAGAATGCCGATGGCGCTGCGCATCAACTCTGGCTGCAAGCCTGCGAGGGTCAAATCGATGGGATTGCGGTCGAGCACCGCTTGGTCACCGATGTCCAAGTTACGCAGCTTCTCGGCAGTTTCCGGCCCAGGCGCAGGTGTTTCGAAACCGCTCATGCCCAGGTTGTCGGCGATCAGGGTGCCAGCTCCGCCGGTCGAGGTCAGGATCGCTACACGATAGCCATTCATCGATCTCCCGCTTGCCAACGCGAAGGGGATATCGAGCAAATCCGCGAAAGTTTCCGCGCGGATCACACCGAGCTGCTTGAAGTAAGCGGAGTACAAGTCGTCAGAGCCAGCCAGCGCGCCCGTGTGCGAATTGGCGGCATGAGCACCTGCTTCGGACCGCCCTACCTTGTAAACCACAACTGGCTTACCAGCACTGCTGGCCTTGCGAGCTGCTCGACTGAATTTTTCGCTGTCGCGCAGTCCTTCGATGTACAGCGCGATGACCGATGTGGCAGGGTCATCAGCGAGATAGTCGACGAAGTCTGCGACGTCGAGATCGACCTCGTTGCTGGTGGAAATGAGCTTTGAGAAGCCAATTCCGGCAGCGACACCGCGAGAAAGAAGAGCGCCCAGGATACCGCCGCTCTGAGAAACCACAGCGACACGGCCGGGGAGCAGTGCGTCCATGTCCAATGCACCACTTGCAGAGAGGGTCACGTGCTCCGTGAGGTTGACCAGCCCGATGGTATTAGGACCAAGGATTCTCATCGAGCCGCGTGCTGCCTTGAGCTCTTCTTGCCGTAGAGCCCCGGTTGTGCCGGTCTCACCATAACCACCCGCCAGTACGATTGCTGCTGGGCAGCCGCGTGCAGCCAGATCGGCAACAGCCTGGTTGGCCCGCTCTGGACCAAGCAATATGATCGCCACATCCGGCACCTCCGGCAGCGCCTCCACCGAGGGATAGCAGCGCAATCCGTCGATTTCCTCATACCGCGGGTTCACCGGGTATAGCCGGCCCTGGAAGCCATGTTTGCGAAGGAATGCGATGGGGCGGCCGGAGGTTTTCCGGGCGTCACCCGATGCGCCGATAACGGCGACGCTGGCAGGGCTGAGAAGACGTGCAATCTGGTCCATGATTCAGCTCCGCTCTGCCTTGCGAGCAAGGAAGGCGGCAACCGACTCCTGATGCTCGCTGGAGGTGTAGCAGATTCCCTGGGCTTGGCTGCCCATGGAGAAGATCTGGCTCTGGGTCAGCTCGAAGGTGTTATTGAGGATCGACTTGCTCAGCGCCAAAGCGGTAGCCGAGCCAGCAGAGATCTGCTGAGCCCAATCCCGAGCTGCAGGGAGAAGGTTCTCATGCGGTGCCACGCGATCGATCATCCCGATCTGCTGTGCTTCGGATGGCGAAACGTTGCGACCGCTGAAGATAAGCTCTTTTGCTTTGCTCAGCCCAACACGGCGTGGAAGGAAGTACAAACCACCGCCATCAGGAATCAGGCCCCGCGCGATGTAACTCATAGCGAAAGAGGCTTGCTCGGATGCGATGATGAAATCACAGCTCAGCGCCATATCGCAGCCCAGCCCGGTTGCCGCGCCGTTGACTGCAGCAATGGTGGGTTTAGGCAGGTTATGGAGCAGCGACACTGCATGGTGGACGCGCTGCTGCCGCTTCCAGCCGTTGAAGGCTACCGAACCGGCCGGTGCACTCATCCGGGCTTGCATGCCCTTGATGTCGCCGCCGGCGCAGAAACCTTTGCCAGTGCCGGTCAGGATCAGCGCTTTGATGCTGCTGTCCGCCGCGACATGCTCAAGGTGCTCGATGAGCAGCGATCGCATTTCATCGCTGATGGCATTACGTGCCTCTGGACGGTTGAGCGTCAGGGTTGCGATACCGTCAGTGACGGTAAGGTCGATCGGAGTCGACAATTCCGGGGAAGTCGTCATGCGGTGCCTCTCTTATTATTCGGTTGATTGACCGCCCAGCAATGAGCCAAGCTTGATTCCAATCTGAGGGAGAGTGATTTTCATGACAACGCGACCGTTCCACCTATTGGAACATGGCGAGAGCGGCCTTACCTCACCTCACATCCCTGGGCAAGGCAAGGCACCGCTCAATCGCTCGCTGGAGCGCGGGCTAGATATTCTTCGCGCCTTCAGACCCGGCAGCGAACATCTGACCAATGGGGACCTGAGCGAGATCACCGGACTATCAAAGTCCACTGTCAGCAGGCTTACACAGACCCTCGTACGCTCTGGTTTCCTGGATTTCGACAGTATTTCCAGGGGCTACAGGCTAGCGCCTTCGGTACTTGGCATGGCCCACTCCATGTACCACGGCAGCTTTCTGCTTCAAGTCGCTACGCCTCTGATGGCCCAGGTGGCGCGAGACCACCAAGTGAATGTTGGCCTAGCCGCAGCGGACGGTGACGAGATGATCTACCTCGAGTCGATACGTTTTAGTAAACGCAAATCTCCGCGAAACGTACTGACCGGCCAGCGGCAGCCCATGGAAATGACATCCTTGGGTAGAGCCTATCTATCGATCCTGGACGAAGCGCAACGACGGCCTCTGATCGAGCTGTTCAGATCAAGACGATGCGAAGCCAGGGCTGGACAACTTGCGCTAGAGATCGAGGCCGCGATTGCCGATGTGAAAAACAACGGGTATTGCGTAGCGTCATGGCAGCCTGAAGTCATCGCCATCGCTACCCCGCTGAGCCACCCGGTGTACACAACTCACGCTCTGAACATCAGCCTATCGACGGTCGAAGCTCAGGAAGGTGTGATCGAACGGTATGCTCCGATTCTTCTGAGCCTCGCCGATGCCATCCGTGCAATGCTTGCTCGGCCTGAGAATGAGTGAGAACTCAGGCTCCATTTTCGCGCCATGGCCTATGAGACTGTGAAAAGCAGACCTACAGCCGTTATTTCACGCCTGCATCCACGCACCGCGCCCCCAAACCCCGGGCAAAAAAAACGCCTAGCGTACCCGCACGGTAGCTAAGCGGTGTGTGAAAGAACTGAGCATAAGCCAGACGTCACTACTAAGTATGGGAATTCTGATTTGTCGCTGCACTGGACGCATTTCTGAACCGGGCCGAAACGCAGCCTGAGAGATTATTTATTATCAAAAAAAATTCAAATGCTTTGTTTTTATAGGATGCAATTCCTGAAAGGCATGGCAAATGTATGCCGCAATGGTATAGCAAGTCATGGTGTAAAGGTCTTGGCGATCTGCGTTCTAGCTGCTCTATGCTGCTGAGCCCTGTCCCTACAAAAATAATGGTCGCCAGATGCCTACCTTGACTGCTTCAATCGCGCGGGAACGAGACCCTGCGGAAATACGGGCTTGTAAAAAAGCAGCGCTACGGCTTGTTCCTCTCTTGGCCCTTGCCTACTTCTTCAACTATTTGGACCGTACTAACGTAGGGTTCGCCTCTCTTACAATGAATGATGACCTAGGGCTAACTGCGTCGCAGTTTGGTTTCGCAGCAGGAATCTTCTACTTGGGTTATTGCATATTCGAAGTCCCCAGTAATTTGGCCCTCTACAAGTATGGGGCTCGACGGTGGCTTGCAAGGATCATGATTACGTGGGGGTTGTTTGCCGCCGCAACCTCTCTGGCACAAGGCCCCACCAGTTATGCGATTATCCGTTTGCTCGCGGGAATTGCTGAAGCAGGATTTTTCCCTGGCGTTATCTTCTTCCTTTCGTTGTGGTTCCCCGCTCATTACCGCACCAAGGTTATGGCGTGGTTTCTTTTCGCGATCCCAATGTCGTCCGTTCTTGGCGGCCCCTTGTCCGCCGCGATGTTGCAAATGGATGGCATCTGGGGCTTTGCTGGCTGGCAGTGGTTACTCGTCCTCCAAGGGCTTCCAGCATGCTTCCTAGGGCTCTTGTGTTTGCGCTTTTTAGCTGACAAGCCAACTGATGCCGGTTGGTTGACGACAGAAGAAAAAGCAGCTCTACAAGCCGTTTTGGACGCTGAGCATGAATCCAAAAGCGCACACAGCTTCCGCCAATCGCTTAAAGACCCTCGGGTCTGGTTGCTTGCTGCAATTCTATTCAGCTACATCATCGGCATTTTAGGCATCGGCGTATGGCTGCCACAAATTCTGAAGAGTCACAACCTGACTACCATGCAGATCGGATGGATTTCCGCTGCTCCCTACTTGATTGCCAGCGCTGCCATGCTGGTGTGGGCAAAGGTACTGGCACGTAAAAGACGCTACATCCTTCACTTGGCGCTCACCTGCGGTACCGGGGCTGCCGGCTTTATATTCTCTGTGGTCTATAGCGACTTTTTACCCGCTCTATTTGGACTGACCGTTGCTCTTATCGGGTTGTGTTCCGTACGTACCTGCTTCTACAGCATCCCTTCGACCTTTTTGAGTAAGCAAGCAGCCGCAGGTGGCATTGCATTCATCAATGCAACAGGTAGCTTGGGCGGCTTGGTCGGACCTTACGCTGTCGGCTGGCTCAAAGATGTGACTGGTTCGTTCAGCGCTGGCTTGATGGGCATGGCGTTCATGCTCTGTTTAGCGACTGTGCTGACGATTGTTCTCAGTTTCCTGGTCAAGTACAAAGCCTTTGAGTCATGAGATAGCGGGCATCTTCGCTAAATCTCTGTGCGCAAACCAACGCAAATAAAAAAGTAGGGCGCTGTTCGCCTCCACGGTCCAACCGAACGTAGCTGTTTGCTCTGTAAGACCCTAGATAGGATTAGCATTGGAGGACGGCGGACACTAAAAGATAACTGGTTTCGTCAGCGCGACACGTAGTCTGTGGGAGCGGGTTAACCCGCTGATCGTGTCCCGGGCAGTGGTGTAACTCATCCTGCGGCGTTGCTGAGCGTCCGCGCCGCCTATGCTCGATCAGCAGGAAACCAAGATTGACCACGTAAGGATTATTCCTTACCATTTATTCAATACATCCGGGAGAACACTCATGCCTGCCATCCACGAAATCGCCACACTGACCTCAAAGGGGCAGGTCACACTGCCCAAATCCGTTCGCCAGCTACTCGGGCTTGATACCGGTGGCAAGATTGCATTCGACGTACGCGGGGGTGAAATCGTGGTCAGCCGCGTAGAAACCACCCACGAAGACCCTGCCATCGGTGCGTTCCTGGGTTTGCTGGAGGCTGATATCCGAGGCGGCCGCAACCTCACCACTCTCCGGAAGACTTGGCGCAAACCATGCTCGCCAACGCAAACCACCCTGTAAACCTGGACGAAGAGATCGACGGTGAGGTCGCGATCTGATGGTGCGACATGGCTGGACACTGTTGTTCCATGAAGGTGTGACTTTACAGCTACGCAAATTGCAAGAAGCCGCCGCCCGGGCCGAGCAGAACGACCCACACGGTTTTGAAAGCAACGCCAACGTGAAGCTGTTTCGGGCATTGAGCCATCTGATCATGGAGGCTGTGCCTGCCGACCCGGGCCGTGATGAGTTTCGCCAAGGCAACACGCTGGGCACCTCCTACCGACATTGGCGGCGGGCAAAGATCGGTAGGCGCTTTCGGCTGTTCTTTCGCTACGACTCAAGATCCAAGGTCATCGTCTATGCATGGGTCAACGACGAAAATACCCTCCGGTCTGCAGGCAGCAAATCCGGTCCCTACGCCGTATTCGAGAAGACGCTGGGCCGCGGCAACCCTCCTGATGACTGGGATGCGCTGATTACTGCAACGCGTAGCAACTGGGACGAGCCCAAAGCATAAGCTGCGCGACTGGGTGAGGGATTGCACGTTTGACACCGCCCCCCTCGGTGCGGCCACTGTAGTCCACGCGTAGCTGCTGCAAAAAGGGGTACATCTGGGGGTACAAAATCATTTTTCTATTCATAACTTATTGATTTAAATGAATGGCCAAATGTTTTTTGGCGATCCTGACAGTCTTTAGAGCGGCTCAGAGGCATTCAAAAGCCGCCTTTCAGGAACCGTTCAGCACTAATACCGATCGTGTCCCGGGCAGTGGTGTAACTCATCCTGCGGCGTTGCTGAACGTCCGCGCCACCCATGCTCGATCAGCAGGAAACCAAGATTGACCAGGTAAGGATTATTCCTTACCATTCATTCAATTCATCCGGGAGAACACTCATGCCTGCCATCCGGGAAATCGCCACACTGACCTCAAAGGGGCAGGTCACACTGCCCAAATCCGTTCGCCAGCTACTCGGGCTTGATACCGGTGGCAAGATTGCATTCGACGTACGCGGGGGTGAAATCGTGGTCAGCCGCGTAGAAACCACCCACGAAGACCCTGCCATCGGTGCGTTCCTGGGTTTGCTGGAGGCTGATATCCGAGGCGGCCGCAACCTCACCACTCTCCGGAAGACTTGGCGCAAACCATGCTCGCCAACGCAAACCACCCTGTAAACCTGGACGAAGAGATCGACGGTGAGGTCGCGATCTGATGGTGCGACATGGCTGGACACTGTTGTTCCATGAAGGTGTGACTTTACAGCTACGCAAATTGCAAGAAGCCGCCGCCCGGGCCGAGCAGAACGACCCACACGGTTTTGAAAGCAACGCCAACGTGAAGCTGTTTCGGGCATTGAGCCATCTGATCATGGAGGCTGTGCCTGCCGACCCGGGCCGTGATGAGTTTCGCCAAGGCAACACGCTGGGCACCTCCTACCGACATTGGCGGCGGGCAAAGATCGGTAGGCGCTTTCGGCTGTTCTTTCGCTACGACTCAAGATCCAAGGTCATCGTCTATGCATGGGTCAACGACGAAAATACCCTCCGGTCTGCAGGCAGCAAATCCGGTCCCTACGCCGTATTCGAGAAGACGCTGGGCCGCGGCAACCCTCCTGATGACTGGGATGCGCTGATTACTGCAACGCGTAGCAACTGGGACGAGCCCAAAGCATAAGCTGCGCGACTGGGTGAGGGATTGCACGTTTGACACCGCCCCCCTCGGTGCGGCCACTGTAGTCCACGCGTAGTTGCTGCAAAAAGGGGTACATCTGAGGGTACAAAATCACTCTTCTATTCATAACTTATTGATTTAAATTAACGGCCAAATGTTCTTCGGAGTCGGCGCGCTGAGCGTCAGTCGAGCAAACTGGCGCATCGACGTGATTTCGTAAAGTGCTTCTTCCATGGACGGGTCACTCAGCGAAAACTAGTTTTGCAGCAGGTGAATACGCAGCATGGTTTCCAGAGGATACGGCTTGCGACCACCACCCGCCTTTGGGTAGTGCGGTTCATCAACGCCATCAAGCCACTCCACAGTACGACCTGTTTCATCTCGGCCAGGAAACGCTCACGGCGGTTTGCTTGCGCTTACCGGCGTACTCGAAATCAGAAAAGCTCATCTGACTCATGGGCAAGGCTTGTTGGGTGGTTGAAAGGAGGGCTATTTCAGCACAAGTCAGACCGGCCTGTGCTGACTTGATCGGAGAATCCCTATCCAGGCTTGTGGAATGCCAGACATTAAGCCGGGTGAAGCGCGGGCAGCAAAACGAATCCCACGTTTCACACCTTGTACAGTCAAGTGAAAAGCTGCACATCGCTCGCCGCCAGGCTCGCCACCCCAGCCAAAGTCACCACAGCGACGGAGTTGCCGTTGGTAGCGCCATCAGCATCGTAATAAAGCGTCTGGTCGGACTGGTTGAATACCAGGTGAGCACCCATCTGCTCGGTCAGTCCATTGACATTGGCAAGCACTCGCTCGACGGGCTCACCGTTGAACTGGAACACTCCACTGCTCAGCGAAAGGATGTCTGCGCCATTCGCGAAGCCGATGACAATGTTGCTGCTAGCGGCGTCGGGCGCCGCTGAGAAGCGGAAGATATCGTCGCCGTTGCCACCGATGAGCTGGTTGAAACCACTGCCACCATCCAGCGTGTCATTGCCGTCATCGCCGGACAGAAAGTCGTTGCCCTCGCCACCCTCCAGCAGGTCATCGCCCAGCCCGCCATTGAGCAGGTCATCACCAGCCCCCGCCGACAGGCTGTCATTACCACCGTGTCCATAGAGGACCTGAGTACCCGCCCCGGTGCTGAAGCTGTCATCGGTCGCGTCGCCGCCAATGTAGAAGCCGGCCAGCTCGCGCAGATCTTGCCGGCTCCATACGGTGCCGTCGCTAAAGCGCACTTCCTGCACCCCATACTGGTTGGGGTTGTCGCTGGCCTGGTTGGCCATTATCTGGTTCGACAGGAGCACGGTCCTGCTCGAAGTGAAGCTCAGGGTGATGTTGCTGACGTCGCCAAAGACCGTGACGCTGGCCGGGCTGAAAGCATCACCCAGCTCAAGCCGATTGACATCGCTCGCCGTCGAGGTGTTCACGTAATCCGATAGCGTGACATTGCCGCTGCCGTCGAAGCGATAGGTGTCGCTGCCACTGTCACCGATGACGGTGACCGCGAAGGTGTTGGCCAACCCATTGGCAATTAACAGGTCATCACCCGAGCCACCGGAGGCATAGCTGCTATCGGTGGCGCCTGTGCCGAGGATCAGCGTGTCGTTGCCATTACCCCCCAGCAGCTGGTTGTAGCCGCTGCCGCCGTCGAGGCTGTCGTTGCCATCTTCGCCGAACAGCACGTCGTTGCCGTCACCGCCATTCAACACATCATCGCCCAGAGCGCCATACAACTGATCATCCCCTGCCCCGGCCGTCAAGCTGTCATTACCGCCGTGCCCGTAGAGGAACTGGTTGCCCGCGCCGGTGCTGATCGTGTCATCAACCGCGTCGGCACCAATGAAGTACCCGGCCAGCTCGCGCAGGTCTTGCCGGCTCCACACGGTGCCGTTGCTAAAGCGCACTTCCTGTACGCCATACTGGTTAGGGTTGTCGCTGGCCTGGTTAGCCAGCAGCTGGTTCGCCAGGAGCAGGGTTCCGCCAGTGGCGAAACCCAGGGTGATGCTGTTGCCGTCACCGCTGACCGTGACGCTGGCCGGGGTAATGCCGGCGGCCAGTTCCAGCCGATTGACATCGCTCGCCGTCGAGGTGTTCACGTAATCCGATAGCGCGACATTGCCGCTGCCGTCGAAGCGATAGGTGTCGCTGCCACTGTCACCGATGACGGTGACCGCGAAGGTGTTGGCCAACCCATTGGCAATTAACAGGTCATCACCCGAGCCACCGGAGGCATAGCTGCTATCGGTGGCGCCTGTGCCGAGGATCAGCGTGTCGTTGCCATTACCCCCCAGCAGCTGGTTGTAGCCGCTGCCGCCGTCGAGGCTGTCGTTGCCATCTTCGCCGAACAGCACGTCGTTGCCGTCACCGCCATTCAACACATCATCGCCCAGAGCGCCATACAACTGATCATCCCCTGCCCCGGCCGTCAAGCTGTCATTACCGCCGTGCCCGTAGAGGAACTGGTTGCCCGCGCCGGTGCTGATCGTGTCATCAACCGCGTCGGCACCAATGAAGTACCCGGCCAGCTCGCGCAGGTCTTGCCGGCTCCACACGGTGCCGTTGCTAAAGCGCACTTCCTGTACGCCATACTGGTTAGGGTTGTCGCTGGCCTGGTTAGCCAGCAGCTGGTTCGCCAGGAGCAGGGTTCCGCCAGTGGCGAAACCCAGGGTGATGCTGTTGCCGTCACCGCTGACCGTGACGCTGGCCGGGGTAATGCCGGCGGCCAGTTCCAGCCGATTGACATCGCTCGCCGTCGAGGTGTTCACGTAATCCGATAGCGCGACATTGCCGCTGCCGTCGAAGCGATAGGTGTCGCTGCCACTGTCACCGATGACGGTGACCGCGAAGGTGTTGGCCAACCCATTGGCAATTAACAGGTCATCACCCGAGCCACCGGAGGCATAGCTGCTATCGGTGGCGCCCGTGCCGAGGATCAGCGTGTCGTTGCCATTGCCCCCCAGCAATTGGTTGTAGCCGCTGCCGCCGTCGAGGCTGTCGTTGCCGTCTTCGCCGAACAGGACATCGTCCCCCTCCTCGCCGAACACCGTGTCATCGCCCGCCCGAGCCTGGACGACGTCGTTGCCCATCCTGGCGCGAATCAGGTCGGCGCCGTCTGTGCCGAGCAATGGGTTGTCACTGCCGTCGGTGCCGTCGATGGGGTTGAGCAGTTGCGCAATCCCTGCAGTCGAGCTGCTGGCGACGGACTCCAGGGTATTGCCACCATCGGTGTAGCTCGCTACTACACGGACCTGCAGGCCGATCAGTACCGTACCCAGCACCAGGCTGGCTGCGGTGGCGCCGGCAAGGTTCTGCCAAGCGGCGCCGTCGGTCGAGGTCTGCCACTGGTAGCTGACCACGCCCAGGCCGTCGGCGTCGGCCAGGGTATGGCTGGCAGTCAGTGTCTGGCCTTCCAGGGCGATGCCGGACAGGGTGACGTTGCCGGTCGGGGCATCGTTTACCGGGGCCAGGTTCAAGGTTGCGGCGGTCGAAACCGTAGCGGTGCCATCAGTGATAACCACGGTGAAAGTGACCGTGCCGTTGCGGTTGGCTGCGGGGCTGAAGGTCCAAGTGCCGTTGCCATTGTCAGCCACGCTGCCATCGGCCGGGGCCACGCTGACGCTCTGCACGCTCAAGGTGGCGCCGACATCCACATCGCTGGCATTGGGCAGCAATTGCGCGCTGGTCAGGGTGTAGCTCTGGTCCTCCGTGCCATTGGCCAGGGTTACCGGGCTGCTGACGGTCGGGGCGTCGTTGGTGTTGGCGATGGTCAGGGTGAAGACATCGCTGACACTGGCATTGCTGGTGTCGGTAGCAGTCACGCGGATGTCCAGGCTGCCTACTTCGGCGTTGCCTGGGGTACCGGTGAAAGTATGTGTGGCGGTGTCGAAGCTCAGCCAGGTTGGTAGCGCGGAGCCGTTGGCCAAGCGGGCACTGTAGCTCAAAGTGTCACCAGGGTTCGGGTCAGCGAAGGCATTGGCCGGAACGGTGAAGGTAAAGGCGGCGTCCTCGTTGGCCGTCTGGTCTGCGAGCGGGGTGCTGAGCACCGGAGCGGTATTGGGCGCTTGCGTAACCCCGGCAGTCGCACTACTGGCGACGGACTCCAGGGTATTGCCGCCATCGGTGTAACTGGCCAGTACACGGACCTGCAGGCCGACCAACGCCGATCCGAGTGCCAGGCTGGCGGTGGTAGCGCCGGCAAGGTTCTGCCAGGTAGTGCCATCGCTGGAGCTCTGCCACTGGTAACTTACAGCGCCAAGGCCATCAGCGTCGGTCAGATTGTGACTGGCGGTCAGCGTCTGGCCTTGCTGGGCCGTGCCGGACAGGGTGACGTTGCCGGTCGGGGCATCGTTTACCTGGGCCAGGTTCAAGGTTGCGGCGGTCGAAACCGTAGCGGTGCCATCAGTGATAACCACGGTGAAAGTGACCGTGCCGTTGCGGTTGGCTGCGGGGCTGAAGGTCCAAGTGCCGTTGCCATTGTCAGCCACGCTGCCATCGGCCGGGGCCACGCTGACGCTCTGCACGCTCAAGGTGGCGCCGACATCCACATCGCTGGCATTGGGCAGCAATTGCGCGCTGGTCAGGGTGTAGCTCTGGTCCTCCGTGCCATTGGCCAGGGTTACCGGGCTGCTGACGGTCGGGGCGTCGTTGGTGTTGGCGATGGTCAGGGTGAAGACATCGCTGACACTGGCATTGCTGGTGTCGGTAGCAGTCACGCGGATGTCCAGGCTGCCTACTTCGGCGTTGCTCGGGGTGCCGATAAAAGTGCGGGTGGCGGTGTCGAAGCTCAGCCAGGTTGGTAGCGCGGAGCCGTTGGCCAGGCGGGCACTGTAGCTCAACGTGTCACCGGGGTTCGGGTCGACGAAGGCGTTGGCCGGTATTGTGAAGCTGAGGGCGGCGTCTTCGTTGGCTGCCTGGTCAGAGAGTGAAATGCTGAGCGTCGGCGGAGCGTTAAGGTTTACTACCTCGATATTGGTAATGCTTGTGGCCGGCGCGAAATTGTCCAGAGTAAGGGTGCTGGCAGTGGTGTTACGCAAAGTAATGATGGACATCCAACTGGTCGCGTCCACTGCCGCGCCATCCTGGTCCCACTGCAACAGCGTATCGGCGCCCTGCTGCACCAGGCGCAGATAGCCCAGCGCCGGGTCGAAGGGGTTACCACCGCTGTAGCCGCTGCTATTGGTCAGTAGCACATTGATGCTCAGGATGTCGCCACCCGCACCGCTTGCGAAATCGCTGACCAGCAGTTGCCCACTGGTGTAGGGATAAAGCAGGTAGGTATCGCGACCACTACCGCCCGTGACAGTGGTCACGGTGTTGATATTGCCTTGGGCAACAACAATCGTGTCATCACCGGCACCCGCATCGAGGGTGTTCGTCGCCAACTCGCCACCTCTGTCTTCGAGGTAGTCATTGCCGTCTCCGCCGATCAGCACATCACTCCCCTCGTCGCCAAAGAGATTGTCGTTGCCATCGCCACCAGCCAGCAAATCGTTGCCGGCTCTGCCCAACATGTAGTCACTCCCATTGCTACCCGTCAGGCTGTCATCACCCGCTTCGCCATCCAGAAAACTTCCATTGCTATCATCGCCAGCCAATAACACATCGTTACCTTGGCCGCCATAAAGCTGGTCGTATCCGCTACCGCCATCCAGCAGGTCATCGCCACCAAAACCATACAGCTGGTCATTGTCTGCCAGGCCGTAGATCGCATCCGCCACCACGCTGCCATTGAGCGTGTCGGCGTTGGGCGTGCCGATCAAGGTGAGTCCCACCGTACTGCCATCCGGCGGTGCCGCCGGTGCAAAGTTATCAATAGTGAGGCTGCTGGCCACGGTATTCTGCAGGTTAATGACGGTCCGCCAACCGTCGCCCCCTGCGGCCGTGCCGTTCTGGTCCCACTGCAGCAGCGTATCGGCGCCCTGCTGCACCAGGCGCAGATAGCCCAGCGCCGGGTCGAAGGGGTTACCACCGCTGTAGCCGCTGCTATTGGTCAGTAGCACATTGATGCTCAGGATGTCGCCACCCGCACCGCTTGCGAAATCGCTGACCAGCAGTTGCCCACTGGTGTAGGGATAAAGCAGGTAGGTATCGCGACCACTACCGCCCGTGACAGTGGTCACGGTGTTGATATTGCCTTGGGCAACAACAATCGTGTCATCACCGGCACCCGCATCGAGGGTGTTCGTCGCCAACTCGCCACCTCTGTCTTCGAGGTAGTCATTGCCGTCTCCGCCGATCAGCACATCACTCCCCTCGTCGCCAAAGAGATTGTCGTTGCCATCGCCACCAGCCAGCAAATCGTTGCCGGCTCTGCCCAACATGTAGTCACTCCCATTGCTACCCGTCAGGCTGTCATCACCCGCTTCGCCATCCAGAAAACTTCCATTGCTATCATCGCCAGCCAATAACACATCGTTACCTTGGCCGCCATAAAGCTGGTCGTATCCGCTACCGCCATCCAGCAGGTCATCGCCACCAAAACCATACAGCTGGTCATTGTCTGCCAGGCCGTAGATCGCATCCGCCACCACGCTGCCATTGAGCGTGTCGGCGTTGGGCGTGCCGATCAAGGTGAGTCCCACCGTACTGCCATCCGGCGGTGCCGCCGGTGCAAAGTTATCAATAGTGAGGCTGCTGGCCACGGTATTCTGCAGGTTAATGACGGTCCGCCAACCGTCGCCCCCTGCGGCCGTGCCGTTCTGGTCCCACTGCAGCAGCGTATCGGCGCCCTGCTGCACCAGGCGCAGATAGCCCAGCGCCGGGTCGAAGGGGTTACCACCGCTGTAGCCGCTGCTATTGGTCAGTAGCACATTGATGCTCAGGATGTCGCCACCCGCACCGCTTGCGAAATCGCTGACCAGCAGTTGCCCACTGGTGTAGGGATAAAGCAGGTAGGTATCGCGACCACTACCGCCCGTGACAGTGGTCACGGTGTTGATATTGCCTTGGGCAACAACAATCGTGTCATCACCGGCACCCGCATCGAGGGTGTTCGTCGCCAACTCGCCACCTCTGTCTTCGAGGTAGTCATTGCCGTCTCCGCCGATCAGCACATCACTCCCCTCGTCGCCAAAGAGATTGTCGTTGCCATCGCCACCAGCCAGCAAATCGTTGCCGGCTCTGCCCAACATGTAGTCACTCCCATTGCTACCCGTCAGGCTGTCATCACCCGCTTCGCCATCCAGAAAACTTCCATTGCTATCATCGCCAGCCAATAACACATCGTTACCTTGGCCGCCATAAAGCTGGTCGTATCCGCTACCGCCATCCAGCAGGTCATCGCCACCAAAACCATACAGCTGGTCATTGTCTGCCAGGCCGTAGATCGCATCCGCCACCACGCTGCCGTTGAGTATGTCGGCGTTGGGAGTACCTATAATCGCACCCAGCAAATCCAGGCTGAACCCCGCGATTGCCGAAAGCCCGCCCGCATCCGTCGCGGTCACGACGATATCGAGACTACCCGCTACTGTCCCTTCTGGCGATGTACCACTGAACGTACGGCTCGCTGCATCGAAGTTCAGCCAGGCAGGTAATGAGGCGCCACCGGCAAGCGTCGCACTCAGCGTCAGGCTGTCGCCAGCATCCACATCGATGAACGTATTCGCTGGCAAGGTATATGTGAAAGCACGTCCTAACCCACCGAGTTGGTTGGCAATAGGAACCTGCATGGTCGGCGCATCGTTCACCGCTGCCAGATCCAGGCTAGCGGTAGTGTTGATGCTGACCGAACCATCACTGATCACCACCGTGAAATTGACCGCACCATTACGATTGGCCGCCGGGCTATAGGTCCAGGTGCCATCACCATTGGCGGTCACGCTGCCATCGGCCAGCGCAACGCTGACGCTTTGCACGCTCAGCGTATCGCTCACATCCACATCGCTGGCGTTGGCCAATAGCTGAGCAGCGGTGAAGGTGTAGCTCTGGTCCTCCACTCCATTTGTCAGGATTACCGGGACGGAAACGGTCGGTGCGTCGTTGGTGTTGGCGATACTCAGGGTAAAGTCATCGCTGACACTGAGGTTGCCAGTATCGGTAGCGGTCACCCTGATACTCAGAGTACCCACGTCGGCATTGCCCGGTGTACCGCTGAAGGTACGGCTGGCGGGATCGAAACTGAGCCAGGCGGGCAGCGGGTTGCCATCAGCCAGGCGGGCACCGTAGGTCAGGCTGTCGCCTACGTTCGGGTCGATGAATGCATTGGCCGCAAGCGTGAAGTTGAAGACAGCGTCCTCACTGGCCGACTGGTCGGACAGTGGGGTACCAACCACCGGTGGGGCATTCAGGTTTACCACCTCAATAGTGACGATACCGGTAGCGGGTGCGAAGTTTTCAGGGATGAGGCTGTTTGCCTGGGTGTTCTGCAGGGTGATGACGGTCTGCCAATCGTTGGTGGCACCGGCCGCGCCGTCCCGATCCCACTGCAGCAACGTGTCGGCACCTTGCTGTACTAAACGCAAGTAGCCCAACACCGGGTCGAACGGATTGCCGCCGCTGTAGCCGCCGCTCAACAGCAGCAGCTGGTTGATGTTGAGGATATCGCCGTTGGCGCCAGCAGCGAAGTCGCTCGCCAGCAGATGGCCGATGGAGTTTGCCTGCAAGATGTAGGTATCACGCCCGCTGCCACCAGCAATCGTGGTGACGGCATTGGCGTGGCTCTGATAGACCAGGATCGTGTCATCGCCGGCACCGCCATCCAGGTTGTTGTTGCCTGCCTGACCGCTTTGGTCGAAGTCCTCCAGGAAATCATTGCCGTTACCGCCACTGATCGAGTCGTTGCCTGTATCACCGTACAAAGTGTCCGAGCCGCCGCTGCCGATCAGCGTGTCATCGCCGCCCTCGCCCAACAAGACGCTGCCATCGTTGTCATTACCTGCCAGCAGCGTGTCATTACCCTGCCCCCCGGAAAGCGTGTCAAAGCCACTGCCCCCATCCAGCAGGTCATTGCCGCCAAAACCGAACAGCTGGTCGTTACCGGCCAAGCCATAGATCGCATCGTCGACCACGCTGCCATTGAGCACGTCATCGTTCGGCGTGCCGCTCAGCGTCAACCCCGATGAACTGCCATCCGGAGGTGAAGCAGGCGAGAAATTGTCGAGGGTCAGGCTGTTTATCTGGGTGTTCTGCAGGGTGATGACGGTCTGCCAATCGTTGGTGACACCGGCCGCGCCGTCCCGATCCCACTGCAGCAACGTGTCGGCACCTTGCTGTACTAAACGCAAGTAGCCCAACACCGGGTCGAACGGATTGCCGCCGCTGTAGCCGCCGCTCAACAGCAGCAGCTGGTTGATGTTGAGGATATCGCCGTTGGCGCCAGCAGCGAAGTCGCTCGCCAGCAGATGGCCGATGGAGTTTGCCTGCAAGATGTAGGTATCACGCCCGCTGCCACCAGCAATCGTGGTGACGGCATTGGCGTGGCTCTGATAGACCAGGATCGTGTCATCGCCGGCACCGCCATCCAGGTTGTTGTTGCTTGCCTGACCGCTTTGGTCGAAGTCCTCCAGGAAATCATTGCCATCGCCGCCCTGCAACTGGTCGCTGCCCATATCACCTTGCAGACGATCATTGCCGTTACCGCCACTGATCGAGTCGTTGCCTGTATCACCGTACAAAGTGTCCGAGCCGCCGCTGCCGATCAGCGTGTCATCGCCGCCCTCGCCCAACAAGACGCTGCCATCGTTGTCATTACCTGCCAGCAGCGTGTCATTACCCTGCCCCCCGGAAAGCGTGTCAAAGCCACTGCCCCCATCCAGCAGGTCATTGCCGCCAAAACCGAACAGCTGGTCGTTACCGGCCAAGCCATAGATCGCATCGTCGACCACGCTGCCATTGAGCACGTCATCGTTCGGCGTGCCGACCAAAGCACTCAGCAGGCTCAACGTGAAATCATCACTCACCGAAAGCCCACCCGCGTCGGTCGCGGTGACGGTGATGTCAATTTCCCCAGGCTCTGTACCGGCCGGTGGGGTGCCGGTGAAGCTGCGGCTCGTCGCATCGAAGCTCAGCCACACCGGCAATGGGTCACCATTCACCAAGCGGGCACTCAAGACCAACGTGTCGCCGGCATCAATGTCTGCAAAGGTATTCACCGGCAAAGTAAGACTGAAGGCGCGCCCCAAGCCGCTGAGTTGATTGGCAAGTGGCACCTGCAAGATCGGCGCATCATTGACCGCCGCCACATCGATGCTCAGGGTACTGGCGTTAACGGCGAAGTCTGTGCCGTCGCTCACCTTGAAGCCGATGCTTGCATAGCCGTTGCCATTACCATTGAGAGCCGGCACGAACTGAAGCTTGCCAGCATCGAGGTCAGCCATGCTGATTACCTGATCCTGAACCACCGCAACCCAGGCGCTTCCATTGTTGTACTGCAGGCTACCAAGTGCTGGCAGGCTGGTAATCTTCACCGCGGCCATCGGGGTATTTTGCGGGTCGCTGTAATTGCCGAAATCACTCGCCTGCAACACTAGCGGTGTGTCTTCGTCGGTAGTGGCGCTGTCATCGGTCGAACTGGGAGGTGCGCTGAACATGGCCAGTACAGTTGCGGGCGCCCACGCCGTGCCATTGGCAAAGCGTATCTCATCAACTTGAGCCACCCCACCAAGGAAGTAATCCAGCACAGTGATGCGGTCGCTGGCATTGAGGGTAAGCACCAGGTCATCATTGATGCGGCTCACACTTACCTGGGATGGCAGTATGGGGTTTTCCAGCACGATGGCGTCGAAGTCCGCCTGGCCGGCGCTGCGGTTGTCCACGGTGTCGCGGCCATAACCGAGGAAGTAGTGATACACGTCATTACCGCTGTCGCCAGCAAGGGTGTCGTTGCCGTAGTTGCCATACAGTTGATCATCACCCGCGCCGCCGCTGACAATATCGTCACCGTCGCTACCATCGAGCAGATCATCGCCGTCACCACCGGCCACCGCATCGTTACCGGTCGAGCCATTGACGTAGTCGTTACCTGCAAGCCCATTGAGCTGATCATCACCCGCAGAACCGTTCAGGTAATCGGCCCCTGCGCTACCCACGAAACTGTCGTTCTGCGTGGTGCCAAAGTACCAGCCCGCCCGGTGCATGATCTCGGCGCGATCCCACACGGTGCCATCGGCAAAGTGGAACGCCTGCACCCCGGAGCCTTCACCAGAGTCTTGCGGGTACGGTAACCCCATACTGCCAATGAACAAACGATGCCCATTGGCAAACTCGATCACTAGATTGCCGGACGGGTTGTAACTATCCAGCGGCCGCACGAAGTGCAGATCCCCAGGATTGATACCCGCCGAAAACTGCACGACGTTGAACTGACCCAGACCGTTGTCATCACCAATGGTGACGTCGCCACTGCCGTCGATCAGGTAGGTGTCATTTCCACTGCCCCCGCTCAACCCGACATAGCCACCAACATTGCTGAGGTTGCGAGCGTCCAGCGTGTCGTCACCGGCTTCGCCCAACAGGAGTGTCCCGGTCTGGCTGTTGCCCACGACCAAGGTGTCGTTGCCATCTCCACCCCAGAGAAAGTCGACCCCACCCCCACCCTGCAACACATCGTTACCGGCCTCGCCACGCAAGGTGTTGTTGCCGGCGTTGCCCAACACCTGGTTGTTACCAGCGTTGCCGGTGCCGTCGAGGTTGGCAGTGCCCGTCAGCGTGAGGTTCTCGACATTGCTGCCAAGCGTGTAGTTGACCGAGGCGCGGACGCTATCGTTGCCTTCGTTGGCCAGTTCGCTGATCTGGTCGCCGGTGCTGTCGACTACATAGAGGTCGTCCCCCGCGCCACCGAACATGGCGTCGTCACCGGTACCACCATCAAGCGTGTCGTTGCCACCCAGCGCGCGGATCTCGTCATTGCCGCCCAGCGCCTGGATCAAGTCATCGCCGTTGCTGCCGATCAGCAGGTCGGCGCCATTGGTGGCACCCGGCTGCACGTTGGCCAACAGTGTCGCGCGGTTCCAGAGTGTGCCGTTGGCAAACTGGACACGGTCGATCTCGTAGTCGGACCCCAGGTAGAAATTCTTCACGGTGAGTGTGGCGGAGGTGCTGTTGACCAGCATCACCATGTCATTGCCGCTGCGCTGGAAGCGCACGTCGGCCGGGTTGAGACCAGCCAGTTGCAGTGTGTCGACGTCGCCGGCCAGTCCTCCGCTGTTGTCGACCTCGTCATTACCGGTATTCAGGCCGTAGACGTACGTGTCGTTACCCTCGCGCCCCGCCAGCCAGTCATTGCCGGCGCCACCGTTGAGGGTGTTGCGGCCGCTGTTGCCGGTCAGGCGGTTATCAAGCTCGTTGCCGGTACCCGCCAGGTTGGCAGTACCGATGAGCTCGAGGTTTTCCAGGTTGGCGCCGAGGGTGTAGGCGATGGCGGTGCGAACGGTATCGCTGCCCGCGCCTGCCGCCTCACTGATGCTGTCGCCCGCCTGGGCGACCAGATACAGGTCGTCGCCGGCACCACCGGCCATGCTGTCGTTGCCCGCGCCCCCGTCGAGCAGGTCGTTGCCATCGCCACCGGACAGGCTGTCGTTGCCGGCGCCACCCAACATGGTGTCGTTGCCGGCACCGCCTTGCAGGATGTCGGCGCCATCGCCGCCGTCCAGCTGGTTGTTGCCACTATTGCCGATCAGGGTGTTGGCCAGCGTGTTACCAGTGCCGTTGAGGTGGGCGGTGCCCAGCAGGGTCAGGCGCTCGACATTGTTGCCGAGGGTATAGTTGATGCTCGCCTGCACGGTGTCGTCGCCGCTGTTGGCCGCCTCGACCACCGCATCGCCAAGGTTGTCGACCACGTAGGTGTCATTGCCAATGCCGCCTTCCAGGCGGTCTGCACCGGTGCCACCATCGAGCAGGTCGTTGCCGCCGTTGCCGAACAGCGTGTCGTTGCCGCCCAGGCCTTGCAGCACATCGTCGCCAGGGTTGCCGTTGAGCACATCCGCGCCCTCGGTCGGGGTGGCGGGCGGGTAATAGAGATTGCTGAGGATGTTGCTGCTGGTCCAGGTAGTGCCATCGGCGAACTGGATGCGGTCGATGGCATGGTCGGCATCGAGGAAATGCTGACTGACAGTGAGGGTTTCACCACTGGCCAGCACGCTCAGCACCAGGTCGTCGCCAACCCGCGTCAAGCGCACCTGGCTGGGGTTGAGATCGGTCAGCCGCAGGCTGTCGAGGTCAGCGGCCAGGCCGCCGCTGTTGTCGATGACGTCGTTGCCATAACCCAGGCCATAGAGGTAGGTGTCGTTACCCTGCCGCCCCGCCAGCCAGTCATTACCGGCACCGCCGTTGAGGGTGTTGCCACCGCTGTTGCCGGTCAGCCGGTTGTCGAGGGCGTTGCCGGTACCGGCCAGGTTGGTGGTACCAGTTAGTTCGAGGTTTTCCAGGTTGGCGCCGAGGGTGTAGGCAATGGCGGCGCGGACCGTGTCGTTGCCCTCGCCCGCTGCCTCGCTGACGCTGTCGCCCGCCTGGGCGACCAGATAAAGGTCATCGCCGGTACCACCAGCCATGCTGTCATTGCCCGCTCCGCCATCGAGCATATCGTTGCCGTCACCGCCGGTCAGGCTGTCGTTCCCGGCACCGCCCAGCAAGGTGTCATTGCCAGCACCGCCTTGCAGAACGTCGGCGCCATCGCCGCCGTCCAGCTGGTTGTTGCCACTGTTGCCGACTAAGATGTTGGCCAGCGCGTTGCCGGTCCCGTTGAGATGGGCGGCGCCCAGCAGGGTCAGGCGCTCGACATTGTTGCCGAGGGTATAGTCGATGCTCGCCTGCACGGTGTCATCGCCGCTGTTGGCCGCCTCGACCACCAGATCGCCAAGGTTGTCGACCACGTAGGTGTCATTGCCAATGCCGCCTTCCATGCGGTCGGCGCCAGGGCCGCCATCGAGCAGGTCGTTGCCGCCGTTGCCGAACAACGAGTCGTTGCCGCCCAGGCCTTGCAGGACGTCGTCGTCGGGATTGCCGTTGATCAGGTCGGCACCCTCAGTCGGCGTAACGGCCGGGTAATAGAGGTTGGCCAGGATGGCGTTGCTGTCCCAGCGGCTGCCGTCGACAAACTGGATGCGGTCCATGGCATGGCCGGCATCGAGGAAATGCTGGCTGACGGTGAGGGTTTCGCCAGTGGTCAGGACACTGAGCACCAGGTCGCTACCGATCCGGGTCAGGCGGATCTGGTTCGCGTTGAGATTGGTCAACCGAATGGTGTCGACGTCGTTATTTGCGCCACCGGAATTGTCGATTACATCGAAGCCATAACCCTGACCGAAACGGTAAGTATCGCTGCCGAGTCCACCTATGAGCAGGTCATTGCCGGTACCACCATCCAAAGTGTCGTTACCACCGTTACCCAAGAGTGTGTCATTGCCGCCCAGACCATTGAGGGTGTCGGCCGCTGAGCCACCCGTCAGGGTATTGGCGTTTTCATTACCATTGATGATTGCCATGACCTAACCCCTTACACACTCGAGATTTTTACGGTCTCATCAGTGTAGATCGCAGTCCCCCCGTTCTCCCTCATCTGTTTGAATGATCCGACAAGCCTTTCGTCTGATAATCGAACCACACAGAAGCGCTCTTTCCCGACCACCGGCATTGCAGAAAGCTCGACCATACGCCATATGAAGACGTAGCCTCGGCAAGTTCGACGGCGCTACGCCAACCGCTAGTAGGAAGGCTTGTCATGCCACGATTGGATATACAGAAGGCCTACGACGAATTAGTGGGCCTTTGTTATGAGTGCGTGCTGGACAACTCCGCCTGGCGGCCACTGCTCGAACTACTGGTCGCGGCCAGCGGGCGACAGCAGGGCTTGTTGCTGTTCACCGATTACCTCAAGAGCGGTACTCACGCCTCCACCACGCTCAACCTGTGCGACCCCGCCGGGATCGACGTCTACAACCGCCACTACTGCAATCTGGATCCGGGCCTTGTCCTCATCCGCTCCCGCAAAGTGGGTGACTGGTACAACGACCTCATGGATTTCGGTCCCGAACGCATTCGGTGCGACCCTTATTATCAAGAGTTCTACTACCCCTACGGGCTACATAACCTCTCCTGCGTCAAGCTGCAGGAGCAAGCCGATTCAGGCATCTACCTAACCGTGCTCAACGAAGTCGGCTCGACCTTGCCAACCGCCGAACAGCAGGCCTTGCTGCTGCGGATTAGCCCGCACTTGCTCAAGGCCGCCAAACTCTCCAACAAGGTCAACCGCCTGGAACTGGAGTTGGCCACACGCGACCTGCTGCTCGACCAGCATCGCGCCTCGCTCTGGTTGCTGGACGACGACGGTCACGTACTCTATTGCAACCAGATGGCGGCGCAACACATGAGGGAGAGCACTTTCCCGCTCTATGAACACTTCAACCGCCTGCACAGCAAGAGTCAGGATACCCACCTGCTAGGGCTGATCCGCCGCGCCGCCGGCAAGGACGGCAAGCGCCGCGCCGGCTGGCTGTGCCTCAACACCACCCAGCCGCAGGAGCTGCTGGTCACGCCGGTACCGGCCCAAGCCAGCTTCAACCAGCACTTCCAGAAGCCGCTGGTGCTGCTGGCACTGCTGGAAAACCAGCCGCAATCTCAGCTGCTGTCCGAGCTCTTCCAACTCACGCCGGCCGAACAGCGTCTGGCTGAACTACTGGCTCAGGGTCACACTCCGGAAAACTGTGCCGCCCGTTTGAGCGTGTCCATCAACACCGTGCGCACGCAACTGCGCGCTCTGTTCCGCAAGACCGACACTAGCCGCCAGGCCGACCTGGTCAGTCTGATCGGTCGCTTGCGTGTCTAGGCATCAGGCTTCCCTCTCGCATTCCGAAGCGGTGTTCGGGCTACCAGTTTGTCCTACTGGCCAAGTAGCGCGCCGAGAAACCTGCCGCTGTTCTAGCCGCATTGTCGATTACGTTCACTAGCTTGGGGTCGTCTGGTGCCGTTCGTGATAAGCGCCCCCATACGGACGCAGCACCGCCCTGCTTCTGGCCATCCCGCCATGGAGGTACACTGCAGTCCAGTATGCGCCACCTCAACAGCTGTCAGAAATTGCCATTCTTGATCGCACATCCTGATGGGGGTATCCAAGGGTATTTCTGGGGGTACATTTCTGATTTCGTTAACCAAAAATACCGCCCCAGAGCTATGTCCAAATGTTCTTCGGCGACCCTGACAGTCTTTAGGGAAACTCCAAGCAACTCACCCAGCACCCGGCAACGGCTGACTTCTGGGCTCAGAAAAGCTCGATTTGCAGGCGAGGATTATTGAACACCAGGGCAGCCCCCTGGTTTTCTGGCTTTGACATGCTCCGGGCTCCACCCGAGCGCTGCTGGACTGTTTGTCTCTACCGCTAACCGGCAAGGCTTGACTCTACCGTAAGGGGCAGACTTTACCCTTGGCACTTCATTACCTGGAGTTTGTCATGAAGAGCAAACGCATGCTCGTAATCCTCGGCCACCCTTCGAACGACAGCTTTTGCGGCGCTGTGTCCGAACGTTATGTCGAGGCCGCCACGCAAGCAGGCCATGAGGTGCGCCTGCTGCGCCTGGACACCCTGGATTTCGATCCGGTCTTGCACGATGGCTATAACCAGATCCAGTTGCTTGAGCCCGATTTGATCGACGCCCAGAACGACATTACCTGGGCCGAACACCTGACATTGGTGTACCCGATCTGGTGGGGCGGCATTCCGGCGTTGCTCAAGGGGTTCTTCGACCGCGTGTTTCTGCCCGGTTTTGCCTTCAAGTACCGCAAGGGCTCGCCCTTCCCGGATAAGCTGCTCAAGGGCCGCACGGCTCACCTTTTGGTGACCATGGACACGCCACCGTGGTACTACCGGTGGGTGTATCGCATGCCGGGCCTGCACCAAATGCGCAAGACCACCCTGGAGTTCTGCGGCATAAAACCCCTGAAAACCCTGACCTTCGGTCCGGTATTGGGCTCCAAGCCGGAACAGCGTGAAGCCTGGCTCAAACAAGTCCAGGCAGTCGCCAGCTGCTGATCGGCCCCGGTCGGGCCGTGCCCCTGCGCTGTCCAGCCGAGCCTCCCTGCTGTGACACCTTGTCCAACTTGGCTTCCCACCCCCTGACGCTTGTGCAAAGATGTCGCGCGCCTGTACGAGCACGCGACATCTTTTCGCTTCTGATGCGTCAACAAAAGGGATTTTCATGTACATCGGCAAAGCTGCCCAGCTATCGGGCACCACCGTCAAAAGCATTCGACATTACGAAGAAATCGGCCTGTTGCCCCCCCCGCAACGCGAAGGCAAGTACCGCATCTACAGCCAGCAAAGCGTAGAGCTGCTGACCTTCATCAAATGCGCTCAGCAACTCGGTTTCAAGCTCAAGGAAATGCAGGCCATTCTGCAGGATCATCGCGGCCAGGAGCTGCCCTGGGATCTGGCCATGCAGGCCATCGATAACAAAAAGCAGGAATTGATGGGGCAGATCCAGGCCTTGCAGCAAGTGCATGACGGCTTGGTTGAGTTTGAGCTGAGCCTCAAAGATGCTCAGATGCAATGCCAGTTCGAACACCTGGAAAAAGCCCGCTGAATCCGCTCCGCCGCCCCTGAACGGCCATGGCGCCCCGTGCCGTTTTCAGCACGCAGGCGCCCCGGCGATTTAGCCTGGCACAGTCTCACCCCCCGGCTGCTCGCCCTCTTGCACTGCTGGCTGCAGCACAATCGAGGCAAAGAACCACGGCGAAATCAGCGTGACCAACAAAATGGTCATGAAGCCGCTGGATGACAGCGCCAGTATCACCAATACACCCAGGTCAATGACGGGTTTGTAGGCGGAGAACAGCAGCGCGACAAAGCCCATCGAGAAGATCACGACGTTGACCACCGTCGAGCGCCCGACGCCCTGCATGGCCGCCAGGATGGCCTCGTCGATCTCGATGCCCTTCTGCACCAGCATCTTGATCCGTGACAGCAGGTGAACGGCGTAATCCACGACGCCCACCACCAGGAACGTCACCAATGTGGTACCGATGTTCAACTCGATATCCAACAGGTACATGCTGCCGTACACCGTCACCGACGTGGTCAGCAACGTCAGCATGCCGAGGATGCCCAGGCGTACTGACTTGAGCCAGAACATCATCATCAAGGTCACGGCCAGCAACGCCAGCGAGAAGCTCAGCACCTGACCCTGGGTGATTTCCTGCAACACCCCGGTCCATATGTACGGCGTACCGGCATGGGTGACTTGCAGGTTGGCCGGTTTGTTGATGACCAGCCAGGCGTCCAGTTTATCGAGCATCGCCTGGTAATCGCCCGCCACAGAGGAGGTCATGGTGAACAGCGTCACCGCCTTCGAGTAATCGGCATTGAGCACGTTCTGCAAGTCAGTGCCGCCACCGTTCTCGAACATCATGATGTGTTGTTCGATGAGCGAGTTGCCATCGACATCGAAGGTCTCCGGTTTCCCGTCATCATCGACCACCGTCACCTGCTCCACCGCCTGCGGCACCCGCAGGAAAGCAGGGTTCATGTCGTTGAGCACGAGGTTCATGCGCTTGATGTAGGTCGCCACCGAATAGGTGTAACTCACGTTCGGCTGGGCCTTGATGAACTGGTCCAGACGTTCGAGGAACTGCACGGTTTCAGTGGTCAGCGCGCCACGCGGAGTCTTGGTGTCGAAAGCGATCCAGCCCGGCGATGTCCCCGCGACTCCGGCCCGGTTGATGAACTCGTCGGACATCCGCACCGGGCTGTCCTTCTTGAAGTAGGCAATGCCCGAGTCTTCGATATCCACCTTGAACGTGAACACCGTCATCATCGCCAACAACGGCAGGGTCACCAGCAATACCGGCTTGCGCCAGCGAATCAGCCAGGCACAGAACACCACCAGATAGTGGGAGATCAGCGACTCTTTGAGTTGCACTTTGCGCGGGACAGCATCTTTGCCCCAGATCGAAATCCACGCCGGAATCAGTAGCAACGAGATGATCAGCGCCGCCGTCAGGCCGATGGACATGAACACGCCAAAGTTGCGGATGCTGACAATGTTGTTGGTGGTGGAAATCAAGAACGTCGCAATAGTCGTGACCGTTGTCAAAACTACGGGCGTGACCATCAGGCGCTGGGTTTCACGGTTGGCTTCGCGGAAAGACTTACCCGAATTGAGCTGTTCGTAATACTCGGCCATGACGTGGATCGCGTCGGCACAACAGATGGTGAACAGGAACACCGGCAAGACACTGGTGAGCAAGTCCATCGGCACACGCAGCAGCGCCATCAGGCCAAGGGTCCAGATGGTGCAGAACAGGATATTGAACAGCGGCAGCACCACGCCAAGTGGTTTGCGAAAGAAGAAAACCAGCAGAGAGGTCACCAACAGGAACACAATCGGGAACAGCATCGCCAAGTCGTGATCGATGATTTCCTGCTGGGCCGCAATGAAGATCGGCATGCCAGCGATGAACACCTCATCGGTGAATTCCGGGTGAGCGGCCTGGTACTTCGCGATGATCTCGCGGACCTGGTGATAGGCACGCAACTGGGCCTGAGCGTCGTCCTGTTTGGTGCCCAGTTCGGCGACGACCATGGCGACTTTCTTGTCCGCCGAGACGACGCCACCGACCATCTGCTCGTTGCCCATGATCTGCGCTTCGACCTTGATCGGGTCCATATCCAGGGCGTGCAAGGTCTTGTGGATCCACAACTCGCCATCGGCACTCAAGCTGATGTTTTCCAGGTCAGCCATCGAGGCCATTTCCTGGATCGGGTTGAGCCGCTCGGCAAGAAAGCTCAGGAACTGCAGGTCATGGCTGTCCCAGTGCCGGGCAATCCCATGGTCGCGCAGCGCTTTGGCGGCAGCGTAATCGTTCTGCGAAAAACCCTCGGCGAGGATCTGCACCAGCAAACCCTGGGCATCATGGTCGCCACTGTGGAGTCCGACGATGCGCTGCAGTTCGACCCGGTCCTCATCGTTCGCCAGCATCAACCGGCGTATGGCCTGGGACAGCTCGAACTGGGCGTTCAGCGACGTGGTGTTGAAGACACTCTCGGGGTTGTTCAGCGCCACCATGACCGAGTCATACGTGCCAGTGAACTCGCGCTGCAAATCAATGATCGTCTTGCGCGCCGGGTGAGTGTCCTTGAGCAGATACGGATTGGTGTCCGACATCAGCGCGCCGAGGGTGTAGGTGAAGTAGGCGGTGATCGCCACCAGCACGAACACAATTGCCCGCGCATAGCGCTCGACGAAGTTCAGGTATCTTTCCATGAATGAGGGTTCCAGATGAATCGAGAGCGGCGCTTAGCGGGCAGACACGGCGTATTCCGGCAAGTCGCCGGCTTTCAGCCCGCGCTTGATCGCGGTCTGCGTGAACAGGCGGTCGTCCAGCGCGACGTTGTACTGCAACTGGTTGAAGCGCAGCTGAGAGCGCGTACCGGCGATGAAGTCCTCGGTTTCGCTGAGGGTAATGCTGTCGATCTGGTCGATGGTTTCAGTCTTCAGGGTTCGCATCTGCTTGAACATCACACCTTTTACATCGAAGAAGTCCTGGCGCAGCACCAGTGAGTTCTTCTTGTCAACCCAGACCTTGAGCTTGTTGTAGCCGGTCTTGGCCAGCACGGCAGGCGTCGCCGGCTCACGCTCGATCACGTAGCAATCGCGGCCCTGCAACTGCTCTTCGCCAACCAGCGTTTGGCGATAGTCTTCGGCGCGAATCTTGTCGAGGTCGGCATAGGAGTAGTCGCTACCCATGAACGCCCCGCGTTTGTCGGTGGTGGAAATCCTTCGGGTCTGTCGGCTGACCGGCAAATACATCCATTGGCTGTCTTCGAGGCCCAGGGCCTCGCGCGGGTTTTCAATGTGGAAGGCGACGTCACGCACATCACTCGGCGCGGAGAAATACATGGTGAATTTGTCGCTGTCCGGGTAATCCTTTTGCAGGTAGCTGAACTCGCGGATGCGGCTGTTACCTTGCTTGTCGATCAGGATCAGGGACACCTGGGACATGAAGCTCTTGCCGTCATCGCGGTCCCGGGCCTGGCGAATGATGTCGTCGGCCGTGCGTGTTTCAGCTGCCATGGCGGCAGCGGCGCTCAGCAGCAGTGCGCTTACAGTCAGGGTCTTGAAGATGGGCAACATCGCGATTTCCTTTTCATTGTTTGAGTGGTTCGCACACCGCACCGGTGTGGTCAGAACAGATAACCGGCGGATAAGCGCACCTGGTCGCGGTTGGCGTACGCACCGAACTGGCGGTCGGGCTTGCCGAAGAACACATCGACTTCGAGCCCCAACTTGAGCCAGTCCACCGGTTTGTAGGTGAAGATCCCCTGAACGAAACTGTCGTCCTGCGCTGGCGGCGACATGCCGAAAACCAGACGGGTCTTGAGGCGATCCTGGAACTGCGAGCCTTCGGCAGACACAGTGAACAGGTCGTCGCGTTTGTCCTGGACCATGCCGGGCTGCCAGTCGAGCAGCCGCTGATGTTGCCACTGCATCGAGATCAGCCAGTCCCGCAATAGGTAATCGACGCCCAGCAGCGACTTGGTCATCGCCGTCTGGTCGCTGCCGTAAGCGCGGTAAGGATTGGTGACGCGCCAATTGTCGAAATAGGCGACTTCACTGCGTACCACGATGCTGTGGCCGGCATCGATGGCCACACTTGAGCCGCCCATGGAATAGCGCGGGAATTGCCGTTCGAGGCGAATCAGGCCCTCTTCGGTCTGGCCTTCGACGGCGTAAACCGGGTCCTGTTGGCGGGCGTTGAGGGCAACGAAGCTGACATCCACCGTGCCGATCCGGCCGTTGGCACTGGCGCCGTAACCGAAGCCACTGTGACCGTCATAACCGGGCCGCGAATCGACCACAAACATCTGCGGATCGGGTGTGGCAAAGATCGGTGCATCGAACTCGCTGCCGACGGCCGGCGCCTGGTTTTTCACAAAATCAGTGATCACCAGCGCTTCCAGCTCCCACTCGGCGACCGGCTGCAGCAGGCGAATCATCGGCACGGCGATGCGGCTGTCTTCCAACAGACCGATCACACCCTCGCGATAATCCAGCGGGTTGATCTGATCGAGCACCCGTAATTCATCTGCACGCCCCCACACCACCTGCTGCCAGCCCACCGTCAGCTCGCCGTCACCGACGTAGAGCCCCCAGTAAAGGTGCCGCCAATCGGCAGTCGCCCGGTAATCGTCCCGGGCTTGCGCGCTGTATGGGTTGTTGCCGTCATAACGGAAGTCGTAACGGGCTCGGCCCTTGGCCTTGTAGTAGCCGCTGTCCCAGGCATCCTCCAGGCTGAACTTGAGGTACACGGCCTTTTGCGTGACCTGGTCGTCACCGTGCAGACGCACGGCCGTGGCAACGCCGATCTCCGCTTCATGATGCTCCGGCAACCACTCGGCGATCGCCACTGGCGAGCCGAGGCTGACCAGCGCGGCCAAAAGGCCGCGGTTCAATCCCAGTCGAGCCATGGCTACATTCCCAACCCGGCACCGCCGTCGATCATCAGGCTTTGCGCCGTGACACCACTCGCCTGCGGGCTCGCCAGATAACGAACCATGGCCGCCACTTCGTCGCCCTGAATGAAGCGCCGTAGGGGCAACTTCTTCTTGGCATTGCGCAGGATTTGCTCGTGGGTGATCCCGGCGATGCGCGCTTGAGCCGCCAATTCGCCTTGCAGCATCGGTGTGTCGATCCAGGCGGGCAGGATGGCATTGACGGTAATTCGCCGTGGCGCCAGGTCCAGCGCCAAGGCTTTGGTCATACCGATGATGCCGTGCTTGGAGGCGCAGTAAGCGGTGTTGCGGACCTTGCCCGCTCGGCCGAGGATCGACGACATGTTGACGATCCGCCCACCATCCGCCAACAGTGGCAGGCACAACGAGGTGACGTAAAAGGTGCCGTTGAGGTTGATCGAAATTACCTTGTGCCAGTTGTCGAGGTCTTCGGGTTCGTTCTCGTCGCAGACCCCGGCGCTGTTGACCAGCACATCGACAAAGCCGACCCGGTTGGCCAGGCCCTTGAACAGAAGTTGCAGGCTGGCGAGATCGGCGATGTTCGCTTGATGGGTTTCGATGCGAGCGGCAAATTCGCCCTCGGTGACCCACCTCTGCAAGGTTGCCAGATCCCGATCAAGCAAGATCAAAAGGTGCTCGGCCTGGGCTGCAAAATTTTCCGCGACGGCGCGGCCAATACCATTGGCCGCGCCGGTAATCACAATCGTGCGTGCCTGGCTCATAACATTTTCAATCCACCGTTGACGGACAAGACTTCGCCCGTGACGTACAGGCCGCGCTCGGCCAGATACAGCACCGCGTCGGCAATTTCTTCAGGCCGGGCGAACCGTTTGATCAACAGCCGCGACTGGATTTCCTGCTCATGGGCGCCGACCAGTGCTTCGCTCATGTCGGTGCTGACGATGCCGGGAGCCACCGCGTTGACCCGGATGTTGCGCGGCGCCAACTCCACCGCCAGTGCGCGTGTCAATGCTTCTACACCGCCTTTGGCGGCGGCGTAGTTGCTCTGGCCCTTGCCGGGCTTTTGCGCGGCCACCGAACTGAGGTTGACGATGCACCCGCTGCGTTGGCGCATCATGCAGGGCAGCACCTGCTGACAGCACAACAACGTGCCGACCAGGTTGGTCTGGATGACCTCGGTGATGTCGCTCAACGATTGCGTGGCGAGCAAACCGTCACGGGTAACACCGGCGTTGTTGACCAACAAGTCGATACGCTCGAAACGTTGCTCGACCCGTTCAAAAAACGCCTGAATGCTCTGCGCATCCTTGATATCACACTGCACGGCCAGGCACTCCCGGCCGAGCCCCTCGACCTGCGCCTGCAAAGCAGCGGCTGACGCCTCGTCACGGACATAACTGAAGGCAACCTGATAACCCGCGCCGGCCAGGGCCAGCACGATGGACTTGCCAATGCCGCGACTGCCGCCGGTCACGACAGCTATTTTCTGAGTCATGACCGCTCCTTAAAGTGAGTTTTGAGTTTTGAATTGCGCGAGGGTGAAGCCGTGGGTCGCGGCCAGTGCGCGGACCTGCTGAACTTGCTCACGGCTGATATCGCCGTAGGAGCCGTGCTGGCTCATGCCCGACAAGCCCATCAACACCGACTCGGCCATGCACGCATACAGCTGACCTTTTTTCAGATAGGCCCGCACGTTGGGCGCCAGGCCGTCGTCAAACGGCGTCTGGACGATGCCGCCGTGCATGTAGAGCACGTCTTCGCGTTGGCTCGGCAGGTCTTGATGGACGTTCAGCGGCACGGCGATATCGCAAATCACGCTGCGCTCGGCGAAATGTTCGGCACCGAGGAACGGCTGAGGCGCATTGGCAGCGCACAGGACAATCCGTGCGCCCTTGAGGGCGTCGAGATCGTGGGTGACCGTGATGAAGGCGTTCGCGCCAAGGCGCTCATCCACCAGACGGGCGATGTGCAAACCGAGGTCGGCTTTTTGTCCATGTAAGTGCAACAAGCCACGAAAACCATCAAGGGTCAGCAGTCGCTGCGCCAACCGGTCGTGTTCGGCCGTGCCTTTGAGGATCGAACGGGCCGCGTCGGCGTAAATCTGTTGCGCAGTTTTCTCCAGGCGCCGAACCGAGCCGTCACGACCGCTGCCAATCAGAATCAGGTGATCGACGGTGGCGGACAGCACCGAGGCATAGGTCGACGCAACGTTACCGGCGGCACCGACAACGGCAGCGGTTTGCTCGCGCAGTGCCAGACCTTGCTGTACACAGCCTTGCTCGATGGCTTCGAGCCCCATGCCGATGGTCAGGGCATTGCCGGACGTCAGGGCCATGTCGGCAATCTTCAGCGCCTGACAATTGTTGGTGACGATCGAGGTGTACATCCCGAGGCCGGCGATGTTGCAGCCATCGGCGCGGGCATCGGTGACACGCCTGCCGACTTCTTCGCGAATGCTGTCCAGGTCACCGCTGAGGATGTACTCGGCCATGGCATCCGAATCCATGCACAGCGGGTACAACGTGAACTCCACCGCCATGCCGAGGCGTGACCGAATGATCACCGGGCCGACTGGCACAGCGCGGCGTTCAGGCTTGGTGCGATTGATGAACGTGCGTTTTTGTTCCGGGCTCAGGGCTGCCAGCGAGGGATCGACGTCACCGAGGATATCGGCATCGATCAGGTGGTTGATGAACGCTACCCGAGCGACGACTTCGACCTTGGCATCGATGTTTTCAACGGGCTCGGCCCCCCGAAAATCGTCTTGACGGGCTGGCACGGCGGCAATCGAGTCCGCGCAGATACCCGCCGCCAACGGCAACGCATCGCCACGGCGCAGCATGTCGCAGACCCGTTGCAGGGCTCCGATCAGCCCGTCGATTTCGCTCAGGGTGATACAGGCTGGCGGCTCCAGGCGAATCACGTTGGAGTTGCTGCCCGACGGTGCTACCCGCAACGCTTCGAATTGCAACAGGTAACCGGCGATCAAGTAACCCAAGGCATCGTTGTACTGGGCCGACGCCTGTACCAGCGAGCTGCTGACACTCAAGTCATGCAATTCCAAACCCACCAGCAAGCCACGCCCGCGCACATCGGCAATCACATCCGGATAGGCCATCTTCAGTTCATTGAGCGAGGCTTTGAGGTAGGCGCCCTTGGTGCGTATGTCTTTGAGCATCGCGTCGTCATTGGCGAACAACCGGCGCAATGCCGACAGCGCGATATGGCAGGACGGATCGTCCTCGGCGAAGGTCGAGCTGTGGATGTAGCTGAACTCGCCTTCGTAGTGGCTGCTGCGGATCACCGTCGCGGCGATTTTCATCAAGCCGCCGCCGAGGGCCTTGGACAGGCAGTAATAGTCGCCTTGCAGGTTGAACTGGCTGCTGGCAAGAAACGTCCCGGCGCGACCAAAACCCGACTGCACTTCATCGACCACCAGCGGGCATTGTTGCTCGTTACACAGCTTGCGCAGCCCCAGATAGAACTCGGCCGCGAACTCGTTGATACCGCCTTCACCCTGAATCGGTTCCATCAACACGGCGGTAATCGCACTGAACGGCAGTTGCAGCACGTTCAGGTGTTCGCCGTCCCATTGCAGGCTCAACCAATGGTGCGTGTGCCGGGCCGGCAATTCCTGCAACTGATGGGGCTGCTGTGGGTCGATGAACTCGACGTTCAGACCAAAACGGGCAAACGGCGCGCGGTACTGACGGCCATAGGTCAGTTGCACGGTATTGACCAATTTGCCGTGGAAGCTGCCGCGCAGGGCGACGAATACCGGTTCGATGTGCAACTGCGCCAGGTTGTGTTGGCGAACGGCTTCAACCACCTGACGCAAGGTCACGCTGTTCAGGGTGGCCGGCAGGACACCTGCAGGCAGGTCGAGGTCGGCCACATCCAGCTCGCGGTAAGCGCGTTCGCTGGCGGTCAGGCGGGCCAGGGTGAAATCGATGTCGTCGAACTGCTTTTTCAGGCTCTTCTGGCGACGAAACTCCGCGTGCTTGACGGCGATTTCCACCGCCTCCGCGCCACTGTTGGAGAAAGTCGAAATATAACGTTCGGTGTTCTTCAGTTCGCGATTGAAGGCGTCGCTGAGCTCTCGCCCCAATTGCCCGGCCGCACCGCGGATCGACATTTGTGCGTTGAACGGCACGTCGCTGCGCAGCAGCGCACATAGCTGATCGACAAACTGTGGGTCGTTGTGGCCGAACAGTGCCGCACCGTAACCGCCGAGAAAGTCGGTGACCGTGACCATATCGCCCTTGGGGTTGCGGTAGAACAACTGGCTACCGAGGGCGCGCTGAAATTCAATCTCCAGGCCCAGTGCCTGGAGCAGGCCGACGAATTTGGGCCGAACGAAATCGCGATAATCCATGACAGTCATATCCCTTGAAAGTAAAAAAGAGGCGGTAGTCAGCGGCAGTCCTGAGTGACCTTTGCGCTGTAGAGCACTTGATAGGCGGCGCTGAATCCGTTGTCGTCGCGGTTCAGCACCAGGCAATGCGCAAGGCTCGCGGCGTGGGGCGCGCCCTGAATAAACGGCAGGTTCGCCACTGGCTGCTGCAAACCGGCAATCGGCGGCACGCTTTGGGCCTGCAATGCGCAACGCGCAAGCATCAGATCCACCAGGCTCGGCGCCGCGCTGAGAATGCCGTTGATCGCCAACCCGCTGGTGATGTGCGAGGCGCGTGCAAGGGCCAGCGTCTGGCACAACACGCGGTCTTTGTGCGCATCGCCGGTGCCGCTGCACACCAACACATCGGTTGGGCTGTCGGGCAGGCTCAAGCGACCGAGGGTGGCATGGGCCGTCATGTCGGCGAGGCACGCCTGAGGACCGGCCGGAAGGTCTTCGCGCCGGCGCAGCACCAATGCTGCCGCTCCCTCCCCGGCAATGCCGCCGGTGCCCCGAAGGTCAAACGGCAGCAGAGTGTTCGAGCCGTTGGCGCTGATGACACCCGCCTGGACCAACCCGGACAGCGCCAGGGCATCCAGCTCGCTGCCCGCACCGACAACGATTGCCGCGTCAATTCGGCCATCCTGCAAAGCGGCCGTAGCCTCACGCAAGGCTGCCAGGTTGCCGGCGACACCTTGCATATAGGCGTTGCACTCACCCACCAGTTTCAGCGCCAGGCTGGTGACACCCAGCAAGCAGTTGCTCAAGCCTTTGAGCACCAGAAAAGGGTCCTGGGCACGGTCTTGCAGGATCCGTTTGGCGAACGCCGCCATGTCGGCGACGCCGTCCTGCCGACAGCCGAGCAACAACTCGGCATAGGATTCCAAAGACGGATGGGTGTAGCCGCCCTGACAGCAATACAAACCGAAACGGACATCCGGCTGCTCATCGGCCAGGCCTGCTTCTTCCAACGCCTGACGTACCGCGCTGATACCCCAGATCACTGCCGGCGTGCAGTAACGCTGAAGGTTTTGCGCAAGGTCTTGTCGGCTGCGTTGGTGGTCCTGATCCTGAATTTGCCCGAACGCCACCACGCGTTCGCTGCTGAACCGTCGGGCGTTCAGCGCCGTAATTGCACTGCGCCCTTCGGTTGCGGCCGCCCAGAAAGACTCGACACCCCAGCCGCTGGGCAACACGCAACCCGCACCGGCAATCGCGACCGCCTGTTTCATCGCGGCCCCTCTTGGTACTTGCCCAGCGCCAGTGAAGTGTTGAGGCCGCCGAAACCGAAGGAGTTGCTCAGGGCAACGTCGACCTTGCGCTCGACCGCTTGATGGGCGCAGTAGTCGAGGTCGCATTGTTCGTCGGCATCATGCAGGTTCAGGGTCGGCGTGACCCGATCATCCCGGCACGCCAGGGCCGTGAGCATGAACTCCGGTGCTCCGGCGGCCGCAATCAGGTGGCCGAACTGGGATTTGTTGGCCGTCACCAGTAACCGCCGATAATGGTCGCGCTCGGCGAACAGGGTCTTGATCGCCAGGGTTTCGGCGGCATCGTTGAGGGGTGTCGACGTACCGTGGGCATTGATCAGATCGACCTGTTGCGGCTCCAGCCCGGCATCCGTCAGGGCCGCCTGCATCGCCAGCACCGCTCCCCGGCCCTGCGGGTCGGGTGCGGTGATTTTGTAGGCATCCAGGCTGCTGCCGAAACCCAGCACTTCGGCGTACGGCGTTGCCCCTCGGGCGAGCGCCCGTTCGAGGGTTTCGAGCACTACAAAACCACCGCCTTCACCCGCAATCAAGCCACTGCGATGGCGGTCGAACGGCCGACACAGTTCGGTGCCCCAACGCTGTTCGCTGCTGGCGGCGCCGAGCAGATACAGCGCGGTCATGGTGTCCAGGCTCAGCACCGAATCGGCGCCCCCGGCAATGGCCTGCTCGACCTCGCCGCGACGGATCATCTGGAATGCATTGCCGATAGCCTGGGACGCTCCCGCGCAGGCGCTGCTGATATTGATCACCGGGCCTTCACTGCCGATGCCATCGGCAATCACCCGCGCAAGGCGGTCGTTGCTCTGACACAGTGAACTGTCAGGATCGACCTGCGCCTGTCGCGCCATCAATTGAGCCCAGGACGGCGCCTGCGCCGGGTTATCCGCCAGGCTGAGCAGCATGTCCTGCAAACGATGTGCAGGTGCGCCGGACGCTGACAATACCGCCGCGCCACGCAACTGTTCGGGGCTCAGACCACTATCGGCAATGGCTTGGGTAGCCGCGACCCAACCAAAGCGGGTGCGTTTTTCCAGCGACAATCCCCAGGCCGGATGGTCTTTCAAGTGTGCCGGCATCAAGCCCATATCCACGGGCGCTGCGTAACGCACGGGGAACGCACCCGCCTCGACGCCTTGCGGTTGCCATGGCCGAATGCAATGCTCGCCGGCCAACATTCTTTGCCACATGGACTGCCACTCGAAACC
Organism: Pseudomonas sp. Leaf58; assembly: GCF_003627215.1. Lineage (NCBI taxonomy): Bacteria > Pseudomonadati > Pseudomonadota > Gammaproteobacteria > Pseudomonadales > Pseudomonadaceae > Pseudomonas > Pseudomonas sp. Leaf58. The sequence goes on from NZ_CP032677.1 coordinate 2,998,441, forward strand.
GAAGCCGGTGACGGCGCCCATGCCCGTGATCACGATCCGTGTGGGGCTCATGGGTAACTCTCCATTGTCTCTGTGTCCGAGGATGTTCTGGCCAGCAGCACCGCGCCCCAATGCCCGCCTCGGCTATGTTCGAGCAACAGCGTGTAACGGCTGCAATCCAGTGCCCAGGTCACAGCGATTTCGCTAAGCAAGGCGCTGGCGCCCAAGTCACCTACCAACGCCTTGGAGTGTTCGAGGGTGTGCCCGGATAGGGTAAACAACGCGGCAATCTGCGGATCCTGTGCATCGGCGACGACTTGCCCGACATCGCTGAGGCACAGTTTTTCGTTGCTCAAAGCACGCTCAATGACGTCGCGACCGACCGCCAGTCCACGCTCGGGTTGCACGCTGTAACCACGGGCAAACCCGGCAATACGCAACGCAGATTGAGCACCGCTGCCCGGGTTGGTCGTCAGCAACAGTGCCGCAGCACCTTCGCCGAAAACCCACGGGCTGGGGTTCACAGGTGGGTGAGTAGCGTCACGCAGGTACAACGCCGGGGTGATGTTCGGACTGCTACTGACGACGACGGCAGCATCGGCACGGCCTTCGCTCAGATGGGCAGCGGCCTCCATCAAAGCATCCAGCCCCGCATTGCCCTGGGAGCAAAAACCGCCCATGGGACCCTTGCAACGCAAGGCCTCAGCCGCGTGGGCCATGACGCTGCTGTTGAGCATCATCAGCGCATGCAGCGGCGGTGTGTGGGCAAAGAATTGCGCCAACAGATCTGCCGGTTGTGCGCCAATGGCCTGCACTGCATCCCAGCACGAGCTGGGGCCATCCACTTCCGGAATGGCAGCGGTCAATGCGATCCGCTCGTCGGGCAGTTCCAGCCCACGCAAGGTCTCGGCGAGACGGCCGGCGCAATACAGCAGGCGCGCGCCCTGAGGCTCAAGGCTGCGGGACAGTTTGCGGTCGTACACACCAGCTGGCAAGGCGGGCGCTGCGACACAATGGGCCAGACGTACCGGGTCAAAATCCAGCGGTTGCGCGGCCTGAGGTTGACTGCCACGAGACGCACATTCAGTTCCGGCGGCGTTGAGTACCGACGCAGCAGTGATATAAACAGCGGTTGAATTGGATCTGGTCATGTCATGCCCTGCCCAGCACCAACGAACTGTTCACGCCACCAAACCCGAAGGAGTTGGAGAGCACGACATCGATCGGTTGCTGCAACGGTTCGCAAAGGAATTTCAACTCCGGAAATTCGGATTTATCCGGCTGAAAATTGAGGGTCGGCAAGGCCACGCCCAACTGAATGCTCATCAACGACAGCACCGCCTCAATGGCACCACTGCCGGCCAACGAATGCCCTACGGCAGATTTGTTGGCGGTGAACGTCATCTGCTCCAGGGTTTCGCCGAAGACCTGCGCCAGGCCCAGGGCTTCGCAACGGTCATTGGCCTGTGTCGACGTACCGTGAACATTCACATGGTCCACAGCCGCACTGGTCAGTTCGGCATCGACCAGGGCCGCCGTCATGCAGGCGGCATACTTGCTGCCGTCGCGGCTGCTGGAGGTGATTTTCTCTGCCTCGCACAGATTCGCGTAACCCAGCACCCGGCCCAGCGAACAGGCCTGACGACGCTCGGCATGCTCGCGGGATTCCAGCACCAACAGCGCCGCCCCTTCACTCAGCACAAAACCGCAGCGGTCCGGCATGAACGGCCGGCTCTGTTCTTGTGGGGAAAAGTCCACTCGCTGGCAGAGTGCGCCCAGCCCATCAAAGCTGTAGTAGGACAATTCATGGGCCATCAACTCCACCGCGCCACACAACGCCAGGTCGATCTCGCCACGGGCGATCGCTCGATAGGCGCTGCCGATGGCCATGGTGCCGGCGGCACAGGCATCGGAATGTGTGGAGATATGGTCACGTACACCCAGCCATTTGGCGAGATGGCGGGTTTGCTGATCAACCCGCCGGGCAAACGCCCCACCGCTGAGGGTGTGGTTATCCAGGTACTGGTCGAGATCGACCCGCCCCTGATCGTCCATATAACGGCTGGCGTCCCGCAAATCACCGCTCACGCAATGTTTGTTGGCCCCGACGAAAATACCGCTGGCGACTCGGGCAAATGCGCCGTCGGCCAACCCGGCATGGGCCAGCGCCTGACGGGCCACGTAATGCGCCAGCCATTCCTGGCGGGAGGTGGTCTGCAGGTCGCCCGGAAAGGCCGCCGCGATGACCTGCCATTGTTGCTCATCGACAAATCCGGCCGCCGGGTTCGCAAACCCCAGTTCGACAAACGCCGGGTGCTGGCGAATGCAGGAACGGTTTTCGCTGATCGTCGTGAACAGCGAGGCCGCATCCAGTGCCGTGGGAGCCACCAGGCCATAGCCGGTGACCAGAACCTCTCGGGCCTGCATCAAGGCACCCCCTACGCCGAAGCCTTCAACTGGGTGGCCGCGTAATGCTCAACCAACAGACGCGAGATCGAGTCACCGTCCAGAGGGGTCAGGCGAGCACTGCAACCGCCACACACCACTTGTTTGCGTTCATTGAGTTGGGCATGAACCGCGCCACACTCAGGGCAGGTCTCGGGGAGGTAGTTGAAAACGTTATGGCATTGCTGCGCCCAGTTACGCACGGTGGTGGCCGAGAAGACATCGCCCGGCTGCATGCCCACGTGCAACTGGCCCGGCGCATAAGCGCTGAGGCTCTGCTCCAGCAAGGCCACGCCGTCCTGCGTGATTCGGCCTTTTTCGACAAACCGGGTGGCGTCGCCGAACACCGCTACCGCGTGATCCAGCACGCTGGTTTTCGGCAAGGTGCAACCGTACTGACGGCCCAGCTGGAAGCTCAGGTCGACGATGTCCAGCGAGTCGGCGCTGAGGTCGTCAACGATACTGCTGTGCTCTGCCACGTCGCCCCTATCCAACACCAGCAACTGCGCAAGAATCTCCTGTGTACTGCTGATAACGCTGTCCAATTCCAACGGATTATTCATTGATTGTTTCCCTACAAAAGCCGCATTGAATGAATAAAGTCACCGGGCCAAAAAAGCTGTTTTCAGGCCAGATCTATCGAGGGCCGGGAGTCTAAAGTCTCCCCCTAAGGGGAGAGTCAACGCGCCATCATTTCTTTCTGTGAGAAATCCCGACGCGCCCTAAAACCTTGGATTTATGCAGCTCAAGGGTGCTTGGAGAGGAATCGAAAAATGACAAAAACGATTGCTTGAAACAGCACGATAGTTCCAGAAGTCTGCTGGGGTATCGAAGTGTATTTTTGGGGGAACATTTCTGTCCTTGCGCGACGTAAATTTCAGGCACGGTGTCGGACCGACTTCAGGCTCGGATACCACACGCCGGGGCTGATCCAATTCCTAGGCACATACTTATTACTAATGAGTATTTAAATTATATTTTTATATCTTTTAAGATATAAAAACCGGACCACCGGACCCTCGATTTTTCCCGCCGCCTCCTTGCGCCCTTGCCAAAGCAGCGCAGGGGCAAGGCATCCAGCGCGACCGTGATAAATAGAGAATCCTCATGTCCGATCCAACTCCCCTGCTCTTCGGCCTCTACGAGCAAGCCAGCGTCGGCTGTGGCGGTGCGCCCAGCCTGTGGACGCATCCGGCCGACGAGCGCCTGGGCATCAACACCCTGAAATTCTGGTCGAATCAGGCGCGCATCGCCGAACAGGCCAACCTTGACCTGTTCTTCTTCGCCGACGTACTGGGCTTCTACGACGTGCATGGTGGCAACCATGACGCCGCCCTGAAATGGGCCGTGGAAGCACCGGCCAATGACCCGCTGCTGCACATCCCGGCGTTGGCCGCGCTGACCGAGCACCTGGCCTTCGGCGCGACGGTGAGTACCACCTACGAACACCCATTCAGCCACGCGCGGCGCTTCAGCACGCTGGATCACCTGACCGACGGGCGCATCGGCTGGAACATCGTCACCTCTTACCTGAGCAGCGCGGCGCGCAACTTCGGCCTGAATCAGATGATCCGCCACGACGACCGCTACGCGCGCGCCGAAGAGTTCATGGAGGTGGTCTATAAACTCTGGGAAGGCAGCTGGGCCGATGATGCGGTGGTCGCCGACAAGGCAAAGCAGCTATACGCCCGTGGCGAGCGGGTACGCCCAATCGACCATGAAGGCACCTACTACCGGGTAGCCGGACCACACCTGACGGCGCCTTCGCCGCAACGCAGCCCGTTGTTGATCCAGGCGGGATGGTCCGGACGGGGCCGGCAGTTCGCCGCCAAGCATGCCGAGCTGATCTTCACCGCCAAGTCCGACCCGCTGGAGATTCGCGCCGGGCTCGACGATATCGCTCGCCAGGCAGTGGCTAACGGCCGCGCCGCCGATGACGTGAAATCGCTCACCGTGCTGCGGATTGTCACCGCGCCGACCGCCATTGAGGCGCAGCAGAAATACGATCAGTTGCAAAGTCACTATCACCTAAAGGCGCAACTGGTCAGCTATGCCGGCGACACTGGCATCGATATCGGCCGCTATGCCGACAACGAGCCCCTGACCACCCAGACCGAAGGCATGACCTCTTACGTGATGCGCCCCGATGGCAGCGGCAAGCCGCTGACCGCCGGCGACGTGCGTCAGCGCTTCGCCAAGGTCACCCGTGGCACCGATCTGATTCTGGTCGGCACGCCAGCCCAGGTAGCCGAAAAGATCGAGGAACACGCGCGGCTTTCTGGCACCACCGGCTACATGCTCAACCCGCTGATCAGCCCCGGTACGCTGACCGACTTTGCCGAATGGGTCGTGCCCGAGTTGCAGAAACGCGGGCTGTACCGCACTGCCGCGCAACGCGGCACCTTGCGCTCACGCTTGCGCGGTGACGGCGCCAACCATCTGCCAAGCAATGCCTATGGAGCACGCTTCAGGTTTACTCAGGGCTGATTGCCGTGACGAAAAAACCCGCCCAGCTTGCGCTGGACGGGTTGGTTTTAGGCCCACCCAGTTAAAACTAAAAAGCATATAAATATTTACTTATATTATTTTTAGAGATAACAAAATATCTCTATAAGTGAGCCATCAGGAGCGCATCCAGCGCCTCGACCCGCTGTTGCAGCCGCCATTGTTGCCACAGCAACAGGCCGGCAACTGTTTGCTCGGCAACAGCGGATCAACAAATCGTCTGCCAAGGCAACAGCCCTGCGCTTGTCACCAGGCCTGCGCCCCAGTTTTTACGGGGGCTTCGCTCTTGGTACAGGGCTTGCTCAAAGGACTGAGCCTACACCAACAGCCCTACAGGAATTTACCGGATGAGCACTCCTTTCAAAGTCGTCGCCGTCTCTGGCGGCACCGCCCGCCCCTCGCGCACCCTGGCCCTGACCGAGGCCATCGTCAGCGAGGTTGGCCGGCGTCTGAACATCGATGCGCACCTGATCGAGCTGGGCAACATCGCCCGCCCGCTGGGCAGCGCACTGTGGCGCAAGGAGTTGCCGGAAACCGTCGAACATGAGCTGCGCCAGATCGAGTCGGCCGACCTGTTGATCGTCGCCGCGCCGGTCTATCGCGGTACCTACCCAGGGCTGTTCAAGCACCTGTTCGACCTGATCGGCCAGGACGCCCTGATCAACACACCGGTACTGCTCGCTGCTACCGGTGGCAGCGAACGCCATGCCCTGGTGCTCGAACACCAGCTACGCCCGCTGCTGAGCTTCTTCCAGTCGCTGACCCTGCCCATCGGGGTCTACGCCAGCGAAGCCGATTTCGCCGACTACCGTATCGTCAGCCCAGCCTTGCAGGCACGTGTGGAGCTGGCGGCGGAACGCGCCGTAAGCGTGTTCAGCAACCAGGCGCATGCGCTGCGCAAGATCGCCTAAGGAGCGCGAACGCATGAGAACCCATCAACAACCCACCGTGCTCAGCCCCTTGCAAACCGCCCGTCGCCTAGCGACGGAGTTCGCCGAAACCGCCGTCGAACGCGACGAGGCCGGTGGCACGCCCAAGCAGCAGCGCGATGCGATCCGCCAGAGCGGCCTGCTGGCCTTGAGCATCCCGACGCAGTTTGGCGGCCTCGGTGCCAGTTGGAGCGAAACCCTCGGCGTGGTGCGCGAGTTCGCCAAGGTCGACAGTTCCATCGCCCATGTCTTCGGCTTCCAGCACCTGATGCTGGCGACCGTGCGCCTGTTTGCCCGCCCAGATCAGTGGCAACCCTGGTTCGAGCAGACCGCGCGCAAGAACTGGTTCTGGGGCAATGCCCTCAATCCGCTGGACACCCGTACCGTACTCAAGCGCTTCGATGGCTGGTACGAGTTTTCCGGCAAGAAGAGTTTCTGCTCCGGCGCCAGCGATTCTGAAATGCTGATCGCCTCGGCCATCGACGAACGCGCCGGTGGCAAGTTGCTGATCGCCGCCATTCCCAGCGCACGCACCGGCATCACACTGCATAGCGACTGGAACAACATGGGCCAGCGCCAGACCGACAGCGGCAGCGCCACCTTCGAGCGCGTGCGCGTGGAGGCGAACGAACTGCTGCTCGACCCCGGCCCGCTGAGCACGCCGTTCGCCTGCCTGCGCCCGCTGATCGCCCAACTGCATTTTGCCTACATCTTCCTTGGCATCACCGAAGGCGCCCTGGAAGAAGCACGCCAGTACACCCTCAAGGAGGGGCGCCCGTGGTTCCGCTCCAAGGCCCAGCACGTCAGTGAAGACCCTTACATCCTGCGCCATTACGGCGAATTCTGGGTCGGTTTGGAAGGCGTGCGCCTGCTGGTGGAACGTGCTGCCGAGCAGCTCGATGCCGCCTGGCACAAGGAACACGCCCTGGGTGCCGAAGAGCGCGCACAACTGGCGCTGGCCATCGCCACCGCCAAGGTAGCGGCAGTGCGCACCGGCCTGGACATCTGCAACCGGCTGTTCGAGGTGGTCGGCGCGCGCGCCACCCACGCCTCGCTCCGCTTCGACCGTTACTGGCGCAACCTGCGCACCCAGAGCCTGCACGACCCACTGGACTACAAGCTCCATGAGCTGGGTGAGTGGGCGCTGAACCAGACGCGACCTACGCCCACCTTCTATTCATAGGGATTCCCATGCAACTGCTGACCCTCCCCCCTTCGCCGACACTGGCTACCTCGATCCGGGCGACCGCACAGGTCTTCGAAGACCCTAGATCGCAGGCGCTGCTCGCCCACTTGCAACAGGTCGCCCCCAGCGAGGCCAGCGTCCTGATCATCGGTGAGACCGGCACAGGCAAGGAGTTGGTTGCACGCCATATCCACAATCTCAGTGGCCGGCGCAACGGCCCCTTCGTCGCGGTCAACTGCGGAGCCTTTTCCGAATCGCTGGTGGAGGCAGAACTGTTCGGCCACGACAAAGGCGCCTTCACCGGCGCCCTGGCGGCCAAGGCCGGCTGGTTCGAGGAGGCCAATGGCGGCACGCTGTTCCTCGACGAAATAGGCGATCTGCCCATGGCCATCCAGGTCAAGCTGCTGCGCGTGTTGCAGGAGCGCGAGGTGGTACGCCTGGGCTCGCGCAAGAGCATCCCGATCAACGTGCGCGTGGTCGCCGCCACCAACGTGCAACTGGACAAGGCCATCGGCGCCGGCAACTTCCGCGAGGACCTCTACTACCGCCTCAACGTCGTCAGCCTGCAGCTCTACCCGCTGCGCGAACGGCCAGGCGACATCCTGCCGCTGACCCGCCACTTCATCAAAACCTACTGCAACCGCCTGGGTTACGGCGAAGTGCGCCTGTCCCCCGAGGCCGAGCGCAAGCTGGTGAGCTACGACTGGCCTGGCAACATCCGCGAGCTGGAGAACGTCATCCACCACACCCTGCTGGTGTGCCGCAACGGCCTGGTGCAGGACGACGACCTGCGCCTGTCGCACCTGCGCATCGAGCGCCAGGAACAGCCACAGGTCTTGCCCGTGGAGAACGCCGACGAGCAATTGCTACGTGCCTTCCACCGCTTGTTCGAGGAGCAAGCCGGTGGCCTGCACGAGAAGGTCGAGGACAGCCTGCTGCGCGCGGCCTATCGCTTCTGCCACTACAACCAGGTGCACACGGCCAGCCTGCTGGGGCTGAGCCGCAACATCACCCGCGCGCGGCTGATCGCCATCGGTGAGCTGGTCGTCAATCGACGCCGGCCGCAGACGCAGGCCCATCCCGATCGGGCCGTGCAATTGTCAATCTGATAACGAACACGCCAGGCCTGCCCGTACGTGCGCTTCCGAGCAGGAGCCGCAGGCCCTTCCAGACGCCCAACCGCACAAGGATCGATTCCCATGAGCCTGGATATCTTCTGGTTCTTGCCCACATCGGGCGACACCCGCTACATCGGTCACTCCGCCAGTGGCCGCCCTGCCACCAATGCCTACATGCGGCAGATCGCCGTGGCAGCCGACCAGCTCGGCTACGACGGTTTGCTGATTCCCACCGGTGCCAGTTGCCTGGATCCGTGGGTCACCGCTGCCAGCCTGGTGCCGGTCACCCAGCGCATCAAGCTGCTGGTGGCCCTGCGCACCTCGCTGGGCAATCCCACCGCTTCCGCGCGCCAGGCCGCCAGCCTGGATCAAGCCAGCGGTGGGCGCCTGCTGCTTAACGTGGTGCCCGGCGGCGACGCCACCGAGCTGGAGGCCGATGGTGTCTTCCTCGCCCACGACGAGCGCTACGCCGCCTCTGACGAATTTCTCAGCATCTGGCGCCGCCTGTTACAGGGCGAGAAGGTCGATTTCGACGGCACACACCTCAAGGTACGCGGCGCGCAGAACTTCTTCGAATCGGTGCAGAAGCCTTACCCGCCGCTGTACTTCGGCGGCTCCTCCCCTGCCGCCCACGAACTGGCGGCCAAGCACGTCGATGCCTACCTGACCTGGGGCGAGCCACCCGCCGCCGTGGCCGAAAAAATCGCCGACGTGCGCGCCCGCGCCGCCAGGCTCGGGCGCACGGTGCGCTTCGGTGTGCGCCTGCATGTGATCGTGCGCGAAACCAGCGAGCAGGCCTGGGCCGCCGCCGACGAGCTGATCAGTCACCTGGACGATGCCACCATCGCCGCCGCCCAGGCCAACTACGCCAAGATGGACTCCGAGGGCCAGCGGCGCATGGCCGCGCTGCACGGTGGCGAGCGCAATAAACTGGAGGTCGCGCCCAACCTCTGGGCCGGTGTCGGCCTGGTACGCGGCGGCGCCGGCACCGCGCTGGTGGGCGATGCGGAAACCGTCGCCGCACGCCTGCTGGAATACGCCGACCTTGGTGTCGACAGTTTCGTGCTATCCGGCTACCCCCACCTGGAGGAAGCCTATCGCTTTGCCGAACTGGTGTTCCCGCTGCTGCCTGGCAAGGGCAGGGTCACGGTCGAGGGCGCCTTCACCGGCGGTGCATTCGACGTGCGCGCTGGCAAGGAGAACGTCGCATGAAGGTCATCGACCTGCGCTGCCGTCCGGCCTATTTGCATCCGTTCTTCGGTGGCGTGCCGGGCTCGCCTGAGCACGCTGTCGCCCGCTGGCTCAATCGCCGCGTCGGCACCCGTGGTGCAGATAACCACTTCGAGCGCTCGCTGACGCCCGAAGGCTTCCTTGCCGAAGTACGCGAGGCGGGCCTGCACAAGGCCGTGGTAGTCGGCCGCCATACGCCGAGCCAGCACCTGCCTAACGATACGATCCACGGCATCGTCGATGGCCACGACGAACTGCTCGGCATCGGCTCGGTGGATCCGACAGTGCAAGGTATCGACGGCGCACTCAAGGAAATCGACCGCGCCATCGACCTGCTCGGCCTGGCCGGCATCGACCTGGAACCCGGCTTCGCCGAGCCGGCGCGACACCCGGACGATCTGCTCTACTGGCCGATCTACGAGCACCTGCAACAGCGCGGTATCCCACTGTTCTTGATGAGCGGGCCGACCACACCGAACCCGAGCCACAACGACCCCGCGCGCCTGGCAGCCGTGGCTCGCGCCTTTCCGGCCCTGCAGATCGTGGTCTACCACGGCTACTGGCCCAACGTGCAACAGGCTATCGGTGTGGCTTTCCGCTACGAGAACATCCACCTGGTGCCGGACATGTACCTGTTCCTGCCCGGCAGCGAAGGCTACGTACAGGCGGCCAACGGTTTCCTCGCCGAGCAATTGCTGTTCGGATCGTCCTACACCTTCCGCCCGATCCGCCAGAGCATCGAGGACGCCCAGCGCCTGGGGCTCAAGGACGAGGTGGTGGAGAAGTTCTTCAGTAGTAATGCCCAGCGCTTGTTCAAGCTTGGCTAGGCGCGCTACGACAAGTGCTTGAGGGAGCGAACTGGCCGAGGCATGCGCCTCGGCCAGCCCTGCTGCATCAGCCTTCCTGGTTGCAATCGCGCGGGGTGATGCCCTTCTCCTTGGCGTACGTGTGCGATGACGCCTCGATGATCGGCCGCAGCAGCGCGCGGTCGGCCTGCACCCAGTCGCTGATAAGGTTCCATTTCTGCCCGTCCCACTGCTGGAACCGCACCGCACCGCCACCTTCGTGGTCGGAGCACGACAGTTTCAGCGGCTGCACCAGGCCCTTGGCGCCGAGGGCCTGCAGGCGTGCGTCGTCCAGGTTGAGGTGCTCGAAGCCCCAGCGCACCTGCTCGCCAGTCAGAGGCTGCTGACCGAACTTTTCCTGCGCCAGGCGCAGCGCCTCGACGTTGAGGATGCCGTTGACCACCCCGAGGTTGTAGTACACCGTGCCGAAGCGCTTGGGATCGGCCAGGTCACCCTGCCCCTTGTCCACCACCTGCTGCTTGATACCCTGCAGCACCGGGAAGCCGGTGCCGGACGGGTGCGTGGTGATGGAGATGAAGCCCTTGGCGGCGGCACCGGCCGGGGCTGCATCCTCTTCCGAGTTGCTCCAGATGTTGCCGATGATGTGATCAGCAGGGAAACCGACCTTCTGCGCGGTCTTCAGCGCCACCGGGTTCATCACGCCCCAACCACGCAGGATCACCCAGTCCGGTTTGAGCCGGCGAATGTTCAGCCACTGCGACTGCTGCTCGTTGCCCGGGTGCGGCACTTCCAGCAGGGTCAACTCGAAGCCGTACTTGTCGGCCAGGGTCTGCAGCACCTCGTTGGTTTCCTTGCCGTAGGGCGAGCCGTGGTACAGGGTGACGATCTTCTTGCCTTTCAGGCCCTGCTCACCGCCGGCTTGCTGGGCGATCCAGTTGACGATGGCCGACACCTCCGAATAGGGGTTCAGCTGCAACGGGAAAACATAGGGAAACACGCTGCCATCAGTGGAGTCGGTGCGCCCGTGGTTGATGGTGATCAGCGGCAGCTTGTCGGCCGTCGAGCGATCCAGGGTGGCGTAGGCAATGCCCACCGACAGCGGGTTGGTGGCGGCAGCCGGCGCGCCGTTGAGGCCACCCTTGAGGCGCTCATAGCACTCCACGCCCTTCTCCACCACGTACTCGGTTTCGCACTCGCTCCAGGTCAGCTTGACGCCGTTCACGCCGCCGTTGGCGTTGACGTACTTGAGGTAATCGATGAAGCCGCCAAAGAAGCCGGTACCGCCGGCGGCATACGGGCCGACGCGGTAGCTCTGCAGCGGAAAGTATTGTTCGTTGGCCGCGTGCACGTTGAGTGCGCCCGCAGCGAGACTCACGGCCAGCGCCAGGCGGCCGAGGACGGATCGGGTGGACATCGTGATTATCCTTAGCAAATCAGTGGGTAGTGTTGGGGTGCAGGCGGCCATCCGCCCGCTGCATGGGTTCGCTCAGTAGCGCAACGGCCAACGCCGTGCGCGCTCGCGAAAACGTTGCCAGAGGCGCGCCAGGCCCTCCGGTTCCTTGATCAGGAAAACGATGATCAACGTGCCGAAGATGATCTTCTGCAGGTTCTCCACCTGCCCGGCATCGATCAGCCCGGCTGGCAACAGCGCAGCCAGGTTCGACAGCAGGACGGGGAACAGCACGATGAACGCGGCGCCGAGGAAGTTGCCAAGGATGCTGCCTAGGCCGCCGATGATGATGATGAACAGGATCTGGAACGAACGGTTCAGGTCGAAGCCATGCGGCTCCACCGTGCCCAAGTAGGTGAAAGCCCAGAGCGAACCGGCGATGCCGAGCAGGAAGCCGCTGATGGCGAACGCCAGCAGCTTGGTCTTGAGCAAGGGAATGCCGATCACCGCAGCAGCGGTATCCATGTCGCGCACCGCCATCCAGCTGCGCCCCAGCTCGCTGCGTACCAGGTTGGCGCCCAGCCAGAACAGCGCACTGACCACTGCAAGCGTCAGCAGGTAGCGCCCTGCCGGCGACGACAGGTCATGGCCGGCCACCACCAGTGGCGGTGCGCTGATCACCCCGGAGGCGCTGTCATTGCTGAACCAGCTGAAACGCGTCAGCGCCCATTGCACGAAGAACTGCGCCGCCAGGGTCGATACCAGCAGGTAGAAGCCCTTGATGCGCAGGCTCGGCAGGCCGAAGAGGATCGCCACCAGCGCCGCCACCAAGCCGCCGAGCAGCAGGCTGGCGAGCAGTGGCAGGCCCGCCACGCGCAGCTCGAAGTTGTAGGCGGCAAAGGCGCCCACTGCCATGAAGGCCGCCGAACCCAGTGACAATTGCCCGGCATAGCCGGTCAGCAGGTTCAACCCGAGCCCTGCCAGCGACAGCACCAGAAATGGAATCAGGATGGCGCTGAACCAGTAGTCGTTGCCCAACAGTGGCACGCCGATGAAGGCGAACACTAGCCAGGCTGCCAATGCCAGGCGATCCTGGCGCAGGCGGAAGAACCGACGGTCATCGGCGTAACGCAGGCTGAACTGGCCAGCTTCTCGATACAACATGCTCGACACTCCTCAAACCCGTTCGATGGCGCGCTCGCCGAACAGCCCGGCCGGACGGACCAGCAGGAACAGCAGGGCCAGCACATAGGGAAACCAGTTTTCCAGGCCGCCACCGATGATCGGCCCGAGGTAGACCTCGGCAAGCTTTTCCGCGGCCCCGATGATCAAGCCGCCGACGATCGCGCCCGTGATCGAGGTGAAACCGCCGATGATCAGCACCGGCAAAGCCTTGAGTACCACCAGCGAGAGCGAGAACTGCACCCCCAGGCGCGCACCCCAGAGCAGCCCGGCGACCAGCCCGACGAAACCGGCGACGGCCCATACCACTGCCCACACTTTGGGCAGGCGGATGCCGATGGCCATGGCCGCACGCGGGTCGTCCGCCACCGCACGCAATGACAGGCCAATGCGGGTACGGTTGAACAGCAGCGACAACAGCAGCACCAGGGTTGCCGCCGTGGCGGCGGCGAACAGGTCGAACTGCGACAGCAGCAGGCCACCCAGCTCAAGCGGCTCGTCGCTGATGCCCAGCTCAAGGCCATGCACCTGGGCACCCCACAACGCCTGAGCGGCGCCTTCGATGATGTAGGCAAGGCCCAGGGTGGCCATGAACAGGGTGATCGGCGAGCGGCCGACCAAGGGGCGCAGCACGGCGCGCTCGATCAGCAGGGCCAACAGCACCATCGCCGCCAGGGTGACGAGAAATGCCAGCCAGAACGGCACGCCGCGCTCCAGCAGGCTGACGAAGGTCAGCGCGGCGAACAACACCATCGCCCCTTGGGCGAAATTGAACACACCGCTGGCCTTGTAGATCAGCACGAAACCGATGGCCACCAGGGAATACATCACCCCGGCCAGCAGGCCACCCATCAACACTTCGAGAAAGAACTCCATGGAACGCTCCTGTACTCGGGCTAGGCCGCGGCTGGGCGCACGCCCAGGTAGGCGGCGATCACGTCAGGGTCATGGCGAACCTGATCGGGCGTGCCGTCGCCGATCTTGCGCCCATAGTCGAGCACTACCACGTGATGGGAAATATCCATGACCACGCCGATGTCGTGCTCGATCAACACCACGGTGATGCCGAACTCGCGGTTGATCTCAACGATGAAGCGGCTCATCTCGCGCTTCTCCTGTGCATTCATGCCGGCCATCGGCTCGTCGAGCAGCAACAGGCGTGGCTCGGCGGCCAGCGCGCGGGCCAGCTCGACGCGCTTCTGCAGGCCGTAGGGCAAGGTACCGACGACCTCGTCGCGCCATGGCTGAATGCGCAGGAACTCAATCACCCGCTCGGCGGCGGCACGCTGGCGGTCGTCTTCGGCGGGTGCGCGGCCGAAACGCAACGCCTGTTCCAGCCAAGAGCTGCGACGCTTGAGGTTGCGCCCGGTGAGCACGTTGTCGAGCACGCTCATGCCCTTGAACAGCGCGATGTTCTGGAAGGTACGCGCGATGCCGCCAAGGGCCGCTGCGTGCGGCTGCATCGCCCGCCGCTCCTGGCCGGCGAAACGAATGCGCCCCTGCTGCGCCTGGTAGACGCCATTGATGATGTTCAGCAGCGAACTCTTGCCGGCGCCATTGGGGCCGATCAGCGCGCAGATCTCCCCATCGGCGACGCTGAAACCGATATCGGTGATGGCCTTGACGCCCTGGAACGACAGGTTGATGCCTTCCAGCTCGAGCAATAGAGGATTCGACATGGGCAGCACTCACGCAGGCTGAACCTGGCCCTGCGGCCAGGCGGTGGATGGGCGCAGGTGTTGCGCGGCCTGCCACTGCGGGGCTTCCGGCCAGGCCCGTGGTGCAACGCCAAGGGCGGCGAAGAACGCTTGGGCCTCAGCTGGCAAGGCCTCGCCGACCAGCAACGGCACTCGAGTGCGGCTCAGCCCCAATACATCGCGCAGCGGCCGGCGTAGCAGCCAATGGCCAAAGCTGTTGCGCAGCACCCCGTCGCGACCGTCCAGGGCCCAGTCGAGCCAGCGCCGGAGCAGGCTGCCGGGCAGCGGCAGGCGCTGCTGCGCCTCTCCAAACAGCCGGCCGTAGCTGTCGTGGGTACCGAGCACCAGGGTTGGGCCCAGCTCGCGGCGGTCGTTGTCACGGGTCGCCAGGCTTTCCGGGAAATTCAGGCGAAACCCGGCCAGCAGCCAGGGCGCCAGCAGGTAGCGCGCCTGCCCGCTGGCGGCGAAGCTACGCGCCGCCAGGGCTTCCTCGGCCGAGCTCAGGCGTTCCTGTTCGATCAGGCGCAGCCCTTCATCGAGCAGTTGCGCGTGCCTGAGCCAATGCTGCTGGGCCTGCCCGGCTTCCAGGCGATGGAAGCTGAACGCAGGGAGCTCGCCACGGGCCAGGATCGGCAAGTCACCTTGCAGCGGCTGCGCGACCAGGCTGGCGTAGCCATCCACGCCGGATGCCGACAGGCCACGCGCATCGGCGTAGAACAGCAGGCGGGGGCTCAGGCCCGCCTGGCGCACCCGTTCGACCTCCTCCTGGCCCTCGGCGAAGACGAAAGCACTCCCCAGTTCACGCAGCAAGGTCACCTGCTCATCGCCTGCGGCCAACGGGTCGAGCAGTGCCGCGACACCACCCAGCCACTGCGCCGCCAGGCTCGCCAGCAACGCCTCGGGGCGTGGCCGGCTGAGGATCACCAGGCTGTCACCAACCGCAAAACCGGCTGCGCGCAGGCTCGTGGCCAGCCCCTGAACCTCGGCCAGCAGTTGCCTCCAACTCCGTTGCTGCCACAAACCCAGGTGCTTGTGGCGCAGCGCTACATCACCTGCGCGCTGGCGCGCGCGGGCCAGCAGGCTGGCCGGCAGGTTGTCCGCGAGTTCCTCGTGCATGGTGGGGCGCCTCAGGCCAAGGCCAATGATGCGGCCTTCGCCTGCTCCAGTTCGCGCACCAGCGGCAGTACATGCTTGCCGAAGTACTCGACCTCTTCCTGAAAGTGCAGGAAGCCGGAGAGGATCAGATCAACGCCAATTGCCTTGAGCGCGACGATGCGCTCGGCGATTTGCCGTGGCGTGCCGATCAGGTTGGTCTTGAAGCCGTCGTTGTACTGCACCAGATCCTCGAAGGTGGATTTGGCCCAGTTGCCCTCGCCTTCGGGGCTGGCCGAGCCAGCATTCTTCACTTCGCTGCCGAAGCCGTTGACCGCTTCCGGGTCGGCTTTGGCGATGATCTCCGCCAGCACCGCGCGGGCTTCTTCCTCGGTGTCGCGGGCAATGATGAAAGCGTTCACCCCGATCTTCACCGAATGGCCGTTGGCGGCCGCCTTGTTGCGGATATCTTCGACCTGAGCCTTGATCCCCTCGACGGTGTTGCCGTTGGTGAAATACCAGTCCGATACCCGTGAAGCCATGTCACGCGCGGCTCGCGAGCTGCCGCCCTGGAAAATTTCCGGATGCGGGCGCTGCAGCGGCTTGGGCTTGAGGCTGTAGTCGTGGAAGCGGTAGAAGTCGCCGTGGAAGCTGAAGTTGTCCTGGGTCCAGATACCCTTGAGGGCACGGATGAATTCCTCGGAGCGGCGGTAGCGCTCGTCATGGTCCAGCCAGGGCTCGCCGATGGCACGAAACTCTCCTTTGAACCAGCCGGACACCACGTTGATGGCGACACGACCACCGGTAAACTGGTCGATGGTCGCCAGTTGCTTGGCTGCCAGTACCGGCGTCCACGGCCCTGGCAGAATCGCGGCGATCACCTTGAGCTTCTCGGTGGCGGCCAGCAGGGCGTGGCTGATCGTCACCGACTCATGCTGATTGTCAGCGCCATAGCCAGCCGTGAAGCGGATCTGCGACAACGCGTACTCGAACCCGGAGCGTTCGGCGATTTGCGCTAGTTTGCGGTTGTAGTCGATGTCCCAATGGGTACGTTGCTCGATCTTGCTAACGACGAGGCCGCCGCTGACATTGGGTACCCAGTAGGCAAATTTGATCGGTTGGCTCATGACGATATCTCCTGTTGCACGGAAAGTCAGGCCGCCGTGGCGACCGGGATCTGGAAGAAGGTGTTGACGGTATCGAGTACCCGCTCAATGCGTTCGAACTGCGCGGGCTCGGCCAGGCGATGCTGGTCGAAGGCCTCGACGCTGGCGTACAGGCCATACGGCAGGGTGTGGGCCTGGAAGAAGGCGAACAGTGGGCGTAGCTGGTGATCGATCATCAGCGCATGGCGCTCGCTACCACCGGTGGCGGCCAGCACGACCGGCACGCCCTTGAGTGACTGATGGTCGACCAGGTCGAACAGATGCTTGAACAGGCCGGTGTAGGACGCCCGGTAGACCGGGCTGCCGACCAGCAGCAGATCAGCCTGCTCGATCGCCTGCAGATGCGGTTGCAACGCGGCAGAGGCGCTGTCGCGCTCGAGCGAGCCCGACAATACGTCGGCCAGCGCGGCGATACGCACCCAATGCACGTCCAGGTTCGGCAACCTTGCCTGCAACCTTTCCACCAGGGCCTGCAGCAGCCCATGAGTACGTGATGGCGCACGCAGGCTGCCAGAGACCACCACGACTTTGATAACGCTTGCGCTCATGTACATCCCTCCTGCCCGTATGGGCTACGTTCGGGAGTACCTGAGCAGCAACCGTGCCACCCAATAAAAGTCTTTTAAATCAATACGTTGATCGATGTATCAAACAGCTCTTGCTGCACCTGCGCAAGCAAGCTGTTGAATGAATGACCGCCAGGCAACAGTGACGCCAGGAAGCCCAGCTGACCGCCTGGCAACAACCGTTCAACAGGCTGTTGCCAGCGGTACAGCCTGAGTGTCGGCGAGAAAATACAAGCCACTGATTTAAAAGGTTTTTTTGGAAAGGCACAGAGTTTGCGAGGGCACCACGGTCCGTAATCGCACCAATCGAGGAGAACCGCGATGACCGCTCAAGCCCATGTGCCACATCTATCTACCGGCACCGACTACCCATCCCTTGCCGCCCGCTTCCGCCCGGTCTTCGCGCGTATCGCCGAAGGCAGCGTGGAGCGCGAACGCACCCGCAGTCTGCCCTTCGAGCCCATTCGCTGGCTCAAGGAAGCCGGCTTCGGCGCCGTGCGCGTGCCCATCGAGCACGGCGGTGCGGGGGCCTCACTGCCGCAATTGTTCCAGCTACTGATCGAGCTGGCCGAAGCCGACTCCAACGTGCCGCAGGCGCTGCGCGGGCACTTCGCCTTTGTCGAGGATCGTCTCAATGCCCATGCCAGCGCACCGCAGGACGTCTGGTTCAAACGCTTCGTCGAAGGCGATCTGGTGGGCTGCGCCTGGACAGAGGTAGGTGCGGTGAAAATTGGCGACGTCATCACCCGTGTCTCGCGCCAGGGTGACCAGTGGGTGGTCAACGGTACCAAGTACTACAGCACCGGCAGCCTCTTTTCCGACTGGATCGACCTGTTCGCCCGCCGCGACGACACTGGCGCCGACGTGATCGCGGCAATCCGTACCCAGCAGCCCGGCATCACCCAGAGCGACGATTGGGATGGCTTCGGCCAGCGCACCACCGGCAGTGGCACCTCGGTGTTCGAGAACGCGGTGGTCGAGGAAGAGAACATCTTAGACTTCGCCACCCGTTTCAAGTACCAGACGGCCTTCTACCAACTGGTGCTGCTCGCCGTCATCGTCGGTTCAGGCCGCGCAGCTGTGCGCGACTTCAGCCAGGAAACCGGCAAGCGTTCGCGCGTGTTCAGCCATGGCAATGCTGCAGCAGTCAGTGAGGATCCACAGGTGTTGCAGGTTATCGGCAGGGCTTCGGGGCTGATCTATGCCGCCGAGGCCGGCACCCTACGCGCCAGCGAGGCCGCGCAGCAGGCTTACGTGGCGCGCTTCGACAATGACGAAAGCGCCGAGCGCCAGGCTAACATCGCCGCCGAGCTGGAGTCGGCCCAGGCCCAGGTGGCCGCCGTGGAGCTGGTGCTGCGTGCCACCAGCGACCTGTTCAACACCCTGGGTGCGTCCGGCACCAGCACCACCAGGCAACTCGACCGCCACTGGCGCAACGCCCGTACCGCCGCCTCGCACAACCCGGTGATCTACAAGGAACGCATCATCGGTGACTGGCACGTCAATGGCAGCGAACCGCCCTATGTCTGGCAGATCGGCGGTGGCGCCAAGCAGCGCTGAAAACACCTCTCCACGCCCGCTGCAATCACGCCCACCCCGAGCCCGGCTCGCGGGTGGGCGTATTTTTTCAGCGCGCCACTAGGGCCAAAGGCCGTGCCTGATGACCTGTTCGTGCAGCAGCAGCACTTACGAAATCTGCCTCCCACGAAACACTCCACAAAAGAAACATTTCCTTTTATTTCAGCAACTTAGAGAGTGGCACGAAAGATGAAAAGAGGACTGTGCCACGCCAACCGAACGCACGGAGGCGGCATCGACCTCACACTTCGAAAGGAAGCCATGCATGCGCCTCTCCGCACCCTGGTCCCGCCCTGCTCTGCTCGGCGGTCTGCTCCTGGGGCTCAGCGCCCCAATACTCGCTGCCGAGAGCCCCTGGCTGATTCGCGCCGGCATCAGCAAGATCGTCCCGACCTCCGACCCCGGCAACATCACCCCCGGCAAGATCGACATCGACAACGATACCGGGCCGAGTTTCAACGTCGCCTATTTCTTTACCCCCAACCTGGCGCTGGACGTCCTCGGCGGTTTGCCGTTCAAGCACAACATCCAGCTCAACGGCGGCAAGGTCGGCAGCACCAAGCACCTGCCGCCGATCGTATCCCTGCAATGGCACTTCGCACCGGGTGCCAAGGTGCGCCCCTTCGTCGGTGTGGGGCTGAATTACACCTACTTCTACGACGAGCACCTGGACAACGGCGCCAAACTTGAACTCTCCGACTCTTGGGGCGCCGCGCTCCAGGCCGGCCTCGACTTCGCCCTCGACAAGCAGTGGAGCCTGGGCGGCGATGTGCGTTACGCCCGCATCGACAGCAACGTGAAGATCGACGGGCAGAAGGTCGGCAGCGTCGACGTCGACCCGTTCATTTACAGCCTCAACCTCGCCTACCGTTTCTGAAGGAACCCATCAATGAGCGAAAACCACCTGCAGCAGCGTGATGAAACCATCGTGCTGCGCCAATCCAGCATCCCAGCCCACCGTCTTGGCAGCGAGCGCGAAGCCATCGCGGCAGCGCACGCCCTGGCACAGGACTTCCGCCGCGAAGCCGCCGCCCGTGATCGCGAACGCCGCCTGCCCCTGGCGGAGCTGGAGGCCTACTCGCAAAGCGGCCTCTGGAGCATCATCGTGCCCCAAGCCTATGGCGGCCTGGGCGCCAGTTACCGCACCGTCGGCGAGGTGTTCAAGATCATCTCGGCAGCCGACGGCTCACTCGGCCAGTTGCCGCAGAACCACTTCGTCATTCTCGCCCACATCGGTTTCGACGCCAGCGAGGAGCAGAAGCGTTTCTTCTTCGACCTCGCCCTGTCCGGCGCACGTTTCGGCAATGCCTTCTCCGAGCGCAATGGCAAGCATGTCGCGGACTTCCAGACCCGGATCACCCACGCTGGCGACGACTACCTAGTCAACGGGCAGAAATTCTTCTCCACCGGCGCCCTGCTGGCGCACTGGATTCCCATCGTCAGCGTGGACGATCAGGGGCGCCCGCACCTGGCCGTCGTGCCACGGGAAACCGAAGGGCTCAAGGTGATCAACGACTGGTCCAGCTTCGGCCAGCGCACCACGGCGAGCGGCACGGTGCTGATCGAGCAGGTCCGCGTGCCGGCCAGCCAGGTGGTGCCGATCTGGCAAGCCTTCGACCGCCCCACGGCTGGCGGGGCGATCTCGCAGTTCATCCAGGCGGCCATCGATGCAGGGTTGGCCCGAGGAGCGTTGGCCGACACCCTGGACTACGTGCGCCGGCATACCCGCCCCTGGATCGACTCCGGGCTGGACAAGGCCACCGATGACCCTTACATCCTCCAGCAACTGGGTGATCTACAGATTCGCCTACGTGCCGCCGAGGCCGTACTGGACCTGGCGGCGGACGCCATCGACCTGGCGCTACGCGAACCCAGCGAAGAGAGTGTGGCCGAGGCCTCCATCCGCACCGCCGAAGCCAAGGTGCTCACCACAGAGGTGGCCATCCTCGCCAGCAACCGCCTGTTCGAACTGGCCGGTACCCGCTCCACCCTAGAGGAGTACGCCCTCGACCGTCACTGGCGCAATGCTCGGGTACATACCCTGCACGACCCGGTACGCTGGAAATACCACATCATCGGCAACTACCTGCTCAACGGCATCAAGCCGCCGCGCCATCCCTGGAACTGAGCGCGGCCCTGGCCGGGCGCAGGGCTCGGTCAGGGCATTGCTGCAGAGGTCGGTGCCTATCAGCCGGCCTTGCCGCCCAGGTAGAAATGCTGGATGTCTTCCTGTGCCGCCAGCTCGGCGGCGGCCCCCTCACCCACCACCCGGCCGTTCTCCAGGATGTAGGCGTAACTGGCATGCCGCAGGGCGACGTTGATGTTCTGTTCGGCGATCAGAAAGCTCATCCCTTCCTGGGCGTTGAGCTGGGCGACGATGGCAAAGATTTCCTCGACGATAATCGGTGCCAGGCCCATCGAAGGCTCGTCGAGCAGCACCAGGCGTGGCGTGGTCATTAACGCGCGGCCAATGGCGAGCATCTGTTGCTCGCCGCCCGAGGTCAGCCCGGCCTGTGCCTTGCGCTTGGTCTTCAAACGCGGAAACCAGGCGTAGATACGCTCCAGTTGCTGTTCCAGCTCGCGCCGCGTTGGGTTACGCAGAAAGCCGGCGCAGCGCAGGTTCTCCTCGATGGTCAGGTGAGCGAATACATGCCGCCCCTCCAAGACGTGGACGATCCCCTCGCGTGCCAACGCGTGGGCCGCGACACCGGCGGTGTCCTGCCCCTGAAAGCGGATTTGGCCACGGCTGACCTGCGCACGGTCGGCCTGGACCAACCCGGAGATCGCCTTCAGCGTAGTGCTTTTGCCAGCGCCGTTGGCGCCAAGCAGCGCGACGATATCGCCCTGCCCGACCTGCAGTGAAACCCCGGCCACAGCGAGAATAGCGCCGTCGTAGATTACTTCGATGTCGTTTACCGCCAGCAGCGCTTGGTGCGCGGCGGGTGCAAGAATCGCATGGACCATGGATGCCTTCCTCGTGCAGCGCTCTCGGCGCCCGTTGATCGTTGGTGTTCGGCCACCGCGCTGAGGCGTTGAGGTGGCAGGAGGGGCCAGGTCGATACGCCCAGTAGCAAACTATCCGAGCCACCCCGCAGCACCGACACAGGATCCATGCCAAAAAATAAAAAGCTTTAACAACAGTCGCTTACAAAAAAACAAAACAATAGAGATGCCTGCCTGAGGACAGCGCTGCTGAACGACTGCCCAGCCACGAACAGTTGCTCGCGCCAGGCAAATGTTCAACTGCAAGAGAGCTGCCTTGCCGGATAAGCGATCTGAACCGCGCTTGGTTTTCCTCGGTCACAAATCGAAACGCAATCAAGTGGGTGGCGTGCATGATGGATGACTGGATCGACTTTCTCGAATGGCCGGCGATGGCCCTGACTGTGGCCGCCGCCTGGTGCATTGGCTCGCGGCGGCCCGGCCGGCGCAAACTTGGGTTCTGCTGTTTCATCGCGAGTAATGTGCTGTGGGCAGCCTGGGGCTGGCAGGCGCAGGCCTGGGCGCTGATCATTTTGCAGGTCTGCCTGTGTGTCATGAACCTGCGTGGCTGGAAAAAGAACACGGCGATGGAGCCGGGCTGAACTGAGTGCCGTGCTTGTTCATCCTACTGCGCCAACCGTTTCTCGCATCACAGGCCTCATTCAGCCTGTACCATGCCTGCCCGCCACACGCCCGGCACTGTCGAAGGGCAAAAAGCCGCACAGGGTGCCTGTGCGGCTTGGTCAGTTACTTCTTGATGATGTTGTGCTCTGGGCCGTACGGGAACTTGGTGATGTTTTCACTGCCGTGCTCATTGACGATCAGGATGTCATGTTCACGGTAGCCGCCAGCACCGGGCAGGCCCTCGGGCAGCATGATCATCGGCTCGATCGATACCACCATGCCGGGCTCGAGTACGGTGTCGATGTCTTCACGCAACTCTAGGCCTGCCTCGCGACCGTAGTAGTGGCTCAGCGTCCCGAACGAGTGGCCGTAGCCAAACGTGCGGTATTGCAGCAGATCGTGCTCCAGGAAGATCTCGTTCAACTGCAGGGCGATATCGCTGCAGCGCATGCCGGGCTTGACCAGTTTCAGGCCCGCCTCATGCACCTTGACGTTGACTTCCCAAAGGCGCAGGTGTTCATCGGAGCAGTGGTCCAGGAAAAGCGTCCGTTCCAGCGCGGTGTAGTAACCCGCGATCATCGGGAAGCAGTTGAGGCTAAGGATGTCGCCCTTGTTGACCTTGCGCGACGTCACTGGGTTGTGGGCGCCGTCGGTATTGATGCCGGACTGGAACCAGGTCCATGTATCCATCAGCTCGGAGTCCGGGTAAGTACGGGCGATTTCACGCACCATCGCTTGGGTAGCGTGCAGCGCCACTTCGTACTCAGGGACCTGATCACGCAGGGCCTCCACGACCGCTGCACCACCGATGTCGGCAACCCGGGCCCCCTGCCGAATGATCGCGTGTTCCTCAGCCGACTTGATCATGCGCATGCGCATGCACGGCGCGGCGATATCCACCAGTTCGGCCTGCGGATAACGGCTGGCCAGTTTGTCGCGGTTCATCAGGTTCAGGTGGTCGAACTCGATGCCGATACGCCCAGCCTTGGGCAGTGCCTGCTGAATCGCGACAAAATAGTTATCACGCTGCCAGTCGGTGTAAATGATGTTGTCGGTACCGACCGTACGGCGCCATGGCTGGCCACCATCGATGTTGGCGCTGATCGACACGACCGCTTCCTGCGTTACCACCAGTGCATAGGGGCGGCCGAACGAGCAGTAAAGGAAGTCGCTGTAGTAGTTGATATTGTGGTAGGAAGTGAAGACCGCAGCATCGATATTGTTTTGTGCCAGGTAACTGCGCAACTTGGACTGACGGTTGGCATATTCCTGTTGCGAGAACGTTGGCTTAACTTTTTTGCCGTTCTTGATCTGAATGGTTGTTGGCATTTGCATGTCTTCTATTCCTTGGTAGTGAGCAGCAGAGAGGCCCAGTTATCGGTGCCACTGGTGATCATTCGACCAGATAAACCGAATGCTTTTTTGCGCGAATCCGACCCGTAAGTGATCAGATCCGTCGCCCTGCAAACGAGGCTAAAGGCTGCGAAGGCGCAGAAAATCTGCACCGAATTTCAGGCGTCGTTGTTTGAAAAGGCGGTTTGGCTGCAGGGTACTCGCCACGCGTTCCCGCGCGCGCGAGCAGCACCTTTTATTGGGGTCTATGGCGATAGCAGGCAGAAAACCAACAACGCAGTGGGCAGGCTATATGCGGGGTTTTAAACCCTGCAGTGCGGGCCCGTTGCAGTCGCGCCCATTGCAGGCGCAAACCCCGGCAACAGAGGGTGACGATTCAGTGTGCGCGGTGCGCGAACAAGCGTTCAACAACGGGCCGCGAAACCCCGATCAGCGCTGCCAGTTCGTTGATTCCAAGTAGGGGGTAGGTAGACGGCGTGATCAACGCCAGGGTCTGCTGGACCTGTTCCGAAACGCGACTCGGCGTATGCACATACCGGATGTGACCGGCAGGCAGGTCTGCCTGATCGGCAACGGGGGGCAACAACCACGTCACCTGCCCCACCGAGCGGCGCATCGTCGGCCTCGATACACGGTGGCGCGGTTGTAGCGCGCCTGTGCCTGAACCCATTTCATCACCGCGGCACACAATCAGTACATCCAGTGGTTTCGCCTGGCTCAACTCCACGGTGGCCGTGGCAATGCCGTTGCTCGCCTTCAACGACCAACCGCTAAGACTAAGGATCTGCCACTGGCACACAGCGCACCGGGCAACTTCATTGGCAAGGCGCAACGGCTCCAACGCGGCGGCCAACGCGTAGAAATCGAACCCTTCGCTCAACAAGAAGCCAATGCGCACGGTGCTTACCCGCTGCTGGGCGACTTCAGTTAAATGCTGCATGTACTGCCTCCTTCTTTACCCACGCAGCGTTTACTGCGAACTTCACGATTGTCCCAGCAGTTGCTTGGCCAGATATGTCAGATTTCGACCCCTAATTGCCACGCAAAATCAGCGCACGCGCATCAGCCCAGCCGGCATACACGGTCTGGCCGGCCTTCAACTCAAGCGCGTGGTAGTCCGCGTTCGGCCGCTGCACCTGCAACTCCAGGCCGTCGCGGGTTTCCAGGTAAACGTTGACCATCGAGCCGTTGAACTCCTCACCCACCACCGTGCAAGGCAACTGGCAATCGGCTGTCGGTTGCGTGGTCAGGTTGATATGTTCGGCGCCGATGCACACCGTTACCTCCTCCCCCAAACCAACCGTGCGGCCTTCAGGCACGCGTGCACGGAAGCGACCATGGGGCGAATCGATTCGAACCAGCCCTGTATCGATGAAACCAAGGGCAACCCCGGCGAAAATGTTCTTGCCACCCACGAATTCGGCGACAAAACGGTTATGTGGTTCCAGAAAGATATTCTTCGGCGAACCCATCTGCTCGACCCGACCGCGGCTCATGATCACCACCCGGTCAGCCATGGCAAAGGCTTCCGATTGGCTGTGGGTGACGTACACAAAGGTGATACCCAAGTCCTTCTGCAAACCGGTCAACACCGCCTGCATGCGCACACTCAAGTGCGCATCGAGCGCGCTGAGCGGCTCATCCAGCAGCAGGATCGACGGTTCGGTGACCAGCGAACGAGCCAAGGCTACGCGCTGGCGCTGCCCGCCGGAGAGCATACTGATGTCCCGCGTGGCGAACTCCGCCAGGTCAAGCCGTTCTAGCCATTGCAATGCTTTCTTGCGCCGCGCGGCCTTGGCCATACCGCGCATCCGCAAGCCAAATTCAACGTTTTCCACCACATTCAAAAACGGGAACAACGCCAGGTTTTGCCACACCAGCGGCGTGTCTCGTTGCCACGAGTAAAGGTCGTTGATGCGCTGGCCGTTCAAGCGAATCTCGCCTGAGCTTGGCTTGTCGAGCCCAGCCAGCATGCGCAGCGTGGTGGTTTTGCCACAGCCGCTGGAGCCCATGATCGCCACGAACTCGCCCTTGTAGATTTCCAGGTTCATCGGTTCGACAGCCACGAAACTGCCGAAGTGTTTCACCACGTTGTCGAATACCACTAACGGTTGCGTCATGTTCAAGTCCTGCATAGGCATGAAGGGTTCAACTGCGTTTGCCGTCAGCGGGCTTTTTCTGCCGGCTCATCAGCAACAGCTGCGCGAGGGTCGTCAGCGTGATCGTGGTGATGAACACGAGCGTGCCGATAGCGTTGATGGTCGGGCTCACTTGGCCTTGCAAGGTATTGAGAATGCGCACCGGCACCGTCTCGTTGAGCCCCGAGACAAACCAGGCAACCGCGAACTCGTCGAACGACACCGCCATGGTCACGAACAGTGCGGCGAAAATGCTTGGCGCTGTGAACGGCAGGATCACACAGCGCATGGCGTTCCACTGGCTGGCGCCGAGGTTCCAGGCCGCCGCCTCCAGTTGCGGGTCCATCTGCGCCAGGCGCATGCGGATAACCGCCATCGCAAAAGGCGAACACATCACAATGTGGCTGATCATCACGGCCTGCAGCTCGCCCGACAGGCCGACCCGCGACAAGAACGCCAGCATCGCCAGGCCAAGGATCACCACGGGGATGGTCGGTGGCAGCAGTGCCAGCGCCATGTACACCGACTTGCCGAAAAAGTGGTAACGGAAGTCGGTATACGCCGCAGTAAAACCGAGCAGCGTAGAAACCAACGAGACCACCACCCCGACGACCAGGCTGTTCTTGAACGCTTGCCACACTTGCGGGTCTGCTGCGATCGCCTCGTACCAGCGCAAACTGAACCCACCCAGCGGCAAGGATGGGAAACGGTCGACATTGAAGGAGAACACGAAGCTGCCAATGATCGGCGTGAGGATGAACAGGAAGACCACGGCGACAAAGCTGCGCAACATGAAGTTGATGACACGATGCTCGTTCATGCGCGCCTCCGGTAGGCATAGCGAACCATCAGGAACGCCACCATGAGCAAGGTCACGATCATCGTCGTGGCAATGACCGCCGCACGCGGCCATTGCTGCCCTGATTTGGTGGTGTCGGTAATGAGCGTGCTCAAGGTCGGCGGTTGGCCGCCACCGAGGTAAAGCGGGCTGACAAAATCGCCGAAAGTCATGATGAAACAGAACAGCGCCGCCACCACGATGCCCACCCGCGCCGACGGTATGATCACCAGAAACACCGTGCGCACACGGCCTGCGCGTAAGTTGTGCGCCGCTTCGATCAATGTTCGGTCGATGTACATCAGGCTGAACACCTGCAACAGCACCACCAGCGGCAAGCACAGGGTGAAGTAACCCACGTAACTGCCGAAGGCAGTATTGAGCATGGGCAATGGCCCTATTCCCAGCAGTGCCAGCGCGCTATTGAGCAAGCCTTGATCGCTGAGGAAGACTTGCCAGGAATAGGTGCGGACCAGGTAGCTGGTGAAAAAAGGTGTAATCAACAGCAAGATCAGCCACTGCCGGGTCGCTGCGCGAAACTTGAAGGCAATGGCGTAGGCGCAGGGGAACGCCACGACACTGATCAGGGCACAAGCACCTGCTGCCATGGCCCAGGTGTGGAAGTAGGCATCCCAGAAGAACCCGCGGCTGAACATGTAGCTCCAGTTCAGGCTTTCGAATGCCGGTTGCATGCGAAAGTTGCGGACTAACCAGAAGCTGATGGTCACCAGGAATACCAGCGGGAATACAAAGAACACCCATTGCCAGATCAGTATCGGTAAAGAAAAACTCAACCCATACCAAGGCAGGCGAAAGCTTCGCCTGCTTTGAGCAGAAGCACGCGTGTCACTGGGTTGCTCACGGGCGGGCAGCGGGGGCGATACCTTGTTCGAGATCATTACGCCGGTCCTCGTTGCGCGCCGTCAAGCGCCCTTGTATTCCGACCAAAAGTCGTTCCATTGCTCCAAGTTCTGTTGCACCGGGAGCGCGCGGTACTGGATACGTCCCTCGCGGATATCGTCCATGACGTTGCGCTGGCCCAGTACCATGCCCTGCCGTTTCGCTTCAGCCGGGTCGACTTGGTTGAGCAACGCCCAGCCGCGCTTGTTGGGTATCAGCGCTGGATAAGCCTCCATCTTCGCCGACTTAACCTGGCCTTCGGGTGAGGTGATGTATTGAATGAACTTTTTTGCCAGCTCGGGGCTACGGGCCTTTTTCGCAATGCAGTAGGATTCGGTCCACTGCAAGCCACCCTCCTCTGGCACGACGGTTTTCACCGGGGCCCCGGCACGCTGCAGAACACCGGTGATCCAGTCGCCAATGCCACACATCGCATGCACCTGGCCATTCTTCAGCGAGGCGAACGTTCCGCCATAGTCGAAGAAGCCGCCCACTTGGCTGCGCAGGCTCAAGGTTTTTTCCTGCACCTTTTTCCACTGCGCAGCATCAATGTCGTAGGGCAGACGGTTGTTATTGAGCAGGCTAACTTGCCCAAGATTCGGCAAGTGCCAATCGAAGTGCCCCACCTTGCCCTTTAGACTTTCGTCCCAGAATACCTGGTAACTTTTGACTCTGGATTCGGCCAGCAGTTGGGTATTGAAGGCAATCCCAAGAAAACCAAAGCGGACCATCACCGAATACAACTCATCCCCCTTCCAGTGGCCCGGGAAGTGTTGGAATTCTGGAAAGAAGTCATCGAACGGGTAATCCGCCGGGTCTAGTCGCTCGATATAATCGGCTGCGTTAAGTTGCTGTACATACTCGGCATCCGACAAGATCAGGTCGAATGTACCGGGTGGCGACTGGGCTATCAGCCCAAGCATGTTATCGCCGCCGGTGTAGTATTTGGCACGCACCTTGATACCGTGCTGGCGCTCGAAATCAGCCACGATATCGGGGGCGGCATGCCCGGCCCAAGCCAATATCACCAGTTCTTTTTCTGCTGCGCCCCAACTGTTGCTGGGCAGCCAGGTGCCCAGTGCTGCCGCACCGGCAAGCACGCTGCTGTTTTTGATGAATGTACGGCGTGACAAATCGGCGCGATACGTCATGAAGATATCCTCGGTAATCAAAACATGCCTTGGCACCGTCGTGTTCTCGTCACGCCTGGCCACATTTTTATCGCCTTGTTGATTACCGATTGCAGCAGATTGCCATCAGGGCGGTTTGCACTTTTCCGACCTGTAGTTTTTCAAACTCGCCCCTCGCCGCGCGGCCAGGGCCACCCAGCGCCCACGGCTACAGCTGCGGCAGCATTGGTCAACTCCAGGTCGGAAACTGACAATTCCTGCAGGTTGCAATCTGATCCAATTGCGACATCTGCTACCTGCTACAAGCCGGACGACCTCAACGATTACAAGAACATAGAGAGACCACCCGATGAACGATAGCGTAGTGATTGGCGAACTCACCTGGCCGGAGTACGCCCAGCGTGTAGCATCCGGCAGCCCGATTTTCTTACCCGTGGGCGCCCTGGAGCAACACGGCCATCACCTGTGCATGGAAGTGGACGTCTTACTACCCACTGCGCTGTGCAAGGCGGTAGCGCGCAATGTTAACGGCCTGGTACTGCCTGCCCTGGCCTACGGCTACAAGTCGCAACAAAAGTCGGGCGGCGGCAATCACTTCCCCGGCACCACCAGCCTGGATGGCGCGACATTGACGCATACCATCCAGGACATCATCAGGGAGCTGGCCCGGCATGGCGCGCGCCAGCTGGTGCTGATGAACGGGCACTACGAGAACTCCATGTTCATCGTCGAAGGCATCGACCTGGCGCTGCGCGAGCTGCGTTATGCCGGCATCACCGACTTCAAGGTCGTAGTCCTGTCGTACTGGGATTTCGTCAATGCCCCCGAGGTGATTGAGGAGCTGTACCCGGACGGATTCCTTGGTTGGGACATCGAGCACGGGGGAGTCTTCGAGACCTCGTTGATGCTCGCCCTGCACCCCGACAAAGTCGACCTGGCCCGCGCCGTCGATCATCCGCCCGCCACCTTCCCCCCCTACGATGTGTTCCCGATCATGCCTGAGCGCACACCGGCCTGTGGAACCCTGTCATCACCCAAGGGCGCCAGCCGCGAGAAAGGCGAGTTGATTTTGCGCGTCTGCACCGAAGGCATCAGCAACGCCGTCCGCGAGGCATTCAACTAAGCGTCACGACACTGCATTAATTGTCCAGAGCACCATTCGCATTAGCTGTTCACCCGCCATCTATAACAACAAGGGTAATGATAATGTCCAGCCACTCTACTCTGGCCCCCGGCCTCAAGCAGCGCCACGTCACTATGCTCTCAATAGCCGGCGCTATCGGCGCCGGCCTTTTCATCGGCTCGGGGCATGCTATTGCCGCAGCCGGCCCAGCCGCCATCCTGGCCTACATCATGTCCGGCACACTGGTTGTGCTGGTCATGCGTATGCTCGGTGAAATGGCAGTTGCCTCCCCTGATACCGGTTCGTTTTCCACCTATGCCGAACGCGCCATGGGGCGCACGGCCGGTTTTACCATTGGCTGGCTGTACTGGTGGTTCTGGGTGCTGGTCATTCCAATCGAAGCGATTGCCGCAGCGGCTATCCTGCATGCGTGGTTCCCGGCGATTGAAACCTGGGAGTTCGCACTGGCCGTTACCGCCTTGCTGACCGTCACCAACTTGTTCAGCGTTGCCCGCTATGGCGAGTTCGAGTTCTGGTTCGCCATGCTCAAGGTCATTGCCGTGCTGGGCTTCATCGCCCTGGGTGCGCTGGCCCTGACCGGCGTGCTGCCAAACCTCAGCGTCAGTGGCGTGGTCAAGCTGAGCAATGACTTCGGCGGCTTCATGCCCAATGGCATGGCTGCTGTAATTGGTGCCATGCTGACCACGGTGTTCAGCTTCATGGGCACTGAAATCGTCACCATCGCCGCCGCCGAGTCGAAAAACCCCTCCAAACAGATCACCCGCGCCACCAACTCAGTCGTCTGGCGCATGGGCATCTTCTATATCGTCTCGGTGTTCCTGATCGTCTCGATCGTGCCTTGGAACGACCCTATGCTGGTGCAGGTCGGCTCCTATCAAAGAGCCCTTGAGCTGATGAATATCCCGCACGCCAAGATGATCGTGGATATCGTCGTCCTGATCGCCGTTGCCAGTTGCCTCAACTCGGCGATCTACACCGCATCGCGCATGGTCTACTCGCTCAGCAAACGTGGCGACGGCCCGGCATTCCTTCAGCGCACCTCATCGGTCGGCGTGCCATTCGTCGCGGTACTGGCCAGCACCGCTGTAGGCTTCCTGACTACGGCGTTGAACTACTTCGCACCGGACGAGGTGTTTTCCTTCCTGCTGGCGAGCTCCGGTGCGGTAGCACTGCTGGTTTACCTGGCCATCGCGGTATCGCAACTGATCCTGCGCAAGCAGATGACCCGCCGCGGTCAGGTCATGGCCTTCAAGATGTGGTTGTTCCCTTGGCTGAGCTACGTGGTCGTCGCCTCCATCATCGGCATTCTGGCGATGATGCTGATCATGCCAGGCCACCGCATGGAAGTGCTGGCAACCGGTGCGCTGGCATTGTCCATCGTGTGCATGAGCTCGATCTTCTCGGCCAAGAAACCCCCACTGCCCAGTGCTGCAGCCAAATCCGCCTAAAACTGGCTAAGCCGCTTTCCCCTGCGAAGGCTATGCCTTCGCAGGGTTTTTCACTTTTTAGCGTCAAGCCGTAAACAGGGGGCGAATATCGGCCAGTGTGCCCCTCTAGCCCGATCGCGCCGTGTAGTATGCCCTCTACGTTGGCATAAATACCTTGTTCACAATAAATTGCCGCTATCGGCAAACAAGCGCAGAGCACATCATTTTGCATTGAAGGAGCCGTTTGATGGGTACGCTGAAATCCCCCCCGCTGGCCACGGGATACCCTGTCAATGCCCCCCCGCCCAAGATCATCGGGTTTTTGGTAATTCCCAATTTCACCACCATCGGCTTCGCCTCTGCCGTAGAGACCTTGCGCATGGCTAACCTGGCCGCGCGTAGGACGATGTTCCAAACGCTGATCATCGCCGCCGACATGGAGCCGGTGAGCGCCAGCAACGGCATGCGCATCCTGCCTGAATACAGCATCAAAGATGCGCCCAAGCTGGACATGCTGTTCGTGGTCGGGCCGAACCCCATCGTCTCCGACCACAATACCCGCGCCATCCTGAACTGGCTGCGCAAGCTCGCCCATGATCAGGTGGCACTGGGTGGCATTTGCACCGGTAGTCATTTGTTGGCGCGCGCCAATTTGCTCACCGGTTACCGCTGCACCATCCACTGGGAAGATATCGAAGCGCTGAAAGAGCGTTTTCCGGGAATCATCATTTCCAACCAGTTGTTTGAACTTGACCGTGACCGGTACACCAGCTCTGGTGGCGTGGCCTCGATGGACATGGTCTTGCAACTTATCAGCCGTGAACCTGGCGGGCGCGACATCGCCGCACATGCGGCCGAATTGCTGCTATGTGATCGAGTCCGCAGCTCACAAGAACGCCAGCGCGTGCCCTTGCGACAACGGCTAGGTACCTCCCAACCCAAGCTCAGCCAGATCGTCAGCATCATGGAAGCCAACCTTGAAGACCCCATGACCCTGGAGGAACTGGCACAGTTGAACGACATTTCAGTTCGCCAGTTGGAGCGTCTGTTTCACAAGCACCTGCAAAGTACCCCCAGCCAGTATTACCTTGAATTACGCCTGTCGCGCGCCCGGCAACTGTTGCTGCACAGTGAGTCGCAAGTACGCGATATCGCACTCGCCTGTGGCTTCATTTCGCCAGCGCATTTTTCCAAATGCTACAGCCGTTTCTTCGGTGTTTCTCCTATCGGGGAGCGCAAGCAGGTAGCCGCGGCTCATTGCTGATCATGCGGCCTTGCCGACCTGCACAAGACAACCCGCTAACCCACCCCTGATCCAGCACATTGCAAAGGTGTTTATTTGTAATTATTTCTCATTTACACTTCGATCCTCGCTTCGTAGCCTCGCTTTCTTTCAGGATGAACCGTGTCATTCGACCCCGCCAAACCGACGCTGCTGTCTACCTTGGTACGTCACTACGACGATCTGGTGGACCACATTCGTCGACGCTTCGGCGACCGCAGCATGGCACGCGAGGTTGTGCATGACGTGTGTGTGCAATTGCTCGAGCGCGGTGAGAAGGAAGACGTTCACACCCCACTGGCCTTGCTGCGCAAAATTTCCACCGACACCGCCGTCAGTCGCTACCGTAGCGAGCGTCGCCGCGCCGCCTGGGTAGAGGCCATCGCCGAACTGCCTGAGGTGGCCTGCCCCGCGGCGACGCCGATAAGCCGGTATGACAGCGAGCGCGAGTTTCAATTGCTGGTCAACGCCATCGCTGAGCTCCCACCCCGTTGCCAGGCCGTTTTCGTCATGCACAAAATTCACCAAATGCCCCAGGTCGAAGTAGCCGATCGCCTCGGTATTTCCATCAAGACCGTGGAAAAGCACCTACGCCTGGGGTTGGCGGCATGCCGGCAACGGCTGGGACGCGATGAGGGGCAAGCATGACCAAGCAACCGGAACCGGCGCCATTGGACGACGCACTGGGGCGGCACCGCGAACAGCTCAAGCAGCTGTTCCCCGTGCCGCCTCGTAGGCCAGCCCGCTCCAAAGCACTCAAGCCAGCCGGTATCACGCTTGCGCTTGCGGTCGCCTTTGCCGCCTTGGCCTGGCTTAACCCCGCCTATAACAGCGAGCGTTTCGCTACCCGCGTGGGTGAACAGCGCACGGTGCTGCTCAGCGATGGCAGCACACTGCTGCTCGACAGCGGCACTCAAGTCGATGTCAGTTGGCACCTGCTTAGCCGCAAGGTCAGCCTGCGCGCTGGGCAAGCCCTGTTCGAAGTATCCCCGGCCTTGTACCGCCCCTTCGTAGTGTCCGCTGGTCTCGCTAACGTCAAGGTGCTCGGTACGTTGTTCAATGTTCGTCGCCTGGATCACGACAACGTCCGGGTGACCTTGGCGCGTGGGCGCGTGGAGGTCGCCGCAACGGCTGCTGGGCAAACGCCTGTCATCCTCCTGCCAGGGCAACAGGTCGACGCCATTGGTGGGCACCTGATGCCGGTGGCAAAGGTCGACGCCACCAAGGCGACGGCCTGGAAAGAGGGCCGTATCGTGTTCGAGCAGACGCCGCTGGACGAAGCGCTGGCTTTGCTGCGCCACTATCGCAAGGCCCCCATTCACCTCAGCGACCCAAGCCTGGCCGCGCTGAAAGTGACCGGGGTGTTCGAGGCGCGCAATGTCGACCGGCTATTGGATCTGCTGCCAAGCATCCTGCCCGTTACCGTGCTGGCACAAAAGGATGGCAGCGTGCAGGTCCAACGCAAACCGACTGGAAAATAATTCTCAACCGCAGGTAGGGTTTCGCAATGCCCATGGCGGCTATTGGAAAAACACCACCTAAAAGGAATTCGAGAAGTGCATTTTCCTCTTCGCAGTCGTCAACTACGTCTGTCATTGCTTGCCAGTAGCTTGCTCATCGCAATGTCGGCCCAAGGCCGGGAAAGGGTGAACGTGGATCTCCCCGCCGCACCGTTGGGTGAGGCCATCAACGCCCTCGCACAACAGTCTTCGGTGCAGATCATCTTTGCCAGCGATCTCGGTGCGGGCCACAACGCACCCGCGGTGAAGGGGCAGTTCACCCCCGAGGAAGCACTTCAAACGCTACTCAAGGGCAGTGGCTTGCAAGTACAGGCCAAGGACCAGCGCACATTCGTCATCATTGCCCAGGCTGCCCCTGCCAGCCCCGAAACCCCAAGCGTGCCGGTGGAAATGGCGCAGATGGAAATCACCGCCTCGCGCACCAGCAGCAGCCTGGTTTCCGCGACCCGGCAATCCACCCTGCTTGAGCACGAACAACTCCAAGAATTACGCCAGGGTTCAGAAAGCCTGGCCACGATACTGGCCAAGGCGGTTCCGGGCATGTCCGACTCCAGCCGAACCGTCACCGAGTACGGCCAAACCCTGCGCGGGCGCAGCCTGTTGGTCATGGTCGACGGGGTGCCGCTCAATACCAACCGCGACTCTTCGCGCAACCTGGCCAACATCGACCCGGCACTGATCGAACGGGTCGAAGTCATCCGCGGTAGCAGCGCTATTTACGGCAGCGGCGCCACCGGTGGCATCATCGCCATTACCACACGGCCTGCCGGTGGCGAAAACCGTGCCGAAACCAGCTTGAGCGCCACCTCGCCGCTTACCCGCCTGGGTAGCGATGGCCTGGGTGGCCAGTTCCAACAGTATTTTGCCGGCGCCCAAGGCGCGGTGGATTACGCCTTCGACTTCGGTACCCGTCACATCGGTGGCTCGTACGATGCGCACGGCGAGCGGATCGCCCCAGAGCCCAGCCAAGGCGACCTGTTCGACTCGAACATCTACAACATCGGCGGCAAGCTGGGGCTGCACATCGACGAAAACCAGCGCATCCAGCTTGCAGCCAGCCACTACGACGCACGCCAGGACACCGACTACGCCACCGACCCAAGCGTCGCCAAACTCGCCGCAGGCTCAGTGCCGGCCAATGCCATCA
The DNA here is from genome assembly GCF_003627215.1 of Pseudomonas sp. Leaf58. Classification (NCBI taxonomy): domain Bacteria; kingdom Pseudomonadati; phylum Pseudomonadota; class Gammaproteobacteria; order Pseudomonadales; family Pseudomonadaceae; genus Pseudomonas; species Pseudomonas sp. Leaf58. The sequence goes on from NZ_CP032677.1 coordinate 3,033,795, forward strand.
AGGGCCTGGACCTCGACGAACAGAACCGCATCCGCAACACTCTGTTGAACCTGGAGTACGAGAACCTCGACATTCTCGGAAGCCGGCTTTCTGCACAAATGTATTACCGGGACTACTTCACCCGCTTCACCCCGTTCGACGCCCGGGCCGTTGCCACCCGTGGCGGCAACGTAGACCAGATCATGCAAAACAGCGAAGTTTTTGGCAGCCGCCTTACCCTGCGCACGCCCCTTGGCGACAGCGGCAGTACCGAGCTGGTGTGGGGTGGCGACTATAACCAGGAACGCAGCGACATGCCGCTGGATGTCTTCGACCCGGCGGCGTATGACGCCAGTGGCGGCCTGGTCTTCGACAAGACTGGCAAGCTCACCTACCTACCGGCGCTCAAAACCCGAAGCGCCGGTGCCTTCGCGCAGCTACAGCATCGCTTCAATGAGCAGTGGTCGGTGGACGGCGGCCTGCGCTACGAATACTCCACCGCCAAATTCGATGACTTCGTGCCATTGTCCGAATCCAAGGCTGCTTCCCCAGTGGCGGTGAAGGGCGGCGACATTCATTACGATGCGCTGCTGTCGAACCTTGGCATCGTCTATTCGCCAGTGGTTGGCCAAGAAGTCTACGCCTCCTTCAGCCAGGGCTTTCAATTGCCCGACGTGGGCATTCAGCTGCGCAATGCGCGCCGTGGCTTCGACCTCGATGCCTCGAACCTGGAGCCGGTCAAAACCAACAACTATGAGCTTGGCTGGCGCGGCGAACTGGGCAGCAACACCCTGGGCACGTTGGCATTGTTCTACACCACCTCCAAACTGGGGGACGTGCAAAGTTTCAACAATGGCCTGATTCTGACCCGTACCAAGGAGCGCATCTACGGTGCTGAAGCCAGTGCCGATTGGCTGTCGGACGATGCGATATGGGGCACCGGGGGCAGCGCAACCTGGATGCGTGGGCGCGAAAAGCCCGATGGCAAAGGCTGGCAAGACATGACCGGCTATCGCGTACCACCACTGAAACTGACCGCTTACGTGCAATACAAGCCGACCTTGGACTGGAGCAACCGCTTGCAAGCCACGTTCTTCGATGGCAAAGACTATAGGCTCGATGGCCTGGACAGCTTTGGTCGCCACCAGGTCAGCACCTATACCACAGTGGACCTGGTCAGCCAGTACCAAATTTCCCCCGACGATAAGGTCAGCGTCGGCATCCAGAACTTGTTCAACCGTGACTACTACCCGCTCTACAGCCAATTGCTGCGCAATAACAACAACACCAGCCACTTGCCGGCACCCGGCACTGTGTTGACGGCCAGCTATACGCATAATTGGTAAGGCCGTGCACCATCACCGGGCCGGTGCAGGGCCCGGTGGTCATAGCCTTCAGGCAGGCACGCTGTAGCTCTGGTTGGGTAGCGGCCCACGCGCCTTCATGCGGCCCTTGACGAACATCAGGGTCACTCAGCGGATGTGGGCAGCATTACCTCAAACGTCGTCCCTTGCGCTTCGCTCGACTCCACCTCAATCCTGCCGCCATGGCTCGCCACTATCTCCGAAGCGATGAACAGCCCAAGGCCAAGCCCGGCCGCCGAGCCCCGTTCGCCCGATGAATAGCTTGAGTATCGCCCTTCGGGTTTGAACAGAAACGGTATCACTTCGGGGGGAATAGGCTCACCCGAGTTATGAACCGTTATCCGTGGAACACCTTGCAGGTTGCCCAGCGTAACCGTGATCGGGGCCGTCGAATCGCCATGTCGAAGGGCATTGCCTATCAGGTTGGTGAACACCTGCGCGATCCGCTCAGCATCGAACTGCCCGGTGATGTGCGCCTGCTCATCCAATAAAATGCTTGCCCCCGGGAACGCCGTGCGTAGTTCGTCTACAACAGCGTGGCAGATCAAGTTCAACTCAACCTGCTGCAGGTGCACTGGAATGCCCGTACCCAGGTTGCAACGGGCCAGGTCCAGCAGGTCGTTGATCATCAGGTTCGCCCGGCGGGCACTGGTACACACCTGGCTAGCTAGCACTTTGCCCTTCTCGTTCAACCCCTTCTGCCGATGGATCAAGTCGCCTGCCATGAGTATGGCGCCCAAGGGGGAGCGCAAATCATGGCCAAGCACTGCGAGCACCATTTTGCGGGTGGATTCGACCGCTGCCCCATAGGCCGCAATCGATTCCACCAGCGCCTGGTCAATGGCCTCATTGAACCGAATGATGTCCTGAACTTGATGCGCCTGTGCAAACACCTCCTGGGCAAGCCAGAGTGACAAAACACTTGAACGCAAAGCCCGGTACTCGGACACCATCTGATCCATCGAAAAACCAGCGATCAAACGGGCAACCGCATGGGTCTGCGCGGCTGTATCGCTGGATGTCCTGGGCCCTTTTCCCTGCGCCTTTTCGGCCTGTTGCTGCCTGCTCTGCGACGTTCGCATGTCTGCCGCAACAGTGCGTAATATCTTTTCCGCATGGTTTCGCAAGCCGGTAGAGTCCTGCTTGGGCAGGTCTGTATCAACCGAGCGCGCGTACCGCTCCCACGCCTGGAGTATCGCCTCCATGCTGTTCTCGATGAAGTCGGACAGCCTCATAGGGGTCTCGATCCTCTACTTATCAACCGTCCGAACAGCCTAGCCGATCTAGCGCCAGCGGTAGAACGAAAGCGTTGTACCTTCCGTCAGCCTTTGAAAACGACTCGTTATAAGCGATGTCTAGTGACCATAGGCAGGGAGAGTGATATGCGCAGCCGAGTGCTAGTGGTCGAAGACGACGAAATCCTTCGCTGGCTCATGGCCGAAGCGGTAACGCACTTGGGCCACGATGTCACCGAGTGCGCCACCGCGGATGAAGCCCTGCAGCAACTCGACGACCCCGCTCTTGCCTTGGTAGTTACCGATGTAGGCCTGCCCGGCCACCTCAACGGCTTGGACCTGGCAAAAGCGATCTGGGCCAGCCTACCGCAGCTTCCCGTCATCATCGTGTCCGGCAACACGGTGCTCACGCCTGGGTTTCTTCCGTCGAATGCCCGTTTTATTAGCAAGCCTTGCACCTTGGATGGGTTAAGCCGCGCGCTAGACGAGTTGCTAGGGACTGATTGAACTCAACAGCAACACGCTGTTGGCTAGTTGAAACGGACGATCCCCGCCTCCCCCCACTGCGCTACCGTCATTGCCAGGCAACCGCCTGCCCGCGTTTGTAGCATTAATGACTGGAGAACTTATGAGGGTACTGGTAAGCGTCAAGCGAGTGGTCGATTACAACGTCAAGGTGCGCGTCAAGGCGGACAATACCGGTGTCGACCTGGCAAATGCCAAGATGGCCATGAACCCCTTCTGCGAAATCGCCGTGGAAGAGGCCGTTCGCCTGAAGGAAAAAGGCATTGCGAGCGAGATCGTCGTCGTTTCCGTCGGCCCACCTACTGCCCAGGAACAACTGCGCACTGCCCTGGCCCTGGGTGCCGACCGTGCCATCCTGGTCGAAGCCGCTGACGAACTGAACGCCCTGGCCGTGGCCAAGGCGCTGAAAGCCGTTGTCGACAAAGAACAGCCGCAGCTGGTCATCCTCGGCAAGCAGGCCATCGACAGCGACAACAACCAGACCGGCCAGATGCTCGCCGCGTTGACCGGCTACGCCCAAGGCACCTTCGCCTCCAAGGTTGAGGTGGCTGGCGATAAGCTGAACGTCACCCGTGAAATCGACGGCGGCCTGCAAACCGTTGCGCTGAGCCTGCCCGCCATCGTCACCACCGACCTGCGCCTGAACGAGCCGCGCTATGCGTCGCTGCCGAACATCATGAAGGCCAAGAAGAAGCCGCTGGAAACCCTTACCCCAGACGCGCTGGGCGTTTCCCTCGCCTCCACCAACAAGACCCTGAAGGTTGAAGCCCCGGCTGCCCGCAGCGCTGGCGTCAAGGTCAAATCGGTGGCCGAACTGGTCGAGAAGCTGAACAACGAAGCGAAGGTGCTTTAATCATGAGGAGCCTGAAATGACTGTCCTGGTTGTCGCAGAACACGAGAACGGTGCCGTAGCCGCGGCCACCCTGAACACTGTTGCCGCAGCTGCCCAGATCGGTGGTGATGTGCACGTGCTGGTCGCCGGCCAGAACGTGGGCGGCGTTGCCGAAGCCGCTGCCAAGATCGCCGGTGTGGCCAAAGTGCTGGTTGCCGACAACGCAGCCTACGCCCACGCCCTGCCGGAAAACGTCGCGCCGCTGATCGTTGCGCTTGTTGATCAAAACGGGGCAAAGGCTTACAGCCACGTGCTGGCCCCCGCTACCAGCAACGGCAAGAACATCCTGCCGCGCGTCGCCGCGCTGCTGGACGTGGACCAGATCTCCGAGATCATCGCGGTCGAGTCCGCAGACACCTTCAAGCGCCCAATCTACGCCGGTAACGCCATTGCCACCGTGCAATCGAGCGCGGCCATCAAGGTCATCACCGTGCGTAGCACCGGCTTCGATGCCGTGGCTAGCGAAGGTGGTTCGGCTGCTGTTGAAGCGGTTGGCGCTGCGCACAATGCCGGTATCTCGGCCTTTGTAGGTGAAGAGCTGGCCAAGTCCGACCGCCCAGAGCTGACTGCTGCCAAGATCGTCGTTTCCGGCGGCCGTGGCATGGGCAACGGGGACAACTTCAAGCACCTGTACAGCCTGGCCGACAAGCTGGGCGCGGCCGTCGGTGCCTCGCGCGCCGCCGTTGACGCCGGCTTCGTGCCCAACGACATGCAGGTCGGCCAGACCGGCAAGATCGTTGCACCGCAGCTGTACATCGCCGTCGGTATCTCTGGCGCAATCCAGCACCTGGCCGGCATGAAAGACGCCAAGGTGATCGTGGCGATCAACAAGGACGAAGAAGCGCCGATCTTCCAGGTAGCCGACTACGGCCTGGTCGCTGACCTGTTCGAAGCCGTGCCGGAGCTGGAGAATCTGCTCTGATTGACCTGTGTCAGCTGTGAAAGCCGGCCTCGTCAAGAGCGCCGGCTTTTTTCGTTGCCTTGCAACGGCCCCACGCTTCAGCGCACGCCAGGCAAGCCTTGAAAACTTGGCAAGACGTGCATGCAGCCGGGAATCTGCCGGCACGCCTTGGCCGCCGCCGATTCGGGCGCGGCCGAAGCGATCAGCGTCAGCCCGATGATCAAGGCCACTGACAGTGGCACGCAGTACGCCAAAAAGCTCTGTATCTTCATCACCAACCCCTCGTTCGGCGCCGCACCAGCCCCAGGCTGGCGCGGCGCTGTGGCCCTTAGCGTTCATCCACCGTGACAATCTCGCGGCGCTCGGCCATGCTCGCCGGCACCTGGTCTTCGTCCGTGAAGAACTGCTGGTACCACTCACGCAGTTGGTAAACCGGGCCGTCGTTTTCGGCCAGCACCGGCTTGTCGATACGCACCTTGTGCTTCCAAATAACCACATCCTGGTAAAACGACTCACGGTTGCTCTGAACGTAGGCCTTGGCAATCTCGCCATTCTGCTCATCGGTAAGGCCAGGCACGCGCTTGACCATGCAGCCAAACCGCAGCACGAAGCTGTCTGGCGTAACCGGTACGTGGCTGTTGAGCAAGATCGCGTGCACGCGCAGGTCGCCGAACATCGAGCTCAATTCGGTGAAGTGCGTGGCCGGCCCGTAATACGCCGAAGGCGCGATCAGGTCGCCACCCAGGCGCTCGGAGTCGCCATGGAAAATCTGCCGGCCAATATGCCCTTCGAACACGTTGGCGAAATACTTGGTCGGGGTGCCGTGCACCGGCCCGAAGTGCTGCGCATCGACCAGGTTGTCGACCAGCTCGCGCGGGTTGGTGTCGATCAGCATGGTGTCGATGTTCCAGTCGTGGATCCACTCCGGGTCGTCCATTTCTGGCAAGTGCGGAATGACCACGCCGTCCTTGGGCGGGCGCCCTTCGGGGTTGTTCCACACGAACAGCAGGTTGTTTTCCTCACAGGTCAGCCAACTGCGCGTCTTTGCCTTGGGCGGTATGCGCTTGCAATAGGGGATCTCCACGCACTTGCCACTGGTATCGTATTTCCAGTGGTGAAACGGGCACACCACGGTGTCGTTTTCGATGGTGCCCTGGGACAGGTCGGCGCCCATGTGCGGGCAAAACGCATCGAGAATACTGATGGCACCGGCACTGTTGGCAAAGGCCACCAGGCGCGTGCCGAAAACGTCCAGGGTATGCAGCTTGCCATCACGGTAGTCGTCGGCCACGCCCAGGCAATGCCAGCCCCTGGCATAACGGTGCGCGCGCTGGGCGCTTTCGATGGAAAGTTCGGCGAGTTTGGTCATGTTGTTGTTATTCCTGTAGTGGATACGCCAGTCACCGGCAATACCCCTGCGGTCCTAGGGGGAATACCTGGCAGCTATCTTTGAGCAGCCGGCTCGGGCCCTCATCCTTCAATCGGACTAGGTCAGGCCCGAGCGCGCCTCATTGGCCGAAACGCCGCGCCGCCTCCGGGCCAAAATCGCGTGGGCTGAAGCCGGTGCGGTTGAGCTGGTAGCCATTGCGCTGCTGGTTGATCAGGTTGAACGCCAGGTAGCTGCCGGCGTTGAGGTCGTGGTACAGGCCCACGCCGGCTTGCGGCCGTTGCGACTCGTAGGCATAGAAGTAGTTGACCATCGAGGTGCGCCACAGCTCGCCGCGGTTGTCATAGTTGTCGGCCATGATCGGGAACCAGGTGTCCTCGTCGATGTACAACTTGCGCTTGCCATACAGGTGGCGATAGCCGGGCTTGAGGGTGCCTTCCAGCTCCCACACCCGATGGCGCTCGTAGCGCATGGCCTGCGGATCGAGGTGCCCAGGCGTCAGCAGGGTGGCGTACTTGAGGTCCGGGGCATGCACGCGGTAAGCGTTGTAGGGGATGAACATTTCCCGCTTGCCGACGATTTTCCAGTCATAGCGCTGGCCCGAGCCGTTGAACAGGCGTACCTCGTCGACGGTGATCGAACCACCACTGCCCGGGAACGACATGTCAAAGCCGTACCCCGGCGATTGCCGCACCCTGCGCGTGCCCGGGTCATAGCGCCAGGCCTGGCGCGGTTCGGTCTTGTCGTTCCAAAACTCGGTACCGGTGTTGATCTCGCCTTTGTCGCGTTGCGGCAACAGGGTTTCGTTGAGGTAGAACGACGAGTTGCCCACCGTATCGCCCACTTTGCCCGGTTCCAGCGCCGGTGCCAGGTTGCGCGAATGCACCCGGCCCCAGTTGATATTGCCGTCCTTGAGCACGTAGGCGTTGTCGGAGATGTACTCCTCGGTCCAGGCGCGCAAGGTAAAGGTCGAGGCGTTCTTCAACAGTTCGAGGCCGCTGCGCGGCACCGGGAATGGCGTGCCCCCGGTCTTGCCGACCACGCCTTCGCCATCGTCCACCAGCTTGGCCACCTTGGCATTCTCGCGGGTGGCCTGGCACACCGCGTCGTCGAAGCGGAAATCTCGGTGGCTGGGGTAGATCGGCATCTTGAAGGTGGCCGGGTACAGCTTGAACAGCGCCTTCTGCCCGTCAGACAGGGCATCACCGTACTGGGCCAGGTTGTCAGCCGTGATCACGAACAGCGGTTTCTCGTCCGGATAGGGGTCCACCGGATGCTGGCCTGTGCCCTTGAACGAGACATGCGGCGGCACACCCAACCACTTGCCAGCATAAGGGGGAATACTGCCATCAGCGTTGCCGGCCGGGTCCGCGCCCATGCAGGTGAGATCCTTGCCCAGGCGCTCGACATCCTCGGGGGCGGCCAGGGCAATACCCGGGCTCGCGGCCCCTAGCAGCAGGCCGATGGCCAAGCCGCGCACAGCGCTACTGCGCGCGTGGGCCAGGCAGCGGTGGGCCGGATTACTGTCGGTCATTATTGTTCTCCTTGGTTACCGATAGCGGTGGCCCAGTATCGGTAGGCCCTCGCACAAGGAGCATCGTCCGCTCGGACTAACGCCCCGCTACAGGGCCTGTCCCACCGGCCCCGGCGGCGCCAAAGGCGCGGCTTCGCCCAGCGCGACCACACTGTTGAGCATGATCCGCACCAGCTCGGTCTGGCGCCGCACGCCGGTCTTGGAGAAGATCGAGCGCAGGTGCGCGCGGGCCGTGTTGCGGCGAATGTTGAGGCGCTCGGAGGCCTCCTCCAGCGACAAGCCGTTGGCCAGTTCCAGTGCCAGGCCAGTCTCGGCCGGGGTGAGGTGGTACAGCTGCGAGGTCACCCCGCTACTTGCCAGCGACTTGCCCACTGCGTCCCGCACATACACCACCACGGTCGGCTTGCCCTTGCCCTCGACCAGCTCCTGGCTGGGGATCAACTCCACCACCAGCCCCAGGTTGACCTGCCCGGAAGGGCGCGAAACCGACATGGCCTCGGCACCCTGCCCGGCCGTTTGGCCAAGGCGGCTGCGCAGAAAGGCCGAGCGCACCAGCCGGGCCAGCTCGCGGTTGTCGCTCGGGTACGTCGCCTCCAGGCGGCCACCTACCAGCTTGAGGCCGTCATTGCTGGCGAGAATCTCACGGGCCACCGGGTTCAGTTGCAACACGCTGCCGGTTTCATCCAGCACGATGGTCGCCACCGCCAGGCGGTTGATGGCCTGGGAGTACAGCGTGCCCAGCGACGCACTGCGGTCGAGCAAGGCGTGCATGTGCAAGGCACGGCGCAGGTGCGGCACCAGCATGGCGCACAACGCCCGTTCGATGGCAGCGAACCGTGCTTGCTCACGCGGTCGGTTGATGCGCAGGCGCACAGTGCCGCCGTCCGGCATGCTGATATCGACACCGAGCATGTGGAAGCAGCCGTAAGGTTCGCAATACAACAGGTAGAACGCTGAACCGGCCCACTCGGCATCGCTCATCAACTCGTCGATGGTGAACACCGTGTCCACCGGCAGGCGGTCGAACAGCGAGGCTTTTTCGCAATAGGCAAAGTGGTTGACCCCGCCTTCGCCGGGCTCGACATCGCCGGCCACCATCATCGGCGACAGCAACGGCTCATCCAGCACGCGCAGGATCAGTGTCACGTAGCTTGCTGCGAAGACCTCGCGCAGTTGCTGCAGGGCCTCGTTCAGGCGCCGCGTGTCGAGCGCGGCGTCATACATGTTGCCGATCAGCCGCTCGTACTCAGCCAGTTCGATACCCAGTTGGGCCAGCACCTGGGCATTGGACAACGTGGTTTGCATAGGCAAGCCCCCAGCGCGGGGCCGGTAACCCCGGCCCGCGCATGCTCGTAATGGTGTCGGGCGCAGCGCCCTTCAGTGCCCTACCGCGGCGTTCGGCAGCAGGTTACGTGCCACCAGTGGCCGGCCGCGGTCGAACCAGGCCGCCAGTGCCGGCAGCAGGAAGATCGCGCCGAACACGTTCACCAAGAACATGAACGCCAGCAGGATGCCCATGTCGGCCTGCAGCTTGAGCGGCGCGAAGGCCCAGGTGCCCACCCCAATCGACATGGTCAGCGCAGTGAACACCGCCGCCGTGCCGCGCTGGCACATGGCGCGGTAAAAGGCGTTGCGCAGGTCTTGGCCGTCAGCCATTTCATGCTGAATGCGCTCATACAGGTAGATGCCATAGTCCACCCCCACCCCAACCCCCAGCGCCATCACTGGCAAGGTCGCGACCTTCAGGCCAATGCCCAGCCACGCCATCAGCGCGTTGCACAGGATTGCCACGATGCCCAGCGGCACCACGATGCACAGCACCGCACGCAATGACCGGAAGGTCAGCAAGCAAAACAGCCCAACCGAACAGAACAGTGCCGCCAGCATCCAGACCTCGGCCTGCTTGACCGCCTCGTTGGCCGCGGCCATTACCCCGACATTGCCCCCGGCCAGGTGAAACGTGGCCTGCGCCACCTGCACGTTGGCGATGATACGCCGGGCCTCGCTGACCACATGGGCCACGGTCGCGCCTTCGTGGTCGTTGAGGAACACCAGCACCTGCATGCGCTGGCAACCTTCGGTGACCAGCCCCGAATCCGGCGTATACGCCATCGAGCCTTGCTGCAGGCCCCGCGCCGACCCAGGTATGGCGGCCCAGCGCGGGTTGCCCTCGTTGTTGCCAGCAATCATTGCCTTGCCCATGCCGGCCACACTCTGCACCGACTGCACCCCGGCGACGTTGCGCATCTGGAAGTCGAACGACTCGACAGCGCGCATTACCGCCGGGGCCAGGCAGGCTTCGTCGATGCCGTGGGTTTGGACGAATACCGCCAGCACGTCGAGGCCGATGGCGTAGCTGCTGACGATGCGCTGGTTGTCCTGGTTGTAGCGCGAATCGGCACGCAGCTCCGGCGCGCCAGGGCCGATGTCACCCACCGCCAGTTGCCGCGCCTTGAACACCCCCACCCCCAGCAGCAGCAGGCTGATGCTGAACACCAGCAACGCAGGCCCAGGCTGCGCCAGTGCCGACAGGCGCCACCACAGCGGGTGGTGCCGCGCATCTGCCTGCACCGCCGCCGGCGGCTTGACCTTGAGGTAGGACAGCAGCAACGGCAACACCATCTTGTTGGTGACGATCATCAGCATCACCCCCAGGCAGGCCGTTACGCCCAGTTCGTGCACGATCGGGATGTCGATCAGCATGATCACGGCAAAGCCCAGGGCATTCATCAGCAGCGCCAATGCACCGGGGATGAAAATTTTGCAGAAGCCGGAATGGGCCGCCTGCGCTGCCGTTGCCCCGGCCAGCACGTCCTGCCGCCAGGCATTGGTCATCTGTACGGCATGCGACACGCCGATGGAGAAGATCAAGAACGGCACCAGCACCGACATCGGGTCGATACCCAGGCCCAGCAGCGGCAGCAGCCCCAGCAGCCAGACCACCGGCAGCAGCGCCACCAGCAATGCCACCAGGGTCAGGCACAAGGAGCGCGAGTACACCCAAAGCAACAGGGCGGTAATCAGCAAGGCGACGACGAAGAACAACAGCACCGTGCTCAGCCCCTCGACCACATCACCCACCAACTTGGCGAAGCCCACCACATTGATCTCGATGTCGGCGCTGGCGTAGCGCGCGCGGATCTCCTCCAGGCGTTTGGCCACCTCCACGTACGACACCGGCTGGCCGGTACGCGGGTCGCTGTCCTGTAGGTCGGCACGCACCAACGCCGCGCGCTGGTCATTGGCTAGCAGGCGCCCTACCTGGCCGGCGCGTGCGGCATTGCTGCGCACCTTCTGCAGGTCTTCGGCGGTGCCGGTGTACTGCGGCGGCACCACCAGGTCACCGACAAAACCCTCTTCGGTCACTTCCACATAGCGCACATTGGGGGTGAACAGCGAGGTCACGCTGGGCCGGCTGACCCCAGGGATGAAAAACACGTCATCGGTGACGCGTTGCAGTACCTCGAGGAATTCAGGCCGGTAGATATCACCCTCGCCCTTCCAGCGCACGCTCACCAGCAGGCGGTTGGCCCCGGTGAATGCCCGGCTGAAATCGAGGAAATTGAGCATATACTCGTGGCGCACCGGGATCTGCTTGTTGAACCCGGGGTCCAGGCGCACGTGGGTAGCGCTGTAACCCAGCGCCAGGCTAATCAGCAAGAACAACCCAAGCCAGGCCCGCCTGGCGTCCAGCAGCAGGTCGGCGCCAGCGCGTACCCAGCGATCGGTGCGGCTGCGGCTCATGGCTGAGCCTCCTGGCTGACCGCAACGGTGGGTTGCTGGCCCTGGAACACGCCGCGTTCACCGGCCACCAGCAGGTGGCGGCCACTGAGGCCCACAGCCGAGGTCAAGGTGCCCAAGCCGCTGCGCTGGTCGATGCCCAACAGGTTGCCCTGGGCATCCAGGCGGATCAGCCGGCTGGCGCCCCCCACCAGCACCAAGCCGCCCTGCCCCGGCAAGCGGGCGTGGCCGTAGATCGGCTGGCTGCTGCCAACATCGATACGCTGCCAGCTGCCCCCAAAGTCGTTGCTGCGAAAAACATGGCCGCGCATGCCGTAGGCCAGCCAGGACGAAGCCGAGAGGCGTACCACCCCAAACAACGAGCCGTTGTAGAACGGCGGCATAAGCTGCCAATGCTGGCCGCCATCCCTGGAGCGCAGCACCAGGCCTTGCTCGCCAACCAGCATCTGCTGCCCGTCTGCGCCGCCGTCGAGGCCGTTGAAGTGGGCGCCGTCACCTGGCATGTCGCGAACCACCCAGTGTTCACCCGCATCCTCCGAAACCAGAAACTTGCCATAGCTGCCGTAGGCCACCACGCGCAGGCCATCCCCACTCCAAACCCCAAGCAGCGGTTCGCCGAGCTCGGCGTCGTGGTGCTTTTCCTGCCAGGTTTGGCCGGCGTCGGCGGAGCGTAAGATCCACCCGTCGTGGCCCACGGCAACCAGCACCTGGGCATTGACGGCGATCACACCGGTCAGCGTGGCGTCACGCCCGCCGCCCAGCTGGCTGGCCTGCCAACTGCGGCCGCTGTCGTGGCTGGTGAGCAGCGTGCCGCGCTCACCGACGGCGACCAGCCGGTCACCTACGCTGACCAAGGCATTGACCTGAACCCGGTCGACCAGCACCTCGCTGACGGCAAGCGGCGTGGGCTGGCGTGGGGCGAAGGCAAAGGCGACGGCGGCGATGACGATAGCGCTCATCAGGTAACCGATCAGTTGGCGCGAGGCAGGCTGCATTGGGGTGACCCTCTTGGAATTGTGCCGGCATGATCCGGCTGCCCTGCCCAGGGCTACATCGTCCAAATGGCTTAACCCCGCCCTTGTAGGAGCGGGTTTACCCGCGAACACCGGCGCAGCCGGTGCCAGGCACCGTGTTGGATGCTTCGCGGGCATGCCCGCTCCCCCCAGGGTCAGCGCACCGCCCGCAAACTCAGTGCTCTGCGCGCCAACGCAGCCCAGAGGGCTGAGTGATCTCCCACAGGTACGGCCGGCGAAGGGCTGCGCAGCAGCCCCGGGCGCCCCTGACTGACGGGCATTAAGGCAACTCGAACAACCCCGCCGCCCCCATCCCGCCACCAATACACATTGCGACCACCACATAGCGCACGCCACGCCGGCGCCCTTCGAGCAAGGCATGGCCCACCATCCGCGCGCCCGACATGCCAAACGGGTGGCCGATCGCAATTGCCCCTCCGTTGACGTTCAACCGCTCCGGCGGGATTTCCAGCGCATCCCGGCAATGCACCACCTGGCAGGCAAACGCCTCGTTGATTTCCCACAAGCCAATATCCGCCACCCCCAGGCCAAAACGCTTGAGCAGCTTGGGCACCGCCAGCACCGGCCCAATGCCCATTTCTTGTGGCGCACACCCGGCCAAGGCAATGCCGCGGTAAATGCCCAACGGCACCAGACCACGCCGGCGCGCCTCGGCACGGCTCATCAACAAGCTGGCCGAGGCACCATCGGAAAACTGCGAGGCATTGCCCGCCGTGACGAACTCGCCCTGGCCCACCCACTTGCCGTCCTTCCATACCGGCTTCAACGCAGCCAGGTCCTCCAGCCGGGTACTCGGCCGGTTGCACTCGTCACGGTCTACCCGCACCCGCTGATGCCCGGCAGGCTGGCCGTCCTGGTCGAACAGCAGCTTGTCGACCTCCAACGGCACCAGCTCCTCGTCGAACAACCCATCACGCTGAGCGGCCGCCGTGCGCAACTGGCTCTGCAGCGAGTACTCATCCTGCACGGCGCGGCTGATGCCGTAGCGGCGCGAAACGATCTCGGCGGTTTCCAGCATTGGGATGTAGGCATCCGGCATCAGCGCCTGCACGGCCTGGGACTGCGCCCGGTAGGTGTTCTTGTGCTTGGTCTGGGTCAGCGACAACGACTCCACGCCGCCGCCAATGGCAATGTTCAGCTCACCGCTGACAATGCCCTTGGCGGCCATCCCGATGCTGATCAGCCCCGAGGCGCACATGCGGTCCACGGCCATGCCCGGCACGCTGTACGACAGCCCGCCGGTATAGGCACACAAGCGGCCGATGTTGTAGGCCTGGGTGCCCTGCTGCACGGCAGCGCCCATGATCACATCGTCGATGGCATCGGCTTCGACCCCACTACGCTCGACCACGGCACGCACCACATGCCCACCCAGTACCGGTGCCTCGGTGTCGTTGAACGACCCACGGAACGATTTGGCCAGCGCGGTACGCGCGGTGGCAACGATGACGGCTTCATTCAGGTCCATGACGGCTCACTCGGCTACAGGGTTGAAGGTATAACGGCTGATGGTGTCGATCACGCAACCAGGGCGGCTTTCGCCTTCGATTTCGACGCTGACCCGCACCACCAGCTGCACGCTGTCGGCTACCTGCTCGGCGCGCAGCACCTGGCCACGGCCGCGCACCCGCGCACCCACGCGCACCGGCGCCGGAAAACGCACACGGTCGCTGCCGTAGTTGACGCCCATCGCCAGGTTGTCGATGGTCAATAGTTGCGGCAGGAACAGGTTGACCAGCGACAGGCTCAGGTAACCGTGGGCAATGCAGGCGCCGAACGGGCCCTGCGCCGCCCGCTCAGGGTCGACATGAATCCATTGGTGGTCGCCGGTGGCTTCAGCGAACAGGTCAATGCGCTGCTGGCTGATGGTCAGCCATTCGCTGCAGCCCAGGTCGGTGCCCTCGGCAGCCAGCAAGGCCTGGGCACTGTTGAACACATGGCTCATGGGGGGCTCCTCAGGCTTGCTGTGAACTGACCGACAACACTTCACCGACCATGTACGAGGCATAGTCGCTGGCCAAAAACATCATCACGTTGGCCACTTCCCAAACCTCAGCGGCACGGCCAAAAGCCTCGCGGCTGGCCAGGCTGGCGAGCAACGCTTCGCTGGAGGCTTTCTTCAGAAAGTCATGCAGGGCAATCGACGGCGACACCGCGTTGATGCGCACGCCATGCTCGGCCGCTTCCAGTGCGCTGCAGCGGGTCAGCGCCATTACCCCGGCCTTGGCCGCAGCGTAATGCGCCTGCTCCTTCTGCGCCCGCCAGCCCAGCACCGAGGCGTTGTTGACGATGGCACCGGCACCGCGCCGCTGCATGTGTGGCAGCATGGCCCGGGTCATGCGGAAGGTGCCGGTAAGGGTCACGTCGATCACCCGTGACCATTCCTGGTCGCTCATCTCGACCACCGCCTTCTGGCCGCCGAGCCCGGCGTTGTTGATCAGCACATCGACGCCGCCCAGCAGGCCCTCGGCGCGGTCGACCAGTGCTTGCACATCGGCCTCCACGGTAACGTCGCACAGCTGGCCATAAATGGCCTGCAGCCCGGTTTCTGCCTTGAGGCGTTGCACCGCCTCCTCCAGGCGACGTGGGTGCACATCGGAAATCATCAGCGCGCGGCAGCCTTCCTCGGCGCTGCGCCGGGCTGCCGAGTAGCCTATCCCGGCACCTGCAGCGGCGGTAATCAACACAGACTTGCCGGCCAGCAACTGGTGGCCGGGTACATACGGGGGAGCTTGTTTCATAGGTGGTTTCCTGTAGTCGATGGTCTGCTCTGGCGCGGCCTAGCTGCCCCACACCCTTTGCGCCGGCGGCGCCTGGGCCAGGATCTGCGCCACCGCTGGGCCAATTTCCGCTACCTGCCAGCGCCCGCCCTTGTCCTCGGTGGTACCGGTGCGCCAGCCATCGGCCAGCGATATCCGCCCACCCTGGCTTTCAAACACCTGCCCGGTCACCTGCGCCGACTCGACACTGCCCAGCCACACCACCAACGGCGCGACGTTCTCCGGCGCCCAGGCATCGAAGCTGCCGTCTGCGGGGGCCTTGACCACATCCGGCATGGCGCTTTCGGTCATCGCTGTGCGCGCGGCAGGTGCCAGGGCGTTGGCCGTAATGCCGTAGCGGGCAAGTTCTGCCGCCTGCACCAGGGTCAGCGCGGCAATCCCGGCCTTGGCCGCGGCGTAGTTGGACTGGCCGATCGAGCCCTGCAGGCCAGCGCCGGAGCTGGTGTTGATGATCCGCCCCGCCACCGGGGTGCCGGCCTTGGCCAGGTCGCGCCAACGGCGCCCGAGGATGTTCGCCAGGCAGTAGTGGCCCTTGAGATGCACGCGCATCACCAGGTCCCAGTCGTCCTCCTCCAGGCTGATGAACATGCGGTCCCGCAGCACCCCGGCGTTATTGACCAGCACGTGCACTTCGCCGAACGCGTCGAGCGCCGCGTCGACAATGCGCTGGGCACTGGCCAGGGTGGTGATGTCGTCACTGTTGGCAATGGCCTGGCCACCGCTGGCGCGGACCTCGCTGGCCACCGCCTGCGCGGCCTCGGCGCGAATATCGTTGACCACCACCTGGGCGCCCTCGGCGCCGAATGCCAGCGCATAAGCACGGCCCAAACCGCCGCCGGCACCGGTGATGATTACCGTGCGGCCTTCACATATCGCCATGTCTGAATCCTTTTACCGGGTATGAAAAGCGCGCTTTACAGGCGCTCGATGATCGTTACGTTGGCCTGGCCACCGCCTTCGCACATGGTCTGCAAGCCATAGCGGCCGCCGCTGCATTCCAGTTCGTTGAGCAGCGTGGTGGTCAAGCGGGCACCGGTGGCGCCGAGCGGGTGGCCGAGGGCGATGGCGCCACCGTTGACGTTGGTTCGCGCCGGGTCGAAATCGAGTTCCTTGCTCCAGGCCATGACCACCGAGGCAAAGGCTTCGTTGATTTCCACCCGGTCGATGTCGGCCATGCGCAGGCCGCTGCGTTGCAAGGCCCTGCGGGTGGCGGCAATCGGTGCAGTGAGGTGCCAGATGGGGTCGTCGCCCAGCACCGTCAGGTGGTGGATGCGCGCCCTGGGCGTCAGGTCGTAGCGCTTGAGCGCCGCTTCCGATACAACCAGCAAAGCTGCCGAAGCGTCACAGGTCTGGCTGGCAACCGCCGCCGTGATCGACGGGAACTGCAGGTCGACCGGTTGCAGCTCGGCCATTTTCGCCAAACTGGTCTGGCGTGGGGTTTCGTCCACCGCCAAGCCCGGGTAGCCGACGATCTCACGGGCAAAGCGCCCGCTGGCAATGGCCGCCAACGCCCGCCGATGGCTTTCCAGCGCGAACACTTCCATCTGCTCGCGGCTGATCTGCCAATGCTCGGCAATGCGTTGCGCGGCATAAAACTGGTTGACCGGCTGCGTGCCGAAGCGCGCGCGCCAGCCCTCGCTGCCAGAGAACGGGTCGGCGAAGCCAAGTGGCTGGCCGGCCAGCATCGCCGAGGAAATCGGAATGCGGGTCATGGTCTGCACGCCGCCTACGGCGACCACATCCTGGGTGCCGCTCATCACCGCCTGGGCAGCGAAGTGCAGCGCCTGCTGCGATGACCCGCACTGACGGTCGACCGTGGTCCCCGGCACCGACAGCGGCAGCCCGGCGGCCAGCCAACTGGTACGGGCGATATCACCGGCCTGGGCGCCGATGGTATCGACACAGCCAAAGATCACATCGTCGTAATCCTCGGCGGGGATGGCGTTGCGTGCGACCAGGGCCTTGAGCACATGCGCGCCCAGGTCGATGGCATGCACCTCGGCCAGCGCGCCCTTGCGCTTGCCGGTGGGGCTGCGCAGCGCATCGACAATATATGCCTGTGCCATGTTCTACTCCTCGAAGGTGTGCCCCGGCCCAAGCCGGGTGCCGTCGGCGAACAGGTAGGCGCCGACACGGGATTTATGAAAACCGCGGTCTCCCCAGGACGCATCCAGCGCCCAGGCTCGCTTCATGAACATTTGCAGGTCGACTTCCCAGGTGTAACCCATCGCGCCATGCACCTGGATGCCGTGGCGCGCGGCCAACCAACTGGCCTCGCAGCAGGCCAGGCGGGCCTGCGACACCCATACCGAGGCGTTCGCTTGGCCGCGCGCCAGGCCATGGGCGGCGCGGTACAGCACCGGCTTGGCCTGCTCGATCTGGCGCGCCACGTCGGCCAGGTGATGCTTGACCGCCTGGAAGCTGCCGATCTGCCGGCCGAACTGCTTGCGCTGGGCCACGTAGTCCACCGACAGGTCGAGCATGCGCTGGGCCAGGCCAAGCAACTGCCCGGCCACCGACAGCGCGCCACGGTCGAGCATCTGCGCCTGCAGGCGGCGGCCTTGCTCGCCAGCGGCCAGCAAGGTCTGCGCTGACGGGTTCCAGCTCACCTGGCCCAGGCGCCGCGAGGCGTCGATGCTCGGGTTGGCCTGCACATCCACCGCCGCCCGCGGCACCAGGTGCAGGTCGGCGCCCGCCGGCAAAATCAGTACCTCGGCGAGCTGGGCGTCGCTGACCAGCGGGTTGATGGTGTGGCTGATCGCCAAGCGCACACTGCCTTCGGCGATGCGCGGCAGCAGCTCGGTGCGCGCCGGGTGCCCAGGGTCGAGGCTGGCCAGCAGGCCAGCGGCCACATAGGCGGTGTCGGCCAGCGAATCAGGGATGCCGTAGTAGCCCAGTTCCTGGGTCATCAGGGCCCAGGCCACATCGTCCATGCCCAGGCCGCCTTCGGTTTCGGGCACCGACAGCGCCGTCAGGCCCTGGGCAGCAATGCGGTTGCGCAGGTCGGGCGAGCGCCCGGCGTCGGTTTCCCAGATTTCCCGGAGCATTTCCGGGGCGGCTTCGGTCATCAGGAAACGGCTGATGGCTTCGCGAAACGCCAGCTGGTCATCGGTAAAGGTGAAGTCCATGGCCTGGTCCTTACTTGGGCAGGCCGAGCATGCGCTCGGCAATGATGTTGCGCTGGATCTCGTTGGTGCCGGCATAAATCGGCCCAGCCTGGGCGAACAGGAAGCCTTCCAGCCAGCTCGCCGCCGCTACCGCCGCCGGGGCACTGGCCAACAGTTCGCCACGGGCACCCAGCAGGCGCATGGCGGTTTCGTGCATCTTCAAGTCGAGCTCAGACCAGATAATCTTGTTGATACTCGACTCGGCGCCGATCTGTTCACCCCGGGACAGCCGACCGACCGTGTGGTAGGCCGACAATGCATAGGCCTCGGCGCCCATCCAGCAGTCGCTGACCGCTTCGCCCAGCCCAGGGTCGCGCGCCGCGCTCTCGCCGCACGCCTTGAACAGCTCGACCAGCTTGCGCGCGGTGTACTGGAAGCGCGCTGGCGAGCGCAGCAGCAGCCCGCGCTCGAAGCCGGCGGTAGCCATTGCCACGTGCCAGCCCTGGCCCTCGGCGCCAATGCGGTTGGCCACCGGCACCCGCACGTCGTCGAAGAACACCTCGGCAAAGGCGTCCTTGCCGTTCAGCGCCTTGATTGGGCGAATGCTCACCCCCGGCGCATCGAGCGGCACCATCAGGAACGACAAACCATGGTGGCGGCTGGAGCCAGGTTCACTGCGGAACAGGCCGAACAGCCAATCGGCGAAAATCGCCCGGGTCGACCAGGTTTTCTGGCCATTGAGTACATAGTGGTCGCCGTCGAGCAGCGCCTTGCTGGTGATCGCCGCCATGTCGGAGCCAGCGTTGGGCTCTGACCAACCCTGCGCCCACATGTCCACACTGGCCGCCATGCGCGGCAGAAAGCGGCGCTTCTGCTCGGCAGTGCCGAATTCCATCAAGGTCGGACCGAGCAGTAACTGGCCGTTCTGGTTGACGCGCATCGGCGCCCCGGCGCCGTAGTACTCTTCCTCGAAGATCAGCCATTCGATCAGGTCGCAGCCGCGCCCGCCCAGCTCGGCGGGCCACATCACCATCGACCAGCGGCTTTCGAACAGTTTGGCCTCCCAGGCGCGGTGCTGTTCAAAGCCTTCGCGGGTGTCATAGCTAGCCAGCGGCTGGCGTGGCAGGTTGTGCGCGAGCCAGGCCCGCACCTCGGCGCGAAACGCCTGCTGTTTGGGGGTATAGGTCAGGTGCATGGCGTTCCCTCAGAACTTGGCGTCGCGTTTTTCGACGAACGCCCGGCGGGTTTCCGCCGAATCGGGGCTGGTGTAGGCCTGCAAGGTAAAGCCCTGCTCCCAGCGATACTTGTCTTCCAGGTTGCCGTCCTCGATGCCGTTCAAGGCCTCCTTGGCGATGCGGATCATGCCCGGGCTCTTGGCGGCGATGCGCGCGGCGATCTCCAGTGCCGTTTCACGCAGCTGGGCCTTGGGCACGACACGCTCGATGAAGCCGTAGGCCTGGGCTTGCTGGGCGCCGATGCTGTCGCCGGTGAAAAACAGGTAACGCACCTTCTGCACCGGGAACAGCCGCTGCAGGTGGGCGCCGCCGCCCATGGCGCCACGGTCCACTTCCGGCAGGGCAAAACGGGCGCAGTCGGCAGCCACGACGATGTCGGCGGCGCCGGTAATGCCGATGCCGCCGCCCAGCACGAAGCCATGCACGGCGACGATCACCGGCACCGGGTTGCGGTGCACCGCCTTGAAGGTTTCATAGTTGCCGGCGTTGACCTCGACGATGCGCTCGGGGTGGGCGTCCAGTTCCTTGATGTCGACCCCGGCACAAAAGCCGCGCCCTTCGGCGCGAATGACGATGACGCGCACTTCGGGGTTGGCCCCGAGGGTGTTGATTTGCGCGGCCAGGGCGCGCCATTGCTGGCTGTCGAGGGCGTTGACCGGCGGTTTGTCGATCACCAGTTCGGCAATGCCCTGGTCGATCTGGGTGGTAAAGGCCTGGTTCATGAGCGTTCTCCGCTAAGGGCAAGTCTGTCGTTGGGGGTTGCCACAGGCTCGGCCGGGCAGCGCGCGAGCAAGGCGTCGAGGCACTGGTCGGCTTCGGCGACGATGCCTTCGATGACCTCGCGGCAACTCAGCAGCTCGCTGATCGCCGCCGCCACTTGGCCACTGGGCAAGATGCCGGCGTCCGGCTGGCCATCGACCATCGAACGCTGCAACAACACTGGCTGGTTAGCGGCCATGACCACTTGCGACAGCGCCGCCGGGTCTTCGCGCAGGGCCCGCAGGAACACCGCGCCCATGTGCGCCAGGCTCATGCCGGTGTGCTGCTTCCATTGCCAGGCGCTGGCCAGGGCGATGCGCAGGCGGCCGAACGGCCCGGCCTGTTCAAGGCGGTTGATGAAGCGGTTTTCGATCATGCGGTGGCGCATGCCGTCCACCGCAGTGGTTACCCGCACAAGCTGCGGGTCGTCGACCTTGAGGTAGCGCGCCAGGGTGGCGGCCGGGGTAGGCGACTCGCGGGTCATCAAGAACCGCGTGCCCATGGCGATGCCGCTGGCACCGGCGGCCAGCACCGAGGCCAGGCCGCGCCCGGTGGAGTGGCCACCGGCGGCGATCACCGGGACCCGCACTGCCGCCAGCACCTGCGGCAACAGGATAGAGCCCGGCACACCGCCGGTATGGCCACCGCCCTCGCCCGCCTGCAAGGTAATCAGGTCAGCGCCCAGTGCCTGGGCCTTGAGCGCATGCTTGAGGGCGCCAACGGTGGGAATGCACAACACCCCGGCGGCCTTGAAGCGGGCGATGGTTGACGCATCCGGCCCGCGCCCGTAGCTGACCGCACGCAGCCGATAACGGATGGCCAGGTCGACGCACTGCGCCGCGTTGTCCTGGAACATGTGGAAGTTGAGACCAAAGTTGCTGCCACCGGTGGCCTCGATCACCTTGCAAATCTCGCCTTCCAGCGCATCGGCGGCCAAGGTGGCACCAGCCAGGAAGCCGAACCCACCAGCCTGGGTAGTCGCGATCACCAGGTTGGCATCGGACACCCAGCCCATGGCCGTTTGCACCACCGGGTAGCGGCAACCCAGCGCCTCGGTCAGGGGCGTGTTCATCCAGCGGCTCACCGCTCGCCCCCTTCGCCTTGCAGCGCCTGCTTGTTGGCTTGGGCCATGCCCTTGGCGTCGAAGCCGCCAAGCTTGTCACCCGACAGCAGCTCGTTATGGGCATGGGCGAAGTGGTGCCAGGCGAATGCCGCATCCATGGCCGTACGCTTACCTTGCAGGTCTTCGACGTGGTTGATCGCCTGCTTGGTCAGCGCCAGGCCCATGCGCGGCTGGCGGGCAATGCTGGCCGCCAGCGCATAGGTCACCGGCTGCAATTGCTCGCGCGGCACCACGCGGTTGACCATGCCCATCTGGTAAGCGCGCTCGGCACTCATGCGCTCGCCACAGAACAAGAACTCCTTGGCGATGCGCGGGTTCAGCTCGTAGGGGTGGGCGAAGTATTCCACCCCCGGGATGCCCATGCGCACCACCGGGTCCTGGAAGAACGCATCGTCGCTAGCGACGATCAGGTCGCACACCCACGCCAGCATCAGCCCACCCGCCACACAGGCCCCATGGACCATGGCGATGGTCGGCTTGGGCAGCTCGCGCCAGCGTCGGCACATGCCCAGGTACACTTCCTGCTCGCGGGCATACAGCTGCTCCCCACCGGGTTTGTTGGTGTGGTCCCACCACAGATGGGCGCGCTCGAACGGTTTGTTGATGTCGCGCCCGGGGGTGCCGATATCGTGGCCGGCGGAAAAATGCCGGCCCTCACCGCACAGCACGATGACCTTGACGCTGTCGTCGTCCACCGCCTGGCGCAAGGCCGCGTCCAGGGCGTAGGTCATCTGCGAGTTCTGCGCATTGTTGAACGCCGGGCGGTTGAGGGTCAGCGTGGCGATGCCCTCGGCCACGTCATAGAGCACCGGGCTTTGGGTTTCGTACACGGCCGAATCTTCGCGGCTGACGAATTGGCTATCACTGCTGTGCATGCTGGTGTCCTCAGGCGGCGCGAATGCCAGGCGGGTTGCCCTTGATCGCGCTGGCGCGCAAGCCATGGGGGTCGAGACGCCGGATCAGCGCCAACTGCTCGGCGCTGGGGTGCGCGGTTTCGCGCAGTTGCGCCGACTTGAGCAGCGGGAAACCGGTCTTGTCCTGCACTTCGTCGAAGCTCACGCCCGGGTGCAGGGTGCGCACCTGCACGGCGCGGCCTGGGCCGTCGAAGTCCAGGGTGCACAGGTCGGTAATCACCTGGCGGATGTCCATCAGGTCGCGGCGTGCACCTTCAGGCCAGCGCTCGGCCTTGAAGCCCACGCCCGAAACCATGTCCACCTCGCCACTGACGAACACCCGGGTACTGTGGTTGGGCACGAAGAACGAGTTGATGTGGTTGATGCTGTTGCCCGGCAAGCCGCGCACGCCGAGCATGGCGGTGCGTGGCTTGTGGTAATCGCCGACGCAGGACAGGTTGGTCTGGCCCCAGCGGTCGACCTGGGTCGGCCCGACCATGGCGTGGCGACGGCCACCCCACACGCACTCGAACACCCGCTCGAACGACAGGTAGCCGCTGTAGCGTGGCGCTTGCTCGCCACGTGGGCCGAGCGGCAGCGGCTCCTCGACCAGAAACGCCTCGCTGTCGGTCATCAGCAGCTCGGGGCTGTGGCTGAGCTTGGCCAGGCTCGCCCCCAGGCGCGGGATCACGCCCAAGCCAGAGGCAATGACCTCGCCGTTGCCACGCCAGGCTTCGGCGGCGGCGACGATCAACAGTTCGGCAAGGGTGAATTCAGGGGTGGCAGTCATACTTGAGCTCCTCGGAACACGGGTCAGAACACGGGTAAGGGCAAGGCGCCCATGCGTGCGGCGCCGCCGTTGTGCGCCTGATAGGCTTGCTCGCCACCCGCCACGCAGGCCTCCACATAGCGCTGCCAACCGCCCTCTTCCTGGGCACTGGCGACATAGCCTTTGAGGTGTTCCAGGTCCCAGCCGTAGTCCGACGGGCACGACGTCGGGTGGGCACCGAGCGGGGCATGCACCACACCTGTCACCAGGTAACGCTCGAAGGTGTTGTAGCGGGCCTGCGCGGCATCCAGTTGCAGGCGCTGTTCGAGGCGCTCGCAAGAGACGAAGCATTGCTTGGCGGCACGGGCGAACAGGTGGTCGAAATACGGGTCGGGGCCGGTGACCAGGCAGTTGCCCAGGCGATCGGCGACATTGACGTGCAGAAATGCCACGTCCAGCTCCAGCGCCGGCATGGCCAGCAGCACCTCACCGTCGTCGTAGGGCGAGCGCACGGTCTTCAGCGCCGGGTTCAGGCGCGTCACGTCGGTGGCCAGGCCACAACGGGTGGGCAAAAACGGCAGGCGCATGCCTGCGGCGCGCAAGCCCCACTGGAACATGCCTTCGTCGAGTTCCATCAGTTCCAGTTCGCCGGCCTCGCGGGCCTTGCGGTAGTAGGGTTCGAGCGGGATGGCATCGAGGGTGACGAAGCCGAACACCAGCTTGCGCACCTTGCCGGCGGCGCACAGCATGCCCACTTCCGGGCCGCCGTAGGCGACCACGGTCAAGTCCTTGACCGGCGAGCGGAGGATTTCCCGGACGATGGCCATCGGCTTGCGCCGTGGCCCCCAGCCACCGAAGCCGATGGTCATGCCGTCGCGCAGCTGGGCGACGGCATCGGCACTGGTCATTTGCTTGTTCATGCTCAACTGCTCCTTACTGGCGGCCGACCGAGAAGTCGTGGCCCCAGATGCTGACGCGGGTGAACTCGAAGGCCGAATGTTCGGCCCAGTCGACCTGCAACCCGCCATAGCCGTACTCCAGGTCGAAGCCGGACGGTGTCTTCATGTAGAAACTGGTCATGCCATCGTTCAGGTGCTGGCCGAGGGTGGCCGACAGCTGCGCGCCGTGGGCCTGCATGCGGTCATGGGCGCGGCCGACCTCGGTCATCGAGTCCACCTCGACCATCACGTGCACGCAGCCGGACGGCACTGGGTATTCGGCCAGGGCCAGGCTGTGGTGGCGGGCATTGGCGCAGTGCAGAAAGTGGATACGCACCGGCGGCGCCGACGGGTCGGGGCGGAAATTGAAGATGTCCGACAGGCCAAAGCCGAGCACGTCCTTGGCGAACGCCAGGGTGGCGTCGAAATTCGGTGCGGGCAGCACGGTGTGGCCTAGGCCCATGTCACCGGTAACGAAACGCGGCACGCCCTGCGGCGACACAAACGGCTGGCAGTCCGAACGGTGCCCCCAGCTCAGCTCATGGGCGTTGCCCGACGGGTCGGTCAGCGTCACCAGCGCCTGCACGCCACGCTGTTCGATGGCTTCGGCGCTGCCGGCCTGCCAGGCCACGCCGCAGCGTTCCAGGTGTTGCAGGGCCTGCTTGAACGCTTGTTCGCTGGGCAACTCCCAGCCACTGGCCAGGTAGCGTGGCGAGTCGCCCTCGACCACCAGCATGCGGTAAGGCCGCTCGTCCATCTTCACGTACAGGCCGCCGCCGGGTGCCGCCTGCACCTGCATGCCGAGTACGTCCTCAGCGTAGCGTTGCCACTGGCCGAGGTTCTCGATCTGCGAGACGAAATAGCTCAAACCACGTATGTCGATCATGCCCATGTTCCTCCTGGCTCAAGGGGTTGCCTTGGGGAACATTGTGCAAAGCGCCAAGCCCGCGCTCATCGTCCGTTGAGACTAAGCGCGGTGCACGGTGCGGCGGGCGATGCGCCTAGTCCGTTTCAATGATTCGCCTGAACCGGCCCGGCCCTAGATTCGAGGTGTTGTTCACCTGAACCCCGGGGCTGCCCTGGCGCCCTTCGCGGGCAAAGTCCGCCCCGTAGGAGCGTGCTTGCCTGCGAAGGCCGGCAACGCCGCCCCACCAGCCTAGAGATGCCCACTATGGAGTTCGCTTTCACCGAGGAACAGTTGATGATTCGCGACAGTGCCGAGCGTTTTCTCGCCCAGGCCAGCGATTCGCACGCTGTACGCGCGGGCATGAGCCGTGACGCCGGCTATGACCCCGAACTGTGCCAACAGATTGGCCAGGCGCTTTACTGGCCCGCACTGCTGGTGCCCGAAGCCCACGGTGGCATGGGCCTTGGCTTCGTCGAACTGGCCGTGCTGCTGGAGCAATGCGGGCGCTTTCTGCTCGGTTCGCCGCTGTTCGCCACCAGTTGCCTGGCCACCCCGGCCCTGCTGCTGGCCGAAAACCCGGCGTTGCAGGCCCATTGGCTGCCGGCCATCGCCGCAGGCCAGGTGCACGCTACCTTGGCCTGCCCGCTGCAGGCCGAGCAGCTGCAGGTCGAACTGCGGCCTGCAGGCGACGGCTACCGCCTGGATGGCTGCCACGCTCAGGTCATCGACGGCGCCCAGGCCGACCTGCTGCTGATCGCCGCCCGCCGCCCAGGCAGTGTCGGCGCACACGGTATCAGCCTGTTCGCCGTGCCGGCCGACTCAACTGGCGTAGTACGTACCACGCTACCCACCCTCGACCAAACCCGGCGCCTGGCACGCATCGAGTTGCACCACGTCGAGGTCACCGCAGCACAGCGCCTGTGCGCCATCGACCAGGCCTGGCCACTGCTGCAGGCCACCCAGCGCATCGCCGCCATCGGCCTGGCTGCCGAGCAGCTCGGCGGCGCCCAGCAAGCCCTGGACCTGACCTTGGCGTACGTTGGCGAGCGCCGCCAGTTCGGCCGCCCGGTGGCCAGTTTCCAGGCCATCAAGCACCGCTGTGCCGACATGATGCTGCAAATCGAATGCGCCCGCTCGGCGGTGTGGTACGCCGCCTGCGTCGCCCGCGAGTACCTGGCCGAAGACGGCGACCTGGCGGTGCGCGGCGAATTGCTGGGCGCTGCGGCCACGGCCAAGGCCCATGCCAGCGAGGCGTTTTTTCACTGCGCGGCCGAATCGATCCAACTGCACGGCGGGGTCGGTTTCACCTGGGAATACGACCCCCACCTCTACTTCAAGCGCGCCAGGGCCAGCGAACAGCTGCTCGGCAACCCGGCCTGGCACCGTGAATGCCTGGCCGCCGAGCTATTGGGAGAACAACCATGAAAATTGGCTTTAGCACGGCGGACGAAGCCTTCCGCCAAGAGGTCGCCGGTTGGTTGGCGACGCACCTGCAAGGTGAATTCGCCCCACTGCGCTTTCGCGGTGGCCCAGGCGACGAGCACAGCTTCCCCGCCGAACGCAAAGCCTGGGAGCGCCAGCTGGCAGCCGGTGGCTGGGTGGGCGTGGGCTGGAAGCCCGAAGACGGTGGCCGCGGCCTGAGCATCAGCCAGCAAGTGATCTTCCACGAGGAATACGCACGGGCCGGCGGCCCGGGGCGCATGGGCCATATCGGCGAGGGGCTGGTCGGCCCTACCCTTGCGGCTTTTGGCACGCCCGAGCAGCGCAAGCGCCTGCTGCCGGGCATCCTCAAGGGCGAGGCGTTCTGGTGCCAGGGCTACTCCGAGCCCGGTGCCGGTTCTGACCTGGCCAACGTGCAGACCCGCGCGCGCCTGGATGCCAGCGGTGAGCGCTGGCTGATCAGCGGGCAGAAGGTCTGGACCTCGTTGGCCCACGAGGCCGACTGGTGTTTCGTGCTGGCACGTACCGAGCCTGGTAGCGTTGGCCACCAGGGGTTGTCGTTCCTGCTGGTGCCGATGGCCCAGGCGAACATCCGAGTGCAGCCAATCCAGCAACTGACTGGCACCAGCGAATTCAACGAGGTGTTCTTCGACCAGGCCGAGACCTCGCGCGACAACCTGGTCGGCCAGCCCGGCGAAGGCTGGAAGATCGCCATGGCGCTGCTGGGCTTCGAGCGCGGTGTGTCGACACTCGGCCAGCAGATGCAGTTTCACAACGAACTGGAGGAAGTGCTGCGCATTGCCCGCGCCAACGGCGCCGCCCGCGACCCGCTGCTGCGCCAGCGCTTGGCCCAGGCCTGGTCAGGCCTGAAGGTGCTGCGCTACAACTCCCTGCGCATGCTCTCCGGGCCGCAGGATGGCAGCCTGGCGCGCGAAGCGATGATTTACAAGCTGGCCTGGTCGAGCTGGCATGTCGAGTTGGGCAAGCTGGCCATGGATGTGCTGGGGGATGCCGCCGAGGTGCTGGAAAGCGCGCCGTATGGCCTGAGCCGGTTGCAGTCGCTGTTCCTGTTTACCCGGGCTGATACGATCTATGGGGGGAGTAACGAGATTCAGCGCAATGTGATTGCCGAACGGGCACTGGGCATGCCGCGGGAGGTGAAGGGGCGCTGAGCGCCCCCATTGCGGTCATGGGCGTTGGCAGGCGCTGCGCGGACCCTGTGGGAGCGGGTTTACCCGCGCAGAATTCACCGCGGTGCATGGCACCGGCTACGCCGGTGTTGGCGGGTGAACCCGCTCCCACAATGGTCGCGCCAGCCCTTGGAAGAGGCGCAAGGCAGGGTCACCTGCCCTGGCAGGGTCACCTGCCCTGGCAGCAGAAGCTAGCGCACGCGAATCTTCGGGTCCCCTGCCCCACGCCGCAGGGTTTGCAGAAAGCCCTCCAACGGCGCCGGCTCGGCGATCTGCGGTAGCGCGTCCTTGTCGGGCCGTTGCGCCCAGAACGCATCCCACGACGGGAACAGCTCGTGGAAACTGCCGGCATACGGCTCACGCCCCGGCCAGCGCATTTTCAGGCCACCGATCGGTGGCTTGTTCAGGTCGGTGGCGTACCAGTAGCACGGCAGGCGCCGGCGGAAACACCAGCGCCCGTCGATCCGCTCGTAGTCATCCCAGTACAGCATTTGCATGATCACCCACTCAGGCCCAGTCTCATGCTCGTTCTTCGAGTACACCACGCCGGTGGCATGGTCGGCATCGCTGAACTCGATGATGTGCTGGCCCAAGTGGTGCGACGTACCCTGGAACTGCTTGCGCATGGTTTCGTCCAGCCAGGCCTTGAGGTGCGCCCGGCCGTATTGGTCGCGACCCACCCGCACATCGGCAGCGAAGCAGTTGGCCATGGCGTCCATGTCGCGCATGTCCAGGGCCAGTGCATATTTGCCGGCCAGCTGGCGAATTGCGTCCAGCGACTCCAGGCGGTCGATGCGCTGCAGCAGCGAGGTGCTCTCCATGGCCGTCACTCCAGCACCGTGTACAGGTCCGAACCGCGCCCACCGTCCACCGCCAGGCTCGCGCCGGTCACGTACGAAGCTTCGTCGCTGGCCAGGAACAGAATGGCGTTGGCCAGTTCCTGCGGCAGGCCCACCCGGCGCATGGGGATGACTTTCTCGGTGTTGGCCCGGGCCTTGGCATCGCTGAGCATGCCGGCAGTCGCTGGGGTGTCGACCACACCAGGGATGATCACGTTGCAGCGGATATTGTCCGCCGCGCCTTCGCTGGCCGCCGCGCGGCTGAAATTGATCACCGCCGCCTTGGCGGCGGAATAACCGGCCATCCAGGCGGTGCCGAACAGCCCGCAAATGGACGCGATGTTGACGATCGAACCGCCCTTGCCCTTCATCAACTGCATCGCCGTACGCGTGCCCCAGAAGGTACCGTCCACGGTGGTGGCGAAGTTGGCGTGCCAGTCGGCGGTAGTCATGTTGTCGATGCCGCCCCAGGTGTAGGCCATGGCATTGTTGACCAGGATATCCAGGCCGCCATGGCGCTGGGCGCAGGCTTGCAGCGCCGCGACATAGGCCTGTTCGTCACTGACATCGGCCACCGCCACCTCGGCGCAGCCACCGCGGGCAAGGATTTGCTCGCGCACACCCTCCAGCGGCTCGCGGCGCCGCCCACACAGCACCACCAGGGCGCCCTCCTCGGCGAAGCGCAACGCGGTCGCCTCGCCAATGCCCGAACCGGCCCCGGTAACAAAGGCGATCTTGCCTTGCAGACGTTTGCTCATCAGCTAATCCCCTGTCAGATAAAGGCCATGCCGCCGTTGACGGCGATGTTCTGCCCAGTAATGAAGCTGGCGTCATCACTGGCCAGGAATACCGCCACCCGGGCGATTTCGTCGGTTTCGCACATGCGCCCCAGCGGCACGTTCTTCAGCAACGCCTGCATGTGTTCATCAGGAATGCCGGCCATCATCGGCGTGTTGGTGGGGCCGGGTACCAGGGTGTTGACGCGGATGCCCTGCGCCGCCAGCTCACGGGCAATCGAGCGGGTCAGGCCCATGACTGCAGCTTTCGAGGCGCAGTAATGGCTCGGCCCCTCACCTGTCAGCGCGGCGGTGCTCGACAGGTTGATCAGCACCCCCTGGCGCTTGCCCTTGAGCATCAAACGGGCGCCCTCACGGCAGCACAGGAAGGTGCCACCCAGGTTGACCCCGATAACCCGTGCCCAGCTGTCGTCCGCTGTGTCGAGGAAGGCATCGAGGGCGCCGACGCCGGCGTTGTTGACGACAATGTCCAGGCCACCAAAATGCGCCTCGACCTGGCCCATGGCATCGGCCACGGACGCACCGTCGGCAACGTTGCAGCCCAGCGCCAATACCGCCGCGCCGAGGTCGGCCAGGCTGGCAGCGAGCGCGGCCTGGTCGAGGTCGACAGCCACCACCTTCGCCCCTTCGGCGACGAAGCGGCGCACGATGGCCTGGCCCATGCCCTGACCGGCACCGGTGACGAAAGCCACTTTGTTCTGCAGTTTCATAGCGTTCTCCTTGGTTGAAGCCTGTTGGTCTTGCACCATCATTGGCCGCCGGCCCGTAGCGAACATCGTCCGATAGGACTAGCGCAGCGCGCACGTCGTGGTCCGGATGGACGATGCTGGCCGCGCCTGTGCGGCACAGGATCAGCTACGCATACCGGGCCGGCCTGGCCTTCCCCTTCAGGCGGCACGATGGCCGGCCCGGCATGCCCTCACCCCATCGAGAACTGGAGAACCGGCATGAACCAACCCGTCGACCTGCCTTTGCCCACTGGCCACTACGCCACCTTGCCTAACGGCCTGCGCCTGCATTACCTGGACGAAGGCCAAGGGCCGGTGGTGCTCTGGCTGCATGGCAGCGGCCCGGGCGCCAGCGGTTTCAGCAACTTCAAGGGCAACTACCCCGCACTGGTCGCGGCCGGCTACCGCAACATCCTGCTCGACCTGCCCGGCTTCGGGCGCTCGGACAAGCCCGACGACGTGCGCTACGAGCTGGATTTCTTCGTCGACTGCGTGGCGGCATTGCTCAAGCAGCTCGGCATCGGCCGCTGCACCCTGCTTGGCAACTCGCTGGGCGGCGCCATTGCCCTGGGCCTGGCGTTGCGCCAGCCGCAGTTAGCGGAGCGTTTGATCCTGCTGGCGCCGGGGGGCGTAGAGGAACGCGAGACCTACTTCCAAATGCCCGGCATCCTGCGCATGGTCGGCTTGTTCAATGCCGGCCCCATTGGCCTTGAGGAAATGCGCAGCATGATGCGCCTGCAGCTGTTCGATGACGCGATCCTGCCTGAGGAGCTGCTGCTGGAGCGGGTAGCGGTGGCGGTTACCCAGCCGAAAAACCTGTTCAGCACCATGCTGGTGCCGAACATGCGCTCGCGCCTAGGTGAAATCGAATGCCCGATCCTCGGCTTCTGGGGCAGCAACGATAACTTCAACCCGGTCAGTGGCGCCCAGCACATCATCGATGGCGCACACCAGGCACGGTTTATCGTGCTTAACCGCTGCGGGCATTGGGTGCAGGTGGAGCATCGCGAGCTGTTCAACCGTAGCTGCCTGGAGTTCCTGCAGCACGGTTGATGCAGCCTTGGCCGGTTAACGCCGGCCCTGGTAGGAGCGGGCTTGCCCGCGAACACGGGCAAAGCCCATGCCATCCAGCTTAGCCAGCAGCGCGCTGGCTATTGAGCTGGGCATCGCCGGGTTGGCCCAGCACACAGGATGTGCCGCCCGGGGTATACATCATCGCCACGCAGCGGTTGCACGCCGTGCAGATCGAATTGCGGCTCGCGCCACTGGCCAGCTTGTTCACGTAATCAGGCTCGGCGATCAACACCCGCCCCATGGCCACTAGGTCAAAACCTTCGGCCATCACCTGCTCGATACTCGCCAGGCTCTTGGCCCCGCCCAGATAAGCCAGTGGCATTTTCACCGCCGCGCGCACCTTGCGTGCATGCTCCAGCAGGTACAGCTCGCGAAACTCCACCACCGGGTCCATGCGCCGCTGCAGCGCCATGGCCAGGGCAATCACCGGGTTCTTCTGCTGCACGCGGTTCTCCTTGGGGAACGACGAGCCGAACATGGTGGTGATCGACTCGGCGTTCATCCCAGCGCTAAGCACCAGCAGGTGCGCGCCCTCCTGCTCCAGCATGCGCGCGATTTGCGCGCCGTCCTCGGCACTGTTGCCGGCACGCACGCCCTCGGTGATGCTGTACTTGCACACCACCGCCAGGTCCTGGCCAACCGCATCCAACACCGCGCGCAGTACCCGCCGCGGAAAGCGCAGGCGGTTCTCCAGGCTGCCGCCGTACTGGTCGCGGCGCTTGTTGTACAACGGTGAGATGAACTGGCTGAGCAGGTAGCCATGGCCCATGTGGATTTCCACCGCATCGAAACCGGCCTCGCGGGCCAGGCGCGCGCCTTGGGCAAAGTCGCGCACCACCTGCTGCATATCGGCTTCGTTCATCGCCTGCTTGAGGAACATGCCGCTCATCATGCCAATCTTGTTGAAGCCGCCACTGGCCGACAACGGCCTGGGCGTGGAGCGCTCGCGAATGAACGTAAAACAACCGCCGTGGGTAATCTGCGCACTGGCCAGGCCACCTTCGCGGTGCACCGCGTCGGTCAAGGCCTTGAAGTGCGGCAGGCTTTCGCGCTCCAGAATCAGCTGGTTGGGCAGCGTGCGGCCGTCGCGGCTGACCGCGCAATAGGCCACCGTGGTCAGCGCCACGCCGCCGCGGGCAAGGCCGGCGTGCAGTTGGGCCAGTTGCCGGGACGGCACGCCCTGGGCGCTCATGCCCTCGTTGGTGGCGGCTTTGACAAAGCGGTTTTTCAGGGTCAGCGGGCCGATACTGACCGGGCTGAACGGCGATCGGTTGGAGGTGTGGTTCATGGCAGGCCTTGTCCTCGGTGCAATAGGGCTCAGAAGGTGTACTTGGCGTTGAACGACAGGTAGTCGCGGTCGGCCAGCAGGCGACCTTGGGCAACATCCGGCGAGCTCAGGTAGGCGACATAGGTAAGGCCAACCTGGAAGTTGCCCAGGTATTTGAAGTCGCCGCCTACGGTCAGGCGTTTCTCGTCACGGCCCAGGCCCTGGTAGGCGCTGCCATCGACGTTTTGCTGCCAGATCACGCGGGTGGTCAGGTCCAGGCCGTCGGCGATAGACGGGTAATCCATGTAGGCGCCGACGCCCAGCAGGGTTGAATCACGGGTCTGGACGGCCGACTGGAAATCGTCGAAGCGGCCATCGACACCGGCACCGCCGCCGCTGATGACCAGGGTGTCGACCCCTTCGATGTATTGCTGCACCACTTCGCCCATGAAGGTGGTCTGCTGGGCCAGCCAGCTGGGGCCAAGGATGTACGAAGCGTTGAGGTTGGCCTGCCAGAGCTGCCCGGTTGTCGGCGCACCATTGTTCAAATACACCGAAGCACCGTCGCGGTAGCTGAGGTCGCCGGCGTACTGCACCGAATCACCCACCTTGGAGCTGAAGCTGACCCCCGTCAGCTCGACATCCTCGAAATAACCCAGGCGATAGGCCGGCGCGGCGCCAGTGTTGGCGCGCTGGCTAATGCGCGAATTGGACGAATAGTGGGTTTGCCCGCTGAAGTCGAAGAACAGCGAGCCAACCCGCTCGTGATAGCGGTAGTGGAACAGCCCCACCTCGGTGTTTTCGGTAACCCGGTAGCGCACGCCCATGCCCCATTGGCCGCTGTCACGTGGTTTGACCTCGCCGGCATAGTTGACGCCGGTGAAGGTCTTGTCCGGCAGGCTGTCGATTACCCCGGCTCCGAGCCGGAAAAACTCCGCACCCGGGCCAAAGTAGTCGCTGCCGAAGTAGTCGCCGACCGGGTTGAGTTCGGTTTTTTCCCATTCGTACTGGTAGAAACCGACCAGCGCCAGGTCCTCGTTCAGTGACCAGGAGGCCGACACCTGGCCTACCGGCAAGTAGGCGTCCTTGGCTTCGGTGCCTGGCACGTTGAACTTGGTCGCGTCCACTGGCGCCTGGCCCTGGCTGATGTTGGCCCAGAACAGGCTCTCGCCCCAGGCCACCAAATGGCGCCCGGCTTTCACCGACAGGTACTGGGTTTCGCCCAGCTCGTAGTTGCCATACACGTAGGCATCCAGCAACCGCGCCTTGCTGCCGCTCAGGCGCCGGGTGTCCTCGACGAAACCATCCGGGCGGCCAACCTTGTTCACCGTCTGCGGCGAGTCGTTGGCGTTACGCTCATGGTAGACGTCGTCGTAGAAGTGGCTGCCACGCACCACGGCACCGACGTTGTCATGGCGCAGGCGCAGCTCACCGAACAGGCTGAGCCGATTGGTGATTAACGAGCCACGCTTGAAGTTGCGTGTGCCGTCGTCATTGTTGAAGTCGTTGAGGTACTGGTCGGCCTGTTTAGCGGTACGCATCGACGCGGTGTAGTTGACCGTGAGCGATGAGTCCAGGGTGGTGTCCTCCCCCAGTTCCAGAGTGGGCCCGGCGCTGGCGCCACCACTGGCCAAGCCAATGGCCACGGCCAGCCAGCGGCGCCGGGCCAGGCCGGTGTTCGACGTAAACATGCTGCTCTCCTTTGTTGTTATTGTTTGCATCGTCCGTTTGCTGGGGCCTCAAGCCTGGGCCACGGCAGCCCTCAGGTCGTTTTTGGCGACCTTGTTTGACGGGTTCAGCGGTAGCGCCGGGAAGAACCGCACCTGGCGCGGCACTTTGTAGTTGGCCATGCGCTCGCGGCTCCAGCCGATCAGCCCCTGCTCGTCGAGTTGCTGCCCCTCGCGCAGCACCACACAGGCACAACCGACCTCACCCATGCGCGCATCGGCAATGCCGATCACCGCCACCTGGGCGATGGCCGGGTGCGCCAGCAGCGCGGCTTCGATTTCTGCCGGGTAGCAGTTGAAGCCACCGACGATGTACATGTCCTTGAGGCGGTCGGTGATGGCCAGGTTGCCCTGTGGGTCCAGGCGGCCGACGTCGCCGGTGTGCAACCAACCTTCGGCATCGATGGCCTCGGCGGTGGCGGCCGGGTCCTGGAAGTACCCCTGCATGATGTGAAAGCCACGCAGGCAGATTTCCCCGGTCTCGCCCTGCGGCAAGGCGCGGTTGGCGGCGTCGCGGATGCTCACTTCGGTGCCCGGCAACGGTTGCCCGCTGGTACCGGCAATGACCTCGGCCGGGGCCTGCGGGTCGCACAGGGTGGCCAGGCCACCGCATTCGGTCAGGCCATAGGCGGTAGTCACGACACTGAAGCCCAGCTCGTTGCGCATGCGCTCGATCAGGCTGGGCGGGATGCTCGCCGAGCCGGTCACAGCGATGCGCAAGCTCGACAGGTCGGTTTGCGCCAGGCGTGGGTGGGCCAATAGCGACAGGTACAAGGTCGGCGCCCCCGGCAGCACGCTGATGCGCTCGCGGGCAATGCGCTGGAACACCGCCTCGGCATCGAACACCGCATGCGGCAGAATGGTCGCCCCAGCAAGCAAGCAGGTCAGCCAGCCGGCCTTGTAGCCAAAGGCATGGAAGAACGGGTTGACGATCAGGTAGCGGTCGCCCGGCACCAACCCCAATACCCGCACGTACTCGGCAAATGCCCGCAGGTTCTGCCCATGGGCACTCATCACGCCCTTGGGCTTGCCGGTAGTCCCGGAGGTGAACAGCAGGTCGCAGATGGCTTCGGGCTGAATGCTCAGGGCCCGGCGCTCGGCCGTAAGTTTCTCGATGGTCGCGGCGCCAAGCAGAAACTGCGCGTAGCTCAGGTCGGGGGCGGCCGCTGGCTGCTCGCAGGCGAAAATCACCTGGTGTTCCAGGGTGGCCGGGCGATGCGGTGCAAGCAGTGCCGGGTAATCGACCTCCAGGAAGCGCTGCTGCATGAACAGCACCCGGCAACCGCTGCGGGCCAGCACATCGGCGGCTTCGCCCCCCTTCATACGGGTGTTGATCGGCACCAGCACGGCACCCGCGCAATGGATGCCCAGCGCCGCCAGGATCCACTCACGGCTGTTGGCGGCCCACAGGCCAACCCGGTCGCCTGGCTGGATGCCCAGCGCCATCAGGCCACGGGTAACCTGCAGCGCCTGCGCTGGCAGGTCGGCGTAATCCAGGCGCTCGCCGTTTTCTTCGATGGCGGTATGGCCGGCAAAGCGTTGCGCGCTGTCGTACAGCAGGCGGGCAATGGTGGCAGGCACAGCGGCCTGCCCGGCAAGGGTATCGAGGGTCGGGTTCATGCAGGGTTCGCTCATCGGTATCACTCGGGAAAGCGGATACGCAGCACTGGGCTGGTGGGGACCGCTTGGCAGGCCAGGATCCAGCCTTCGGCCAGTTCCCCAGCATCCAGGGCATCGTTGTGCAACAGTTCGACTTCGCCGCTTTCCAGGGTGCACATGCACGAGGCGCACCCGCCCACACGGCAGGCGCTGGGCGGGTTGAGGCCGGCGCGCTGCATGGCATCGAGCAGCGTCTCGCCGCTGGCGCAGGCCAGGCGGTGATCCTCGCCGTCAAGGTGTACGGCCAGTTCCGCGGCCATCGCCGCCTCACTGTGGCTGGCCGGGGGCAGCTCACCTTCCCCCGGCAGCGACACGAAGCGCTCCACATGCACCCGGCCAGCCGGCATGCCCAGGCTGGCCAGTGCCTGCACGGCGGCATCCATGAACGGCGCCGGGCCGCAGATGAAGGCCTGGGCGTCTAGAAATGGCCGGGCCAGTTCGGCCAGTTGGGCCACGCTTGGCACGCCTTGCAGCGCGTCCAGCCAATGCACCACCTGCAAGCGCTGCGGGTGGACGGCGGCGAGCATGCGCAGCTCATCGCGGAAGATCACCGAGTGCTCGTCGCGGTTGGCGTAAATCAGCAGCACCCGCCCCTGCCCCGCCAGCAGCGCCGAACGCAGGATCGACAGCACCGGCGTCACCCCGCTGCCGCCACCGAACAGCAGCAAGTCGCCTTGCAGGTCGCGGGGCACGAATACCCCGGCCGGTGGCAGCACCTCAAGGGTCTGGCCCTCCTGCAGCTGTTCACACAGCCAGTTCGAAGCGCGCCCGTCACGCACCCGTTTGATGGTGACCCGCAAGGGTTCGTCGAGCAGGGGGGTACTCGACAGCGAATAGCAGCGTGGCAGCCAGCCGCCGTCGAACGGCACACGCAGGGTCAGGAACTGGCCCGGTTTGTAGTGAAAGCGCTCGGCCAGCGACTCGGGCACGTCGAACACCAGCGAACGGGCGTCGGCGGTTTCCTCGATCACCCGCGCCACGCGCAAGGCAAAATAGTCATTCATGGTTCAGGTACTCGCTGTTACCCGGCTCAGACGAATGGATCGGGGTTGGGCAGGCCCAACTGCACCGCACCGAAGCTGCGCCCGTAAGCCATGAAATTGTTGGCGATATGCCCGCGGGCCTGGTGCAGGTCGCGGAACAAGCGCGCCACCGGGTTGCCGTTGTACAGCCCTGAGGCGGCCATGCTGCGCAGCAGGTCGCTGACACGCTCGGCACAAATGTTGGTGACGTAGGACGACTGGTAGCGGTACAGCAGGCGCGTTTCGGTGTCTGGATACTCGCCGGCCCGGGCCAGTTGCATCAGTTGCTCGTAGTTACGCTCCAGGACCAACTTGAGGCTGTCAACGGTAATCACCGCCTCGGCCACCGCCGTTTGGGCGACCGGGTCGTCGGCGGTGCGCGCCCCGTGCTTGCCGATGTGCTGGGCGGCGTTCTCGCGGAAGGCATTGATAGCCCCCTGCAAGGCGCCGATGGCCGAGGTCGAGACCGCGCGGGAGAACACCTGGGCGAACGGGATTGCATAGATCGGGTTGGTGTTGACCAGGCGCCCCGGCGTTGCTTCGAT
This sequence comes from Pseudomonas sp. Leaf58, assembly GCF_003627215.1. Classification (NCBI taxonomy): domain Bacteria; kingdom Pseudomonadati; phylum Pseudomonadota; class Gammaproteobacteria; order Pseudomonadales; family Pseudomonadaceae; genus Pseudomonas; species Pseudomonas sp. Leaf58. The sequence goes on from NZ_CP032677.1 coordinate 3,071,186, forward strand.
CTGCCAGTTGTTGGTGCGTTGCACGCGGTGGGCGGGGACGAAGGCGTCCTCGACCACAATGTCGTGGCTGCCGGTGCCGCGCAGGCCCAGCACATCCCAGTTGTGTTCGATACGGTAGTCGGCGCGCGGCAGCAGGAAGGTGCCATGCTCGCTGGCAAAGTCACCATCGGCAGGCAGGATGCCGCCCAGCAATACCCACTGGCAATGCTCACTGCCGCTGGAGAAGCCCCAGCGCCCGCTGATGCGATAGCCGCCCGGTACCACGCTGACCTTGGCCGCCGGCATGTAGGTAGAAGAAATCAGCGCGCCATGGTCCTGCTCCCAGACCTCGCGCTGCGCCTCGATCGGGTAGCGCGCTACCTGCCAAGGGTGCACGCCCATCACGCCATACACCCAGGCGGTCGACATGCAGCCTTCGGCGAGGATCATCTGGATTTCAAAGAAGGTGCGCGGGTCGACTTCGTAGCCGCCAAAGGCGCGCGGCTGCAGAGCACGCAGCAAACCCGCCGCCTGCAGCTCGTCGATGGTCTGGTCGGGGATGCGCAGGTCGCGCTCGGCCTGTGCCGCGCGGGCCTTGAGCTGCGGCACCAAGTGCCGCGCTCGTTCGATCAGTTCGACTTCTTCCTGGGTCTTTTCTCGCAAGCTGTGCATCACTGGTCTCTCCCGGTCTCGCTGCGCCACTGCGCGAGCTGGGATCGATCATCGGGGTGGCCAGGCGATCGTTCATCGTCAAAGCGGACTAGTGCCGGCGCGCCCTGGGCGCTAGTCCGTTGAGACGATGTAAGCCACCGCTGGCATGACCATAGTCAGCGCCATTCACAGCCCTGAGCCGATGAGCCCCTGAGAGGAGTTTCTGCCATGAGTATCCTGCAACGATTCCGTATCGACGGCGGCGTTGCCATCGTCACCGGCAGTGGCCGCGGCATCGGCCGGGCCATCGCCCTGGCCTACGCCGAAGCCGGCGCCGATGTGGTGTGCGCCGCGCGTTCGCTGGACGACGTCCAAGCGGTGGCCGAGGAAATCCGCGCGCTGGGCCGCAATGCCCTGGCGTTCGCCTGTGACGTCAACGACAGCGAGCAGCGCCAGGCCCTGGTGCGCCAGAGTCACGAGCACCTTGGCCGCATCACGCACCTGGTCAACAACGTCGGCGGCGGCGGCCCCAATGACCCGCTGGGCCTGAGCCCTGAGCAGTTCGACGAAATCCTGCGCTTCAACGTGTCCAGTGCCTACGCCTTCTGCCAGCTGTGCGTACCGCTGATGCGCGACGCTGGCGGCGGCAATATCGTCAACATCAGCTCGGTGGCCGCCCGCTACGCGCAGCGCCACTTCAGTGCCTACGGCACGGCCAAGGCGGCGCTCAGCCACCTGACCCGCCTGCTGGCCCAGGACTTCGCGCCACAGGTGCGGGTCAATGCCGTGGCCCCCGGCCCTACCCTGACGGCCGCCTTGAACAGCGTGATGCCGGCCGCCATGCGCCAGACCATGGAAGCCAACACCCCGCTCAAGTGCCTGGGCAGCCCCGAAGACATCGCCGCCGCCGCCCTGTACCTGGCCTCGCCTGCTTCCGCCTGGGTCACCGGCAAGATCATCGATGTCGACGGTGGTGCCGACTGCAGCGTCTGGGCTGGCTGACCAAGCGTTTTCTCAAGCCGGCCTCCCTTTTTGCTCGGGCCGGCTTTTTTTATTCCCTCACACAGAGAGCCCCCGCCATGGATGCCCATCTGATCCAAGCGCTTGGCGACCAGCTGTTCGACGCCCTGCGCGGTCGCCATACCCTGCAACCGCTGACCCGCCGCCACCCGGCCCTGACCCTCGACCAGGCCTACCGCATTTCGCTGGCTTTTTTGCAGCGCCGCGAAGCCCTGGGCGAGCGCGTGGTTGGCAAGAAAATCGGCGTGACCAGCCGCGCCGTGCAAGAAATGCTCGACGTGCACCAGCCGGATTTCGGTTTTCTGACCGACGCCATGCAGGTGGCGGATGGCAGCGATGTCAGCCTTGCCCAGCACCAGTTGATCCAGCCGCGCGCCGAAGGTGAGATCGCTTTCATGCTCGGCGAAGACCTGCACGGCCCTGGCATTACCGCCGAGGACGTGCTGGCCGCGACGCAGTGGGTGATGCCCTGCTTCGAAATCGTCGACTCGCGCATCGACGACTGGCAGATCCGCATTCAAGACACCGTGGCCGACAACGCCTCGTGCGGCGTATTCGCCCTTGGCAAGCAACGCCTCGACCCGCGCACGCTGGACCTGGCCAAGGTGCAGATGCAGGTGCTCAAGAATGGCCAGCCGGCCGGCAGCGGCCTGGGCTCGGCCGTTCAGGGCCACCCCTGCGCGGCGGTGGCCTGGCTGGCCAACACCCTGGGCGAGCTGGGCATGCCGTTGCGCCGCGGCGAAATCATCCTGTCCGGTGCTTTGGCGCCGCTGGTGCCGGTCACTGCCGGCGACCGTATCAGCCTGAGCATGAGCGGGCTGGGCCAGTCCAGCCTGCGCTTCGTGCCCTGACTTTTTCCTGGAGCGATGAACATGAGCAAGAAAATCCGATGTGCATTGATCGGGCCGGGCAACATCGGCACCGACCTGCTGTACAAACTCCAACGCAGCGAGGTACTGGAGCCGGTCTGGATGGTGGGCATCGATGCCAGCTCCGAAGGCCTGGCGCGCGCGCGCGAGATGGGCCTGAAAACCACCGCCGACGGCGTCGACGGCCTGCTGCCGCACGTACGCGAAGACAACATCCAGATCGCCTTCGATGCCACCTCGGCCTACGTGCATGCGCAAAACAGCCACAAGCTCAACGCCCTCGGCGTGCTGATGATCGACCTGACCCCTGCGGCCATCGGCCCCTACTGCGTACCACCGGTCAACCTCAAGGCCAACCTCGGGCTGGGGGTGATGAACGTGAACATGGTCACCTGCGGCGGCCAGGCGACCATCCCGCTGGTGGCAGCGGTGTCCAGCGTGCAGCCGGTGGCCTATGCCGAGATCATCGCCACCGCCGCCTCGAAGTCGGTAGGCCCGGGGACGCGCAAGAACATCGACGAATTCACCCGCACCACCGCCAGCGCGGTGGAACAGGTGGGCGGCGCCCGGCAGGGCAAGGCAATCATCATCATCAACCCGGCCGAACCGCCGCTGATCATGCGTGACACCGTGCATTGCCTGACCGACGACGAACCCGACCAGGACGCAATCCGCGCCGCCATCGAGGCGATGATCCAGCAGGTGCAGCGCTACGTGCCGGGCTACCGCTTGGTCAACGGGCCAGTGTTTGACGGTAAGCGCGTGTCGATCTTCATGGAGGTGGAAGGCCTGGGCGACTACCTGCCGCGCTACGCCGGCAACCTTGACATCATGACGGCGGCAGCGGCGCGTACCGCCGAGCTGTTCGCCGAAGAAATTCTCAAGGGCGAGCTGGTGCTGCGCCCTGCCCCTGCTGCCCTGGCTTAAGGAGCCGACCATGGACCTCAACGGCAAACGCATTACCGTACATGACATGTGCCTGCGCGACGGCATGCACCCCAAGCGGCACCAAATCAGCCTGGATGAGATGCAGCGCATCGCTTGTGGCCTGGATGCCGCCGGGGTGCCGCTGATCGAGGTGACCCACGGCGATGGCCTGGGCGGCAGCTCGGTCAACTATGGTTTCCCGGCGCACAGTGACGAGGCCTACCTGGCGGCGGTCATTCCGCTGATGAAGCAGGCCAAGGTGTCGGCGTTGCTGCTGCCGGGCATCGGCACGGTAGAGCACCTGAAAATGGCCCATGGCCTGGGGGTGAGCACCTTGCGTGTGGCCACCCACTGTACCGAGGCGGATGTCAGCGAGCAGCACATTGCCCATGCCCGGCACCTGGGCATGGACACCGTGGGCTTCTTGATGATGGCGCACATGAACAGCGCCGAAGGCCTGGCCCGCCAGGGCAAGCTGATGGAGAGCTATGGCGCCAACTGCATCTACCTGACCGATTCGGCGGGCTACCTGTTGCCGCATCAGGTCAGCGAACGCGTGGCGGCGATGCGTGCCGCGCTGCGTCCGGAGACCGAGATTGGTTTCCATGGCCACCATAACCTGTCGATGGGCGTGGCCAACTCGATTGCCGCGATCGCCGCCGGTGCCAGCCGTATCGATGCGGCCTGCGCCGGGCTCGGCGCCGGGGCTGGGAACACGCCGATGGAGGTGCTGGTAGCGGTGTGCAAGCGTATGGGCATCGAGACCGGGGTGGATGTGTTTGCCATTCAGGACGTGGCCGAGGACCTGGTGGTGCCGATCATGGACTTCCCAATCCGCAGTGACCGCGATGCGCTGACCATGGGCTATGCGGGGGTGTATGGCTCGTTCCTGCTGTTTGCCAAACGTGCCGAGCAGAAGTATGGCGTGTCGGCGCGGGAAATTTTGGTCGAGATGGGCCGGCGCGGGATGGTCGGAGGCCAGGAGGACATGATCGAAGACACCGCAATGACCCTGGCCAAGCGCCGGGCCTGAGGACCCATTGGCGGCAGTGTAAAAAGCTACAAGCTACAAGAATGAGCGGCCCACATACGGGCTGCTTTTTTCTTGCAGCTTGCGGCTTAAAGCTGGCTCGCCCATCAGCGCCAGTCGGCGACGATCCCATACTCCAAGGCCAAGGCCTGCGCCGCCAGGGTGCGCCGTTGATACTGCTCGGCACGGGGATCGGTGGCCAGCCACAACATTACCGCCGCCGGCACCTCGGGCGGTGCACTGCCGGCGCGCAAGGCAATGACCCCCTGCTCGCCGATGGTCACCTTCAAGGCTTCGGTGGTGACCACCCCAGGGTTCAAGGTGTAGGCACGGATACCTCGCTCACCCAGCTCCGTCGACAAAATCCCCGACAAGCGCGATACCGCCGCCTTGCCGGCACCGTAGGCATAGCCCCAGCCGCCTTTGTCCGCCGCCACCGGTGGGTCGCTCTCGCCGGCACCGGAGGTGACGTTGATCACCACCCCACTGCCCTGCCCGAGCATCCGCTGCACCACCGCCTGGGTCAGCAGGAACGGCGTCAGGATGTACCCGGTGAACATCCGCTCCAGGGTCTGCGGCTGCAGCGCCAGGAACGTCGAATTAAGGTCGCTGCCCTGGTAGATGGCGTTATTCACCAGCACATCGATACGCCCGTACTCGGCCAGCACTGCCGCGCAGGCGTGCTCGGCCGAACGGCTGTCGAGCAAGTCCATCGGCACCACCAACACCCGGCCGCCCAGCGCGCGGATCGCCTCAGCGGTGCCATTGAGGCTACCCGACAACGGCGCGCCAGCGGCGTCGCGCAAGGCATGCTGGTGTTGTTCGCCCTCTTCGAGGGTGCGCGCACTGATCGCCAGGTCGTAACCGGCACGGGCAAACGCCAGTGCCGCCGCCCGGCCGATGCCACGGCTGGCACCGGTAATGAAGGCTACTTTATTCATGCTTTTTCCTTGTCAGAAACGCGGCGCACGCACCATCGCGTCCATACCGCCATCGATGAAAACTACGCTGCCATGCACGAACGACGCCTGCTCGGACTGCAGGAACGCCACCAGCGCAGCGATTTCCTCCGGGCGCCCAGCCCGCCCCAGCGGCGCGACGAAATCCCGTACAGCCTTGCCAAAGCGGGCATCGTCCAGCGACGCCTGGTGCAACGGCGTTTGCACCGCACCGGGTGCCACCACATTCAAGCGGATGCCCTGCTGGCCCCAGGTCGGCGCCAGGCGCCGGGCGTAATGGGCAATGGCGTACTTGGAACAGGCATAGGCCACATGCGGCTGGCCCAGGCCGTTGGCCAGCTCCAGCGCATGGCCCTCGGCGCCTTCGAGCATCGCCGCGGTCATCGCCTGCTGGTCAGCCCCCGGCTGGGTCGCGGCCACCGAGCCGATGACCAGCGCAGCCGGGTTGCGCCCCTGCGCCAGGGCACCTTGCAAACCGTCGAGCAACTGGCTCACGCCAAAGTAATTGACCGCCAGGATCAAGCCGCAAGACGGTGCGGTCACCCCGATCCCAGCGCAGCACACCAGGCCATCGAGCACCCCGCCGCTGCGCTCGAGCACCTCGGCAATGGCCGCCGCACGGCCTTGCGCGGTAGAAAGGTCGGCCACCACCTCGGCATTGGCGCGGTCGATGCCGATGACTTCATGGCCTGCCGCACGCAGCGCGGCAGCCACCGCCGCGCCAATGCCCGAGGCACTGCCACTGATAGCTGTAACAGACATAATCGATCTCCAGGATAGGTCTGCCCAGTATCGGCAGAAGCAAAACGCGCCGGCATCGTCCTTGCGGACTAAAGCCGGCGCGTCGGCCGCGCCTCAGGCGCTGCGCGCAGTGGCCACGGCCAGCTTTGGTGGCGGGACCTTGAGGCGTTCGACCGCCTTCAGCGCGACCTTGGGCTTGCCCAGGGCAACCACGCTGTTAAGCAGGATGCGCACCAGCTCGGTCTGCCGGCGTACCCCGGTCTTGGAGAAAATCGAGCGCAAATGCGCCCGCGCCGTGTTGCGACGAATGTTCAGCTCTTCGGCGGCTTCTTCCAGCGACAGCCCGTTGGCCAGCTCCATGGCCAACGCGGTTTCGGCGCGGGTCAGGTTGAACAGCTGCTTGGTCACCACCTCACTGGCCAGCGACTTGCTGGCAGCATCGCGGATGTAAACCAGCGCTGCCGGCTGGCCGCGCTCGTCGGCCCAGTCCAGCGAAGGGATCGACTCCACCACCAGGCCCAGGTTGACCAACCCCGACGGCCGGGTCACCGACATGGCTTCGGCGCCTCTCGGTGCATCTTCGGAGAACGCCGCACGAATCAAACGCTGCAGCTCGCGGTTATCACTCGGGTAGGTCGCCTCCAGGCGCCCGCCCACCAGCTTCAGCCCGTCGGCACTGGCCAGGATGTCCTGGGCCACCGGGTTGACCTGCAGCACGCTGCCGCTTTCGTCCAGCACCAGCGTGGCCACCGACAGGCGGCTGATGGCCTGCGAATAAAGCTCGCTGAGCGACTCGCTGCGGTCGAGCAGGTTATGCATCTGCAAGGCGCGGCGCAGGTGCGGCACGAACATACCGCACAGGGCGCGCTCATCGGCCGAGAAGTTCGGCAAGCGCTTGGGCCGGGTGATGCGAAAACGCAACTTGCCGCCATCGGGTGTGGAGATGTCAGCGCCCATCACGTGGTACACGTCCTGCTGGCTGCAGAACATCTTGAAGTAGGCACTGCGCTCCCACTCGGGGTATGTCATGACGTCGTCGACAGCGAACACCTGGTCTGGCGGCTGGTTGGCAAACGGGGTGTTGGTTTGCGGGTAGGTCATGTAGGTCACATCACCGGCCCCTTCAATGTCCCCGGCAATGATCATCACACCCATGTCCGGTTGGTCCGGCACGCGCAAGATCAAGGTCACGTAATTGGCGTCGTAGAGGGTACGGAAGCTGGTCAGCGCGTTGGCCATCAGCTTGGGGTCGAGGGCGCCTTCGTAGACTTCGCCCACCAGGCGATCGAAGGTCGCCAAGTCGCAGCCGAGTCTGGCCAGTGCATCATGGGTCAAGACAGCTTTTTCCACAGTCTTCTCCTCGCTCGGGTAAGGCGTGGCCTTCCCTTGTTATTTTTATAATTTCGGCGCCAAGGCCTTGGCCCGGTGCTGCTGTCGATGCTCGCGGCACAGTCTCGCTGCCCCGCCCCGGCGCCGACAATAGGGGCGCCAGGGTTTATTTTTTGTTACCGGATGTCTTCTGCCGTTTGGCCCACCTGCACCGCGTGCTGCGCCGTTTGTCGGGCCACCAATGGGCGCCCGCGGTTGAACCACGCCGCCAGTGCCGGCAACAGGAAAATCGCCCCCAATACGTTGACCAGGAACATGAACGACAACAGCACGCCCATGTCGGCTTGGAACTTGAGCGGCGCGAACGCCCAGGTGCAAACGCCAATGGACATGGTCAAGGCGGTAAACACGGCAGCCGTGCCGCGCTGGCACATGGCCAGGTAAAACGCCTCGCGCAGCGTGGCACCGGCGGCCATCTCGTGCTGAATGCGTTCGTACAGGTAAATGCCGTAGTCCACGCCGACCCCAACGCCGAGGGCCATCACCGGCAAGGTGGCAACCTTCAGGCCAATGCCGAGCAAGGCCATGAGCGCATTGCACAGGATCGCGACGATGGCCAGCGGCACCAGAATGCACAGCACCGCACGCAGCGACATGAAGGTCAGCCAGCAGAACAGCGCCACCGAGCCGAACAGCGCCGCCAACATGGTCACTTCGGCGCGCTTGACCGCTTCGTTGGAAGCCGCCATGACCCCGACGTTGCCACCGGCGAGGAGGAAGTCGACCGCCGGGGTGCGCACGTCGGCGATGATGCGCCGAGCCTCGCCAAGGGCATGGCTGATGGTGGCGCCTTCATGGTCGGCGAGGAACACCAGAATCTGCATCTGCTGGCAGCCTTCGGTGACCAGGCCGTCGTCCGGCATGTACGCCCGTGCGCCCTGGCTCAGGCCCCGGGCCGAGCCGGGGATGGCCGCCCAGCGCGGGTTGCCTTCGTTGTTACCGGCGATAACCCGCTTACCCATGCCGGCCACGCTCTGCACCGACTGCACGCCACTGACCGCCCGCATGCGGAAGTCGAAGGCCTCGACCGCACGCATGACCTCGGGCGACAGGCAACCCTCCTCGATGCCGTTGACCTCGACGAACACCGACAGCACGTCCAGGCCAATCGAGTAGCTGCCGATGATTCGCGCATTGTCCTGGTTGTAACGTGAGTCGCTGCGCAGCTCCGGCGCGCCGGCACCGATATCGCCCACCGCCAGGTCGCGTGCCTTCCAGGCGCCGGCTACCAGCAGCGCCAGGCTCACGGCGAACACGGCCAACGCCGGGCCCGGTTCGGCCAGCGCCGACAGCCGCCACCACAGGCGGTGGCGCCCGGCCTCGCGGGCCTTGGCCTGTTGCAGCGCGGCGGGCTCCAGGCGCAGCCAAGAGAGGATAATCGGCAGCATCAGCTTGTTGGTGATGATCATCAGCATCACGCCGATGCAGGCAGTGACCCCCAACTCATGCACGATCGGGATGTCGATCAGCATGATCACGGCAAAACCCAGGGCATTCATCAGTAACGCCAGCGAGCCGGGGATGAATATCTTGCAGAAGGCCGAACGCGCGGCCTGTTGGGCGCTGGCGCCCGCCACCACGTCCTGCTTCCAGGCATTGGTCATCTGCACCGCGTGGGACACGCCAATCGAGAAAATCAGGAACGGCACCAGGATCGACATCGGGTCGATGCCCAGCCCCAGCAGCGGCAACAGGCCGAGCAACCACACCACCGGCAGCAGCGCCACCACCAGGGCGACCAGGGTCAGGCGCCAGGACCGTGCATACAGCCACAGCAACAGTGCGGTGATGACAAAGGCGATCACGAAGAAGCCGATTACCGTGTTCAGCCCCTCGACCACATCGCCTACCAGCTTGGCGAAGCCGACGATGCTGATTTCGATGTCAGCGCTGGCGTACTTGGCGCGCAGCTCCTCCAGGCGCTTGGCGACTTCGACATAGTCCACCGGTTTACCGGTCTGCGGGTCGATGTCCTGCAGGTCGGCGCGCACCATCGCCGACTTCAGGTCGTTGGCGAGCAGCCGGCCGACCTGCCCGGAGGCCGCAGCGTTGCTGCGCACCTGGGCCAGGTCGGCAGCGCTGCCATTGAAGCGCGGCGGCACCACCACATCACCGTAGAAGCCTGCTTCGGTGATTTCGATGTAGCGCACGTTGGCGGTGAACAGCGAGGTGACACTGGCGCGGTTGACCCCGGAAATGAAGAACACGTCGTCGGTGACTTTGCGCAGGGTGTCGAGGAATTCTGGGTTATAGAGGTCGCCCTCGCCTTTCCAGCGCACGCTGACCAGGAAGCGGTTGGCACCGGTGAAGTACTGGCTGAAGCGCAGGAAGTTCACCATGTAGTCATGGCGAACCGGGATTTGTTTGTTGAAGCCTGGGTCCAGCTGGGTATGGGTGGCGCTGTAGCCCAGGCCCAGGGTCAGCAGCACGAACAGCAACAACAGGCCTTTGCGCCCTTTCATCAAGGCGCTGGCCGTGGCCTGGACGCAACGTGCGGCGCGAGTGTCTGGTTTTTTCATGGTTTGCCTCTTATTGGCTCAGCGCGGCAAGGCTGCCCGCGCTGGCGTCGAAAACCCCTTGTTCACCGCCCAGCAACAGCCGTGAACCCACCATTGCCGCCGAGGTCAGCGTGCCGTGCCCAACCAGGCGTGTAGTGCTTTGCAATTCGCCGTGCTGATCCAGGCGCACCAGTGAACCGCCGGCGCCAACAATCACTAGCCCACCGCCCGGCAAGCGGGTGTGGCCATACAGCGGCAGCGCGTTGCCGATGGGTACTTGGCGCCAGTGCTCGCCAAAGTCATGGCTGACGAACACATGCCCGCGCATGCCGTAGGCCACCCAATCGTTGCCGCTCAGGCGCACGATGCCGAACAGTGAACCGCTGTAGAACGCCGGCAGCGTCTGCCACTGGCCACCGCCGTCCTGGCTGCGCAGCACCAGGCCTTGCTCGCCGACCAGCATGCGCCGGCCATCGGCGCCGCCGTCCATGCCGTTGAGGTGAGCGCTGTCGATGTCCAGCGCCAACGCCTGCCAGGTCGCCCCGGCGTCGTCGGACTGGTAGAACTTGCCAAAGCTGCCGTAGGCCAGTACCCGCTCACCACCGGCTGTCCACACGCCCAGCAGCGGCTCGCCGAGCTTGTTATCGTGGCGCACCTCGCGCCACTGCCGGCCGCCATCCTCGGAGCGCAGGATCCAGCCATCATGGCCGACCGCCAGCAGGCGCTGTGCATCGAGTGCCACCACGGCGGTCAAGGCCACTTGGCGTTGCGGTTCGACCGCTGCCTGTTGCCAGCTGACACCTTGGTCATCGCTGAACAGAATGCTGCCGCGTTCGCCCACGGCTAGCACGCGTGGGCCAAGGTCGAGCAAGGCATTGACTTGCACCCGGTCGGTACGCAGCGGCGCATTGACGGGGGCGGCTTCTGGGCGAGGCAGGAAAGTAAAGATGATGGTCAGGCCGACGATCAGGCAGACCAGGTAGCCAATCACCGAGCGCATGGGTATCGCTCCTGATCGGGGTGCATGGGCAACGCAGCCATGGAGCCATTCCTCTTGTTCTTGTTAGGCGGGGGGCATGGGGATAGTCGGTTGGGCGGGTTCGGGAAACATCGTCCAAATGGCTTAAGGTTTGTCGGTATTGTCCTATCGTTGGCCCGCGAACACCGGCGCAGCGGGCAAGCCCGCTCCTACGGGACGCAATACCTGTAGGAGCGGCTTTAGCCGCGAACACCGGCGGCGCCGGTGCCATCCTCAACGCTGGTACAGAATCACCAAGTCGTTGATCACCGACGGCCGCTCCTGGCCCACCACGTGGGTATTGATCTCCAGCGTCAGCTGGGTGCCGCGCGCCTTCACCTCGACCGCCTTGACCCTGGCCCGGGCATGGATGCGCGAGCCAGCAGGCACCGGCGCCGGGAAGCGCAAGCGGTCGGAGCCGTAGTTGATCTGCGTGGTAAAGCCCGTGATCTCGAAGCCCAACGCCAGCTTCAGCCGCGACTGCAGCACCTGCACCAAGGCGCCATGGGCAATGGTGCCGCCAAATGGGCTGCTGCGCCGGGCGCGCTCAGGGTCGGTGTGAATCCAGTAGTCATCACCCGACAGCTGGGCGAAGGCATCGATCAGCGCCTGGTCCACCAGCACGCTGTTGCTCCAGTCGCTGTACTGCTCGCTAACCAATGCCTGCAGCGCGGCCTGGTCCTGGCAGTCGACTTGCAGGCGCGCCGCCGGGGCCTCGGCAGGTGCTGCGTGGTCGACCACTGGCGGGCTTTCCAAGCGCGCGACATCCTGCTCCAAGCCAGTGAAGCGCAACAGCCGCTTGCCGTTGCCATCGACCTGGGCAAATACCGGCTGCAGCGGCATGCCAATGCGGATCTGCCCCTCCTCCAACCCCACCAGGGTGGTATTGATCCGTACCCCTTCGGCCAACTCCACCACGGCCAGCTTCTGCGGCATTTCATCAATGAAGTCCGGCAGGGTCGGAATGCGCGTCAAGGTGAAGCTGTACAGGGTCGCCTGGCCGCTCACCTCGCGCCACGCCGGCTCCGGCGCCAAGCAGGCCGGGCAGTGCCGGCGGGGGTAGAACAGCCATTGCTCACAGGCAGCACACTGCTGCACCAGCAGGCGGCGGGCCTTGAGCCCTTCCCAGAACGGTGCGGAAATCTCGGTGGCGACCGGCATCGGTTTGTTATTCGACATACTCGTTATGCTCCCTGAAGGATCAATGCGCCCTGCTCGCTCATCACGCCGCCGGTACCGGAGACGTAAACGCTGTCGCAGCGCTGCAATTGGCGTTCGCCAGCGGCCCCGGCAAGCTGCGTAACCGCCTCGATCACCTGCGACATACCGCCGGCCGAACCGGCCTGACCGAAGCTAAGCTGGCCGCCGTGGGTGTTCATGGGGAAATCACCGCGCCAGGTCAGGTCGTGCTCGCGGACAAACGCCATGCCCTCGCCCTTGCCGCAGAAACCGGCGTCTTCCAAGGTCAGCAAGGCGGTGATGGTGTAGCAGTCGTAAATTTGTGCGGCATCGACATCGGCGGGTTTCAGCCCGGCCATGGCGAAGGCGCGGCGCGAGGCCGGGCCGATCGGCGTGTGCACCATGTCCTGGGCGTAGGTTGGCGACTTGAACGCCAGGTGCTCACCAAAACCAGTGATGAACGCCGGGCGCTTGCGGGCACGGGCGGCCAGCGCTTTGTTAGTGATGATCAGCGCCGCGCCGCCGGCCACCGGCATGACGATCTCCAGCACATGCAGCGGGTCGGCGACCATGCGGCTGGCCAGCACCTGCTCCACGCTCAGCGGCTGGCCAAAGAACATCGCCTGCGGGTTGGCCTGGGCGTTGCTGCGCTGGTCCACGGCAATTTTTGCCAGTGCGCGTGGGTCGTAACCGTACTGCGCGGCGTAGCGCTGGGCGATCATCGCGTAGCCGGTGTTCTGGCCCATGTGCCCATAGGGCAGGTCGAATTCCGCCTCTGGCGCACCAAACGCCGTACTGTGGCCACCAAAGCGCATGGCCCGCGCCATCCAGCCTGGGTCTTCGTCCGGCCCCAATGGCGCCATACGCGCCGGCAGTACGCACAGCACCGCCTGGCACAGGCCCAGCTCGATGGCCGCGGCGGCGCGCCAAACCATGCCGACCGAGGTGCAACCACCGAGGTCGACCACTTCGGCGAAGTTCAGCCGAAGGCCCAGGTATTCGGCGGCCATGGCCGGGACGAACACCGATGCTTCGTGAAACTGCGGCCCGTTGATCACCAGGCCGTCCAGGTCCGAGGCATGCAGGCCGGCATCGCGCAGGGCCTGGGCGGCCAGGTCGGCGACCTGTTCAAGGTGGAACATCTTCGGTGCGGTGGCGTACTTTTCCGTTTTGTACTGCGCGGTACCGACGATTGCTGCGTGGCCTTTGAGCCCCATGATGCCTCCGTGCCAGCGCCCGCAGGCGCCAGCGTTGTCAGGTGAACGGTCAGAAGGTGTATTTCAACGAGAAGGTGGCGTAGTCACGGTCGGCATACGGGCGCTTGATCGCATCCGGTGAGCCGAGATAACCCACGTAGGTCAACGCGGCTTCCAGGTTGCCCAGGTACTTGAAGGTGGTGCCTACGCTGATGCGGCGGTCGCCCTGCACCCCGGAGATACTCCCGGACATGGGTGTCGCGCCACTGAACACGTTGGAGAAGCGCACCGGCACTTCCATATCCCAGCCTTGGAAAACCCCCGGATAACTGAACGATGCGCCGACGGTGTAGGCACTGGCATCGCGTGAGCGCCAGCCCGTCGCGGTTTTGTAGGTGTAATCATCGGAGGCTCCGACCAAAGGTTGCAGGCTCGGCAGCAGTGCCACGCCCTGCAGGTTGCCGGCTGCCGAAGTGGCTTCGACACTGTCGACGCGCACGTGAATGATTTCGCCGGTCAGCGTGGTTTGGCTGGCCCAGGGGCGGTCGCCCAGTACACGCATGGCCGACAGCTGGAACTGCTGGCCCTTGCCGCGTGCCGGGGTTGGCCCCAGGCCGGTGTTGACCATCACTGGCGCACCGTCGCGGTAGGACCATTCAGCGCCGACCTGGGTATCGCCGAGTTTGGTCGATGCGCTGATACCGGTGAGTTTGATGTCCTCGAAGTACTTCACCCGATAGCCGTTGGCGGCAAAGGCGGACAAGCCCCCGCCGACCGGCACCGGGCTGTAGCCGACCAGCGCGGTGGCTGGGTTTTTGTCGTGGTAGTTGACGTGGAACAGCGACAGCTCCACGGCCGGTACCGGCCGGTAGCGCAACTGCACACCCCACTGGCCACTGTCGCGCGGCTCGTCGGTGCCCCGGTAGGGCACGTTGCCGGTCGGCGTGATGAGAAACTCACGGCCAGGGCCAATCACATCGGTGCCCGACAGGTAGCTGCCCACCGGGGCCAATTCGGTGCCCTTCCACTCGTACTGCATGTAGGCGCCGAAGGTGAACTGCGGGTTGAAACGGTACGAAGCCGACACCTGGCCCACCGGCAGCAGCACCTCCTTGACCTCGACGCCTGGTTGCGCGGCCTTGACTGCATCGGAAGGGTTTTGCACGCCATTGACCCCAGGGTAATACAGGCTTTCGCCCCACGACTCGATATGGCGCCCGGCCTTGGCGTCGAGCATCGAGTCGTTGTCGAAGCGCCAGCCGCCGAACACATAGGCATCCAGCAAGCGAGTACGGCCACCGCTGTAGTACTTCGCGTCGCTGGTGAACTCGTCGTTGTCACCGTCCTTGTTCACCGTTGCCGGCGAGTTGTTGTCGTTCTTGCGGTGATAAACGTCGTCGTAGAAGGTACTGGCGCGCACCACGGCGCCATAGTTGTCCATGCGCATGATCATTTCGCCCAGTGCGCCCAGGCGGTTGGTGGTCAGGCTGCCCTGGTTGAAGTTGCGGTCGCCGTCATCGGCGTTCACCCCCATCAGGCGGTCGCTGGGCTTTGCCAGGCGCACGCCGATGCCGTAGCTGGTGGTCACCGACCAATCGATGGTGGCGCCATTGTCGAACTCGATGGTCTCCCCCGCCCAAGTAGGCGCTGATGCCAGGGCAATCGCTGCCGTCAGGCTGGCCAAGGGCAAGCCGCGGCCAGCAAGGCCAGTACCGTTACTACCGTTATTGTTGTTCTTGTCGATCACACGGACTCTCCTGATGGGCAACCACCTGGCTGCCAGGAATGTTCAATGTCGCCGTCGGGCCAGGTGCAACCGCAGGTTGCCCCTGCGGGCCCCGGCGGTAGCGGTAATGCGCCTGATGGCGTTCGCGCACCAGCAGCCCTTCGGCCATGAGGTAGTTGGCATGGGCCAACGTTTCACCAAGCGCCATCAGTTCGTCGAAACGCCCTGACAGCTTGGGGAACAGCACGGCCATCAGTTCGAGCGCGCTGCGCGGCTCGTCACAGCTGGCCAACATCCGCGACAACTGGGCCTGGTGATGCGCCTGCAACTGGTCCAGGCGCGTGTGCAGGTTGTAGAACGGCCGCTCGTGGGCGGGCAGCACCAGCACGCTGTCCGGCAAGCCGCGCAGGTGGTCGAGCGAGGCCAGCCAGTCGCGCAGCGGGTCGGCCTCGGGCTCGGTGGCATGCACGCCCACGGTCGGGGTGATGCGTGGCAACACCTGGTCGCCGGCGATCAGCACGCTGCCATCCTCGGCATACAGGCAGGCGTGCTCGGGGGAATGGCCACGGCCGATCACCACACGCCACTGGCGGCTGCCGATGGGCAAGCGGTCGCCGTCGCGCAAACGCCGGTAGCTGTTGAAATGCAACGGGCGGAAGTGGCCGCTCTGGATCAACCGGTACAGCTCGTCGACCTGTTGGCTGGTAAAGCCGGCCTTGAGGAGGAAGTCACAGAAGTCCCAGCCCGGGGCCTGCTCGGGCGGCACCGTTATGTACAGCGAGCGGTATTCGCTGGCGGTCATGTACACCGGGCAGCGATAGCGTTCGGCGAGCCAGGCGGCGACGCCGGCGTGGTCGGAGTGGTAATGGGTGCAGATCACCGCCAGCACCGGCTGGCCGGCGAACAGCTCGGCAAACACCCGCTCCCACACGTCACGGGTGTGCGCGGTGTTCATGCCGGTGTCCACCACCACCCAGCCATCAGCATGGCGCAGCAGGTACAGGTTGATGTGGTCGAGGCGGAACGGCAGGGGCATGCGCAGCCACCACACGCCGTCCAGCACCTCGCGCCACTCGCCGCTGCCTTGCGCCTGTGGCCAGGGGTAGCGCAGGCCGCCCTCCAGCGTGTGGCCGTTGCCGTCGCGGTCAACCATGTTGGCCACCGATGAACGCTGGCAGGCCGGCCTGCGCCAGCATTTCCACCGAATAGGGCTGGTAGCTGCGGCTGTTTTCGTCACGGATGAACAGCGGGTCGGCGCAGGCCTGCGGGCAATAGCCCTGGCGCTGCAAGTCGACCTTGCGCAACTTGAAGGTGCTGGTCATGTCCGCTGCCGCACTCACCCGCACGAACACGGGCGCGGCATAACGCGGCAGACGGGCCTCGGCCAGCTGGTACAACGCCTGCGGGTCAAAGACGTGGCCTGGCTGCATCAGCACCGCGGCCATACCCGCCCTGCCCTCGTGTTCAGGCACTTGCACGCCGTAGACGTTGATCAGCTCAAGGCCAGGCAGGTCGCTGAGGGCGTCGGCCACCTCCTGGGTAGAGACGTTCTCGCTCTTCCAGCGGTAGGTATCGCCGATGCGGTCGACGAAGTAGCAATAGCCGTCGGCATCCTCGCGCAGCAGGTCGCCGGAGCTCCACCAGGCATCGCCAGCCTGCAGCACATTGCGGCGGATCTTGCTCTCGGTGGCGGCAGCGCAGGTATAGCCCTCGAAGCGACCACCGCCGATGTCGGGGTGGTCGACGATAAAGCCCATTGCCTCGCCCACTTCGCCGACCTTGCACAACTGGTAAAAGCCGTTTTCGTCGCGCGGGTGGCAGTCGTTCTCCACGTCGTAGCGCACCAGGCGCAGGTTGGTGCGGTTCCAGTCAGGTACCCGGCCACAGGAGCCCAGGTAATTGTCGACGTTGATCAGGTTGGTATTGGCCTCGGTGGCCCCCCAGCCCTCGAACACCTGGATCGGCCCGAAGCGCTCGAGCCAGCGCTGCCAAGCGTCGCCCGACAAGCCGGCACCGAGCATGCAGCGCAGGCTGTGTTCACGCTCGCCAGGCTGTACTGGGCGGTTGAGCAGGTAGCGGCAGATTTCGCCGATGTACTGGAACACGCTGATGCGATGGCGGGCGACGTCGCGCCAGAACTCGCGCACGCTGAACTTGCGCCGCACCACGATACTGGCACCGACGCGCAGCGCCGTGGACGTGACCGACGTAGCGGCGGCGCCGTGGTACAGCGGCAGGCAGCAATAAAAGACATCATCGGCGGTGGCCTGCAAGGTCACTTCCATCACGTCACCCGACGACATCCAGCGCATGTGGCTGTAGCGCGCGGCCTTGGGCAAGCCGGTGGTGCCCGAGGTAAAAATCAGCAGCGTCGGCGCCTGCGCCTCGATGCCTGCACGCAGCTCTCGCGGGAAACGGCTGCGCGGGGCCGCTGCCAGGTCGCCGGCGAAGGCCGTGTCGACACCGTGTGGCAGCGGGCCGGGCCACGGCTGCTCGGTATCGTTGACCAACCACACCGGCAGTTGCGGCAGGCCTGCGGTGGCCTGCAGGCTACCCAGGCACTCCTCGCCGACCACCAACGCCTTGGCACCGGTGGTTTGCAGGGCATGCAGCAAGGGCTTACCGGAGACCTGGGTGTTGATGAAGGCCACCACCACACCGAGCTTGACCAGGCCAAACCAGCAGGCAAAGAACGCCGGGCGGTTTTCCATCAGCAAGGCGCACACGTCGCCGGGGCCCAGGCCCCGCGCCAGGCAGGCATGGGCCATCTGGTCGGCAAGCGCGTCGAGCTGGGCGTAGCTCAGCACCTGCTCGCCATAGATGAGGAACGGGCGCTCGGCGTGGGCGTCGGCCTGCGCCTCCAGGCGATCGGCCAAGGTGTAGTGGTCGCGCGGCTTGATCAGTGCGCTGGCGGCACTGCGCCGGTCGAGCAAGGCCTGGGTCTGCTCGCGGCTGACCGGTTGCTGGCGTGCCGGGGTCATCACCTGCGGCAGGTTCATGGCGTCACCTCCAGGCTGGCCTGCCAGCTGGGGTAATCGCTGTAGCCGTGTGGCCCGGGGGTGTACAGGGTCTTGCGGTCGAACCCCGCCAATGGCCGGCCGTGGCGCAAACGCTCGACCAGGTCGGGGTTGGCGATGAAGTGCCGGCCGAAGGAAACGGCCGCGCCCTGCCCGGCCGCCAAGGCGGCCTGCGCCGATACAGCGTCGAAGCCGTCATTGAGGATCAACGCTTGCGGGCTGTAGCGGCGTGCCAGGGCGAAAGCATCCAGGCCGGGTACGGGCGAGCGCATGATGTGCAGGTAGGCCAGGCCCAGCGGCGCCACTGCCGCGCACAGCGCCGCACTGGTCACGGCCGGCTCGCTGTCGTCGATGTCGTTGTAGGGGTTGCCGGGGCACAGGCGCAGGCCCACGCGGCCGGCGCCAATCGCCGCGGCCATGGCTGCGAGCACCTCCTGGGCAAAGCGCACGCGGTTGTCGGCGCTGCCGCCGTAGTGATCGCTGCGCTGGTTGCTGCCGGCAGCCATGAACTGCATCGGCAGGTAGCCGCTGGTGCAGTGCAGCTCGACGCCATCGAAACCGGCTTCGCGGGCATTCAGCGCGGCCTGACGGTAGTCGTCGATCACCCCGGCGATACCTTCGACCGTTAGCGCCTCGGGCATCTCGGTGTCGACCATGCCGGCGGTATCGCTGAACAACTGGGTGCGCGCACGAATCGCTGACGGCGCCACCGTCGCTGCGCCCTGCGGCTTGTTATGACGGCTGGCGGCACGCCCCACATGCATCAGTTGCAGCACCATGCGCCCGCCCTCGGCGTGCACGGCGCGGGTCACCTGGCGCCAAGCGGCAATCTGTTCGGCGCTGTAGATCGCCGGGGTGCGGCAGTAGCCCAGGCCGCTGGCGGAAGGCGCGGTGCCCTCGGCCACGATCAGCCCGGCAGTGGCCCGTTGGCGGTAGTAGGAAACCATGTCACTGCCCGGCACGCCTTGGCTGTCGGCACGGCTACGGGTCATCGGGGCCATGACGATGCGGTTGGCCAACTGCAGTTCGCCCAGCCGCACAGGCTCGAACAACATGCTCATTTCAGCTCCTTCAGTTCTTCTTGTTACCGGTGTGCAAGGGGCGCGAAACACCGGGCATGGGCTGAATGATTCACCTTGGGCAGGTGCGAAACATCGTCCGTCGAGACTAGTATTGCGCTACCCGGCAAACGCCCGGCGCGGGCCGTTGCCAGGCGCCGGTAATGGTCTGAACAGACGATGAAATCGCGCCAGGATGCGCCGAGCATCGTGCGCATCTAAAACAAGAAGCGGAGCCGTACAGTGAACCCATCCCCTCCTGTGACCTGGCGTACCCATTACGCCTTGCTGGTACTGGCCAGCATCTACGTGTTCAACTACATCGACCGCCAGTTGATGGCGATCCTGATCGAGCCGGTGAAGCTGGAGTTCGGCATTTCCGACACGGGTATCGGGCTGCTCTCGGGGGTTACCTTCGCGGTGTTCTACACGGTATTCGGCCTACCGTTGGGGCGGCTGTCGGACCGTATCGGGCGCAAGCCGGTGATTGCCTTCAGTTGCATGGCCTGGAGCCTGATGACCATGCTTTGTGGCATGGCTAGCAACTTCTTGACCTTGGTCCTGGCGCGAATCGGCGTAGCCATTGGCGAGGCTGGCGGCACCGCACCCTCAGTGGCAATGGTCTCCGACCTGTACCCGCCGCAGCGCCGCTCCACGGCCCTGGCGGTGTTGATGCTTGGCTCAAGCCTGGGCGCCATCGTCGGCCTGGGCCTGGGTGGCTGGATTGCCCAGCACCATGGCTGGCGTTATGCGTTCCTGCTAATTGGTGCGCCGGGCATTTTCCTTGGCTTGGTGCTGTTGCTGACCGTGCGCACGCCGGCGCCAGTAAAATTGCAGCAGGCCAGCGCCGCAGCGAGCGAAAGCTGGCGGCAGACCCTGGTCGAGCTGCTGCGCATGCCCTCGTTTACCTGGCTGGTGCTGACCGGCGGCTCAGCGGCGATCGCCGGCTACGCCATTGGCACCTGGAGCCCGAGCTTCCTGATCCGCTCCCATGGCCTGAACATGCAGCAAGCGGGCTTCCTGGTGGGGGTGATCGGTGGCACCGGGTCGACTATCGGTACCCTGGTGTGCGGTATGCTCACCGACCGCCTGGCCCAACGTGATGTTGGCTGGCAGATCGGCGTGCCGTTGCTGGGCACCCTGCTCAGCATCCCCTTTGCCCTGGCCTACTTCCTGTGGCCACAGGGCATCGCCTTCTACATCGGTGACACGCCGGTGCCGCAGGCGTTTCTGTTCTACAGCGCGTTCGGCTTCTTTGGTGTGTGGTGGGCAACACCGTGCCTGGGCGCGATTACCCATCTGTTCCCGGCCAACCGCCTGGCCCAGGCCACGGCGATCTTCGTCATGGCTATGACCTTGCTTGGGGTTGGCGTGGGGCCGTTGCTGATTGGCATGCTCAGTGATCTGTTCCTGCCGCGGTTGCAGGGGGAGTCGTTGCGGTATGCGCTGGCGGCCTCGGTGGTGTTGTTGGTGTTGGCGGCGGTGTTTCTGGCGTTGGCCTTGCCGCGTTATCGGGCGCAGATCAAGGGCTTGGCCGCTGCCAAGGTGATTGGTGCTGTGGCTGTTTAGGGGCTGTACCTGCCTCTAGAGTGGCAGCGCCTGGGAGACCGAGCGCCGCCCGCGCGGCGCTTCGCGGCACAAGGCCGCTCCCACATCTGTTTCGGGCCAATTATTCCTGTGCCAGGTGGGTTGCAGCCTCGGCGCATGGCTTGAGATGGATGAAAAGCAGCAGCGCAACCTTCGCTATCGAACGGAACAAACAAGGCGCCCAGAGGTGACCACACAGGAGTGACTGGCCCGAAACAGATGTGGGAGCGGCCTTGTGCCGCGAAGCGCCGCGCGGGCGGCGCTGGATCTCACAGGCGCCAACTATCTCAAGACATGCGCCTATCAGCCCAACCCCAATCTGTTTCGGGCCAATTATTCCTGTGCCAGGTGGGTTGCAGCCTTGGCGCATGGCTTGAGATGGATGAAAAGCAGCAGCGCAACCTTCGCTATCGAATGGAACAAACAAGGCGCCCAGAGGTGACCTCACAGGCGTGACTGGCCCGAAACAGATGTGGGAGCGGCCTTGTGCCGCGAAGCGCCGCGCGGGCGGCGCTCGATCTCACAGGCGCCAACTATCTCAAGACATGCGCCTATCAGCCCAACCCCAATCTGTTTCGGGCCAATTATTCCTGTGCCAGGTGGGTTGCAGCCTTGGCGCATGGCTTGAGATGGATGAAAAGCAGCAGCGCAACCTTCGCTATCGAATGGAACAAACAAGGCGCCCAGAGGTGACCTCACAGGCGTGACTGGCCCGAAACAGATGTGGGAGCGGCCTTGTGCCGCGAAGCGCCGCGCGGGCGGCGCTCGATCTCACAGGCGCCAACTATCTCAAGACATGCGCCTATCAGCCCAACCCCAATCTGTTTCGGGCCAATTATTCCTGTGCCAGGTGGGTTGCAGCCTTGGCGCATGGCTTGAGATGGATGAAAAGCAGCAGCGCAACCTTCGCTATCGAGTGGAGCAAACAAGGCGCCCAGAGGTGACCCCACAGGCGTGACTGGCCCGAAACAGATGTGGGAGCGGCCTTGTGCCGCGAAGCGCCGCGCGGGCGGCGCTCGATCTCACAGGCGCCAACTATCTCAAGACATGCGCCTATCAGCCCAACCCCAATCTGTTTCGGGCCAATTATTCCTGTGCCAGGTGGGTTGCAGCCTTGGCGCATGGCTTGAGATGGATGAAAAGCAGCAGCGCAACCTTCGCTATCGAATGGAACAAACAAGGCGCCCAGAGGTGACCTCACAGGCGTGACTGGCCCGAAACAGATGTGGGAGCGGCCTTGTGCCGCGAAGCGCCGCGCGGGCGGCGCTCGATCTCACAGGCGCCAACTATCTCAAGACATGCGCCTATCAGCCCAACCCCAATCTGTTTCGGGCCAATTATTCCTGTGCCAGGTGGGTTGCAGCCTTGGCGCATGGCTTGAGATGGATGAAAAGCAGCAGCGCAACCTTCGCTATCGAATGGAACAAACAAGGCGCCCAGAGGTGACCTCACAGGCGTGACTGGCCCGAAACAGATGTGGGAGCGGCCTTGTGCCGCGAAGCGCCGCGCGGGCGGCGCTCGATGTGTGCCCCCCTGCAAATCCCAAGGCAGGCACCTGGCAGCCCTCCCCCAATCTCCCGCCCCCTCAACGCAGCCACTACTTCCCGACATTGCAACACAACAAAAAAGGCCTGCCAGGGTCGCCCCTGCCAGGCCTTTTACACATGCGAATACCTCAGCCCATCAACGCCCAATCGCCCGCGCCGCATCGGCGGTGTACATGTCCGGGGTAAACTTGCTCTCGTTGAGAATCGGCCCCTTCTTCGCCTCGTTGGTCATCCCGTACCCGGTGTACTGCCCAGAATTCAGGTCCATGAAAAACTGCGAACCCGCCTGCCAGCCACTCATGTCCGGGTGGTAGTAGTAATTGATCATGGCGTGCTTCCACAACTGCCCACGGGCATCGTAGTTGTCAGCCATCACCGCGTTCCAGGTGTCTTCGTCGATGAACAGCACACGCTTGCCGTACACATGGCGGTAACCTTCCTTGAGGTCGGCCTCGACTACCCACACCCGGCGCAACTCATAACGCATGAACTCCGGGTTGGGATGGTTGGGCGTCAGCAGCTCGGCATACTTGACGGTACCGGCGTTGGCCTTGAAGGCGTTGGCCGGGATGTACATTTCACGCTTGCCCAGCAGCTTCCAGCTGTAACGCTCCGGCGCGCCGTTGAACAGGCGGTCCTCGTCCACGGTCATGGTGCCGTTGGTGCCGATCATCGGTTGGTCATAACCATACCCTGGCATCTGCCGTACACGACGGGTCGACGGGCTGTAGGCCCAGGCCTGGCGCGATGAGGTGACGAAGTTGTAAGGCTCATGGGCAATGCTGATCACACCGTTGTCACGGGCCGGCTTGAGCGTGGTGTTGTAGCTCATCGCCTGGATCATGTCGGAGGTTTTCGGCTCCACCGTCGGTGAGTTGGCCTGCGACAGGTTGCGCGCATGGGCGCGGCCCCAGCCGATGCTGCCGTTAGGCAGTACCGAGGCGAGGTCGGAGATTTTCTCCTCGGTGTAGGCGCGTGCTGGCAACTGGTGGTTCCACAGCACTTCCATGCCGTTCTTGGGGATGGGGAACGGCACCTGGCCCAGGCCCTCGACACCCAGCCCGTCGTTGACCAACTTGGCGCTCACGGCGTTTTCCATGACCCGGCGGCACACGTAGTCGGGGTAACGAAAGTCACGGTGCCCCGGGTAGATGTTCATTTTGTAGGTGCTGGGGTATTTCTTCAGCAGCGCCTTTTGCCCTTCGGTCAGGTGCTCGGCGTACTGGGCCATGTTCTGCGCGGTGATCACCAGGATTGGCTTTTCATCGGCATACGGGTCCACCGGCTGGTCGCCGGAGAACTTGACGTGGTTCCAGCCCGGCACCTGGCCCAGGTACTTGCCGGTGTAGGGCGGGATGGTGCCCGCGGCATTGCCGGCCTGCTCGGCACCGACGCAGGTCAGGTCCTTGCCAAGCCGGGCGGCTTCTTCTGGCGATACGGCCGCATAGGCGCCGGTGATCAGGCCCGTGTTCAGGGTTAAAGCGGCTGCAAGCATCACACCTGTTGTTGTTTTCATGTACTGCCTCCTTCGCTGATAAGGCTTGTGGTATGGCTTCATTGTTCCGGTTCCGGCGGGCGCGGCATCGTCCGGAGGGACTAACAATCACACGCTGCCCAAACGTGCCTTGAGCTCAGCCTTGAGCACCTTGCCGGTAGCGTTGCGTGGCAATGGCTGGTCGACGCGATAAACCTGGGCCGGCACCTTGTAGGCCGCCAAGCGTTCGGCAATGAAAGCAAGTACCTGCTGGTCCGCCGGCAGGCTGGCTGCCGCACCGTGGATCGCCAGCGCCACTACTTCACCGAGCAACGGGTGGTCGACAGCGAACGCCGCCGCTTCCAGCACACCGGGCATGTCGCTGACGCAGGTCTCGATCTCGACTGCCGAAATTTTCTCGCCGCCGCGGTTGATCAGGTCCTTGACCCGCCCGCTGATGTACAAGAAGCCCTGTTCATCGAGGTAACCGAGGTCGCCGGTGTCCAGCCAGCCGTTGCGCAGGGTCTGCTGGCTGGCCTCGGCGAGGTTCCAGTAGCCTTCCATCAAGGTCGGCGAGCGCAACCAGATCAGCCCTTCGCGGCCAGCAGGCAACGGTTGCGACGGGTCGTCGCCAATGCACACCTCGACGATCGGCAACGGCCAGCCCGCCGCTGCCGGCCGGTAGGCGAACACATCGCCGCCAACCGCCGCGCCAATGCCATTGCTTTCCGTCAGGCCGTAACCACTGCCGGCAATCACCTGTGGCTTGCGCCCGAGCATTTCGTCCAGCAAACCGGCCGACGAGGCGCCACCGCCCAGGCCAAGGCCGAACAGGCTGGCGGTGTCAGCGCCGCCGTAACGGGGCGAAGCCAGCAGCTGCTGCATCATCACCGGCGCACCATTGAACTGGGTGCAGCGCTCGTCGCGGATCAGGTCCAGCGCTTGCTCGGCGTCCCACTTGTACATCAGCAGCAAGCGTCGGCCACCGCGCAAGGCTGAGAGGAACTGCGCATGCAGGCCACTGACATGGAACAACGGCACCGCCATCAAGGTGGTCGAGGCAAAGCCACTGCTGAGCATGCCGGCAATTCGTTCGGGCGACGTCAGCGCGCAGAACGCACCCTGAAACTCCAACGCGGCCAGGGCTTGGCAGATCGCTCGGTGGCTGGACAACACGCCCTTGGCCCGGCTGGTGGTGCCGGAGGTGTAGAGGATCAGCGCGGGGGCCTGCGGCTCGATGTCCACGGCCGCCACGGGCAGCGGCGCAGCCGCCAGCAGGTCCTCGTAGCGCAGGCAATGCGCGGGCAGTTTGGCGGCGGCGGCGCGGCCGACCACGATGAAGGTGCGCCCGCTCGCCGCCAGGTCATCCTGCAGCAACGCCAGGCGCGCCTCGTCGCCAATCAACAGACGCGCACCGCTGTCCTCAACGCCATGCAGCAACTCATCATGCAGGCCCCAGCTGTTCAGCGGCACGCACACTGCCCCGCACCGCTGGATGGCGGCAAATGCCACCAGCCAGGCCGGCTGGTTGCGCATGGCAATGGCCACCCGCTCGCCGGGGCGCAGGCCCAGCGGACCAGCCAACTGCCCGGCCAGCCGGTCGACAGCGTCGAAATAGGCGGCGAAGCTCAGGCGCTGCTGTTGCCAGACGACAAACTCCTTGTCGCCATGCACCCGTGCCGCGTCGATCACCTGCAACAGGTTGCGCGGCGCGTGGCGGAAGTAACGCGGGCCGCCGTCGGCCGGGGTCACCACTTCGAAAGGCGAGCCTGGGGCAATCAGTTGCTCCCAGGCTTGTCGCCAATGGTCAATGCTCATCAGGGTTCTCCAGCCGCTGCGCTCAGGCGCAGGCTTCGTCGAGGGCCGCATAACGTTCGCAATGGAAGTCGCGATCACCCAGGCAGGCCTGGGCCACCCGCACCCGCTTGAGGTACAGGCCGACATCCAGCTCGTCGGTCACACCAATGCCGCCGTGCATCTGCACCGCTTCGTTGGCGACTTTCAGCGCGGTATCGCCGGCCTTCCACTTGGCCAAGCTGACCAACCGCCCGCGCTGGGCCGGGGCCAGCTGCGTTTCATCCAGCGCCGCCAAACCGGCCATCACTGCACTGCGGGCCAGGGCCAGGTCGCTGTACAGTTTTGCCGCGCGGTGCTGCAGGGCCTGGAACGAACCGATCGGCACGTCGAATTGCACGCGGGTCTTGAGGTACTCCACGGTGGTCTCGAACAGTTGCTGCGCGGCGCCCAGCAGCTCTGCCGCCAGGCACGCCCGGCCGCGGTCCAGCACAGCATCCAGCACCGCCCAGGCAGTGCCGGGCACACCCAGCAGCGCCTCAGGGCCCAGGCGTACCTGGTCGAAGTGCAAGCGCCCGCTGTTGCGCGAGTCAATCAAGGGCAGCACGCTGCACTTCAGGCCTGGGGTATCCGCCGGCACCAGGAACAAGCTGATGCCCTGCTCCTCGCCCGGCTGGCCGGCGGTACGCGCCGCCACCACGTAGGCGTCGGCACCGACACCGTCGATGACCCAAAACTTTTCCCCCGTGAGGCAAAAGCCTTCACCATTGGCCACCGCCGCCAGGGCAATGTCGCGGGGCCGATGGCGACCACTCTCCTCCAGGGCCAAGGCCAGGCGCCGCTCACCGCGAATCGCTGGCTGCAACCATTCGCCCTGCTGCTGGGCCGAACCGGCCAGTGCCAGCAGCGAGCCGGCCAGCACCACGCTGGACAACAGCGGTGTCGCTGACAGGTGTTGGCCCTTGGCTTCGAATAGCGGCCCCAGGCCCATGCAACCAAAGTCCAACCCACCCAGGTGCGGCGCAAACGGGATCGCGCTCCAGCCCAGCTCAACCGCCTCGCGCCACAGCAGGCTATCGAAGCCTTGCGCCACGCCTTGGTCACGCAGGCGCCGCTGTGCCGCCACCGGGCTGCGTGCGGCCAAAAAGTCCCGCGCGCTGTCGGCCAGCAGGCGATGTTCGTCGTTGTAACGCAGGTTCATGCCGATACTCCTTTTTTGCCGTCGGGCAGGCCCAGCACGCGCTTGGCGATGACATTGAGCTGCACTTCCGAGGCCCCACCGGAAATGGTCAGGGCATAGCTGTTGAGCCAGGCGCGGGTCACCGCCAGTTCGCGCTCGCTGAAGCCCGGCTGCTGCCAGCCCAGGCCATGGCCGCCCATGACATCGAGCAGTACCTCGAACTTGTCGCGTTCCTGCTCGGTGTGCAGCAGCTTCATGATTGCCAGCAGGCCACTGATGTCGTCGCCACTGCGCCCCTCCTCGGCCATGCGCTGCACCGTCAGACCATAGGCGTGTTCGTCCATGGCGCAGGCCACCGCACGCGCCTGCAAGGCCAGTTCACCTTGGCTGACGGGCTGGGGCAGGTACTCGCGCAGCAGGGCCAGCAGGTCGAAGTGCGACGGCAGGCTGAACTCGCCGAACTTCGACATGGCCTTGCGTTCGTGCTGCAGCAGGTACTTGCCGAGGTTCCAGCCGCCATTGAGCGG
The DNA here is from genome assembly GCF_003627215.1 of Pseudomonas sp. Leaf58. Lineage (NCBI taxonomy): Bacteria > Pseudomonadati > Pseudomonadota > Gammaproteobacteria > Pseudomonadales > Pseudomonadaceae > Pseudomonas > Pseudomonas sp. Leaf58. Next base: position 3,098,552 of record NZ_CP032677.1, read on the forward strand.
GCCGATCAACTGGTGCTTGGGCACCTTCACCGCGTCGAAGAACACCTGGCAGAACGCCGACTTGCCGCTGATCAGATCGATTGGCACCGCCTTCACCCCGGGGCTTCGCATGTCCAGCACGATCAGGCTGATGCCTTCGTGCTTGGGCGCCTGGGGGTCGGTGCGCACCAGCGCATACATCCAGTCGGACTTGTCGCCGTAAGACGTCCAGATCTTGCTGCCATCGACCACGAAGTGGTCGCCAGCATCGCGCGCGGCCATCTTCAGGCTGGCAAGGTCGGAACCCGCGTTCGGCTCGGAAAAGCCCTGGCACCAGCGCACTTCGCCGCGTGCCATGGGCGGCAGCAGGCTACGCTTTTGCTCTTCGCTGCCGTAGGCCAGCAGTACCGGCCCGAGCATCCAGATACCCAGGTTGATTTGGGGTGGCCGGCATTTGAGGCGGCGCATTTCACTTTCCAACACCGCTACGTGCTCGGCATCCAGGCCAGCACCGCCGTAGGCTTCAGGCCATTCGGGGCAGAACCAGCGCTTGTCGCGCATGCGCTCGAACCACACGCGCGCATCGTCATTGGGGAACTGCGGCTGGCTGGCGCCCCAGACCACATCGCCTTCGCCCATGGCGGTACGCATCGATTGCGGGCAGTTGGCTTCCAACCAGGCACGGGTGTCGTGCCGGAATTGCTCTAGCGTGCTCATCGGATGCAGCCCTCGGCCCGGCCCCGGTCATCGCCGGGGCGGGGCCTTTTGTTGTCGTTGTTGTGGGTGAACCGAGCGCTACCGGCTCAGCGCTGGGTGCGCGGCATGCCCAGGCCAAACTGGGCGATCAGCTCGCGCTGGATTTCATTGGTACCGCCGCCGAAGGTCACGGTGACCGAGGCACGCAGCTCATACTCCAGGTCGCCGTGCAGCAGCGCAGCGGCGCCCCCGCCGCGAACCATGCCATTGGCGCCGACAATGGCCGACAGCCGGCGCAAAATCTCGATGGCCGATTCCGAGCCATACACCTTGGTGGTGGAGCTCAGCGCCACGTCCATGTGCTCGCGCTCCAGGTTGGCGGCAATGCGCAGGTTGATCAGGCGCATGGCTTCCAGGCGGGCGTAGCATTCGGCCAGCGAGCTGCGCACCCAGGCCTTGTCCATCGCCCGGCGGCCCTGCTCGTCACGCGCCTTGGCCCACAGGTAAACGCGACGGAACAACCCGGCAACCTTGTCCGACCAGGAGCCCAGGCCCAGGCGCTCGTGGTTGAGCTGCGCGGTGATCAGCTTCCAGCCGCCATGCAGCTCGCCGACCAGCATGTCCTTGGGCACCCGGACGTTGTCGTAGTAAGTGGCAGCGGTCGGGTTGCTGGTGGTGGGGATCACCGTGCTGGCAAAGCCTGGCAGGCGGGTGTCGAGGATCAGGATTGACACGCCTTTGTGCCGCGCCTGGCTGGGGTCGGTGCGCGCGGCCAGCCAGATGAAGTCCGCCGACTCGGCACCCGAAGTCCACAGCTTGTTGCCGTTGACCACGAAGTGCTCGCCATCCAGGCGCGCGCTGGTCCTGAGCACGGCCAGGTCGCTACCGGCATCAGGTTCGGAGTAGCCGATGGCGAACATGATTTCGCCCGCGGCGATGCCCGGCAGAAAACGCGCTTTCTGCGCCGCGCTGCCGTGTTCCATCAATGCCGGGCCCACCGTACTGATGGTAACGAACGGCAGCGGCGCCCCGGCGATGTTGGCCTCCTCGAAGAAAATCAACTGTTCGGTGGCGGCGTAACCCTGGCCACCATGGGCCTTGGGCCAACCCACCGCCAGCCAGCCATCGCGGCCCATCTGGCGCACGGTCTGCCGGTACAGCTCGCCGCCCTCCTGGCCACGCAGGCGCTCGCGCAGCTCGGGGGTCATCAGCGCCTGGAAGTAATCGCGCACCTGGCGGCGCAGCGCATGTTGCTCGGGGGTAAGATCGACGAACATGCTGCGCTCCTCAGGCCGCGCCAAGAATCAGGCCGCTGGTGGGCACGCCGGTACCGGCGGTAACCAGCACGTTCTCCACGTCCGCCACCTGGTTGACCGCCGTGCCACGCACCTGGCGCACGGCTTCGGCAACGCCATTCATACCGTGGATGTAGGCCTCACCTAATTGCCCGCCGTGGGTGTTGATCGGCAGCTTGCCGCCACGGGCATGGTGCCCGGCGCGGATGAATTCCTTGGCCTCGCCACGGCGGGCAAAGCCGAATTCCTCCAGTTGCGGCAACACGAATGGGGTGAAGTGGTCGTAGATCACCGCTGTCTGCAACGCCTCGGGGCCAAGCCCGGACTGGCGATACAGCTCCTTGGCCACCACGCCCATTTCCGGCAGGCCGGTGATGTCGTCGCGGTAGAACGAGGTCATGCTCTGCTGGCCTTGGCTGATGCCTTGGGAGCCGGCTTTGATGGCTACCGGCTTCTGCCGCAGGTCGCGGGCACGTTCGGCCGAGGTGATAACCATAGCCACCGCGCCATCTGACTCCTGGCAGCAGTCGAGCAGGTGCAGCGGCTCGCAGATCCAGCGTGAAGCCTGGTGCTCTTCCAGGGTAATCGGCTTGCCGTGGAAGAACGCCTTCGGGTTGGTGGCGGCGAAGTCCCGCGCGGCCACCGCTACGCGGCCGAAGTCCTCGGAGGTGGCGCCATAGGTGTGCATGTAGCGCTGGGCGAACATGCCGACCCAGGCGGCCGGGGTATGGAAGCCGTGGGGCATGTACCAGCCGTAGTTAACGTTGTCGAACACCGGCGTGGCGGCAAAGCCGTAGCTGCCGCTGCCAAAGCGGTACCAGGAGCGTTCGTTCATCGCCCGGTACACCACCACCACCTTGGCCACGCCGGTGGCCACCGCCATTGCCGCGTGCATCAGTGGCGCACAGGCGGCACCGCCGCCGTGGGGTATCTGGGAGAAGAACTTGACGTCTTTGCAGCCCAGCAGGCGGGCGATTTCGTACTCCGGCACCTTGTCCACCGAGTAGGAGCTGAACCCCTCCACTTCCGACGGGTCGATGCCGGCGTCGCGCAGGGCCTCCAGGGTGGCTTCGAGGGCCAGGCGCAGTTCGGTGCGCCCGGAGTTCTTGGAAAACTCAGTGGCGCCCAGCCCGACAATGGCGGCGCGCCCAGAAATGGAAAGGTCGTTCATGCTGCCTCCGCTGGTCATGGCAGCACCAGCGCGACCGTGCCGGTCACGTGGTTGCCCATGGAATTCTTGCCGCTCAGGGTCACTTCCACCGTGCGGGTCTCGGGGTCCTGGCTGGTCACACTGCCGCTGAAGGTCATGCAGTCGCCGGGGTAGTTGGGCACGCCCAGCTTGATTTTCAGCGAGGTGAAGCGTGCCAGCGGCCCGGCCCAGGCTTCGACGAAGCGCTGGACCAGGCCATTGGTGGTGAGGATGTTCATGAACACGTGGGGCGAGCCCAGTTCACGCGCAGCATCCAGGTCGTGGTGGCCGGGGAAATAGTCACGGGTGGCAATCGCCCCGCCGGCGATTAGCGCCACGGTGATCGGCACTTCCAGGGGCGGCAAGGTTTCGCCGGGGCGCACATCGTCAAAGCGCTTGGTGTTCTTCGAGGTCATATTTCCATCCCAGCTTGTCGTTGTCGCTCAGCCAGTCGCCGAGCCGTTCCAGGCATGCCGCCGAACCGCCCAGGGCAATCCCGAGGGCGCGGCTCCAGTACAGAAAGCGATGAATCGGGTAGGTCAGGTCGACGCCAATGCCGCCGTGCACGTGCTGGGCGGCATGGCCAATGCGGTGGCCCGCTTCGCAAGCCAGGTAGGCGGTTGCTAGCGCCTCGGACGGCGCCGGCAGGCCGGCGTCCAGGCGGTAGCACAATTGCCACAGGGCGCTGCGCAACGCCTCCAAGGCGATATGGGCGTCGGCCATGCTCATCTGCACGGCCTGGAAGCTGCCGATGCGCCGGTCGAACTGCTGGCGCTCGCCGACATACGCCACGGTACGGCGGATATGCTCGGCGCTGACGCCCAGTTGCAAGGCCGCCAAGGCGGCGATGGCGCGTGGTTCGAGCCAGGCCAGCGCGGCGGCTGGCAACACACGGTCGGCGCTGACCCGCAGGCCCTCGACCTGCAGGTCGCTGATGGCTTCACCGTGGGTGAGCACGCCGGGCACGCGGCGCACGGCCGGGTCGCCCAGCTCGAGCAACAACAACCGCGGCTGGCCGTCGGCAAGTACCGGCAGCAGCGCCGCCTGGGCTTGCCCGCCCAACGCCAAGGCAGCCACCTGGCCGGCCACCTGCCAGCCCTCGGCGCAAGCGCTGGCGTTCAGGGCGATGCCGCCCGCAGCATGCAAGCCGTCCAGCGACAGGCTCAGCAACAGCTTGCCAGACGCAGCCTTGGCGGCCAGCTGCGCCGCCTCGCCCAAGCCGAAGGAGGCCAGGGTCGCGGCAGCCAGTTGGTGGCGCCACAGCGGCACCTGGCCAAGGCTACGGCCCTGGGCCTGCAGCACCAACATCAGCTCGGTCATGCCCAGGCCGCTGCCGCCCTGGGCTTCGGGGATGGCCAGGGCGTGCAAGCCAGTTTCCTGGCACAGCGCCCACAGCGGCGCCATCAACGGCTCGCCACTGCTGTCCCATTGGCGCAGGTAGTCGTCATGGCAGTGGTCGCTGAACAGGCTATCGGCCATCTGTTCGATGGCGCGCTGGTCTTCGCTTAATTGAAAATCCATGCGTGCACCCTCCTACTCGGCCACGGGCCGGAACAATGGCAGGGTCTGCTGCTCATCGAAGGTGTGGAACTCGACCTGCAGGCGCTGGCCGATCTGCAACTGCTCGCGCTGCACGCCGCTAAGCCCGGCAATCAAGCGCACGCCTTCGTCCAGCTCGATCAGGCCGATTGGGTTGGGGTGGTCGAACGGCGGCACTTCCGGGTAGTGCATGACCACGAACGAATACAGGCTGCCGCGCCCGCTCGCCTGCACGCTGTCCCACTCGAAACTGTGGCACTGCATGCACACCGGTGCCGGTGGGTGGCGCAAGGTGGCGCAGGCAGTGCAGCGCTGGATCAGCAGCCGGCCTTCGGCACAGCCCTCCCAGAAGAACCGGGTATCGTCGCTGACCCCCGGCAACGGGCGCTTGGCCTTGGCCAGCGCGGCCTGTGGCTTAGCCGCCGGCTGCGGGTTGGCCGGGCGGAACTTGAACACGCGGAACAGCAACTCGCCCACCGGTTCGTCGCCTTCTGGCTTTTCGACGAAATGGCTCATCACCAGGGTGACGAAGAAGCCGGTGCCCAGGGCGGTGGTCTTCTCGTCGCCCACCGCGTCCAAGCGGGTGGTGTAGTACAGCCGCTCGCCCAGCTGCACGGGGCGGGTGAAGCTCAGCTCGGAGTTCACCGCCACCACCGAGGCGTAGCCGTATTCTTCGATCAGCTTGAGCACTTCGTAGGGGTTCTGCTCGGTGGAACCCGGTGGGTAGTTGTTGGCATGCAGACCTTCCATGGTCCACACCTGAAGCATGGCCGGCGGTGCGACGATCGCCTGGTGCGGGCTGCTTTGGGCAAAGTCGGCGTCGCTGTAGAGCGGGTTATCGATGCCCATGATCTCGCACCACTGGCGGATCATCGGCGCATTCACCGCATCCCAGGCATACACCCGGCCATATTCGCGGCCCACGAGGGCGCGCACGCTGGATAGCAATTGTGGATCAGCCAAAGTCGTCTCCTGCAACGTGAGGGCGGCAAGCCGATGCGGCCACCGCCAGGTGGTCGATCAAGTGGGTAAGGCCTGTGCCGCGCTGAGAAACGCCGGGCGTTCGCCACCGCCGTGCAGCAGCAGGTTGCAACCGCTGGCGTAGCTGGCGAGCGGTGAGGCGATGTACAGGCAGGCGTTGGCGATGTCGCTGGCATCGGCCATACGCCCGGCGGGTATGCCGGCGCTGACGGCGGCGATGCCGTGCGCGTTGCCGTAGTGCAGGTGGGCCTGGTCGGTCAGCACCAGGCCTGGGCTGACCGCAACCACGCGGACTTTGGGCGCCCACTCCACGGCCAGCGACTGCACCAGCGCCAGCACCCCGGCCTTGGCCGCGCCATAGGCTGCGGTGCCGGGCGATGCGCGCAAGGCACTGATGCTGCCGATGAAGACGATGCAGCCACCTTCGGCCTGGCTTTGCATCAAGCGGTTGGCATGCTGGGCTGCGTTGAGCGGCGCAATCAGGTTGAGCCGCAGGATGCTCTCGTGAAACCGTGGCGAGGCCGTGGCGGCGACCGCCGACGGGCTGCCACCGGCGTTGTTGACCAGCACGTCGAGGCGGCCGAAGTCACGCTCGACGCTGTCGAACAACGCTTGCAGCGAATCGCCGTCGCGTACATCGGCGGCGATGAACGCCGCGCTGCGCCCATTGGCGCTCGGCAGTTGCTCGGGTTGGCTGCGGGCGCAGACGATCACCTGCGCCCCGGCCGCCAGAAACCCCTCGGCGATGCCGGCCCCGATGCCCTTGCTGCCGCCGGTGACGAGTACCACCTTGCCACTGAAATCAAGCCCCATTGCATGTTCCTCGTTCTGCTGTGCATACCGACTCTAGAGGCTCGCGGCAGGCCGTACTTCGTCTGAACGGACGATGAATAGGCCAGGGCCAGGGGCAACACTGGCGGCCATCGCGCCCCTTGCACGTGAGGAAAACCATGCCTGACACCGCTGCACCACCGGTCCTGCTCGAACGCCCGCTACCCGGCGTGGCGCTGCTGCGCCTGAACCGCCCACACGCCACCAATGCCTTGAGCCTGGAGCTGCAAGCCCTGCTATCGCAGCACTTCGCCGAACTGGGCGCTGACCCGGCGGTGCGCTGCATTTTGCTGACCGGTGGTGACAAGGTGTTCGCTGCCGGGGGTGACATCGGCAGCATGGCCGGGGTGGGCCCGATCGATATCTACCAGCGGCACACCGAGCGGGTTTGGGCGCCGATTCAGCACTGCCCGAAACCCGTGATCGCGGCCGTGTGCGGCTATGCCTACGGCGGCGGCTGTGAACTGGCGATGCTCGCCGACCTGATCGTGGCCGGGCGCGGCGCGCGCTTCTGCCAACCGGAAATCCGCATTGGCATCATGCCCGGCATCGGTGGCACCCAGCGCCTGCTGAGGGCTGTAGGCAAGGTCAAGGCCATGCGCATGGCCCTGACCGGGCAGCCGATCAGTGCCGAGGAGGCGTGGGTGGCCGGGCTGGTCAGCGACCTGGTCGACGATGACCAGGTGCAGGCCCACGCGCTGGAACTGGCGCGGGTGATTGCAGCGATGCCGGCGCTGGCCGCCGAGCAGATCAAGGAAGTGATTTTGGCGGGGATGGATGCGCCACTGGACGCGGCCTTGGCGCTGGAGCGCAAGGCCAATGCGTTGCTGTTTGCCTCGCGCGACCAGAAGGAAGGGATGCAGGCGTTTATCGAGAAACGGCCGGCGCGGTTTGAGGGGTGCTGAACAGGGGGGGCTGCTTTGCAGCCCTTCGCGGGCACGCCCGCTCCCACAGGGACCGCGCATGCCTCCTGGGCTGCGCCAATCCTGTGGGAGCGGGCGTGCCCGTGAAGGGCCGCAAAGCGGCCCCGGTCGCTTCAGATCGACATCACCAACTGCCCGCTGTCGATTCGCAACTCCACCCCATTCACCGCCCGCGCCTCATCACTGGCCAGGTACAGCACACTGGCCGCCACATCCTCGGGCAGGCACATGCGGTTCATCGGGTCGCTGTCGATGGTCAACCGGGCCGGGTCGACACCCTCGGGGAAGCCGCCACGGGTCATGTCGGTCAGCACGCCGTCCGGATGCAGCGAGTTGCAGCGGATGCGATAGCGGCGCCGCCGGCACAACGCCGCTACCGAACGGGTCAACGCCGCCACCGCACCTTTCGAGGCGCTGTAGGCCAAGTAATCGTCACGCCCGGCCAGGGCCGCCACCGACGACAGGTTGATGATCGACCCACCGTGCTGCTTCATCAGTGCGATACCTGCCCGGCAGCCGAGAAATACACTGGCGGCATTGACCCGCATCAGCCGGTCCCAGTCGCGCAGTTCGGTATCCTCGATGTTGCCGGGCTGCAGCATGCCGGCGTTGTTCAGCAAAATGTCCAGCCGGCCATGGCGCTCGGCGATCACGTCCATCACCCGCTGCCACTGCGCCTCATCACTGGCATCGTGAACAATGAAGCTGGCCGCCGGGCCAAGGGCTTCGGCCAAGGCCAGCCCGGCCTGTTCATCGATATCGCTGATCAGCACCTGGGCACCCTGCTCCACCAGCAGCCGTGCACTGGCCGCACCAATACCCTTGGCGCCCCCGGTGACCAAGGCCACCTTGCCCTGCACCCGCCCGTTTCGTTCACTCATGACGCCACCTCGCAGTCTGTGTTCAAACGTGCCCCGGCCACCACGGCTGCGCCGGCGCGACGCCCGGAGAACACGCAGTCGGCCAGTGACAGGCCACTGATATAAAGATGAGAAGGAATACCCAGCGCCGTGCGCCCGGCTGCAAACAGCCCGGCGATTGCCTGGCCAGCGTCATCCAGCACCGCGCCGCTTTGCTCGTCCACGCGCAGGCCCCCCAGGGTCAGCGCCCCCAGCGGGAAGATCGGGTTACCCACAGAAATGTCGCAGGCGTAGAACGGTGCCTGCTCCAACACCTGGCGCCCTGCCAATGACTTGCCGAACGGGTCCGCTGCCTGGCCGCGGGCGGCGGCGTTGTTGGCCAGCAATGCCTGGCGCAGGTGCTCGGCCTGCATGCCGGTGGTTTGCGCCAACTGCTGCACGGATTTGCCCTTGCGCGCGCCCAATAGCATCAACACCAATGCCGGCAACGCCTGGAACCACCAATAGCCACCGAACAACGCCTCGCGCAGGGCGCGCTTGCGCAGCGGCGCATCGAGCACCAGCCAGGCCTGCCCGCCCTGCTCTTCCATCAATGGCTGGCCAAGGGTGGCGCCATACACTTCTTCGTTGCAAAAACGCTCGCCGGCACGGTTGACCACAATGCCCTTGTGCCAACTGTACGGTGGGTTGATGAAGCGCCAGGCCGATACCCGCTGCAGGCGGTCGCTGGCAGCGCCGACACTGTGGCCCAGGCGCAGGCCGCTGCCGTCGCAGCCGGTGGTGCCGACCTTGAAGTTGCGCCGAAACGCTGGCGCATGGGCCTTGATCAGTTCACGGTTGAAGATGAAGCCACCGGTGCTCAGGACCACCCCGTCCAGCGCCCGCACCAAGCAGGGCCTGGCGTGCTTGTGCTCAAGCGCGCTCAGCCGCCGGCGCAAGCGGTCGCAGTAGCCCGGCACGAAGTTCTGCAGGCGCTCGGCGCGCGCCGCCAAGCGGGCATGCTCGCGTGCCTCCTTGCTGCCCGGCGCCAGGCGCCACAACTCGGCGCCGATCACCCGCCCGGCAAGGTCGACCACCAGGCGCCTGGCCGCCGATTGCGGCAACGGCCGCACTCCGGCACGCAGGCAGGCCGCCTGCAGGTGGCCATACAGCACCGCACCGCATTGGCCCTTGCCGACCGTGCGATGACCGCGCGGCGCCGGCGCCTGTGCACCGCCGTAGGCCGGTACCAGTTCGTTGCCCGAGTAGTACAGGAAGGCCCCGTCGGGGGGGTACGAGGTTTTACCGCCGGGCGGCATCTGGTGCGCGAACGGTGCGCCGTGGCTTTCCAGCCATTGCAGGTTGGCGGCACTTTCGTCGCAGAAGCGCCGCAGCGTCTGGTCACTGACCACGCCTTGGGTTTCGTGCCGGAGGTAGTCGAACATCGCCTCGGGCGTGTCGGCAAAACCCGCCGCCTGCTGATGCCGCGTGCCACCACCGGCATACACCACGCCACCACTGCGGGCACTGGCCCCACCGCCATTGAAGCGGTCGGCGACCAGCACATCGGCACCTTGGGCGCGCGCTTGCAGCGCCGCGCACGCCCCGGCGGCGCCCCAACCGATCACCAGCACATCACACTGTGCCTGCCACTGCAGTGCAGCGGCGTCATTTACCTGCAGGGGTTCGAGAATCGGCGTGACGGTCGTGTTCATACCCGCTCCCGGCGCTGTGCAGCGAGGTGGTTAGCCGCCACATAGGCAAAGGTCATGGCTGGGCCCAGGGTGCCACCGGCACCGGGGTAGCTGGTGCCCATCACCGAGGCGGAGCAGTTGCCGATGGCATACAGGCCGGCGATTGCCGAGCCATCTTCACGCACCACCTGGGCCTGGGCATTGGTCAGCAGGCCGCCCTTGGTGCCGATATCGCCGGCATCCAGGCGCATGGCGTAGTACGGCCCCTTGCGCAGCGGGGCCAGGCACGGGTTGGGTTTAATGTTGCAGTCGCCATAGTAACGGTCGAACACATTGCCGCCGCGGCCGAAGTCCAGGTCGACCCCGCTGCGCGCATAGTCATTGACTTTGTCCACCGTACTGGCCAAGCCCTGCGCGTCGATGCCGATCTTGCCGGCCAGCGCCTCCAGGGTGTCGGCTTTCCAGTACAGGGTATCGCGCCACTCTTTGCGTAACCGGCTGTCGGGCATGACTTGGGCCGGCATCAGCGGGCCCATGGCGTAGTTGAAGCGGAAGTGCCCGTCGAAAATCACCCAGGCCGGTACCGAACGCCCGCCACTGCGCGTGTTATCGCGGTGCATGGCATCGACGAATTCCAGGTACGGCGCGGCCTCGTTGACGAAGCGCTGGCCGTGGCCATTGACCACGATGGCGCCGGGGAACGCACGCTCGGCGAAAATGCCGCGCGGTTTGTCTTCACCCGGCACGGCGATGGTCGGCGCCCACCAGGCCCAGTCCATCAGCGCCGTGGCGGCGCCTTGGGCCAGGCCGGCCTGCAGCGCAGCACCGGTGTTGTTGCCCGGCGGCGTGGCGCTCCAGGCCATGCGCGTTGGCTTGGGCAAGTATTGCTCGCGCAAGGCCTGGTTCTGCTCGAAGCCGCCAGAGGCCAGGATCACCCCGTGGCGGGCCTGCAGGTTGATGTCGCGGCCATCGCGGCACACCCGCACACCGGTGACCCGGCCGTGCTCCATCAGCAGCTCGCGGAAGTCGCTGTTCAACCACAGCGGTATGTTGCGGTCCATCAGCGAGCGGCGCAGCGAGCACACCAGCGAACTGCCCAGCGCAGCGCGGCGGTCGAAGCGGCTTTTGCGTCGCCATTTGAAGTCGAGTTTGTAGCGCAGCATCAACCGCAGGATCAACAGGCGCCAGCCAAAGCTGCGGGCCATGGCCTTGTGCGCATCGCGCGCGGTCCAGGCAATGCGCCCCATCAGCAGGGTCGACGGCGACGGCTTGCGCAGGTTGTCCAGTTCGGCGCCGAGCAGGCTGCTGTCGAACAGCTCCGGGTCAAGGGTGCGCCCGCCCGGCAAGGCACCGGGTAAGTGCGGGTAATAATCTGGGTATTTCGCCGCCACGGCATAGCGCACGCGGCTGCAGCGGGTCAACGCTTCGATCATTTTCGGGGCGTTGTCCAAGTAGGCCTGCAGGCGGGCCGGGTCGACTTGGCCGCCCGCAGCGGCATCGAGGTAGCGGCGTGCCTGCTCGACGCTGTCGTTGCCGCCCTGGCGCGCAAAGTAGTGGTTGTTGGGGATCCAGATGCCGCCCCCGGAGATGGCCGAGGTGCCGCCGAACTTGTCGCTCTTTTCCAGGACCAGCACGCTGAAACCCTGGTCGGCAAGAAACACCGCCGAGGTCATCGCACCGGCCCCCGAGCCGACCACTATCACGTCGTACTGGGTTTGAGACTGATCTTGAGCCGTCATTGTTGTTGTGCCATTCGCTAAGGTCAGGGAGATGCCGCCAGCGCCATCGAGCCTTTGCCGGCGGCGGGCATCCCATGATCGGCGCTGGCCGACGGGCACTCATCGTCAAAGCGGACTAGGCGCCCGCCTACCCTGCTGGCGTTACAGCACCGCCCTACGCGCGGCCCACGGGCGGTCCTGCTCCAACTGGCTGGCCAGGCGCAGCAGCACGTCCTCGCCGCCCAGCCGGGCGGTGAACAGCATGCCCACCGGCAAGCCGTTGTCGCTGTGCCCCAATGGCAGGGAAATCGCCGGCTGGCCACTGACGTTGGCCAGCACGGTGAAGCCGGCGCTGCCCATCGCCCGCTGGGCGTAGCTGTCCCACGGCTGGTCGAGGCTAAGCTGGCCCAACGCCGGGGTGAGGTTGGCCGTGACCGGCGACAGAATCACATCGAAACGGGCGAACGGTTGCTCCATGGCCGCGCCAATGCGCTCGAAACTTTGCCGCGCGCGGTACATCGCCTCGCCATTGGTGGCGCGGGCGCGCTCCAGTACCACCTGGGTGATCTGCTCCAGGTCGGCCGGGCCGGCTGCACGCCCCAGCAGCTGCTCGCGCTCGTGAACCAGGCTCGACAGCGCCGTGCCGATCACCGTGCCGTGGGCGCCGAACAATTCGCGCGGGTCCACCTTCAGTTGCAGCTCTTCAAGTTCATGCCCAAGGCCGAGCAACTGCTTGATCGTTTGTTCGAGGGTGGCAGCCACCGCCGCATCGAGTGGCGCCCCGGTCAGCGACTGGCGCACCACGGCCACCCGCAGCTTGCCCGGGGCACGCTGCAGTTCGTCTACATAGGGGCGCTCCAGAGGTGCGCTCCAGTAGGCACTGCCGGCCTCGTGCCCCTGCCCGGCATCGAGGAACAACGCGGTGTCACGCAACGTGCGCGATACCACGTTGCCGACGCTGGCGCCGAACCAGCCCTCGTAGTGCAGCGGGCCGCTGGGGGTGCGATAGCGGCTGGGCTTGAGCCCGACCAGGCCGCAGTACGACGCCGGGATACGGATTGAGCCACCGCCGTCGGTGGCATGCGCCACCGGCACGATCCCGGCCGCCACCGCCGCAGCCGCACCGCCCGATGAACCACCGGCGCTCATGGCCAGGTTCCACGGGTTGCGGGTTTGCCCCCACAGCAGCGATTCGGTGGTGGTGGTCAGGCCGAACTCCGGGCAGGTGGTCTTGCCGAACGGCACCGCGCCGGCCTGCTCGTAGCGGGCGATCAGGGTACTGGTGACACTGGCCGGCGGCGCGTCGCGGAACAGCCTGCAACCATTGCTGGTGGGCGTGCCTTGCAGGTAAGTGTTGAGGTCCTTGAGCAGCAGCGGCACCCCGGCCAGCGCGCCCTTGGCGCTGTCACCGGCACTGCGCCGGCGGGCCAGCAAAGCCCGTGCATAATCCTCGTGCAGCATGTTCACCGCCGCCACCCGGGGGTTGACGGCGGCATGCCGGGCCAGCGCCGCAGCCAGCAGCTCCTCGCCACTGAGGCGGCCAGCGCGCACCGCCTCGGCCATGGCCCAGGCGTCGAGGCTTTGATAGTCGGCTGGCGACAGACCGCTGCCAGCCGCGTCGGCAAAACGCCCTAGCAGGCCAACGCCCACGCCAACTGCGCTGGCTTTGAGCACGCTGCGCCGGGACCAACTGGCCGTGGTGTCGCTGGGGGTGGTGTGTGGGTCTGGGGTTTGGGTAGTCATGGCGTCCTGTTCTTTATTGTTGTGATTACGCATCAGTCGGCAGTGACCTGGGCCAGCATGGCGGCGAGGTAATGCTCGCCGTAGGGCGGCAGCAGCCCCCATTCACGGCGCGGGTCGTGCCCTGGCGCCTGGAACACGCTGCGCGGGTGGCTGAATTCCAGGAAACCCTCACGACCGTGATAATGCCCCATGCCCGAGGCGCCCACACCCCCGAACGGTGCGTCGTGCAGCGCTGCATGCATCATCACGTCGTTAAGCGTGACGCCGCCAGACAGGGTGTGGGCGAGTACCCGCTGTTGCTCGTGCAGGTCGTCGCCAAAGTAGTACAGCGCCAGCGGCCTGGGCCGGCTGTTGATCTGGGCGATCACCTCGTCCAAGGCGTCATAGGCCAGCACTACCAGTGCCGGGCCAAAAATCTCCTCGTGCATGATGTGCGCCTGCGCGGGCGGGTTGACCACCACCTGCAACGGCCGGCGGCGCTCACCCGCGGCCCCGGGGGCGACCGCGGGCATCGCTTCGATGCGCGCGCCGAGTGCCTGCGCGTCCTGCACCAGTGCATCGACCCGCGCCAGGTGCCGGGCATTGACCACCGCGACTACGTCTGGGTTATCGGCAACGGTCGGGTTGAACGCACAGTAGGCGCTGCGCAACTCGGCGACAAAGCCTTCCAAGGCAGCACGGGGCACATAGACCAGGTCTGGGTTGATGCAGATCTGCCCGGCGTTGGTGGCCTTGGCCAGCGCAACGCTGAAGGCCGCCTTGGCCAGGTCGGCAGTGGCCGACACGATCACCGGCGACTTGCCACCCAGCTCCAGGGTCACCGGCACCAGGTTTTTCGAGGCATTGGCCATTACCAGGCGGCCCACCGCGGTGCTGCCGGTGAACACCAGGTGGTCGAACGGCTGAGCGGTGAAGGCTTCGGCAAGGTCCGGCCCACCGGTCACTACCGCCACCTGCAGCGGGTCGAGGTGCGCAGCGCACAGTTCGGCAACCAACGCAGCGGTGCGCGGCAGCACTTCCGAAGGCTTGAGGATAGCCCGGTTGCCAGCGGCCAGGGCCGACGCCAACGGGCTGAACAAGGTGTACAGCGGGGCGTTCCAGGTGCCAATGATGCCCACCGAGCCTTTGGGCTGGTAACGCACCCAGGCCTTGGCACCCAACTGGTCGTAGGGCGCGAACGGTTGCCGTTGGTCATCGGCCATCCACTGCTGCAGATGGTCCCTGGCGTGCTTGAGGCTGGCCAGGGCGCCGATCACATCGTTCATTAGCGTAAAGCCGGCAGGCCGGCCACCAAAGTCTTCGTCAATGGCCTGGGTCAGGACTGCATGGTGGCGCACCAGCAGGTCGATCACCTGCTGCAGGCGCTGGCGACGGCACTCGGCACTGACCGCACCCTCGGCAGCGAAGGCGCTTTTTTGCCGCGTTAACAGGGCGCAAAGCGCCTCGACCGATGACGGAGCGGGTTGCATAGGTGTCTCCTCTGGCTATGAGGTGCGCCCGATGCGCACGGCGCCACACTAGCCATGGCGCCGGGGTTGGCGCCTCGTCCAATCGGACCAGAATCGAGCAAAAGCGTTAGTCCGTTGAGACGATGCCTGGCAAGGCCTGGCGGCCAATACTGAGGCCACGAAAAAGCCACCCGCAAGAGGCCAGCCATGGCAACCCAACAGATCGGTTTTGACCCTCAGGCCTTCCGGGCCGCACTCGGCACCTTTACCACCGGCGTCACCATCATCACCTCCCAGGCCGATGACGGCACGCCGGTTGGCATTACCGCCAACAGCTTCAACTCGGTGTCGCTGAACCCGCCGCTGGTGCTGTGGAGCCTGTCCAAGCAGGCCCGTAGCCTACCGGCGTTCAGCAACGGCAAGCACTGGAACGTGCATGTGCTGTCGATCGAACAGGAAAAACTGTCTGGCCGCTTCGCCACCCAGGGCGAGGATAAGTTTGCCGAAATCGAACTGGATAACGGCATCAGCGATGCCCCGCTGCTGCAGGACTGCACTGCGCGCTTTCAGTGCCGCACGGCCTTCCAGTACGAGGGCGGCGACCATGTGATCTTCGTTGGCGAGGTGCTGGCCTTCGACCACAGCGACCGCGCGCCGCTGGCCTTCCAAAGCGGCCAGTACGCCCTGGCCACGCGCAAACCACGCAGCGAGCTGCGCCTGGCGACCACGCCACCGCCGCCCGAATGCAGCTACACCGAAGACTTGCTGGGTTACCTGCTGGGCCGTAGCCATTACCAGGTGCTCAACCAATTGCGCCACCTGCTGAGCAACCGCCAGCTGGATGAACAGGCCTTCTTCGTCCTGGCCGTGTTGTCGATCCGTGACGACCTGAGCCTCGAAGAACTCAACACCTTCGTCAGCTACACCGGCCACGTGGTCACCCTGGCCGGCATGCGCTTCCTCGAACGCCAGGGCCTGGTGGCCATTGAAGGCGCTGCCGGGCAGCCGCGCTTCGTGCTCACGGCTGATGGCCGCGAGCTGTCGTTGCAGCAAGTAGCCCTGGCCAAGGTGGTGGAGGAGGAACTCATCGCCAAACTGGGCGAAGCCGATGCGCACATGCTCAAGGTACTGCTCAAGCGCTTGATCGTGGTCAGTGACCCCGGCTTGCCCGACCTGTGGGCGCCGCGATGAGCAGCGCCGCGCCGACCCTGCCGGCGACGAGGGTCGGCTGGCGCAGCCATGGCCTGTTGCTGCTGATGGCGGCGGTGTTCGCCGACAACTTCGTTGGCCGGCAGATCCTGGCGGTGATGTTCGAGCCGATCAAGGCCGAGTTCGGCGTGGGCGATAGCGCGTTAGGGTTGATTTCGGGCCTGGCGTTCGCCGCCGTCTATGCCCTGCTCGGCCTGCCCGCCGGGCGCCTGGTCGACCGCCTGCCGCGGGTGCGCCTGCTGGCTGTGGCCTGCCTGCTGTGGGCGCTGGCGACGATGCTGTGCGGGCTGGCGGGCAGCTTTCTGGTGCTGGCCCTGGCGCGCATGCTGGTGGCAGTGAGCGAAGCACCGACCACCTCGGCGTCGCTGTCGCTGATCGCCGACCTGTACCCGCCGCAACGGCGCTCGTTCGCCATCAGTTGCTTCACCGCTGCGCCGACGTTCTCGTCGATCATCGGCCTGAGCATCGGTGCCTGGGTGGTCGAGCAATATGGCTGGCGCACGGCGTTTGTCGCCTTGGGCCTGCCTGCCCTGGTATTTGCCGCCACGCTTGGGCTGCTGGTGCGTGAACCAGCACGCGGCCGCTGGGACCTGAGCGCCCACCCTGCCCCTGCAGTGCGCCTTGGCCTGCGCGCCGAAGCCTCCGCGCTGTGGGCGTTGGCGCCGTATCGCTGGCTGATTGTCGCCGGTGGGCTGACCACGCTGGGCTCCTACGCCGTGGCCATGTGGAATACCAGCTTCCTGGTGCGCTCCCATGGCCTGTCGCTACAGGACGCCGGCATCCTCGCTGGCGTGGTCTGCGGCAGCGCTGCCGGGGTTGGCGGGCTGTTCAGCGGCTGGCTGAGCGACCGCCTGGGCCGCCGCGCCGCACACTGGCAACTGTCGCTGCCCATGTTCGGCCACCTGGCGGCGCTTTCGGCGTTGATCAGCTACCTGTTGTGGCCCAGCGACCTGCTGCTCACCCTCGGTGCCCTGCCGGTACCGGCGGCCATGCTCTGGTGTGCGCTGTACAGCTTCTTTGCGGTGTGGTGGGTCGCGCCGTCGTACAACCTGGTGACGCAACTGGTCCCGCCCCAGCGGCGCGGCACGGCGATGGCCTTGCAGACTATCGTTAGCACCCTGCTGGGCGTAGGTGTCGGCCCCTTGCTGACGGGCCTGCTCAGCGACCTGCTGCAACCGCTGTACGGCGTGCAATCGCTGCGTTATGCGTTGCTGCTGGTCAGCCTGCCGGTGCTGGGTGCGGTGCTGCTGTTGCTGCGCACGTCGCTGCATGTGACGGGGCAAGCCCGGCCAGCGGCCTTGCCCGTGGAGTAACGGCGCTTCAGCGCGGGCGCTGGGCGAAGGCGGCGATGGCGGTTTGCGCCGCCGGTGCCTGCAACAGCGTGGCAAAGGCTTGTGCCTCGGCGTTGATGCGGGCGCTCACTTCAGCCTGCATGCCCAGCTTGAGCAGGCGCTTGGTCTGAATGAGGGCGGCGGATGGCTTTTGCGCAAGTTTGTGCGCCTGGGCCAATGCCCAAGCCTGCACTTCAGCCGCAGGCAACAGGCGGTTGACCCACCCTGCCTGTAGCGCAAAATCGGCATCGAAGGGCTCGCCGGTCATCAGCGCTTCGGCCGCCACCTGGTAGCCCAGCAACCTTGGCAGAAGCAAGGTCGATGCCCCCTCGGGGCACACCCCAAGGTTGACGAACGGCAAGCTGAAGCGTGCGTCGGTGGCGGCGTAGACCAGGTCGCAGTGCAACAGCAAGGTGCTGCCGATACCCACTGCCAGCCCACAGACTGCCGCCACCAGCGGTTTGGGGAAGTCATTCAGGGCATGCAGCAACTGCCACACCGGGGCATGCGCCGCCAAGGGCGGAAACTCGATGAAATCATTGAGGTCGTTGCCTGCCGAAAACACCGAGGCACTGCCCTGCAGCACGACAGCGTGGATGTCGTTGGCATGGGCGGCGCTTTCGAGGATTTGCCTGAGCGCTTGGTACATCGGGGTAGTGAAGGCGTTCTTGCGGGCTGGGCGGTTGAAGGTGACCACCAGGACGCCTGCGGTTTGCTGGGTAAGGATCTCGTGCATGCTGCTCTCGGATTAGCCGGGGCCAGGATTGGTGGGCTACCTATAGAATGTTGAGGCTTGGCCTGAAACGTCCGAATTGAGTAGGCACCTCGGCAACGTACCGAGCCAGCAGTGGATGGAGCCATCTATTGAGATGCCCTCTCCCGTCGGGCAAACTCCGGTTGCTTCATTGGCCGATAACAGGAGTTTAGGGATGCCATTGCCACTGACGGAACATACTGCCTTGTTGGCCGCAAAGGGTGTAGGCATTGACTCGCTTGCGGTGCTCAGCAAAGCGAATGCTTGTGACATCCTGGCTCAGGCGTCGGCAGCAGTGGGATCGACTTGCTGGAAGAATAGCCCCCAGGTTCGGGCCGACATTAACGCGGCCATTGAGCGTGCAAAGGACTCTCAGTTGAGCACCCCTAGTGCGTAAAGCTGATCGCTTATTTCAATTGGTAAATCTAATTCGTGTCCATCAGCCAATCTCTGCTGAACGACTGGCTAGCCGAATTGGCGTTTCCGTTCGCTCAATCTACCGATACATCGACGACCTTTCCTTCAGCGGAATCCCAATCTATGGTACCGCTGGCGTGGGGTATGCCTTGGATGCCGATTTTGAGATGCCGCCTTTAACGTTGAACAGGCTCGAACTGGATGCATTGATGCTTGGGATGGAAATGCTTTCAGCTTCCGCCGATAACGACCTAAGTGCTGCTGCAAGGATGTTGTTGAGCAAAATTTCAGCGTCCATAGTCCATCACAAGTTTGACCCCAGCACGGCAAAAATCAGGGCACTTGGAACCACACCGTCCTCGACCCGTGGCCATTTGGCAACCCTTCGAAATGCCATCGAAAACCCTCAGGCGCTGAAAATAACTTATACCAGCCTGGACGGTGTGGTTTCGCAACGCGTCATTTTCCCCCTTGGCCTTTTCTACTGGGGAGGAAAGTGGACGGTTGGAAGCTGGTGTAGCGCCCGGGCGGCTTACCGCGATTTTCGGGTCGATCGCATAGCCTCCATCGCTATTGCCCAACAACCATCACCCGACAATCCTGCCCTTGATCTCCAAGCGTATATGAAGCACCAAGCAAGCCAGTGGAAAGCGATCACCACTACTGACACTACGCTGTCAGTATGAGCCACTGATAATGGGGACTCCCTCACCCACAGAAGGTCATCCCTATGCAGCACTCATCTCATGTACTCGAATTAGCCATTTTCAAAGTCAAACAGGAATGCGTTGCGCAAGTGCCTGTGCTCCGCGCCGGGCTTCGTGAAACGTTAAAGACTTTTCCTGGTTTGATTGAGTACCGTGCCTACTGCCCGATGAGCGATGACCGAATCTTCGCGGACTTAGCAATGTGGGACAGTCTTGAGAACGCGCAAAAAGTGGCAAAGGCGTTCAACGATGGCGATCCGAGGTTCTCTGAGTATATGTACGCTATTGAAAACCTGACGTTCATGAGTCACCTCGTTCCAGAGATGAGTTGACCCCGGCGGACGGCCAGAGCAAGCAAGAGACACCGATGCCTTTGCTGTCAGGCATCGGTGTCGTCGCTTCCAGTGTAAGTGTTCGCGGGCCATGGCAGACGAGTTAGAACATGCACCAACACTTTTGTAAGCATCCGGGTAAGTCACCGTAAGCGCCTGACATCATCCGTTTCTAGCGTTCCACAGCAGATCCCTACCGGCCCGGCCGCCCTCTGTCAGGTATGCTTCCACCATTCCCGTCCGTAATTTTTTATTGACACCCAAAAAGCCTCTGAGTATCGTCCGTCCTCCCTCCTTTCCGGCTACCTCTGCCGTGAACCGCCCAGGCGTTAACTCGCGAAGCGGTCATACACGTTGCCGACACTTATACGGTCGCTATCTACTGGCGCGCCTCATTTCCGGTATCAAGTGTTAAGGATGATTCCATGATCATTCGTCAGGCTACTAACGCCGACCATCCGCAACTGCTCAACATTTGGCTGCGCTCCGTTCGCGCCACGCATCACTTCCTACAAGAATCCGATATTGAGGCATTGCTCCCTCAGCTCCGCGATATTTACCTACCCGCTGTTGAATTATGGGTTGCGGTAGATGCCGAGGACTGCCCGCTAGGGTTCATCGGGCTGAATGAAAACCACGTAGAGATGCTGTTCATCGAACCCGATCTGCGAGGCCAAGGGATTGGCCGCGCGCTGCTGGATCATGCCCGCAGTTCGCGCAGTCAGATGAGTGTTGATGTGAATGAACAGAACCCCGAAGCGGTAGGGTTCTATTTACATTACGGGTTTGTTCAAACGGGTCGCTCTCCGCTGGATGGCGAGGGCCGCCCCTTCCCCTTGCTGCACCTGAACCTACCCGGCTAGGGCTGTAATCTCATCGCCTTGACCTGGGACTGCAACTGCAACGCCTGTGCCGCCAAGGCACGAATCTGTCGCCCTAAGCGATGGCGTCAGGAAGGCGTGTTTGCAGGGCGCTAACGGCCAACGGCGCCTTCGGCTGTTTATAATCAGGCCCAACCATGCACCCCGCAACCAGGCGGGTGCTCAACACGAGCGTTATCGTTCGATAACGATGCAGGGTACGTCTGGTACAGCTATACAATAGTGACTAAGCTACAAATTGGTCACCGCCTGTCAATCAGCTCTCCCGCAGGGTACGCTTTGAGCATGACTACACATACTCCCCCCACTCCCAGCCGCGGCCCTGCGGACCATGACGTCCGCGAGCAAGTGATCCAAGCTGCGATGGCGCATTTCGCCCACTACGGGTATGAAAAAACAACGGTCTCCGATTTGGCCAAGGCGATTGGCTTCTCGAAGGCCTACGTCTACAAATTCTTTGACTCCAAACAAGCGATTGGCGAGGTCATTTGCGCTCACCGGCTGTCGTTGATCATGCAAATCGTCAATGAATCGATTGCCTCTGCGCCGACTGCATCAGAGAAGGTAAGGCGCCTATTTCGCTGCATTGCAGAAGCCGGAAGCGATCTGTTCTTTCATGATCGCAAGCTCTATGACATTGCCGCAGTGGCCTCGCGTGATCAGTGGCCATCGGTGAAGGCTCACGAGGCGCACCTGCTTCAGGTCATCAACGCGATTTTGCTGGAGGGCCGTGAACGGGGTGAATTTGAACGCAAAACCCCACTGGATGAGGCTAGCCAAGCGGTTTACCTGGTGCTAAAGCCATACGTTAATGCAGCCCAGTTGCAGTACAACCTGGACACAGTCCAGGAAGCGGTCGTGTTGCTACCCGCGTTGATACTGAGGAGCCTAGCGCCTTAGCGGAGCTTTGTGACCATTGACAGATTTGGTCACTAGAATAAGAATGGGATACCTAGATAGCTCTATGAGTAAGGGATCCCATGCGCCTCCATCTCGCCGCCTTAGCCATTTGCACGCTGCCGCTGATCCTGGCGGCATGCGGCGATTCGTACGCCCACAAAGACCCTCGTGACACACCACCACTGGTCAAGGTGGCCACGGTAGAGGGTTCTTTCGAAGCTGCTCGCGCCTTCACCGGTGTCGTTGCTGCCCGTACCCAGAGCGACCTCGGCTTCCGTGTGGAGGGGAAAATACTTGAACGCCTGGTAGATACCGGAGAGACGGTCAAACGCGGCCAGCCCCTGATGCGCCTGGATCCTGTCGACCTCAAACTGCAAGCTCGAGCACAGTTGGACGCGGTAGCATCGGCTAGAGCGCTCGCTAAACAAACGGCGGATGACGAGGCGCGATACCGCAAGCTGGTCGCTGAAGGTGCCGTTTCGGCATCGGCCTATGACCGAATAAAAGCAGCTGCAGACACCGCAAAGGCACAGCTGAGCGCCGCCCAGGCTGAAGCTGATGTGGCAAAAAACGCCACTGGGTATGCCGCTTTGCTGGCGGATGCTGATGGTGTGGTGATGGAAACCTTGGCAGAGCCAGGCCAAGTGGTCAGTGCCGGCCAACCTGTGGTGCGCTTGGCCCGGGCGGGCCAACGGGAGGTCGTTGTGCACCTCCCGGAAACACTACGCCCCGCTGTCGGTTCAGTTGCGCAAGCCACGCTATATGGCAACCCTGCGCATGCAGTGCCGGCAACACTGCGTCTGCTCTCCGAGGCAGCAGATGCTACCACCCGCACATTCGAAGCCAGGTACGTCCTTGCAGGCGCGCTGGCGAACTCGCCGCTTGGTGCCACGATCACGCTGAGAATCGGCCAGCAGCCCCCTGCACCCGAAGCACTCCAGGTGCCTATTGGGTCACTGTACGACCCCGGCAATGGGCCGGGCGTTTGGATGATAGCCGGCGAGCCCACGAAGGTTTCATGGCGCCCGGTCCAGGTACTGAATGTCACTGACAATACCGCACGAGTGGTTGGCGAGCTGGAACCAGGTGAACAGGTGGTTGCACTAGGTGTGCATCTGCTGCGCGATGGGCAACAAGTCCGCACTGCGCCAGCCGCACCCGCGGAAATAGCGGGGAGCCAGCCATGAGCGACTCGCGCTTCAACCTTTCTGCGCTGGCCGTGCGGGAGCGCTCCACCACCCTCTTTCTGATCTTACTGATTGCCATCGCCGGGACCTTGGCATTTTTCAAGCTGGGGCGTGCAGAAGACCCGCCGTTTACCGTCAAGCAGATGACCATTGTTGCCGCCTGGCCTGGCGCCACCGCTCAAGAAATGCAGGACCTGGTTGCCGAGCCGCTTGAAAAGCGCATGCAGGAGCTGCGCTGGTATGACCGCACTGAAACCTACACCCGGGCCGGGCTCGCATTCAGCGTGGTATTTCTGCGTGACAGCACACCACCGTCGCAAGTCCCGGAAGCTTTCTACCAGGCGCGCAAAAAGCTCGGTGATGAAGCCAAGACGCTGCCAGCGGGCGTCATTGGCCCAATGATCAACGACGAGTTCTCGGACGTCACCTTTGCAGTTTATGCCTTGAAGGCTAAAGGTGAGCCGCAGCGCCAACTGGTACGGGACGCGGAATCGCTGCGTCAGCGTTTGCTGCATGTACCCGGCGTGAAAAAGATCAACATCCTTGGTGAACAGGCGGAGCGAATCTTCGTGTCGTTTTCCCATGATCGCCTGGCGACGTTGGGCGTTACACCTCAGGATATCTTCGCCGCCCTTAACAACCAGAATGCACTGACACCCGCCGGTTCTGTTGAATCCCAGGGGCCACAGGTGGTGATACGGGTGGACGGCGCCTTCGACCAACTGGCGAAAATCCGTGAAACGCCTATCGCCGCGCAAGGACGGATCCTCAAATTATCCGATGTGGCGCAGGTACAACGCGGTTATGAAGACCCGGCTACCTTCCTTGTACGCAATGGCGGCGAGCCGGCACTGCTGCTCGGTATAGTGATGCGCGAAGGATGGAACGGCCTGGATCTGGGCAAGGCACTCGATGCCGAGACGACGCAGATCAACGAAAGCATGCCGTTAGGCATGACGCTGAGCAAAGTCACCGACCAAGCCGTAAACATCAGCTCGTCGGTTGACGAATTCATGGTCAAGTTCTTTGTCGCATTGCTGGTGGTGATGCTGGTGTGTTTCATCAGCATGGGCTGGCGCGTTGGGGTCGTGGTAGCGGCTGCCGTGCCGCTGACCTTGGCCATTGTGTTCGTGGTGATGGCTGCAACCGGCAAGAGCTTCGACCGTATTACCCTAGGTTCACTGATTCTTGCCCTCGGCTTGCTCGTCGATGACGCCATCATCGCCATTGAAATGATGGTGGTGAAAATGGAAGAAGGCTATGACCGCCTGAGCGCTTCGGCATATGCGTGGAGCCACACTGCCGCCCCCATGCTCGCCGGGACGCTTGTCACTGCCATCGGCTTCATGCCCAACGGCTTCGCTCAATCTACCGCCGGTGAGTACACCAGCAACATGTTCTGGATCGTCGGCATCGCGCTGGTTGCCTCCTGGCTAGTCGCAGTAGCGTTTACCCCGTACCTTGGGGTCAAGATGTTGCCGGCTATCAAAACCGTGGAAGGTGGCCACGCAGCGATTTACGATACCCGCCACTACAATCGATTCCGCTCGTTACTGGCCCGGGTCATCGCCCATAAATGGCTGGTGGCAGGCGCTGTTATCGGCGCATTGGTGGTAGCGGTACTGGGCATGGGCCTGGTCAAAAAGCAGTTCTTCCCAACCTCCGATCGGCCTGAGGTGCTCGTCGAGTTGCAGATGCCGTATGGCACTTCAATCGAGCAGACCCAGGCCACCGCGATCAAGGTTGAATCGTGGCTGCGCAAGCAAGAAGAGGCAAAAATCGTGACCGCTTACATCGGTCAAGGCCCCCCTCGTTTCTTCTTGGCGATGGCGCCTGAGCTGCCCGACCCTTCGTTTGCAAAGATCGTCGTACTCACTGACAGCCAGGAGGCCCGAGAGGCTCTCAAATACCGCCTTCGCGAGGCTGCCTCAGAGGGGCTAGCGCCTGAAGCGCAAGTGCGGGTGACCCAACTGGTATTCGGCCCGTACTCCCCGTTCCCGGTAGCCTACAGAGTGATGGGGCCCGATAAATCGCAATTGCGCCAGATTACTGCCCGCGTTCAAGAGGTGCTGCATGCCAGCCCGATGATGAAAACCGTGAACAGCGATTGGGGCGCACTTGTACCCACCCTGCACTTCGCGCTGGAGCAAGATCGCTTGCAGGCTGTTGGCCTAACCTCGAACGCAGTAGCCCAGCAGTTGCAGTTCCTGCTCTCGGGCGTACCCATCACGACGGTGCGCGAAGATATCCGCTCGGTGCAGGTAGTAGGCCGAGCGGCGGGAGATATTCGGCTCGATCCCTCCCAAATAGAAGACTTCACCCTTATTGGCGCTGCCGGTCAAAAGATACCGCTGTCGCAGATTGGCGAAGTGAGCGTGCGCATGGAAGAACCCATTCTACGGCGCCGTGATCGCACACCCACGATCACCGTCCGTGGCGACATTGCCGAGGGGCTACAGCCTCCGGACGTTTCCACAGCGATGTGGCACGCGCTGCAGCCGATCATCGCGACGCTACCGGCGGGTTACCGCATCGAGATGGCAGGCTCCATTGAAGAGTCGGGCAAGGCAAGCCAGGCGATCCTGCCGTTATTGCCCATCATGATCGCGCTCACCTTGCTGATCATCATCCTTCAGGTGCGCTCGATCTCGGCGATGGTCATGGTGTTTCTGACCTCACCGTTGGGGCTGATCGGCGTGGTGCCTGTGCTGTTGCTGTTCGGGCAACCCTTCGGGATCAACGCGCTTGTCGGCTTGATTGCGCTGTCAGGCATTCTGATGCGCAACACCCTGATCTTGATAGGGCAAATACACCACAACGAACAACAAGGCCTCGACCCGTTCAAGGCCGTGGTAGAGGCCACGGTGCAGCGTGCAAGGCCCGTGTTGCTGACAGCGCTGGCGGCCATCCTGGCGTTTATCCCACTTACCCATTCGGTGTTCTGGGGCACGTTGGCCTACACGCTAATCGGCGGCACGTTGGTCGGCACGGTCATGACCCTGGTGTTCCTCCCCGCAATGTACGCAATCTGGTTCAAGATCCGCCCGGCACCACAGAGGATGGGTAACACAGCCTAAGGCTGGCGAAATGCCGTTGGCAACGCCAGCCCCTTCGGCACACGCGAAGGGGCTGGTGACTGCCAGGCGCCAGGGTCAGGGAGTGAAGCCCAAACCTGAAGAGAGGTCAGCCCCTTCAGCAGTGCGCCCTGACGAGGTTGGCGGCTTGTCCTTGGTGTGGTCAAGAGACTGCTCGACAGACGCCTTCACCTCGCTGCCTTTGGCCTTGAGCGTGTCGGTCACCCGATCACTGGCGGCCCCCATGAGCTGATCTTCCTTTTCGGTACCGGGCAACGCCGCCCCTAATGCAGCCCCCAAGGCAATACCTAGCGCGGCCAGCACCAGCGGCTGCTCCTGCAGCAGATGGTCGAACTGGCCTTTCAATGCGCTCGCCTGGTCGCCAACCTTGTGCGCGGAACTGCGCAGGGTATCGGCGGACGCGCCCACAGAATCACGCGCACCGCTGCCCAACTCGCTGGCCCGGTCGCGCATGTCATGCGCTTTCATGCGCACTTTCTGGCTGGCATCATGCACCGCCTCCCCCGCCGAGGCGAA
Source organism: Pseudomonas sp. Leaf58 (assembly GCF_003627215.1). Lineage (NCBI taxonomy): Bacteria > Pseudomonadati > Pseudomonadota > Gammaproteobacteria > Pseudomonadales > Pseudomonadaceae > Pseudomonas > Pseudomonas sp. Leaf58. The sequence continues at coordinate 3,124,756 of NZ_CP032677.1, forward strand.
CGCGCCCTTCACGGTATCCACCGCCTCGCCGAGCTTGTCGCCCAGCCCTGGCCCCGGGTGCACCGGCCCAGGGTTGAACGGGCGGTTCTGGTTTAGCCCCAACCAGGCCAGGCCCAGCACGGTCAGGGTGGCGGGCACGGGGTTATTCTTGAGGGTGGTGCCTAGGTTCTGGAAGAATTCGCCGCCATTGCCCTTGGCATAGGCCAGCAGGCGGTCGACCATCTGGCCTGGGCTAAGCCGCTGCTCCAAGGCATCGACCAGGTCGCTGATATGCTCGCGCTTGGCATTGATTTCCTGCTCGAGCAGGTCCGGGTCTTTGTGCGCCTCATGTTCAAAGGACGTGGTCATGGCAGTTTCCTCTTCAGCGTGTCCTTGTCCTGCTGCATGGCATGCAGGGTACGGTCAGGGGCCAGTTGAGTGGGCGCGAACTGCTTTTTGCCCGACTGCAGCATGACGAAGCCGATCACCACCGTAACCGCCCCGACAATCAAGGCTGCCAGCCATGGCTGGACGACCAGTGCCAAGGCATAGACCGCCGCCAGCAACAGGATGACGAAGCCTGCCAGTACCACGATCGCCCCTGCCGCCACGGCCGCGGTGCCGGCCTTCAAGGTGGCCAGGTTGTGCTGCAGCTCGGCCTTGGCCAATGCCAGTTCCTTGGTGAACAGCTCTGGCACTTCCCGCATCAGCTGACGCAGCAGGCCACCGACGCCGACCGGGTCGTCAGGCGGGGTGTGTAACCCTGGGGTAGTGTGCAAAGGATCTTTGTTCATCATTCGCCTCCTTTCAGCGGGTCGCGCTCGAACGGGCTGCCACTGACTGGCGTGCCGGCACCAGGCCCGATGGGATCGACGGGGGTAAAAGGTTCGCGGGTGGATACGTCACTGCCGCGGTCGGGCGTTACCGGTTGCGTATGCCGGGGCTCGGCCAAGCCAGCCGCGGCAGGCTCGGGCGGGCTTGGCGCATGGGTGGCGCTGGCGCGCATGAAACGCGAAATGGCAAAGCCGACTGCCACGCTGCCGGCCAGGAACAGGGCCGGGTTGCTCCGCGCCAACTGCGCCCCGCGCTGCAACAAGCTTTCGGCGCTTTCGTGGCGCACCTGTTCGGCAAACTCGCCTACGCACTCCGCCGCCTGCGTGAGGTACTGCGAAAGCCCAAGGCTGTCGTTGCCTTGCAGCGCTGTTGCCGCCGAGCGGGCGCCTTCCTCGAGCGATTCGAGCTGATCGGCCGCCGTGTCGCGATAGTGCTCGAATTGCTCGCCGCCCTTTTGCCTGGCCTCACCCAGCAGTGCCCCGGCTTCTTCCCCGATGGCGTGCATGTGGTCTTGGCCGCGGTCGGGTGGAGAGGTCGAACTTTGATCGGTCGTTTCCATCATGACGCCCTCGAAGATGATTGTTGGACAAATGCCGAATTTAGCCGGGCATTCATTCGAAGGACGTAGCGAAGCTGCGCTGAGTTCACTTGCGATGATCTGTGACAGTTGCCCAGCGGCCTAATGGCCGGCGCCCCGGTAACCTCGGGGCGATGCATTGGTGCATGGCCCCAACTACCGCCTGACCGTGGCGGCTGACCCCGCATTCAACCAGACCCAGCCGTGAGCGATCTGGCAGCCAGCATTGAACCCGGTGCGTTGATCAGCCGATTTGAACCTTGCCGCTTACGCCTCACTCCACCGGAGGCAATCGTGATTTTTCCGAACCTGACGAGGTGTTTCATGAACGCTATCGAACTGCTGATCCAAGATCATGTACTGGTGAAGAAACTGCTGGAAGAACTGGCCTCCACCACCGAACGCGCCGTGAAAAAACGCGCCGAGTTGCTCGAACGGATCAAACAAGAAGTGTCCATCCATACCGCCCTGGAAGAAGAACTGCTGTACCCGGCCATCAAGCAGGCCGGCGGCAAGGAAGAAGCCAAGATGTATTACGAAGCCAAGGAAGAGCACCGCACTGTCGATTCGCTGGTACTGCCGGACTTGCTGCAAACCGAAACCGGCACCGTCGAGTTCGCCGGGCGGGTGAAAGTGCTGAAGGAGCTGCTGGAGCACCATATCGAAGAAGAAGAAAGCGAGCTGTTCCCAACGGCCCGCAAGCTGCTGGGCAAGCAGCAACTGGACGAGCTGGGCCAGGCCATGGAAGCGCAGAAGAAACTGCTTAAAGGCGAACAACGTGCCGCCTGATACTCACCTGCGAGGAGCTACGCCATGATCGACCCCAACCACCCCGACCCGTACGTCGATGAAGTGCCACACAACCCCGGCGAGCCGGTCCCCACGCCTGAACCGGAACAGCAGGCACCCGACTGGCCGGAAGGCCAGGTGCCGCCGGAGGAGCAGTCCGACGGCTGAAGCTCATGCCCCGCGGGCTCGGCAGTGATGGTGGGTTTGTAGCGATCCGATCGAACTGCGCCGGCCCCCTCTCCCCCTAATGACTGTAGGCGCGCTTGCAACTGCGCTGCGTGTGCCGGCAAGCCCGCCCTACCGTCACCCAATCCTCGCGCAAGGAGGCAAGCCCCGTCATGAGTGATCGCATCATCGCACTGTTCGCTGACACCACCCTGTTCGGCATTTCCATTGTCAACCTGTTGCTCGCCTTGGGCGTCGCCCTGGTGACCTTTCTGGTCGCCCGGGCAGCCATCGGTTTTTTGCTACGGCGGGTCAGGCGCTGGTCAGAACACGACGGGGCACTGAGCCAAGTGCTGGCCAAGGTGCTCGCCGGCACCAGCAACTTCCTGCTGCTGCTCGCTTCGCTGCTGGTCGGCCTGAGCATGCTCGACCTGCCCGAGCGCTGGCTGACCCGAGTGGGTAGCCTGTGGTTCGTGGTGGCGGCGTTGCAGATCGGCTTGTGGGCCAACCGCGCCATCGGCCTGGGCCTGAGCCGCTACTTCGCCCGGCACCGCGCCGATGGGTTGAACCAGGGCAGCGCGCTGGCCACGCTGTCGGCATGGGGTGCGCGGGTGCTGCTGTGGTCAGTGGTGCTGCTGGCGATGCTCTCCAATCTGGGGGTTAACATCACCGCTTTCGTCGCCAGCCTGGGGGTAGGCGGTATTGCGGTTGCGCTGGCCGTGCAGAACATTCTTGGCGACCTGTTCGCCTCGCTGTCGATTGCCGTGGACAAGCCGTTCGAGGTGGGCGACTTCATTGTCATCGGCCCGCTGGCCGGCACCGTGGAGCACGTGGGGTTGAAGACCACGCGCATCCGCAGCTTGGGCGGTGAGCAGATTGTCATGGCCAACGCCAGCATGATCAGCAGCACCATCCAGAACTACAAGCGCCTGCAGGAGCGACGGATCGTGTTCGAGTTCGGCCTGTCCTACGACACGCCAACCGACGCGGTAAAAAAAGCACCCAGCCTCGTCGAGGAAGCGATCAAGGCGCAGGAACACGTGCGCTTCGACCGTGCTCACCTGCGCGGCTTCGGCAAAGAAGCGCTGGAGTTCGAGTGCGTGTATATCGTCAAGGACCCCGGCTACAACTTGTACATGGACATTCAGCAAGCGATCAATTTCCGTCTGCTCGAACGCTTCGCGAAAATCGGCGCCAAATTCGCCGTACCGGTACGTGCGATCAAGGTCACAGCCTTGCCTGAAGACTCACGCCGTGGGCCTCAGAACATGCAGGTGGGATAACCACGCCGGTGTCTATCAGCACCCTGGCATCCGGTGTGCCTGCCACCCACCATCCGTCAGTCGCACTGCACTGTTGCTGGCGATACCGGCCGAACACAGGGTAACCACTCGTAAAGGAGTTCCCATGAAAAACCTCAAGCCTCATGCGTTACTGCTGGCGCTGTGCTTGGCGGCCAGCGCCGCCTTCGCGCAGGCCGCCACCGACATGAACGATCAGCGGGGCCCTGGCACGCAACCGCAAGGCAGCGGGCAGATGGGCGACCAAGGCGCAGCCTCCGGCGCCGGCACGCCTGCGGATGGCCTGGGTACCGGGTCTGGCGGAACCGATGACAATGGCACTGACAACACCGGTGGCGATGGCACCACTGACGGCTCAAGTAGCGGCCGCGACGGATCGCCAAGCGCTAGCCCCGGCAGCGCGACGGATAGCGGGCACGGCGGTGCCACTGGCTCGGGCTCCAGCAGCGGTTCCGGCAGTTGAAGGCTGTCGTTAAGCCGCGTTCGAGGATACGTGTTGCTCGAACAGCCTATGGCCGCCGGCGACGTGTACCCAGTTCGATCCACACGGGCGCATGGTCGCTGGCCTTGGCTTGATTACGCACCCAGGCATCGACGCCCGCCGCCTTCAAGTAAGGCGCAAGGTCGGGGTTGAGCAGCAAATGGTCGATGCGCAACCCGGCGTTACGCGCCCAGTGGTTGCGAAAGTAATCCCAGAAAGTGTAAATGCGCTGCTCGGGATAGCACTGGCGAATGGCATCGACCCAGCCCTGCTGCAGCAGTTGCTGGTAGCACGCTCGCGACTCGGGCTGCAGCAGCGCGTCCTTCAACCACGACTGCGGGTTATAGATGTCCATGTCGGTAGGTACCACGTTGAAATCGCCCGCCAGCACCGTGGGATGGCCGTTGGCACACAACCCTTTCGCATGCGTATTCAGGCACTCGAACCAGCGCAGCTTGTAATCGAACTTCGGCCCGGGTTGCGGGTTGCCGTTGGGCAGGTACAGGCAGGCCACCAGCACGCCGTGAGCTGCAGCTTCGAGGTAGCGGCTCTGGCTGTCGTCCTCCATGCCTGGCAGGCCGCGGCGTACTTCCAGCGGTTCGCTGCCTCGGGCCAAAATGGCCACGCCGTTCCACGCAGGCTGCCCGTGATAGAGGCAGCCATAACCAGCTGCTTCCAGCGCCTGGCGCGGGAACTGCTGATCGGCAGCTTTCAGCTCCTGCAGGCAGGCGATGTCGGGCTGTTCCCGTTGCAGCCAGGCCAACAGTGCCGGCAGGCGGCTGCGGATGCCGTTGATATTGAACGTGGCAATTTTCAGCGCTTTCATGCGTCGGGGTCGTTCACATGGGCCTGCACGGCATCCTGCAGGGCGTGCACATGGGCGTCATCGGCCAAAGCCTTGAGTGCCAGCCAATCGTCCCAATCGATGGCGCCATCGTCACGCAAGGCCTCGGCGGTGCGCAGCAGTTCATGGTGGTAGGCATCCGGCGACTCACGCCGGTAACTGATGTCGTCGTACTGCGCATACCAGGCCTCAAGTTCGGGGATGCTGCGTTCAATGCTCATTAGCGGGCCCTCGCTGTACCCTTTGCATTAAGAGCGCGGCCATGGCGCGACGTTCAACTGCGATGCTTCTGCGAGGCTGCGGTTGCGTTTGGGATACGGCCCACTTGGCAAGGCCCTTTGGCCGAAACGAGCTCGCCACGAACCGGGAGTCCCGGTTCGCGGCGTAATTAAAAAGCGTTGCTCAGGTAATCAGGTAGGAATGCCCGCCAAGTGCCAAACCGGTGCTTGAACCGCTTCGCCCTGGCTGCGTTTACGCGCCCACTGGGTCAGGGCCGCCATCAAGGCAAAGCCCAACAAGATCATCACCGGGTAGGCCAGCAGCAACTCGGTCAATGAGTATTTCCAGGCCAGTGGCCGGCCAACGCCCAGCATCGCCGCATACAGCCAGGACACACCGGACAACGCGCCGGAAAACAATGCGAACATCCGCACGCCAATATTCAGCTTAAGCAACGAACCTGCCTTGAGCAGGGCAGGCAATACATAACGGTGCAACAACATGCCGTTGAAGGTCAGCAACAGCACTATAATGATCTTTGCCTGAAGTTTTGGATTGGCAAAGTAATTCATGCCTTTTTCAAGGTAGTCGATACCAATGACCGCGGCGCCGGTCAGCCACAAGAAGATCAGGGCATTGGCCACGGACTTCTGCAAACTGGCCATATGCTCAGCGTCATGCCCAGCTTTGCTATGACCTTTCAACAAGTTCTTGACCATCTCGGCGTCACTGGCGAATACCAGGCCGATCGCCACGCAACAGGCCAATAAATGAATATAAATGACTGACAGCCGTACCAGCTCCATGGATTCTTTTTGCCCGAACAGGCTAATAATTGTATTAATCTCCACGACGTTTTCTCCACGTAATACGTTAGCGCTAGATGACCTTGCAATAGGCACGCGAACGCTTAAATCGCACGCACAAGGCCAAATTTATATCGTTAAGTAAAACAGCAGTTCGTTATTTTATACACACAATGGCTCACCCAAAGAGCCTCGGTTGGCCATGGCTTTACTCCACGCTTCAAAAGAAAAGCCCCACGGCATCCCTTCGATGCCGATGAGGTTGAACGTCCATAAGTTCTGGGGAAAGACGCGAGGTGAACTTCCACCCGGAAAGCACCTGCTGGCAAATAGGAGTCAGCGCGGGCCAAATCGTTCATTTTTCGAGCAAAACGACCGACAAGCGGTACAACTTGGCAAGTTAGTTAGTTTGCTAAGTTAATGCAACTTGACCAAATGGAAAGTTTTTAAAAACAACTGGATCCAAACTTCTCAGCCGACTTTGAAGTGCTCTATTGCGCTGTAAGGCGGCGCTTCCAAGCAACCGCGCCGGCCTGGCAACGGGTTGCAAGCGCCGAGCGATATCGGTGGCTGTGGGTGCGCCGGCCTCGGGCTGCGGCAAGGCAACGCGGGTTCGCCCCAACTCGGGTCAAAACCGAAAACCCGATGCAAAACGCCCCATTTTGAAGCACCCCGGCTGATCGGCCACGCGCAACCCACGCGCGGCCATGGCTACCACTGCCCGGTAAATTCGCCGGTTCGCCAGCCATTGCCTGCAACTCCGGTACAGCACAGGGTTTTCGGCACTTTCATTGCAATGGTTGCTGTGCATGACACACAGGCACTCATTACAACCGAGGCTCAGGCCAGACATAGCACCCACTTACCCAGCAAGGCCGCACCCAGAAAGACGCAGATGAACCGCAATGAAGCTGCCGGCAACGGCGGCAAGGAGTGGGTATGTCCCGGGTTTTTTTCAATGAAATGTACGAAACCAACGGCAACTGCCGTGCGCATTACCAGGAGTTTGCCCGCTGGCTGGCCAACACCCCGCTGGAGCTGCTGGAGCAGCGCCGACGCGAGGCCGACCTGCTGTTTCACCGCGCCGGTATCACCTTTACCTTATATGGCGACAAACAGGACACCGAGCGCCTGATCCCCTTCGATATCATCCCGCGCAGCATCCGCGCCAGCGAGTGGCGCACGGTCGAGCGCGGCTGTATCCAGCGGGTGCAGGCCCTGAACCTGTTCCTGCAGGACATCTACCACGACCAGCGCATCCTCAAGGCCGGGATCATCCCGCCAGAGCAGGTGCTGGCCAACGAGGGCTACCAAATCGCCATGCAGGGCCTGGACCTGCACCGCGGGCTGTACGCGCATATCGCCGGTGTCGACCTGGTGCGTGACGGTGACGGCAGTTACTTCGTGCTGGAAGACAACCTGCGCACCCCCAGCGGCGTCAGCTACATGCTCGAAGACCGCAAGATGATGATGCGCCTGTTCCCCGAACTGTTCGCCGCCCAGCGCATCGCGCCCATCGACCATTACCCCAACCTGCTGCTCGACACGCTGAAGAGCGCCAGCCCGCTGGACAACCCCACTGCCGTGCTGCTCACCCCTGGCCGCTTCAACAGTGCCTATTTCGAGCATGCCTTCCTGGCCAGGGAAATGGGTATCGAGCTGGTCGAAGGCGCCGACCTGTTCGTACGCGACGAGCATGTGTACATGCGCACCACCGCCGGCCCCCAGCAGGTGGACGTGATTTACCGCAGGCTGGACGACAACTACCTTGATCCGCTGTCGTTCAACCCTGACTCGATGCTGGGTGTGCCCGGGTTGATCTCGGTGTACCGCGCCGGCAATGTGGTGCTGGCCAACGCGGTCGGCACCGGCGTGGCCGACGACAAGTCGATCTACCCCTATGTCGCCGACATGATCCGCTTTTACCTGGGCGAAGAGCCGATCCTCAACAACGTGCCAACCTGGCAGTGCCGCAAGCCTGCCGACTTGTCCCACGTACTGGCCCACCTGCCCGAACTGGTGGTCAAGGAAACCCAGGGCTCCGGCGGCTATGGCATGTTGGTCGGGCCGGCCTCGACTGCCGCGCAGATCGAAGACTTCCGTGCCCGCATCAAAGCCCGCCCGCACGCCTACATCGCGCAACCGACCCTGTGCCTGTCAACCTGCCCCACCTTCGTCGACAGCGGCATCGCGCCACGCCATATCGACCTGCGCCCGTTCGTGCTGTCGGGCAGCGAAACCCGCTTGGTACCCGGCGGCCTGACCCGGGTGGCGCTGAAGGAAGGTTCGCTGGTGGTCAACTCGTCGCAAGGCGGCGGTACCAAGGACACCTGGGTGGTAGAGGACTGAACCATGCTTTCGCGAACTGCTTCCGACCTGTACTGGATGTCCCGTTACCTGGAGCGTGCGGAAAACCTCGCACGCATGCTCGAAGTCAGCTACTCGCTGTCGTTGATGCCGCAGGCCGGGCGCAGCGACGGCCATGCCGAACTGGCGATGTCGTTGTTGGCCTCCGGCATGCTGGACGAATATATCCGCCGCCACAGCGAGCTCGACACCGAGCGCATGCTGCACTTCTTCGCCCTCGACGCGACCAACCCCAGCAGCATCTACTGCTGCCTGCAGGCGGCCAGGACCAACGCCCATGCGGTGCGCGGGCGAATCACCGCCGACATGTGGGAAAACATCAACGCCACCTGGATCGAGATGCGCAACATCGCCAGCAATGGCCTCGGCCGTTATGGCATCAGCCAGTTCTGCGACTGGGTCAAGGAGCGCTCGCACCTGTTCCGTGGCGCCACCTCTGGCACCATCATGCGCAATGACGCCTACAGCTTCATTCGCCTGGGCACCTTCCTGGAGCGGGCCGACAACACCCTGCGCCTGCTCGATGCGCGCTACGAGATGTTCGGCGAGGCCTCCGACGAGGTCAGCGACGACTCCGCCCGCGGCTTTTACCAGTGGAGTGCCCTGCTGCGCGCGCTGACGTCCTACGAGGCCTTTAACGAACTCTATCGCGCAGCGCCCAGTGCCCGGCCAGTGTCCGAGCTGTTGCTACTGCGGGTGGACGTGCCACGTTCGTTACATGCCTGTATCGAAGAGCTGGACCTGATCCTCGCCGGCCTGCCAGGCAGCACCGGGCGCGCCGCCCAGCGCATGGCCGCCGAACTCAACGCGCGCCTGCGCTACACCGCCATCGATGAAATCCTCGACGGCGGGTTGCACCCGTGGCTGAGCGACTTCATCGGCCGCATCAACCAATTGGGCCAGGCGGTCCATCACTCCTATTTGGAGGTCGTATGAAACTGTCCATTCGCCACGACACCACCTACAGCTACGCCAGCGATGTGTGCAACAGCATCCAGTTCCTGCGCCTGACGCCCCGTAGCAGCCAACGCCAGCGCATCGTCGAATGGCACCTGGAGCTACCCTGCAAGGTCAAGGGCCAGATCGACCCCTATGGCAACATCCTGCATGTGCTGACCCTGGACAAACCCCACGGCCACCTGGCGCTTACCGCCAGCGGCCAGGTCGAAATCGACCCGGATTGCGAACAGGAGGCGGCGGACCAATCACCGCTGCCGTTCCTGCGCGACAGCCACCTGACCCTGGCCGATGAGGCGCTAGTTGCCTTCGCCGCCCGGCAATGCGGTACACACCGCGACCGGGCAGCGCTGATCGGGCTGATGCAAGGCCTGGCCGAGCACATGCCCTACAGCCCCGGGGCCACCTCGGTGGGCACCACGGCCAGCGAAGCATTCAGCGCAGGCGCAGGCGTATGCCAGGACCACACCCACGCGTTCCTGGCCTGCGCACGCAGCCTGGGGGTGCCGGCCCGCTATGTTTCCGGCTACCTGTGCACCGAGGACGAGCAGCACCTGGCCAGCCACGCCTGGGCGGAAGCCTGGGTAGACGAGGCCTGGTACAGCTTCGACATCACCAACCGCCTGACCCGGCCCGAGCGTCACCTGAAGCTGGCAATAGGCCTGGACTACCTCGATGCCTGCCCGGTCAGGGGCGTGCGCCGTGGCGGCGGCGCGGAGTCGATGCAGGCCAGCGTTCACGTGCATCGCCAGTGACCAATGTGCTTCAAGCCGGTCTTGCCGTGCGGGTGCGGCAAGGCCATTTCATACGTAACAGAAGGGAAACAGCATGACTTACTGTGTCGCTATGCACCTGGAAGACGGGCTGGTCTTCATCAGCGACTCACGCACCAATGCCGGCATCGACCAGATCTCCACCTTTGCCAAGCTATTTGTGTTCAGTGTGCCTGGGGAACGCCTGATCGTGCTACAGACTGCCGGCAACCTGGCAACCTCGCAGTCGGTGGTGAACCTGTTGAAGCAGCGCACCCAGGGCAACGAGCCGCACCTGTTGAATGTTGCCACCCTCTACGATGCGACGGTGCTGGTCGCCGACACCCTGCGCGAAGTGGTCAGCCGCGACCGCAGCAAGCTTGCCGCCGGCATCGACCTGAGCAGTTCGTTTATCGTTGGCGGCCAGATTACCGGCGGGCCGATGGCCATCTACAACGTCTACGCCCAGGGCAATTTCTTCCAGGCCACGCAGGACACCCCGTTTCTGCAACTGGGTGAAAGCAAATACGGTCGGCCGATACTCGACCGAAACCTGCACTACCATACGCCGCTGGATGAAGCGTTGCGCTGTGGCCTGATCTCGTTCGATTCCACCATCCGCAGCAACCTGTCGGTAGGCATGCCGCTGGACTTGCTGGTGTACCGCAACAACGCCCTGGAAGCCTCGACGCCCAAGCGCATCGCCAGCGACGATGCCTATTACCAGCAAATTCGCCGGCAGTGGAGCGACGGCCTGAAGACGCTGCTGGCCGAGCTGCCAGCGCCGCCTTATGGCTGAACGGGCAACCGCCCTGACGTCTCTGTTGCCTGTACCGGCCTCTTCGCGGGTAAACCCGCTCCTACAATATGGGTTCCGTGTAGGAGCGGGTTCACCCGCGAAGAGGCCGGCACAGGCAACCCATGCCGGGGCGGCAGTGGCAATCGCGGCGGCAGCCTTGAACTGAGTGAGCTTGAGCGCCGGCGCCATGCATGACAGGGCCTCGCCTGTGAAGTGAGCAGTGAACGTTTGAGTCACACAGGGCAATGAGCTCTAATTGTGCAAAGACTGCGCTACAGGTGACCGCATGATTCACGGAAAAACCCTCCAAGCCTGGCAACAAAGCCATCCGCTCATCGCCGACCTGGTCGCCCTGAAGGAAACCAGCTGGTTCAACCCTGGCATTGCCAAGGCTACAGAAGCGTTGGCCGACGTCGGCTTGACCGCTGAAGATGTGCAAGCCACCCGCCAGCGGCTGCAGAGGTTCGCGCCCTACCTCGCTACCGTGTTCCCTGAAACGGCAGCTACCGGTGGCGTGATCGAGTCGCATATCGCGCCACTGCCACAGCTTCGCCAGCAGCTTATCGAGGAAGGATCACTGCAGAACGTGGGCAGCCTGTGGCTGAAGGCGGACAGTGACTTGCCCATCTCCGGTTCCATCAAGGCCCGCGGCGGTATTCATGAGGTACTCAAGCATGCCGAGGAGCTGGCCTTGGCGGCCGGCCTAATCACGCTCTGCGCTGATTACGCCGTACTGGCGAGCGACCAGGCTCGCGCGTTCTTCAGCCAGTATAAGATCGCCGTGGGTTCGACCGGTAACCTGGGCTTGTCGATTGGCATCATGAGCGCGAAGCTGGGCTTCCAGGTGAGCGTGCACATGTCGTCGGATGCCAGGCAGTGGAAGAAGGACAAGCTGCGCGCCAACGGCGTAAAGGTCGTTGAACACGCGTCAGACTACAGTGTTGCCGTCGAGCAAGGCCGCAAGCAGGCGGCATCCGACCCCAGCTGCTACTTCGTTGACGACGAAAATTCACCACAACTGTTTCTGGGCTATGCCGTAGCCGCTGAGCGCCTGGCTCGACAATTCGACCAGGCCGGCATCCAGGTGGACGCAGACCATCCACTGTTTGCCTACCTGCCCTGCGGTGTCGGCGGCGGCCCTGGAGGCGTCGCGTTCGGTTTGAAGCTGGTGTTCGGTGACGCCGTACATTGCATCTTTGCCGAGCCCACCCACTCCCCCTGCATGCTGCTGGGCGTGTACACCGGCCTGCACGATGAAACCAGCGTGCAAGACTTCGGCATCGACAACATCACCGCCGCCGACGGCCTGGCAGTCGGGCGCCCGTCCGGCTTTGTCGGCAAAGCCATGCAGCGGCTGATCGATGGCTACTACACCGTGACCGACGAAGAACTGTACCGCCTGCTGGTAATTGCCTTCGAGCAGGACAAGGTCAAGCTCGAACCTTCGGCGCTGGCGGGCGTACCCGGCATGGTGCGTGTATTACAATCCGGCGAGTATCTGGCGCGCCTGGGCTACACCCCTACTCAGCTGCAAAATGCCACTCATCTTGTATGGGGAACGGGCGGAAGCATGGTTCCAGCAACCGAGTTTGACACTTACCTGGCGAAAGGCCGTGGCCTGCAGGCGCACGCTAACAGCGGCCGTTGAACGGTGCGCAAGGATTGCTGAATGAACAAGCAGCGCACAATGCGGCTACTATAGGCAACACACCTATTACGAGAGTCATCCGCTGTCGATCCAGCGGCTGCTGCGGGCAGTCACTGGCGCATCAAGGCAACGTTCTGATCAATCCGCCCTTGAACTGAACGCAGCGTATCCCGGGTGATAGCGCCCGGGCAAAGTTGCTCGGCAATGCCGGCAAACTGACTGGCCACATCGCAGATACGGTCAATCATTTTGCAGGCAGCACCCAACGGCACCTCGGCCTCTTCAGCAAGCCTTAGCACTTGCGCGCGGGAAATTGCCAATGCCTCGCCCATCACATCCATCTGGTGGTATCCACCTGGGCCCTCGCAGAAGGTCACGTCGTAGGCTGGAGCTAATCGCCAATGACCCTCTTGCGACATCAGGTAGGCAAAGTTCTTGGGGTGATCATCCCTGTTGTTAAATGCAATATTGAAGACTGCTCGCTCGAAGGCCAGCGCCATCTCACGCACGTCGTTGGTACACATCTGCGTTGCGCGCACGAAGTTGACGTAGTCCAGCACACCCGGGGACTGGAAATCAGCCCCCGTAAAAGCCGCAAGGCTCTGCATGGGTACACGCATGCCCTGCTGCCGGTCGAAGCGTTTGCTGACAAACGCCGCCATCCCATTGGGCAGGTTGAAGTACTGCGCTTCAGGTGTCTCGATGGTGCAATGACGCAGGCACTCGGCGTAGACCCTTTCGATGGCGCACACTTCGGGGTGCTCGCCTTTGGCGGGGAACTTGACCAACCAGGCTTCCAGGCCAGCGGTGGCTGCGGTGGTAAATTCGCCAGTTTCAGGATTGCGGTAAACCAGCGCCTTGGGCCTGGCACCTTGGGGCGAGCCGCCCACCAGCAGCAATGTCTGCAAGAACTCGCCACCTTCACCGTGGAGCACCTCGGTGACCTCGGCGGCGAGCTTCTCCAGTGGTATGTGAACTTCTGGCTGCTGCCCTTCCGGCATGACAGGTTCAAATGTCATGGCCCCCATGGCGTTGCCACCAATGAAAGCCAGTCGCTCAAGGGCTCCAATGCGCGCCGTGGTGAGGCCCCGACGCCTGAACAAGCGGTCCATCAGCAACATCCCCCACCCGTCCGGTAACGCATCGTAGACAGGCCCAGGCAAATGAAGCTGGTGACGAGGGAACTCCCGGCGTAATGGCGGGCCTTGTAGCGGTAATGTGTAAGAACAGAGTTCCAGCCCTCTTCGCCTTGCTTCGACGCTGTACTCGAACACGATAAGCGGGCGACCGGTCAGAGCGGTTGTAGATACCAATGAACCCCACTGCCAGCGCTCGCCCCAGCCCTCGTAGAAGACATTCACCTGCTCAAGCATTGCCCGCTTTCCTCTTTGACCGAAGACGGCTGGCGCTGCTCTCGTAGCGCCGTATGTCCTCAATGCTATCGAGCTTGGGCAAGAACAGGCCCTCGAGTTCCTGGGTTCGGCCAAGCGCCATTGCCACCCGCACAACATTCTCGAAGCCAACGTTACGCCCGGCTTCGAGGTTGGATACGGTGTTGGCGTTAATACCAGCACGCCCGGCCAATTCGGCCTGGGTCATTTCCAACGCCAGGCGTTCAGTGCGCAGCCGATCGCAAAGGCGCTTGACGACCTCGCTCGGCTTGCTGAAGCTCAAATCCAGCATAGTGGTTACCAAGCTCGCTTCATGGTTGTCAGTACCCAGAATTATAAAACTGAACGCCCAAGCCATCAATCTTAATAAATCCAATATATTGTTGCTTAAATCAGCATTTCGCAGCTAAGCCACAATATTTGATATTTATGTTTGCGTGCTTGCAATGCTGATCTCGTCGCTCAGCGACCCGCGCAGCGTGATCTCGCGGGCAATCTGGATCTTCGGCCCCTGGTAGGAGCGGCCTGCAATTTCGCGACTAGCCCAGCAACTGGCTCAACACTGCGCGCAGTTTCCCGGGCTTGACGGGTTTGTTCAGCAACGGCGCCCCGAGCTTGTGCAACGCGCGCCGACACTGGTCACTGCGGTCGGCGGTGATGATTACCGCCGGTATCGGCGTGGCAAAGTGCTCACGCAAATGGCGCACCACCTCACAGCCCACTACACCATGGTCGAGGTGAAAATCCGCCAGGATCAGCTCCGGCGCCCGGCCACGCAAGGCCATCAAGGCGCCCTCCTGGTCGGTCGCCGTCACCACCTCGCAGCCCCACTGCCCCAGTAGCGCGCCCATGCTTTCGAGGATGCTCACTTCGTTGTCCAGCACCAGCAGGCGACGGCCCGGTAGCGGGTTGCCGGCACTGGGCTGCGGCAAGGTTTGCTGAATGGGCTGCGGCACCTCTTTGCCAATCGGTACTTCGATGCTGAACATCGAGCCGCGCCCTGGCCACGAGCGAACTTCGATGCGGTAACCGAGAATATTGGCGATACGCTCGACGATGGCCAAGCCCAGGCCCACGCCCTTGCGGTCCGCCGCGCGGCCAACGTCCAGCTGGTTGAACTCAAGGAAGATGGCCTGCAAGCGATCCTGCGCAATGCCCCGCCCGGTATCCCAAACCTCCAGGCGCAGGTGTTCGCCGCGACGGCGCGCGCCCAGCAGGATACGGCCCGCGTCGGTGTAGCGGCAGGCATTGCTGAGGAAATTGCGCAGGATCCGCGTGAGCAGCCGCAGGTCAGTGCTGATGGCGTAGTCGGCTATGCGGGCATGCAACCTCAGCCCAGCGGCATCCGCCACCGAACCAAATTCCGAGACCAGCGGCGCGAACAGTTCGTCGAGGCGGTACACCGCCACATCCGGCTTGACCGCTGCCTGGTCCAGCCGGGAAATGTCCAGCAGGTCGGTCAGCAGGTCCTCTGCCCCCTCCAGGGCCTGGTGGGTACGCTCCACCAGCACATGTTCGGCGGCTGGCAATGGCCGTTCGCGCAAGGTCGAAATCAGCAGGCGGGCGGCGTTCAATGGTTGCAGCAGATCGTGGCTGGCAGCGGCGAGGTATTTGTCCTTGCTGCGGTTGGCGGCTTCGGCGGCATCGCGGGCCTCCAACAATTCATCGGTACGCGCAGCGACCCGTTGCTCCAGTTCGTCATTGAGTTGCTGCAGGCGCTGCTGGGCCTGCTTGCGCTCGGTGATGTCGGCGACAAAGCCTTCCACCAGCCCTTCGTGGCCAGGCTTGAGCAGCAAGTTCATCAGCACATCGAGGTGGCTACCGTCCTTGCGGCGCAAGCGGGTTTCATAACCGTGCAGGCTGTGTTCACGGGCGAGGATCGCAGTAATCGCCTGCAATTCATCGGCACCGCCATCAAACAGGTGGGTGGCCAGATCAGTCAGGGAAAACAGCACCTCTTGCGGGTCGTCGTAGCCCAACATGCGCGCCAACGCCGGGTTGGCGGCGCGCATGCCGTCCTGCAGGCTGGCCTGGAAAATCCCATGTACGGCATTCTCGAACAGCCATTTGTAGCGGTTGCGTTCAGCCTCCAGTTCATCTAAGCGGGCGGACAGTTCCGGGTAATGGCTTTTGCGCGCCGAGTGGTCGCCCAGCCCCAGCAGCCCGGCCAGTGCCCGCTGCTGCTCGTCAGAGGGCCTCGCCATAAACGACCTCGACATCACGCTGGCTCGACGCACGGGGGTTGGTAAGGATGCACGGGTCATCCATCGCATGTTGCGACAGGAACGGGATGTCGGACGTGCGTACCCCGTGCAGGCCCAGGGTTTCCTGGAAGCCAATGGCATGTTTCAACGCGATCAGGTGCTCTACCAGGCGCGCGCAGATCTGCCGGTGGTTGAGGCCACGGCAGTCGATGCCAAAGACCTCGGCAATAACCTTGAAACGCTCCGGCGCCGAGCTGTAGTTGAACGCCACCACATGCTCCACCAGCACCGCGTTGCACAGGCCATGGGGTAAGTCGAGGAACCCGCCCAGGCTGTGCGACATGGCGTGAACTGCCCCCAGAATGGCGTTGGAAAACGCCAACCCAGCCTGCATGCTGCCGAGCATGATCTTTTCGCGCAGGGCGATATCGGTGGGGTTGGCGATCATCTCCACCAGGTTGCCGTTGATCAGGCGCATGGCCTCCAGCGCATGCGGGTCGGTCAGCGGGCCGTGGCCGGTGGAAACGAACGCTTCGATGGCATGCACCAGCGCATCGATGCCGGTGCAGGCCGACAGGAACGGGTCCATGCTCAGGGTGGTTTGCGGGTCGATCAGCGACACGTCCGGCACCACCGCCTTGCTGACGATGGAGAACTTCATGCGCTCCTGCTGGTTGGAAATGATCACGAACTGCGACACGTCGGCCGAGGTGCCGGCGGTGGTCGGGATCAGGATCAGCGGCGGGCTGGGCACGCGGATCATGTCCACGCCTTCGAATTCGAGGATGCTGCGCCCGTGCGCGACCACGATGCCGATGGCCTTGCCGCAATCCATCGGGCTGCCGCCGCCGACCGCGACAATCACGTCACAGTGGTTTTGCCGGTAGATCTCGGCGCCGAGCATCACCTCTTCGACCCGTGGGTTGGGCGACACGGCGCTGTACAGGCAGTAATCGATGCCCTGGGCCTGCAGGCTGGCCTCTACATCCGCCACCCACCCGGCGGCAATCACGCCGGGGTCGCTGACCACCAGCACCTTGCGCGCGCCGAAGGTTTTGGCGTAATTGGCGACGTTATGCCGACAGCCGGCACCGAAGATGATTTCAGGCGATACGAACTTGCGAAGTGGGCTGAAACTCTGGCTCATTGGAAAGCCTGTTCTTATTGTTCTGGAAGGTAACCGCCAGCGTAAAGCATCCCGTGGCGAAAGCAACCAGACCAAAGCGTGGTCACGGGTTATTCGACCCAGTACTTGGCGCGGGCCACCTCAAGAAACGCCAGTACGTCCTCGTCAAGCCCCGGCACACCGGGGAACCGCTGTGCCAGGCGCTCAATCACCGCCGCCACGCTGCGCTGGCCGTCCAGTAACTCGAGTACCCAGCCGGCACTGGCGTTGAGTTCGATGATGCCTTCGGGGTAATGCAGCACATGGCGCGCCTGGCACGGCTCCCAGCGCAAGCGGAAGCCGCGGGCCAATGCCAAGGCCTGCTCGGGTTCGATCAGCTTCACAGGGAACGTCCAGATGCCAGCTACACAGGAGGAACCGGCCACCGCAACGATGGCCGGAACACCATCAACGATTGGCGAAGTACATTGTCACTTCGAAGCCAATGCGCAGGTCGGTAAAGGCGGGTTTAGTCCACATGGGGCAATCCTCTTGTTGTGCCGGGCGATTCCGGTAGAGGCATTAATGCACGGGGGGCGGCGCGGCCGAATGCTACTTTGGAACGAGCTTGCGGGGTGCCTTGGTAGCGGATTCGGCGAACCGCTGAAGCTTCGTATCTGTCAGTACCGGCCTCTTCGCGAGCACGCCCGCGCCCACAGGGATGGCACAAGGCTCAAGGCCCATGCCGTACCTGTAGGCGCTGGCTTACCTGCGATGGGCTGCCCAGCAGCCCCCCGAGGCCATGGCAGGTTCTAGAAGAAGCCCAGCGGGTTGATGTCGTAGCTCACCAACAGGTTCTTGGTTTGTTGGTAGTGGTCGAGCATCATCTTGTGCGTCTCACGGCCGACGCCAGACTTCTTGTAGCCACCGAACGCCGCATGCGCCGGGTACAGGTGATAACAGTTGGTCCATACACGCCCGGCCTTGATCCCGCGGCCCATGCGGTAGGCGCGGTTGATGTCGCGGGTCCACAGGCCAGCGCCAAGGCCGAATTCGGTATCGTTGGCAATGGCCAGGGCTTCGGCTTCGTCCTTGAAGGTGGTCACCCCCACCACTGGGCCGAAGATTTCTTCCTGGAATACGCGCATCTGGTTGTTGCCCTTGAGCAGGGTCGGCTGGATGTAATAACCGCTGGCCAAGTCCCCCTGCAGCCGCTCGGCGCCGCCACCGGCGAGCAGTTGCGCGCCCTCCTCCTGGGCAATCTGCAGGTACGAAAGAATCTTGTCGTATTGCTGCTCGGATGCCTGGGCGCCGACCATGGTCTCGGTGTCCAGCGGGTTGCCACGGCTGATCTTGGCGATTTTCTTCATCACCTCGGCCATGAACGGCTCGTAGATCGACTCCTGGATCAGCGCCCGCGATGGGCAGGTGCAGACTTCACCCTGGTTGAAAAACGCCAGCACCAGGCCTTCGGCGGCCTTTTCGATGAACGCAGGCTCGGCTTGCATGATGTCTTCGAAGAAGATGTTCGGCGACTTGCCGCCCAGCTCCACGGTGGACGGGATGATGTTCTCAGCCGCACATTTCATGATGTGCGAGCCCACCGGGGTGGAGCCGGTGAAGGCGATCTTGGCGATGCGCTTGCTGGTGGCCAGGGCCTCGCCGGCTTCACGGCCAAAGCCCTGGACAATGTTCAGTACACCGGCAGGCAACAGGTCGGCGACCAACTCGGCAAAAATGGTGATCGACAACGGCGTCTGCTCCGCCGGCTTGAGCACCACACAGTTGCCGGCAGCCAGGGCCGGGGCAAGCTTCCAGGCAGCCATCAGCAGCGGGAAGTTCCACGGGATGATTTGCCCAACCACGCCCAACGGCTCGTGGAAGTGGTAGGCCACGGTGCCTTCGTTGATCTCTGCGGCACCGCCTTCCTGGGCACGGATGCAACCGGCGAAGTAGCGGAAGTGATCCGCCGCCAGCGGCACGTCGGCATTAAGGGTTTCGCGCACGGCCTTGCCGTTGTCCCAGCTTTCGGTAACGGCCAGCACTTCCAGGTGCTGCTCGATGCGGTCGGCGATTTTCAGCAGCACCCGCGCGCGGTCCTGCACCGAGGTCTTGCCCCAGGCCTCGGCGGCGGCGTGCGCGGCATCCAGGGCCTGTTCGATGTCCTGGGCCGTGGAGCGTGGGAATTCGGCAATCGGCTGGCCGTTGACCGGCGAGCTGTTGGTGAAGTACTGGCCCGCCAGCGGCGGCACGAATTCACCGTTGATGAAATTGCCGTAGCGTGGCTTGAAGGACACGATGGCGCCTGGGGTTCCGGGTTGTGCGTAGATCATGCTGAGCCTCTGTGGGTCGATGCCTGCTCAACGACAGGCGATGGACCGATGGTAAAAAGCCCCGCGTGCCAGGCGAATGCATCGTTGGCAGCGGGGCTCTCGTCATTTGGTAGTAGGGTCACTCACGGCAGTGCATCAGCTTTGCGGCTTGGCGCTCGCCGTTTGCGCCTTGGCATCGGCGGCCTGCTGCAATTGCTTGGGCAGTTTGAAGGTCCAGAGCATGCCGCCCTGGTTGAAGTCCTTGACCCGCTTGGCCACTTCGCCGCCCCACAGCGGCACCGCGCCGCCCCAGCCGGAGACCACCGAAACGTATTGCTCGCCATCCATTTCCCAGGTCACTGGCGAACCGAGCACACCGGAACCGGTCTGGAATTCCCAGACCTTGTCGCCAGTCTTGGCGTTGAACGCCTGCAGGAAACCTTCTGGCGTGCCGGTGAACACCAGGTTGCCCTTGGTGGTCAGCACCCCGCCCCACAGCGGCGCGTAGTTCTTGTGGCGCCACACTTCCTTGCCACTGACCGGGTCGATGGCGCGCAGCACGCCGATGTAGTCTTCGTTGAGCGGCTTGATGGTGAAGCCGGCACCGAGGAACGCCGCGCCCTTCTTGTAGGCGATGCCTTCGTTCCAGATGTCCATGCCCCACTCGTTGGACGGCACGTAGAACAGCCCGGTGTCCTTGTTGTAGGCCATGGGCATCCAGTTTTTGGCGCCGAGGAAGGCTGGGGCGACGAACACCGAACTGCCCTTGGCCTCGCTACCCGGCGCCCCCGGCCGGCTGGCCTCGTTGTAGATCGGCCGGCCGTCCTTGTCCAGGCCGGTGGCCCAGGTGATCTTGTCGACGAACGGGAAGCCACGGATGAACTTGCCGTTGGTGCGGTCCAGCACGTAGAAGAAGCCATTGCGGTCGGCGGTGGCCGCAGCCTTGACCTCTTTGCCGCCGTCCTTGTAGTTGAACGAGATCAGCTCGTTGACGCCGTCGAAGTCCCAGCCGTCATGGGGTGTGCTCTGGAAGTGCCATTTGATGGTGCCATCGTCCGGGTTAAGGGCCAGGCGGGACGAGGAATACAGGTTGTCACCGGGGCGCAGGTGCGAGTTCCACGGTGCCGGGTTGCCGGTGCCAAACAGGATCAGGTTGGTTTCCGGGTCGTAGTAGCCACCCAGCCAAGGTGCGGCGCCGCCGGTCTTCCACAGGTCGCCGGGCCAGGTTTTGCCCGCTTCGCCGCCCGAAATACCGTTTTCGATCGCCTTACCGTCCTTGTACACGTAGCCCATGTGCCCTTCCACAGTGGGGCGCATCCACAGCAGCTCGCCGTTTTCCGGGTTGTAGGCCTGGATCTTGCCCACCACGCCAAACTCGCCGCCCGCCACGCCGGTGATCAGCTTGCCGTTGACGATCATTGGCGCGGCGCTGATGGAATAGCCTTCCTTGTGGTCGGCCACCTTCTTGCTCCAGACCACCTTACCGGTGTCCTTGTTCAGCGCCACCAGCTTGGCGTCCAGGGTGCCGAAGAACACCAGGTTGCCGTACAGCGCCACGCCGCGGTTGATCACGTCGCAGCACGGGCGGATGTCATCGGGCAGGCGGGCATCGTATTGCCACAGTTTTTTGCCGGTGCGGGCATCCACGGCGAACACCCGCGAGTAGGAGCCGGTCAGGTACATCACCCCGTCCTTGATCAGCGGCTGGGCCTGCTGGCCGCGCTGCTTCTCACCGCCGAAGGAAAACGCCCACACCGGCCGCAGGTCCTTGACGTTGTCGGTATTGAGCATATTCAGCGGGCTGTAGCGCTGGCCCTGTACGCCCAGGCCGTTGGTCACGATCTGCTGCGGGTTTTTCGGGTCCTGGAGGATTTCTTCATTGCTGACAGCGGCGTGGGCCGCGCCGGCAAGCAGCATGGCGCTGAGCACCAGGCTCACGGCGAACACGGGACGGCGTGGGGATCGGGTCATGACGGCTACCTTTGGTTTTTTGTTGTATCCGGGAAAATTTCCCGGTGTGCCGAGAATTCTTGGTCGCGACCTGCTTGCCAACAATTGCCCGCAGTGCGGAGTTTTCTAGTTCCTTGGTATCAGTGAACTTGCTCGACCCCTGTGGGCGCTGGCTTGGCGTCGACGCGCCGCAGCTGTTGGCGCTCGTAGCGCGGATACAAGTGGCTGACACTGCGAATCAACTCATAACGGGTCAGGCTGATACCGGCAAAGCGCTCCGGGATCGGGCTGCGAATCATCTCGGCCATGTCGTCGCCCCGCGCCGCCCCATCGCGCATCAGGCCGTCCAGCCAGCCCAGGTAATCACGCATCTGCGCGAACGGCCGGGTATCGCTGGCCACCGGCCCATGCCCTGGCACAAGCTGCTTCCAGGGCAACGCTTGGAGGGTGTCCAGGTCTTTCAGCCAAACCTCCAGCCCCGGGCTGTTGGGCGTGGTCAGCGCCCGCTCGTAGAACACCAGGTCGCCGGCGAATAGCACGCCGGTACGTTCATCCAGAATCGCCAGGTCGGCACCGGTATGCCCACCCAGCGCCAGCAGCCGCAGCCGATGCCCGCCAACCTCATGGACGCCCGGGTCCAGCACCCGGGTCGGCAGCACCACCTCGGTACCGCGCATCCAGTCGCCCACCAGGCGGTACATGTTCTCGGCCATGGCCTCGCCCTGCTGGCGCAACAGTTCGCCGCTGCCCGCCAGGGCGCCGATAGGCACATCGGCAAAGGCCTGATTGCCCAGCACATGGTCGGGGTGGTGATGGGTCAGCAGCACCTCCAGCACCGGCTTGTCGGTGGTGGCGGCAATGGCCTGGCGCAAGGCTTCGCCGTAGCGTTTGGAAGGCCCGCTGTCGATCACCACCACGCCGCTGTCAGTGACGATGAACGCGGTATTGACGATGTTGCCCCCGTTGGCCTTGGCGAAATTGTCAGTGCTGCCCTCGAGCAGCCAGGTGCCCTCGGCGATTTGCCGGGGCTTGAGCCGATAGTCCAGGTCTGCCTGTGCCGACAGGCCCAGGCACAGCAGCAACAGCAAGGTCCAACGCATGACGGGCGCCTCGGGTCAGGAAGTGATAGGGGACAAGGTGCTCAAGGCACCGCCGCCTCGAACTGGTTGCCGCTGTTGTCCTGCAACACCAAACGGGTCGGCCCGGGGCCCTGGATGTCGAAGCCCAGGTTGGGGTTTTCGCTGACTGCCGGATACAGCTCAAGGCTGGCCAGGCGCTGGCCGTTGGCGCCTTGCAACTCGGCATGGTTGAGGAAAAATTCGGGAATGCCGCTGACCAGGCCGTTGTCCATCGGGTGCGCCACCTGCAAGCGCAAACGGCTGCTGTCGCCGCGTGGGTAGCGCCCGCCCAGCACTTCGCCGAGGTGTTCCTCCCAGCCGGGTTGGCTGCGTACCACACTGGGTGCGGTGCAACCGCCGCCGGCGGCATCGATCAGGGTTGAGCCGACATGCCACAGGCCGTCGCGTGTCAGCACCGCGGCGCGCAGCGGCGTGGCCTGTTCGATGCGGATGCGGATCGACAACCAGGGCAGCACCCGCTCGCCGGGCGCGAAGTCGACAATGCGCGGCAGCGGGTTAAGCTCGGCCCAGGCCACAATCCGCACCACTTCGCCAGTGAACGCCCGGGCGTCGATTTCCAATGGCATTTGGCGGGCGTCCTCGGCAAACGGGGGTGCCAGCAGCTTGACCCGGTCATCGAAGACGAAAGCCGCCTGGCCCAGCAGCTGCTTGTGATAGAAGTCCCACATCACCGACGGCACCGGGTCTGGCTTGGCACTGGGTTCGCTGGCCTGGGCTGCCCACGGCAGCCAGCAGGCCAGCAGGAAACTTGCTCGCCAGTTCATAACCCACTCCTGTTGTTCAACACAGCACTAACGGACTGCGCAGGGCCCCTGTAGGAGCGGGTTTACCCGCGAAGAATGCAACGCGGGGCATGGCACCGGCTTCGCCGGTGTTCGCGGGTGAACCCGCTCCCACAGAGGGTTGTGTTGCCCTTACGACCCCACAGGCCTGGGCAATTTGTTATTGGTACATCTCCGGCACCTCGTAACGCAGGCCGTAATGGGCATACATAGCCTTCAGCCGGCCATCGCGAATCATCGCCTCGAGGGCTTCCTCCACCGCATAGGCCAACTGCCGGTTGCTCTCGTGCACCGCCATGCCGATCTCCCAGGCCTGCTTGCCAAGGTTCGGGTAGGCGTTTTCCGCCAGTGCCAGTTGCGGGTCGGCGGCTTGGTGCAACTGCCAGTCCACCTCACCGCGCATCGCCATCACCGCGTCCACTTGCCCAGCCTGCATGGCGCCGAATGCCTGCTGCACATTGGGGTAATGATGGGTTTTGGCGCTGAGCATGCCGTTGAACACCGAGGTCAGGTAGAACGACGGCACGCTGTCCACCTCGACACCGATGGGGTGCTGCTGGAACACCGCGACACTGGCCACAGATTCCATGCGCCGGCGGTCATAGGCGACCTGCCAGCGCTCCTCCTGGTAGGGGCCGAACATCACCACCTGGGCGTTTTCCAGCTCACCCAGCTCGTTACGCCGCTGCGCGTAGGCGTGGTCGTACGGCACGCGCATCATCAGGTCGGCCAGCTGCTGGTGGCGCAGCGGGCTGCCGCGCCAAATGTAGTCACGCAAGTCGTCGTCGAGCTTTTCCCCAGGCGGCGCCCAGATCAGCTGCAAGCGCACCCCCAAGGCCGTGGCCAGGGCTTGCGCCAGCTCGACATCGACACCGCGCGGCTGGCCATGGTCCTCGAAGCTGTAGGGTGCGAAATCCTTGTACACCGCCACTTTCAGCTCGCCGGCAGCGATGATCGCATCGTAGTTGCGCACCTGCGCCTGGGCCGCCGCGCAACACAGCAGCAGGCCACTCAACAGCACCGCCAACAGGCGCATGGCCGTCACTCCTCGACGTGCACGCTGTCCAGGTAGGTGCGCACCGCCCACAAGGCTTCTTGGCTCAGGTAGTCAGCCATCTTCGGCATGTACACCCGGCCGTCGCGCACCGCACCGTGGCGTACCCGCTCGACGAACCATTCATCCCCGGCCTCGCCGACATCGAGCATGCGCAGGTCGGGGGCAATGCCGCCGGACTTGGCTTCCAGGCCATGGCAGGCCGCGCAGTTCTGGTTGTAGGCCGAGGCGCCGATTTCTACTGCCTTGTCATGCTCGGGCGAGGTGCGATAGGGGTTGACCGCCGCCCAGCCGTCGCCGTCCAGGGTCACGCCAGCGTCCTTGATCGGGGTCAGGCCCTGGGTTTCCACTGCCTGGGGCACCACATTGCCGTGCGCCCAGGCCGCGCTGCTCAGCACAGCACTCATCAGCCCAGAAGCCAGCAGCCCGGTAACCAGCAAGACGTTGCGTTTTGTTGTCATTGTTATGCCCTCACGATTGCACGCAAGGCCTCAACCACAGAGGCCGTGCAGCCATCTTAGAAACAGCCTGCGCATGGCCGAATGCTGCTTTGGTGGCCGGGCCTTACTCCCTTGGTAGTAGGGCTTGTGGCGAAGGGCCAATTGAGGTGCCGTTCGGGAACTCTTCCCGGCACGGGCGGGACTTTTTCCGTATCGCGCAACCGCCGCTGCGCCCCACCCTGTGCAGGCCAAAACCTCCACTGGGAACTGCAACCATGACAATAAGATCGCTACCCGCCCTTTCCCCCCTGGCCCTGAGCGTACGCGTGCTGCTGCTGGCCGGTGGCCTGGCCCTGGGCAACGTGGCAACAGCGGCCACCACCCCTGCGGCAGCTGCCAGCAAGAACGTCACATGGGAAGACATCGCCAACGACCACCTCACCCCCCAGGACGTGCTGCAGTACGGCATGGGCACCAACGCCCAGCGCTGGAGCCCGCTGGCCCAGGTCAATGACCAGAACGTGTTCAAGCTGACCCCGGCCTGGTCGTACTCCTTCGGCGACGAGAAGCAGCGCGGCCAGGAATCGCAGGCCATCGTCAGCGACGGCGTGGTCTACGTCACCGGCTCGTACTCGCGGGTCTTCGCCCTCGACGCCAAGACCGGCAAGCGCCTGTGGACCTACAACCACCGCCTGCCCGACAACATTCGCCCGTGCTGCGACGTGGTCAACCGTGGCGCGGCGATCTACGGCGACAAGATCTACTTCGGCACCCTTGATGCGCGGGTCATCGCCCTGGACAAGCGCACCGGCAAAGTGGTGTGGAACAAGAAGTTCGGCGACCACAGCGCCGGCTACACCATGACCGGCGCCCCGGTGCTGATCAAGGACAAGACCAGCGGCAAGGTGCTGCTGATCCACGGCAGCTCCGGCGATGAATTCGGCGTGGTCGGCCAACTGTTCGCGCGCGACCCAGACACTGGCGAAGAGGTGTGGATGCGGCCCTTCGTCGAGGGCCACATGGGCCGCCTGAACGGCAAGGACAGCACCCCCACCGGCGACGTCAAGGCGCCGTCCTGGCCCGACGACCCGAGCACCGCAACCGGCAAGGTCGAAGCCTGGAGCCATGGCGGCGGCGCCCCTTGGCAAAGCGCCAGCTTCGACCCCGAAAGCAATACCATCATCGTCGGTGCCGGCAACCCGGGCCCTTGGAACACCTGGGCCCGCACATCGAAGGACGGCAACCCGCATGACTACGACAGCCTGTATACCTCGGGCCAGGTCGGCGTCGACCCGAGCACCGGCGAGGTGAAATGGTTCTACCAGCACACGCCTAACGATGCCTGGGACTTCTCCGGCAACAACGAGCTGGTGCTGTTCGATTACAAAGACAAGGACGGCAAACTGGTCAAGGCCACCGGCCACGCCGACCGCAACGGTTTCTTCTACGTGGTCGACCGCAATAACGGCAAGCTGCAGAACGCCTTCCCCTTCGTCGACAACATTACCTGGGCCAGCCATATCGACCTGAAGACCGGGCGCCCAGTGGAGAACCCAGGCCAGCGCCCGGCCAAACCGCTGCCCGGTGAAACCAAGGGCAAACCGGTGGAGGTCTCGCCACCGTTCCTCGGTGGCAAGAACTGGAACCCCATGGCCTACAGCCAGGACACCGGGCTGTTCTACATCCCCGGCAACCAGTGGAAAGAGGAGTACTGGACCGAGGAAGTGAACTACAAGAAGGGGTCGGCGTATTTGGGCATGGGCTTCCGTATCAAGCGCATGTATGACGACCATGTCGGCACCTTGCGTGCCATGGACCCGAGCACCGGCAAACTGGTGTGGGAGCACAAGGAGCCCCTGCCGCTGTGGGCCGGCGTGCTGGCGACCAAGGGCAACTTGGTGTTCACCGGCACTGGCGATGGCTTTTTCAAGGCATTTGACGCGAAAACGGGCAAGGAGTTGTGGAAGTTCCAGACCGGCAGCGGCATCGTCTCGCCGCCGATCACCTGGGAACAGGACGGCGAGCAGTACATTGGCGTCACCGTGGGTTACGGCGGCGCGGTGCCGCTGTGGGGTGGTGATATGGCCGAGCTGACCAAGCCGGTGGCCCAGGGCGGCTCGTTCTGGGTGTTCAAGATCCCGAGTTGGGACAAGCACACCGCGCAACGTTGATCGCCACCGGGGGGGGCTGCGCCCCTCCCGCACTAGCCCTTGTCCTGCCGAGAGCCTTTCGCCATGAACTACCTGCCATTTGCCTTGCTGCTGGTGCTTTCCCCGGCCATGGCTGTGAATGCCGACGACACTGGCAACGATGCCCCGTTGACCATCAACCGCTGCCTGATCGCCGAAGCCAGCCAGTGCCCGGGGGCGAATTTGCGTGGCGCCAACCTGGCCAACCAGGACCTGCGCAAGATGAACCTGGCTGGCGCCGACTTGCGCGATGCCGACCTGCGCCATGCCCGGCTGGACCTGGCCAACCTTGAGAAGGCCCGCCTGCAGGGCGCCAACTTGACCCGTGCCAGCTTGCAACAGAGCAACCTGCGCCTGGCCGACCTGAGTAACAGCAAACTCGTGGCGATTCAGGGCTGGGGGCTGTTTGCCCAAGGGGCGCAATTTGCAAAGGCCGACCTCAGCGCGGCCTACCTGCAGTTCGCCAGGTTGTCGGGGGCGAAGCTGCAGCAGGCCAACCTGCAAGCGGCGGACCTGGAAATGGCTTGGCTGAGCAAGGCTGATCTGCAAGGGGCTAATCTTGCGGATGCCAACCTGCAGGAAGCCAAGTTTGGCCAGAGCAACCTGGCGCGCGCCGATTTGCGCGGGGCGCGCCAGCATTATGGGAATTTTCAGGATGCCAATATGGAGGGGTGTAGCGGGTGCCCTGCGAGTTGGGGGGATTGAGTGGGTGTTCGCCTTGGCATTATCTGCGCCTGTGAGATTGAGCGCCGCCCGCGCGGCGCTTCGCGGGGCAAGCCCGCTCCCACATTTTCGGGCCAATTATTCCTGTGAGAGTGGCGCGCGACGGCCTTGTTTGTTCCATTGAATATCGAAGGTTAAGCATCTGCTGTTAATCCATCTCCAGCCATACGCCAAGGGTGCGCGCGCCTCTGGTGCAGGAATAATTGGCCCGAAAAAAATGTGGGAGCGGGCTTGCCCCGCGAAGCGCCGCGCGGGCGGCGCTCGATCTCCCAGGCACCAAAAATGCCATGCCAGGCACCTGTCAGCCCCAACCCAATCCCCTCACCCTCACCCTCACCCTCACCCCGCCACCCGCACCACCCCCAAATCAATCCCCAAGTGCACCAGCTCAGCATGCGAGCTAACCCCCAACTTGCTCTTGAGCAAAGTCAGGTGGTTAGACACGGTCTTGGCGCTGATGCACAACTGCTCGGCAATCACCCGCACCGGTGTGCCCTTGGCCAGCATCACGAAAATCTCCAGCTCGCGCTGGG
The DNA here is from genome assembly GCF_003627215.1 of Pseudomonas sp. Leaf58. Lineage (NCBI taxonomy): Bacteria > Pseudomonadati > Pseudomonadota > Gammaproteobacteria > Pseudomonadales > Pseudomonadaceae > Pseudomonas > Pseudomonas sp. Leaf58. The sequence goes on from NZ_CP032677.1 coordinate 3,153,096, forward strand.
TCATGCGCTGCAGGCGCGGGTCGCTGTCATGCCGCGGTGCGGTGCAGGCCAGCTGGGTCGCCAAAGGCTGTTCAATATAGGCATGCCCGGCCAACACCCGCTGCACCGCCTCGATCAACACTTCAGGCGCCGAGTTCTTGGTCAGGTAACCCAAGGCCCCCGCGTCCAGCGCCTGGCGCACCAGCGGCAGCTCGTCGTGCATGCTAAAAAACAGCACCCGCAGCTGCGGCAGGCGCTGGCGCAGGCGGCGGGTGGTTTCCAGGCCGCTGATGCCGGGCAGGCCGAAGTCCATGATCACCAGGTTGGGCACCTGCTCCTGCACCCGAGCCAGCGCCTCTTCACCACTGGTGGCCTCGCGCACCTGTACGGTCGGCAGTACCGTCCGCAGCAGGCTGGCATAGCCCTGGCGGACCACGGCATGGTCATCGACCAACACGATATTCATCTCACCTCCATGGGAATATTCAGGGCCAGCGCCCAGCCGGCACCCGGGCGGCTGAGGATGCGCAGTTCACCGCCCAGGCTGCGCGCGCGCTCGGCCATCGAGTGCAGGCCTACCCCAGGGCGCTGGGGCTGTTGCGCGCCGCAACCGTTGTCACGCACCAACAGGCGCAACCCCTTGGCGCTGCGTTGCAGGCGCACCCGCACCTGGCTGGCACCGGCGTGCCGGGCGACGTTGGTCAACGCCTCCTGCAACAAGCGATACAAATGCGTGCGGCTTGCCCCAGGCAACGCCGGCAGGTGCTCGCCGACCCGCAGGCGGCAATCGATGCCCTGGCTGGCCTGCCACTGGCTTACCAGCAAGCTGAAGGCTTCGGCCAGCGGCATGTGCTGCAAAGCCAGCGGATACAGGTCGTGCACCAGGGCACGAAACCCCTGCTGCAGGCGTTCGCAATCGAGTTCCAGGGCGCGTGTCGTCTGCACCACCACGCTGGGCTGGTCGGCCACCATGCGCAGCAGGCACAACTGGGCACGAATACCCGCCAGGTACTGCCCAAGGTCGTCGTGCAGGGCCTGCGCCAGCTGGGTACGCTCCCGCTCCTGTACAGCCAGCAGCGCCTGGGTCAGCTGGGCATTGTCGGCCCGGGCCTGCTCCAGTGAGCCGGTCATGCGGTTGAAGTGCTCCGCCAACTGCCGCGCCTCAGGCAGGCCGGCCTCGCGCAGGCGCGCGGTCAGTTGCCCACCCGAGACCTGGCGCAAGGCCTGCAACAGCTCGTCCAGCAGGCCCATGCCCCGGCGTACTGCCCAGCGGATGGTCAACAGGCTCAGCAACAAAGCCAGGCCGCACAGGACGAACAGTTGCTGCAGGGAATCGCGAACCTCGTCGATTTCATCCCGTGCATCCACCGCAATCAATACCCGGCGACCGTCACCCATTTCCAGCAGCCGGGGGCTGTCGTGGCGCTCGCCGAGCAGGTGGCGGCCCAGCCAGGCATCCAGGCCGGCCTGCTGCTGCATCTGCACGGCCTCACCCGCCGCCAGCCAATGTACCCGTACATGGCGCAGGCTTTGGGTCAGCCGTGGTTGCAGGCTTGCCGGGTCGCGCTCGGCAGTGTCGCCAAGGTACGCGACGACCGCTTCGGCGGACTGCATTTCACGCTCCACATCGACGACCGCCTGGTGCAAGAACACCCCGGCACAGGCCAGCGTCACCATCGCGAAAAAAAACGTGACGCAAAGGTTGATCCGCCACAGGGCCGACAGATTGATGAGGCGCATGGGCACTCTTCCCATGTTGGAACGTTACGGCCCATCGTAAGACCGAGGCCGGCGGGGCGAATTACTACCTTGGTACCGGCTGAGCGCTACTTTCTGCATATTTCCCGCGCCCGGCGGGCTTCCTATGCTGGCGCCACCTGCCGTGGAGTTGCTTTATGCGCCAGCCTGCCCACCTTGCCCTGACTTGCCTGCTGGCCTTGGCCGCGACGCTGGCTGCGCCCCTGGCGCCCGCCGCCCAGGGCCAGGCCGCGCAACCCTTGCAAGTGCGCATCGGCTACCTGGGCTATCGCCCCGACCCCGGCCCGCTCTTGTCCAACATCATCCCCGAGCCCACCGATGCCGGGCTGCAGGGCGCCGCGCTGGCCATTGTCGACAGCAACAGCAGCGGGCGCTTCCTGAAGCAGGAGTTCCACCTGGCCGACGCCAGCGTCGACAGCCCCGAAGCCCTGCTGCAAGCGGCCAAGGCCCAGCATGCCCAAGGCCTGCGGCTGTTCGTGGTGAATGCCCCCGCAGCCAGCTTGCGCGCGCTGTCTGCCGCCCTGCCCGACAGCCTGCTGTTCAACGCTGGCAGCCCGGACGACAGCCTGCGCAGCAGCCAGTGCCTAGGCAACGTGCTGCATAGCCTGCCCAGCCGCGCCATGCTGGCCGATGCCCTGGTGCAGTTCATGGTGCTGCGCAAATGGCAACGGGCCCTGCTGATCGTTGGCCAGACCGAGGACGACCGGGCCTACGCGGCAGCCCTGCGCCGTGCGGCGAAGCGCTTTGGCCTGCAACTGGTGGCGGAAAAAACCTGGACATTCGACAACGACCAGCGCCGCAGCGCCCAGGCTGACATGCCGCTGTTCACGCAAACCGCCGAGTACGACGTGGTGCTGGTAGCCGACGAACGCGGCGACTTCGGCGAGTACCTGCCCTACCAAACCTGGTACCCACGCCCGGTGGCCGGCACCCAGGGCCTAACGCCTACCGGCTGGCACAAGAGCGTGGAAACCTTCGGCGCAGCACAGTTGCAAAAGCGCTTCGAGGCCCAGGCCGGGCGCTGGATGAACGACCGCGACTTCGCCGCCTGGATGGCCGTGCGCAGCGTCGCCAGCGCGGTGAGCAAACTGCGCCAGGCCGAGCCCCACGCCCTGCAGCAGCTGCTGCTCAGCGAGCAATTGCCGCTGGACGGTTTCAAAGGCCGCAAGCTCAGCTACCGCCCATGGAACGGCGAACTGCGCCAACCGATCCCGCTGGTGCAGCCACGGGCCCTGGTCAGCACCTCGCCGCAGGAAGGTTTCCTGCACCCGTTCAACGAAATGGACAGCCTGGGCTACGACAAGCCCGAAGTGACCTGCAGCTACCCCTGACCCGATAACCACAACAAAAAAAGGATTTCGCCATGCGCCGCCCCCCATTCCACCGGGCCCTGTTTTACCCCAGCCTGCTGTCGGGTGCCCTGGCGCTTGCCAGCAGCCACGCCCTGGCGGCCACCGCCTGGGTCTCCAACGAGAAGGACAACAGCCTCAGCCTGATCGACCTGCAAACCCTGGAAGTCACCGAGACCCTGCCGGTAGGCCAGCGCCCGCGTGGCCTGCTGCTGTCCCACGACAACAAGCTGCTGTACATCTGCGCCAGCGATTCGGACCGGGTCCAGGTAATGGACGTGGCCACCCGCAAGATCATCAAGGAGCTGCCTTCCGGCAAGGACCCCGAGCAGTTCGCCTTGCACCCCAATGACCGCTGGCTGTACGTGTCCAACGAGGACGACGCGCTGGTGACGGTGATCGACACCCAGACCGACCAGGTGCTGGGGCAGATAGACGTGGGCATCGAGCCCGAAGGCATGGCGGTAAGCCCGGATGGCAAATGGGCGGTCAACACCAGCGAAACCACCAACATGCTGCACTGGATCGACACCAGCAGCCAAACCCTGGCAGACAGCACCCCAGTGGACCAGCGCCCGCGCTTCGTCGAGTTCAGCCAGGACGGCACGCGGCTGTGGGCCTCGGCAGAAATCGGCGGCACGGTGACCATCCTCGATGTGGCCAGCCGCCAGGTGTTGAAAACCCTGAACTTCCAGATCAAGGGCGTGCACCCGGATAAAGTCCAGCCGGTGGGCATCAAGCTCAGTGCCGATGGCAAATATGCCTTCGTCGCCCTGGGCCCGGCCAACCATGTGGCGGTAGTCGATGCCAAGACCTATGAGGTGCTCGACTACCTGCTGGTGGGGCGACGGGTGTGGCAGCTGGCGTTCACCCCCGACCAAAGCCAGTTGCTGGCCACCAACGGGGTCAGCGGCGACGTTTCGGTGATCGATGTGAACAACCGCAAAGTGCTCAAGTCGGTGAAAGTGGGCCGTTACCCCTGGGGCGTGGTGGTGACGCCATGAACGCCCTCGAAGTCAGTGACGTGAGCTTTGCCTACGGCCAGCGTGAGGCGCTCAAACAGGTAAGTTTCAGCCTGGCGCCCGGGCGCTTCGCCGCCTTGCTGGGGCCCAACGGCGCTGGCAAGTCGACCTTGATCGCCCTGCTCACGCGGCTTTATGACTTGCAACAGGGCGACATCCGCGTGTGCGGCTACTCCCTGCGCAATGCCCCACGCCCGGCCTTGCGCCAGCTGGGCGTGGTGTTTCAGCAAAGCACCCTGGACCTGGACCTGAGCGTTGAGCAGAACCTGCGCTACCACGCCTCGCTGCATGGCCTGTCACGGCGCCAGGGCAATGCCCGGGTCGATGCCGAACTGGCCCGTCAGGGCCTCGATGAACGGCGACGCGAGCCGGTGCGGGCATTGAACATCGGCCATCGGCGCCGTGTGGAAATTGCCCGCGCACTGCTGCATGAACCGCGCGTGCTGTTGCTTGACGAAGCCAGCGTCGGCCTCGACCCGGCCAGCCGCCTGGCGCTTAACCAGCACCTGCGGCTGCTGTGCCGCGAGCAGCGCCTGAGCGTGTTGTGGACCACCCACCTGCTGGACGAAGTGCAGCCCAGCGATGACCTGCTGATCCTGCACCAAGGCCGCCTGGTGGCCAGCGGCACAGCCGATGCCCTGAGCCTGCAGCACGGCGGCGACCTCGACCATGCCTTTACCCGCCTGACCAGCGTGCCCTCAGGAGCCAACGCCTAATGAACGCTTACTGGCAATGCTTCAACGGTATTTTGCTGCGCGAGTGCCTGCGGTTCGTGTTGCAGCGCACGCGCTTTCTCAGCGCCCTGGTACGCCCGCTGTTGTGGCTGCTGGTGTTCGCCGCCGGCTTTCGCGCGGCGCTGGGCATTGCGATCATCGCGCCCTACGACACCTACATCCCGTATGAGGTGTACATCATCCCCGGCCTGGCCTGCATGATCCTGCTGTTCAACGGCATGCAGGGCTCGCTGTCGATGGTCTACGACCGCGAAATGGGCAGCATGCGCGTGCTGCTGACCAGCCCATTGCCGCGGCCGTTCCTGCTGGGCAGCAAGCTGCTGGCAACCTCGTTGATTTCCCTGCTGCAGGTGTACGCGTTTCTCGCCATTGCCTGGTTGTACGGCGTGCAACCACCGGCCGCGGGCTTGTTGCTGGCGCTGCCGGCATTGTTGCTGGTGGCGCTGATGCTCAGCGCCCTGGGGTTGTTGTTGTCGAACGCGATCCGCCAGCTGGAGAACTTTGCCGGGGTGATGAATTTCGTGATTTTCCCGCTGTTCTTCCTGTCTTCGGCGCTGTACCCGCTGTGGAAGATGCGCGAGGCCAGCCAGTGGCTGTATTGGTTGTGTGCCGTGAACCCGTTCACCCACGCGGTGGAACTGGTGCGCTTTGCTTTGTACGAACGGCTGAACCTGCTGGCGCTGGCGGTGTGCCTGGGCCTGACTGGGCTGTTCACGCTGCTCGCGATCGTTACCTTCAACCCGCAGCACGCAGCGCTGCGCAAGCCACGCTGATTGGCCTCTTCAAGTGTTGCGCGCGCATCGCCCTATGCGCCTGGCGACCTACTACTTTAGTACTGCATTTACTGTCTATCGTCGCATTCACAAAGCACCGGCACTGGCATGTAATGGGCCTATAACAACAAGGAACAACCCCATGCCACGTGCCCTGCCCCGGCTGCCACGCCCTTTGCTGGCGGCGCTTTCGCTGAGTCTGTCGCTGGGCATCGCCCAGGCCGACACCGCGCCGTTGTTTTCCGCCGCAGGCTATCGCACCAGCCTCTATCGCAGCCCAACGCCGCAGCAGGTCGAGGGCGGCCAGGTCATCGACACCGCCACCCTGCAAACGCTGCTCACCCAGCAACCCCGGCCAGTGCTGATCGATGTCTATCGCCGCCAATGGCTGCAAGGCCGTTTCATCGAAGATGAACCCCACAGCAACATCCCCGGCAGCCGCTGGCTGGCCAATACCGGCGACGGCGAACTGGCCCCAGCCTGGCAGGGCTATTTCGCCCGCAACCTGCAACAAGCCACCGCCGGGCGCACCGAGCAACCGCTGGTGTTTTACTGCCGCTCGGATTGCTGGTTAAGCTGGAACGCGGTAAAACGCGCGACAGCCCTGGGCTATAAGAACCTGTATTGGTACCGCGACGGCCTGGACGCCTGGCAACAAGCCAAGCTGCCGCTGCAACCGGCGCAACCGGAGCCCTTCCCCTGATGACTGCCTGCGCATGCGTGCCCCGCTCCATCCAATAAAAACGAGGTGAAAAGGCCATGTACAAAATTTTGATTGCCGACGATCACCCCCTGTTTCGCGAAGCCATCCACAATGTCATCAGCGATGGTTTCCAGGGCAGCGAAGTCATGGAAACTGCCGACCTGGACAGTGCCCTGGCGCTGACCCAAGTGCACGATGACCTCGACCTGATCCTGCTCGACCTGAACATGCCCGGCATGCATGGCCTCAATGGCCTGATCACCCTGCGCAACGAGGCGCCGACCACGCCAGTGGTGATTGTCTCGGCCGAGCAGGAAAAGCAGATCGTGCTGCAGGCCATCACCTACGGTGCGGTGGGGTTCATCACCAAGTCTTCGCCGCGCTCACAGATGATCGAAGCCATCGAGCAGATCCTCAACGGTAATGTCTACCTGCCGCCCGACATCATCCGCGCCCAGAAAAGCAGCACCAGCCGGCGCCACAACGATGCCCCGAGTTTCCCGCCCGAAATGCTCCAAGCCCTGACCCGCAAACAGTTGCTGGTGCTCGAGCGCATGACCAAGGGGGAGTCGAACAAGCAGATCGCCTACACCCTGGATATCGCTGAGACCACGGTCAAGGCCCACGTTTCGGCGATCCTGCGCAAACTCAACGTACACAACCGGGTGCAGGCGATCCTCAGTGCTGGCGATATCGATTTTACTGATTACCTGCGCCGCTGAACTCGCTAGCTGCAATACCTGACAGTTAGCGGTAATGGGGCTGCCGTGCAGCCCCAAAAAGTTTGACTCACCTGCATCAAGGCTAACCCTGGCTGCTGGCTAGCAAATGGCTCATCGCCGTCTTCAGCTTCATCGGCCGCACCGGCTTGTGCATCAGGGTGTGGCCCAGCTCGCGGATTTGTTGCTTCAGCTCATTGCTGTAGTTGGCGGTGATCATCAGCGCCGGTAACGGCTGGGCGCGACGGGCGTTGATCCGCGCCACCGCATCAACGCCATTGCAGTCGTTGTCCAGGTGGTAGTCGGCGATCAGCAGGTCGGCTTCGGCGTGGTAGTTGTCCACCTGGCGGGCCAGGTCCTCTTCCGACAATGCGGTGACCACCCGGCAGCCCCACCCCTCCAGCAAGGTGCGCATGCCGGCGCAAATCGCCGCATCGTTATCCAGCACCCACACCCGCGCCCCGCGCAGGCGTTCGAGCATCAGCGGGCTGATGCCCTGGCTTGGCTGGGCCTTGGGCGCGGTGGCGCTCAGCGGCACTTCGACGGCGAACATGGAGCCTTTACCAAGCCAGGAGCGCACCCGAATCCGGTGGCCGAGGATACCCGCGATCTTTTCCACGATCGCCAGGCCCAAGCCCAAGCCACGGTCCTGATCCGGGCGTTGCACGTCGCCGCGCTTGAACTCCTGGAACATTTCTTCCAGGTGCTCTTCGGCAATGCCGATACCGCTGTCCCACACTTCGATGCGCACGCCGCCACGCTGGCGCCGACACCCCAGGACCACGCGCCCGCTGCGGGTGTAGCGGATGGCATTGCTGAGCAGGTTGCGCAGAATCCGCGCCAGCAACTGGATGTCACTGCGCACCACCGCAGAACAGCCGACGAAGTGCAGCTCAAGCCCCTCGCTGCGCGCCACCTGGGCGTATTCGGCAGCCAGGTTGTCCATCAGCTCGCTGAGGGCGAACGGGGCGACATCGGCTTTGATCACCCCGGCATCGAGCTTGGAAATATCCACCAGGGTGCCAAGCAGGTTTTCCACGTCTTCCAGCGAGTTGCTGACATTGCGCACCAAGTGCGCACTGTTTTGCGGCTCGCGGCGCTCGAGCAAGGCACTGGTGAACAACCGCGCCGCGTTCAGCGGTTGCAGCAGGTCATGGCTGACCGCCGCGAGGAACTTGGTTTTCGACAGGTTGGCCTGCTCGGCCTCGCGCTTGGCTTCGCGCAGGCGCGATTCGGCGCGGCTACGCTCGTCGATTTCGCGCAGCAGTTGGTGGTTGAGGCTGGTCAGCTCGGCGGTGCGCTCGCGTACCCGTTGTTCGAGGTGCTGGTAGGCCTGGTGCAGCGCCTGCGCAGTGTTGCGCCGCTCAGTGATGTCGCGGATCAACACGAAAATGCCCACCACATCGCCGTTGGCCAGGCGGTTGGGGACGTAGGAGCGCAGCATGTAGCGCTCCTGGCCGTTGATGTTGGTTTCAGCAAACTCGAAGGTAACGCTCTCGCCCGCCAGCGCCCGCGCCACGTAGGCTTCTAGGCGTTGGTAGTGTTGCTCGCTGTGGGCCTCGCGCAGGCTCTGGCCCAGCATCACGCCGTGCGGCCAGCAGTACCACTGTTCATAGACCTTGTTGGTAAATTCGTAGACCAGGTCGGCATTCAGGTAGGCGATCAGCGCCGGGACGTTGTCGGTGATCAGGCGGATCTGGTGCTGGTGGGCCGTCTCTGCCCGCTGCCGGGCTTCGCTGAGCAGGTAGTTGACGGCCTTGAGCTCAGCCATGGCCTGGTTCAGCGCATCGGTGCGCTCACGCACTTGCTCGGCGAGCACCACCGAGTGCTGAAACGCCGCATAGGGGTCGTTGCCCCGCGTTACCCCCGACTCGATGCGCTCGATCAATGCGCCGTTGATCCGCTGCAACTTGTGGTTTTCGTGCTGCAGCCGGCTTACCTCGGCCTGCAATTCAGCGGCCGACAGGCGGCCGGTTGCGGGCAATGGCGACCCCGGTGAAGGTTTGGTTGATATGCATGCCATTGAACTGTTCTCCGTAGGTGTTGAAGCCGATCACCCGCTGCTCGCGCAGAAACGCGCCGACTGGCTCCAGGCCACCTTGGGCCTCCAGCTCCAGCCGCCGCAGGAAGCAATCGCAGCCGATGCTCAGCAGCAACGGGCCGAGGCGCTGGTGCAAGCCGTCAAACAGTTGGTGCAGGTTGGGCAGCAGCGGCCCCGGGTTCATGGCCGTAAGCACGATGCCGTTTTCCACCGCGCAGTAAAAACTCAGGCTGAGGTCCGGGTGCACCTGCTGGATTGCCCGCACGTAATACTGGTCATGAATGCGCACGGCCAGCGGATGAGCGGCGAATACCCGATAGTCCAGTTCGGCCACCGGCACGCCGATGTGGCGGGCGTACTCCTCGGCTGCAGGCTCGGCATTCAATTCGAAGACCCGGCGCTGGGCACTGTCGGCACCGGTGACCACCAGTTTTTCCTGGCGGGGCTGGATGTGGTGGGTGGTAAACACTTCGAAGTCGAGCCACGTGTTGACCAGCACCACCACCGCTGCGCCGTTGTGGAACGCACCGCCGAAATACACATGGGTGCGCGTGAGGTAGTTGTCGTCGCCGGCCGAACCGCCAAAGTGCGGAATCTCGCCCAAGGCTGCGCTGAGGGCGGCGAGCACCATCTCCTCGCGGCTGGACAGGCCGTCGAGCAGGGTCAGGGCAAAGCTGTGGCCCTTGATTGGGGCCAGGGTATTGCTGCGGCAGGTCCCGACTAGGCGCTCGACCATCTGCTGCGCGTCGATCAGGCTGAAGCGTTCCATTTCATCGATCAGCTCGGTGGCGATGGAAAAGTGCCGATGATCGAACCCCACCGCCGTTATGCAGTTGCGGCCGTAGCCCAGCGGGGTGATTTCGCCGGCGCTGGTGCAGCCGACCAGGCGGATGCCGCCAAAACCCTGCTCCAGGGCCTCGCCCAGTGCCTGCAGGTCGTATTCGGCGGAGCAGAAAAACAGCACGAAGCCCAGGTGCGGGTGCAGCAACTGGCCCGCCAGTTCCTGGGCGGCTAGCCGGGCGTCGGTGGCCTGGGACATGGCACTGACCACCCCGTCGTTGTGAGCCTGCTGCATGGTGGTCTCCGGCGCGAGGTGGCTGAGCAAAGAGTGTACGAAGGCCGACTTGGACGGCGAATGCTACTTGGGTAGCGGGTGGACGGTTCCATGGGCGTAAAAGGCCCCCGCCAATTGGGGCCGCGCAAAGCGTGAGAGCTGCGCTGTCGCGCAGAGAACTGGGTTCGCAGGCAGGTGCATGCCTTGGGATTTGAGGTGGTGCACAGATCGAGCGCCGCCCGCGCGGCGCTTCGCGGCACAAGGCCGCTCCCACATCTGTTTCGGGCCAATTATTCCTGTGCCAGGTGGGTTGCAGCCTTGGCGCATGGCTTGAGATGGATGAAAAGCAGCAGCGCAACCTTCGCTATCGAATGGAACAAACAAGGCGCCCAGAGGTGACCACACAGGCGTGACTGGCCCGAAACAGATGTGGGAGCGGCCTTGGGATTTGCAGGGGGGCACACATCGAGCGCCGCCCGCGCGGCGCTTCGCGGCACAAGGCCGCTCCCACATCTGTTTCGGGCCAATTATTCCTGTGCCAGGTGGGTTGCAGCCTTGGCGCATGGCTTGAGATGGATGAAAAGCAGCAGCGCAACCTTCGATATCGAATGGAACAAACAAGGCGCCCAGAGGTGACCACACAGGAGTGACTGGCCCGAAACTGATGTGGGAGCGGCCTTGGGATTTGCAGGGGGGCACACATCGAGCGCCGCCCGCGCGGCGCTTCGCGGCACAAGGCCGCTCCCACATCTGTTTCGGGCCAATTATTCCTGTGCCAGGTGGGTTGCAGCCTTGGCGCATGGCTTGAGATGGATGAAAAGCAGCAGCGCAACCTTCGATATCGAATGGAACAAACAAGGCGCCCAGAGGTGACCACACAGGAGTGACTGGCCCGAAACTGATGTGGGAGCGGCCTTGGGATTTGCAGGGGGGCACACATCGAGCGCCGCCCGCGCGGCGCTTCGCGGCACAAGGCCGCTCCCACATCTGTTTCGGGCCAATTATTCCTGTGCCAGGTGGGTTGCAGCCTTGGCGCATGGCTTGAGATGGATGAAAAGCAGCAGCGCAACCTTCGCTATCGAGTGGAGCAAACAAGGCGCCCAGAGGTGACCCCACAGGAGTGACTGGCCCGAAACAGATGTGGGAGCGGCCTTGTGCCGCGAAGCGCCGCGCGGGCGGCGCTGGATCTCACAGGCGCCAACTATCTCAAGACATGCGCCTATCAGCCCAACCCCAATCTGTTTCGGGCCAATTATTCCTGTGCCAGGTGGGTTGCAGCCTTGGCGCATGGCTTGAGATGGATGAAAAGCAGCAGCGCAACCTTCGCTATCGAGTGGAGCAAACAAGGCGCCCAGAGGTGACCCCACAGGAGTGACTGGCCCGAAACAGATGTGGGAGCGGCCTTGTGCCGCGAAGCGCCGCGCGGGCGGCGCTCGATCTCACAGGCGCCAACTATCTCAAGACATGCGCCTATCAGCCCAACCCCAAATTGTTTAACTGACTGGCATTAGGGTAAACCCACTCCCACATGGCCCTGCTAAATCAATGAGTTATGTGCAGTTCTATGAGAGCTGGCTTGCCGGCGATGGGCTGCACAGCAGCCCCGGTGGTTTACCAGGTCAACACCGCGCCCACCGCAAAGGTATCGGTGTCTTCGTTCTGGGCCGTGGTTTCATGCCCATCGATGGAAAACTGGTTGTACTCGGCAACCAGTTTGAGGTTGTCGTTCACGTCGTGGAACAGCGCCACGCCACGGGTCTCATAATCCGCCCCGCTGCCCACTGCACCGTTGCCATCGTCCTTGGTCTTGCCGTAGGACAGCGCCACGCGGTTCTTGCCGAACTTGTACGAGCCCTGCAACAGGTAGCCGTCACTGTCGACATCACGCAGCACCGGTTCACCGGCGTTGTTGGTGAAGAACGGGTTGATGCCCTTGGCCTGGAACCCCGAGCCGGTCAGCGACAGCCCACCCATCTTCGCCTGCACACCGTAGCCGACACCTTTCGAGGTGACCGACTCCACGGTCGAGTCGGTATTGTCAGAGGTTTGGTAACTACCGTTGACCCAGCTGTAGATCTGCGCCCCGCCCAGGTCGAACTGGTAGGTGATCTCGCTTTCGGTGCGCGGGTTTTCCTGGTAGGCCTTGCCGGTCGGGCTGCTGTCGTTGGTGTCCACCGGGTCCATGATGCCCACCGCCACCCGCAGGCCGTCCATTACCGGGGTGCGGTAGGTGATCTGCGAGGTGGGGAACGGGTATGGGTAGCCGCTGCCGATGTTGCCGAACGACACCCCGCCGCCGTCCACCAGGCCCAAGGTGTCGCTGACTTGGCCATAACCGGCCAGCAACTCGTCGAGCAAGATGTTGGAGCGGGCGAACAGCCCGAAGTCCTTGCCGATCAGCACCTCACCCCACTCGGGGTTAGCCACGGTGCCGTAGAACTGGCGCACGTCGATGGCGGTGTCGGTACCGTTGGTTTCGCTGTCGTTGATGGTCACCCAGAACGAGGCGCGCGCCCCCAGTTTCAGGTCATCCACCTGCTTGCCCATGTTGAAGCCCAGGTAGTTGGGCAAGAAGCCCATTTTCACCCGTGACTGGCGGCGGTCGAACTGCTCACCCTCGCGATCGACATCGCTGTTGACGTAAAAGGCGTTGATGTAGCCGTCGGTGGAAAACGTCGTTTGGTCCTTGTCGTACAGCATGATCTCGGCGTTGGCGACGCCGCTCAGGCAAAGCGTCGACAGGCTGACGGTGACAGCTGCCAGCAAACGGGAGGATAGATTCTTATTGTTGTACATGGCGCGCTCCGAAACGGGGACGGGATGTCGGAGGCGATTATCAGAAGCTGGCAAACAGCCAGAAACGCTGCCTTGGAGGGGGCTGGCAGGTGCTTTGGGCCGGCGCACGCGGCGTGATGATTTGGGCCCAGTACGGGTTGGGCCAGGTGGCAGGACTTAGGGTGTACGCGTGAATAGCCGGCAGGTATCAATACGGCTGAACGAACGGGGGCCGCCTTGCGGCCCCATTTACACGCGCTGGGCGTAGCTGCTGCGCTTCAGGAAGCAAGCACTTGCGACCGCTGCCGCACTGGCATTTCATAGCGGTGCGGTTGCTGCCAGGCCAGCCGGGCCTGCACATCGACCGCCGCGTCTTTCACTTTCTGCGCCCAGTTCCTATCCTTCGGGCACACCACCACCACGCGGAAGCCGTGGTCGACGCCTTCCAGCCGCACGCCCTCGGAATCATCCACATGCAAATCGATATCGAAGGCCGACGGCAGCTTGGATGGCGAGTGCTCCAACCCGTTCTGGGCCAGGATATGCTGGTGCCGGTCACTGTTGACCACACCGTCGACACGAATGCCGTACAGCATCAGCCAGCGGCGGATGTAGGCCGGGGTGCGCCCCGACGAGGTGTAGATCCAGATGCTGCAACCTTGGCGGCGCAAGTCGCGGATCAGCTCGCGCGTACCACTGCGCAGGGGTTCACCCAACCAGCGATGGACGAATGTCGGCAACCTGCTGTCTTCGGCCGCGGCGTGCTCAGGCTGACAGGCAAGGGTGTCGTCGATATCGAACGAAATGCGTACCTGGCCGCGTTTGAACTTGCGCTCGATAGCTTGCCGCCCGCGTTCCAACAATGAACACCGTTCCATCAGCGGCGCCTCTCACAAACAGGCACCACTGTGCTGCTGAGGAAGAACTGGCCGGGCGCAGGCGCCTTCGCTTCGAGGAACGCGGCGTACTTTTTCTTGATCTTGGGTAATTCGTACAATGCCTTGACACCGTGTTTAGCGGAGTTGCGAATGACCGAGGACGGGTTGAAGTAACCCTCGGCGTTGTCCAGTGACAACACGAATGGCGGTAGCCCCGCACGCATCAGCAAGTAGCTGACAATGAGCGACCCGGTGCGGTTGTTGCCTTCGATGAACAGCTGCGGCTTGCTGAGGATGCGTACGTAAACACCGGCTGCGCGCTTCCAGATCGAATCACTGCGGTAAGCGCAGTACCAGTTGTACAAATCCTTGATGCCACCTTCGACGTTGTTGAAAAAGTGCGCTTCGGTGGCAGCAAGGTGCGGGGCGAACTCCAGGCGGCGGGCCGGGTCGCTGCCGCACAGCACGGTGGCATTGATTTCCAGCATCAGGTTCAGCTGTTGCAGGTCGAACAGGTCGATACCGCGTGCGACATAGTCGTCAATCAAGGCATAGCCTTCAACCACGTTGAGCAGCACCTCGTCGGTGAACGGATCCCGCGGCTCGGTGAAATGCTGGCTGAGTTCGGCAAAACGGCCCTGCACCTCGCGCAGGGCGCGCTCTACTGCTGACAAATCAAGACGACACATCGCTCGCATGGGAAATCCTGATGGCGAATCAGCTGAACTTGCCGCTGATGTAGTCAGCTGTCAGTTGCTCACGCGGGTCCTGGAAAATCTGCGTGGTCGGGCCCATTTCCACCAGGTAGCCGGTGCGGGAGCCCTGGGTGATGTCGACCGAGAAGAACGCCGTGGTGTCCGCCACCCGAATCGCCTGCTGCATGTTGTGGGTGACCAGCGCGATGGTGTAGTCCTTTTTCAGCTCGACCATCAGTTCTTCCACCCGGCGGGTGGCGATAGGGTCGAGTGCCGAGCAAGGCTCGTCCAGCAACAGCACTTCCGGCTCGGTGGCGATGGCGCGGGCAATGCACAGACGCTGCTGCTGGCCGCCGGACAGCGACAGGCCGCTGACCTTGAGCTTGTCCTTGACTTCGTCCCACAGCGCCGCGCCCTGCAGCGCGTGCTTGACGCGGTCGCCAATGTCGCCCTTGTAGCGATTCAGGCGCAGGCCGAAGGCGACATTGTCGAAGATGCTCATCGAAAACGGGTTCGGCTGCTGGAACACCATGCCGATGTAGCGGCGCACGACCACAGGGTCGACGCCCTTGCCATACACATCTTGCCCAAGAAAGTGCACGTGGCCTTCAAAGCGGAAGCCCTTCACCAGGTCGTTCATGCGGTTGAGGCTACGCAGCACGGTACTCTTGCCGCAGCCAGACGGCCCGATGAAGCCGGTGATCTCGTTTTTCCTGATCGGCACATGGCTGTCGCGCACGGCCATGAAATTGCCGTAGAAGATCTTGTCCAGCTTGCAGTCCATGACGATGGGGGCTTCGCTGAGCACGGGAGCGGCTTTTGGCGCAGTGGAAACGTTCAAGTTCGGATGCTCCCTTTCTCAATACTTGGGCTTGCCGAATACTCGGCTCAAAATGTTGATTACCAGCACAATCATTACCAGTACCAGCGAGGCCGCCCAGGCGAGCTCGAGCTGGTTGTCGAATGGCATGCCGGAGAAGTTGTAAATCAGTACGGCAAGCGATGCCGTCGGGTTCATGACCGCCAGGTCGCCGTCATGCAGGATCCAGTAGTTGCTGAACAGCGCAGTGAACAGCAGCGGCGCGGTCTCGCCAGCGGCCCGTGCCACGGCCAGCATGACGCCGGTCAGAATGGCCGGCATACCGGTGGGCAGGACGATTTTGCAGATCACCTGCGCACGGGTGCAGCCCATGCCGTAGGCGGCATCTTTCATGATTTTGGGCACCATCTTCATCGACTCTTCTGCCGTCAGCACGACGATGGGCAGCATCAGTACCGCCAAGGCCACGCCGCCTGCCGGCGCGGAGTAGGTACCGGTGGTCATCACCACCAGGGCGTAGGCGAATACCCCGGCCAGGATCGACGGCAAGCCGGTGAGCATCTTGGCGGCGAAGCGCGCGGCGTTGGCCAGCTTGCTGTCCGGGCCGAGTTCGGCGAGGAACACCGCTGCCAGGATACCGACCGGCACGGCAATGGCCGCGGCAATACCGACCATGACGAAGGTACCGGCCATGGCGTTGCCAAAGCCCCCGCCCATCTCGAAGCCGGTAGGTGGCAGCTCGGTGAACACCTCAAGGTTAAGGCGTGCGCCGCCGCGGGTGATCAGCATGTACAACACGGAAATCAGCGGCACACTGGCCACCACTGCCGCACACCATGCCAGCGTGGTCAACACCAGGCTGCGCAGGGCACGGCCTTCCAGCTTGCGCTGCAGGCTGGGCAACGCGTTAACAGGGGTAGAGAGGTCTGTCATTATTTGTTACCCCGCTGGGCGTAGAGCATGATCATCGAGCCGAGCACGTTCACCAGCAGGGTGATGAACATCAGTACCAGTGCGGCGTACATCAACACCTCGACCTCGTTCGGGCCGGCCTCCGGGAAGTTCAGGGCCAGCAAGGCCGCCAGCGTGTTGGCCGGGGCGAACAAGGACAGGGAAATGGTGTTGGCATTGCCCACCAACATGGCCAGCGCCATGGTTTCACCCAGCGCACGGCCCAGGCCGAGCACCAGCGAACCGAAGATGCCAGTGGCGGCGGATGGCACCATCACCTTGAGGATGGCTTCCCAATGGGTGGCGCCCAGGCCGTAGGCCGCCTGCTTGGTTTTCATCGGCACGCTGGTCAGCGCATCCTGCGAAACGGCGGCGATGGTCGGCAGAATCATGATCGCCAGCACCAGCGCAGCAGGCAGCAGCCCAGGGCCGCTCAGGGAGGTACCGAAAAAGGGAATCCAGCCCAGCTCGCTGTTCAGCCAGGTGGTCAGCGGGCGAATGGCCGGGATGACCACATAGATCCCCCACAGGCCGTAGACCACGCTGGGGATGGCCGCGAGCAGCTCGACAATGGTGCGAAAGACGGCTGCCAGCTTGGCCGGCAGAAAATCCTGGGTGAGGAAAATGGCCATGCTGATACCGAAGAAACCGGCAATCAACAGGGCAATCAAGGCGCTGTAAAGCGTGCCCCAAATCGCTGGCAGAATACCGTACTTGCCTTGGTTAACGTCCCACACGCTGCCGAACAGCACATCGAAGCCGTGCTTCTCGATGCCGGGCAGCGCCTTGCGGCCCACTTCGTAGACCAGCGCGAAGACCAGCGCCAGCACCAGCACCACACCGATGCGTGCAAGCGCACGGAAGGTGCGATCAACCAGGAAGTCTTTGGCAGACGGTGGCTGGCAGGCGGAGTCGGGGTTATCCGGTATGGCAAAAGGTGTGTTCATTGGCGAGTTCCGGGACAAAGGGCAAACACGCCCGGCATGGCAACAAGGCCGCACCGGGGGCGCCTGAAGGTGTTACTGGATGTTGGCCGACGCTTTGCGTACCTGGTCGACAACCGACGCTGGCAGTGGGATGTAGCCCATCGAGTCGGCGATCTTCTGGCCTTCGGTCAGGCTGTACTCGACCATGTCGCGCATGGCCTTGGCCTTGGCTGGGTTACCGTTGTCCTTGCGGAAGATCATCCAGGTGTACGAGGTGATCGGGTAGGACTTGGCACCGTCCGGATCAGGCAGCCAGGCCACCAGGTTTTCTGGCATTTTCACCGCAGCCAGCGCTTCGGCACCGCTCTCGGCGTTCGGCACGACGTATTGGCCGGCCTTGTTTTGCAGCTGGGCGAAGTCGACCTTGGCCAGCTTGGCGAAGCCGTATTCGATGTAGCCGATCGCGCCTGGGGTTTGGCGCACGGTAGCGGTTACGCCATCGTTCTTCGGCGACTTGATGAACTTGTCGCTGGCCGGCCAGTTGACGGTGTTGCCCTCACCCAGCGCTTGCTGGAAGTCCGCGTTGATGGCCGACAGGTGCTTGGTGAACACCGCCGTGGTACCGCTGGAGTCGGCACGCACGACCACGGTGATTGGCGTGGCGGGCAGTTTCAGGTCCGGGTTGGCAGCGACGATCTGTGGGTCGTTCCACTGGGTGATCTTGCCAAGGAAGATGTTGGAGTACACATCGCGCGGCAGCTTCAGGCCCTTAGGGTTGCCTGGCAGGTTGTAAGCCAGGACGATTTCACCGGCGGTCATTGGCAGCAACTGCACGCCCTCGCTTACCTTGGCGATTTCTTCAGCTTTCATGGCCGAGTCGCTGGCGGCGAAGTCGACGGTTCTATTCAGAAAGTCCTGAACCCCTGCGCCGCTCCCCTTGGACTGGTAGTCAACGGTGACACCGTCGGTTTGCTTGCTGAAAGCCTTGAACCAGGTCAGGTAGATCGGTGCTGGGAAGCTGGCGCCGGAACCGGTCAGGCGCACGTTCTCTGCGGCAAAGGATGCCGAAGTGGCGCAAAGCGAAACGGCAACGGCGAGTGCAGCAGACTTCATCAGGCGTATCATCGAAAAGCGCTCCGTGTGATGGCCGGCACACTTTGCAGCAGCAATGTTACAGCTTTGTGACCGATGAATGGCAGGCCGCACCCTAGAGCCATCAGTGGGTGCCAGCATGGCTGCGGGACAGAAGCCGCTCGTCTATTGAGCGGCACTCTGGCGCTGCGAACAGTTTCAACCGTTCAAGCCAACCCTGCAGGAGTGAAGACCATGCCACGCGGCGACAAAGACAAGTACACCGAAAAGCAAAAGCGCAAGGCCGAACATATCGAGGAAAGCTACCAACACCAGGGCGTATCGAAGCAGGAAGCTGAGGCCCGCGCCTGGGCCACCGTCAACAAGCAATCGGGCGGTGGCGAGAAAAAAGAAGGTGCAGGTAGCAAGACCGCTGCGGGCGAGAAGAAGACCGCGCGTTCGGACTCAGCCAAACGCGCCGCAAAAACACGCCAGGGCCATGCGCGCGCTTCGGGCAGTTCGCTGCAGACGCAAAGCAAGGAGAGCCTGATGCAAGAGGCGCGTAGCAAGGACATCAAAGGGCGTTCCAGCATGACCAAGGCTCAGCTGGTGGAGGCGCTGCGTAAACACGGTTGATACCCACACGCGGTGCATCGCGTGCAGCGCTGGGCCCACATCGTTCGGCACCCGCGCACCTGGCGGCGCGGCTAACGGTGCATCAACGCATCAACCGTTGCCGGCAATATCCGTGTCATCGGCAGTGCGGCAACGGTTGCGGCAGCCACATTCAAATTCGGCTTCAGCCCGCGTCGGAAGATTCAGGCTCAGGCGAATCTTGTCTTGCGTATCGTAGAGGTCGAACCCCTCACTCAGGGTGGCGGGGAAGCCAAGACGGCGAGGATAAATTTCTTTCGTCAGCGGCACAGCAGGAACCACAACGAAGCGCGTCTGCATGATCATCCCTCTCCCGGCAGTTCCTTAGTATTAGTACCGTTACAGGAAAGCATCAAGTTGACTCATGCAAAATAGTGCCAAGCAACAAACTTGGCTGTAGGCCAGGCCTGCTGCAGCGTTCGCAACGTTATCGCGCAACTGCGAATCATCATCAACCGATCAGCTTACGGGGCGCGCATTAGGTGTTCGCGCCAGTCGCCTTTGACCGCGGTGCAGATCAATTCAGCAACGTTGCTGTGATGACTACGCAAAAACCCAACAAGCACAGCACCCCAACGCCATAGCACACCGTGCGCCAGGGCTGCACACCGGCCAGATAGGCGCAGGTATGCAGCACTCTGGTAAGGGTGAACACAATGCTCAACCACGCGCTGACGGCCGCCGGCGCATCGAGGGCAATGGCCAGCCCGCCGAGCGCGAAGAATGCTGGGATATTTTCCAAATCGTTGGCCCACACCCTACCGGCGCGGGCGACTTGCGGGCGCTCCGCTAGCTGCGCGGCGCGCTTGAAGACGGCGGCATCCTCCGGGTTGGTGAAGGCCACGAAGCGCAAACGGTGATAACCCTGATAGCAAGATACCCCGAACATCTTGAGGAACAGCACAACCACACACAACGCGTAGACGCACAACATATCGTTCATGCCGCAAGCTCCTGAGTAGGGTTTACCAGCACGGTAGTGATAGGGTTGCCTGCGCTCAATGACCTGTCAGGTCATGACGCCGAACTCAAGGAAGGTCACGGTCAACGCATGAGCCATCATCCATTTCATCGTAAAAGCCCCGCACCCAGCACATCGGCGGGCCAGCAACTGCGCCACCTGCGCCAGCAGGCCGGGCTCAGCCAGCTCGAGCTTTCGCTGTTGGCCGGGCTATCGCAGCGTCATCTGAGCTGCGTGGAAACCGGGCGCGCCAAGGCCAGCCCCGGCACGCTGCATGCCCTGCTTGCGGCCCTTGGCACGCCACTGGAGCACTGCAACGAAGTGTTCGTCGCGGCCGGGTACGCCCCCCGCTACGCAGCCTCGCCGCTCGATGCGCCCGAGCTGGCCTTGGTGCATGCCGCCCTTGAGCACATTTTGCAGGCGAACAACCCGGCGCCTGCGATCGTCATCGACAGCAACTGGGACGTCATCGCCGCCAATGCCAGTACCGGCTTGCTGCTGACGATGGTGGGCGTTGCGACACAGGCGGCGTCAGGCCTCAATTTACTGGAAACCCTGCTTAGCCCTGGCGGCCTGGGCGATCATCTGGCCAATGCAGCAGAGATCCGCGCGGTTGCCTGGCACCGCGCGGCCAGGGAGGCGGCCGGCAACCCGGCGCTGGCAAGGCGTTTGCGCGACCTGCCGGCCCCAGGCAACCCCACGCAGGCTGCGGGTGCCGCGCCGGTGTTGCTGACCCGTGTGAACACTGCGGGTGGCGAGTTGCGGTTCCTGTCCACGTTCACCACCTTCGGCATGCCACTGGACATCACCGTGGAATCGCTGCGCATCGAGCACTTGATCCCCGCCGACGCACTGACGCGAGAAATCATGCAGGCGGCGTTCCAGCAGTGGTCGGCGAATCATGCTCAGCAGTAACCCCGGCCAGCCGCCGCTTCGCGGGCAAGCGTGGTTACAGCGAGAACGACAGCTCTTGGCCAAAGTACCTCGCTGTGATGCGGTGCCCCGATTCGTTCAGGTCAAACGGCTGGCACATGGCGCCGGTGGTCACAATATCGCCGGCCTTCAGCGCCTGGCCGCGCTCTGCGGCGTGTGCATAAAGGTGGGCCAGCGACACCAGCGGGTCGGTCGCCGCGTCGCCAGACAAGCCTCGTGCGCGGAATTCACCGTCCACGTACACCTCGCAGGTCGCGGCCAGGTCAGCCAGTAACGGCACACTGATGCCCGCGCCAAGGCTGTTGCCGACCACCAGCGCTTCAAAGCCCACGTTGTCTGCCACGAAGCTTGGCCAGCCGACGCTTTTGCGGTCGATGAAACGTGAGCGCACCACTTCGAAACTGACACAGGTGGCGCGAATATCTTCGCTGACCGGTACACGGCCGGCTTGCGGCGGGATATCGCGGTCCAGTACGAAGGCGACCTCGCATTCGATGGTCACCGGCGTAACGGCCGGCAGCTGGATATGCACCCCACCCGGATGACAGCGCGCCGCTTCCAACTGGCCAATCAACGGCCGCGACAACTGCGCTGCACGCATGCCTGCGGGGCTGCCAACACCCAACTTCCAGCCGGCACGCTGGCCTGCGGCGGCGGCAAACAACTGGTCCTGGCTGTCATAGCCTTGCTTCAGCGTTTCTGGCTTGAGGCTGGCGGGTAGTTCCGTCAGCAGCTCACCGCTGCGCCAGTGCTGCAATAAAAAGGCTGCGGTACGTTGATGAGTAAACAGCGAAGTGTGCATCCAGACCTCGAGATCAGGGGGCGATGGTGGACCCCAGATCCTAGGGCCTGGCATTGATAAGGATAAATATATTGTCATGATGCCTGCCATCACAAACCGTTATGAAATTACGCATCGGGCACCTCCGCGCCACCATTGACCCAAATCAAGCCGCCAGGCTGGGTTCGCGAGACGATGGCTGCCCGCAAGGAACGAATCGACAATCGCCAGGCGCACCGTGCTCAGGCCATCGCCCTCGACCACGCTGCGCGGCTTGATAAGGAGCCCCACATGAGCCCGCTGAACCACGTACTGGTAGCCACCGACCTGTCCAGCTCTGCGCGCAACGCGGCAGAGCGCGCGGCACACTTGAGCAAGGCGCAACAGGCGTCACTGGACCTGCTATACGTAGCCAACCCAGCACCCTTCGAGCGCCTGAAGCAGCTGGTGGCACCTGACGACGACCTGCTGAAGCGCGTACTGGCTACCGCTGGCGAAAAGCTTCGCGCCCAGGCGGCAATGCTGTTCCATCGCTACGATATCGCCCCTGGCGTGCACGTGGCCAACGGCTCGGTGGCCCCGGAAATTACCCGCGTGGTACAGGACAAACGCAGCAACCTGCTGGTGTGTGGGGCCAAGGGCCAAAGCGTGGCACGGCGCCTGCTGCTGGGCTCCACCGTGCAGAAAATGCTGAACCGCATGCCCTGCCCTTTGCTGGTGGTCAAGCAGGCACCTCGTGATGCTTACCGCACGGTGCTGGTGCCGGTTGATTTTTCGTCTGCGTCGCTGCGCGCCATCGCCCTGGCGAAAACCATTGCCCCGCAGGCCGAGATCATTCTGCTGCATGTGTACGAAGCGCCCTTCGAAAGCAGCATGCGCTTCGCCCACATCGACCACGACACCCTCACCCATTACCGCAATGTCATCCGCAAGGATGCGCTGCAACAGCTCGCCGCCTTGAGTGAAACAGCCGCAGTGAGCGATGCGCGGCAAATCGTCGTGCACGGTGACCCTAGCTGGCGGATTGCCGAGCAGGAGCAAGCGTTGGAATGCGACCTGATCGTGGTTGGCAAGCAAGGGGAAAGTGCGCTTGAAGAGCTGCTGATTGGCAGCGTCACCAAGCATGTGCTGAACGAATCCCAGTGTGATGTGCTGGTGACGCCTTAGGTTTCAGGTGATGCGGGGGACGCTTATGTGTCCTCCAGCGACGCCCACGCGCTACACCCAGAAGGGCCGCCAAGCGGCCCAGGCGTTACCTGCATAGCAGCAGGCGCTCTGCGCAGGGCGTTCAATCGATGGCGCTGATGATTACTATCGAGCGGCCTGCTTGTTGGCCTGGCAGACAGGCCCCCTATAATCCCCCCCGAATCTCCCCCGCTCTTACGCCTGCTACAGGCGGCATCCCCCTTGGAATCCACTACCATGCCAAGTGCCAGCCAGGCCCGTCGCGGCCTTCCCGAACATAATCAACAGAGCGTCAGCCAGCAGTGGCTGGCGATTCTCTCAGTCGCCGTCGGTGCCTTCGCCCTGGTGACCAGCGAGTTCCTGCCGGTGGGCGTACTCAACGATGTCGCCAGCGACCTCGGTATCAGTGCAGGCCAGGCCGGCTTGATGGTGACCCTGCCCGGCATCATGGCCGCCCTCGCCGCCCCATTGCTGTCGGTGGGTATTGGCGCCTTGGACCGTCGCTACCTGCTGATTACCCTGACCCTGATCATGATCATCGCCAACTCGGTGGTGGCCTACGCCAGCGACTTCAGCCTGCTGTTGTTCGGCCGAGTGCTGCTGGGCATCAGTATCGGTGGTTTCTGGGCCACGGCCATCGCCCTCAGCAGCCGCCTGGCGCCCAAGGGCGTGGGCGTGGCCCAGGCCACCTCGATCATCATGGTCGGTGTCACCTTGGCCACCGTGCTGGGCGTGCCGGTCGGCACTTGGCTAAGTGGCCTGATGGGCTGGCGCATGACCTTCCTGGTTACCGCGCTACTGGGCGTACCGGTGCTACTGGCGCAGGTGCTGCTGCTGCCGCGGCTCACCCCGGACAAGGCAATCCGCATCAGCGACCTGCCGGCCTTGTTCATCAACCCACAAGCCCGGGTTGGCCTGATTGCCGTCTTGCTGATCGGCCTGGCGCACTTTGCCGCCTACACCTATGTCGCGCCGTTCTTCAAACAAAGCTCCGGTTTCGATGGGCCGACCATTGGCTCACTGTTGCTGCTGTATGGCGTAGCCGGGGTAGTCGGCAATATTTTTGCCGGCTTCGCCGCCAACCGAAGCGTACGCCACACCCTGTTGTTGGTTGCGCTAATGATCGGCACCAGCACCGCGCTGTTCCCCCACTTCGCCACCGGCATGACCGGCGCCGCGATGCTGATCGGGCTGTGGGGCTTTGCCTTCGGCGCCTTCCCGGCCTGCGCCAGCATCTGGATGTTTGTCGTCGCACCCAAAGATGTCGAACGCGGCATGCCGCTATTCGTCGCCATGTTCCAGGTGATCATTGCCTTGGGTTCGTTCTTCGGTGGGCGGATCGTCGACCAGCTGGGCAGCTCGGTACTGTTGAGCTTGGCCACGGCCTTGGTGGGTTGCGGTTTCGCCACGGTGCTGCTGCTGGGGCGCAACGTCAGCAACAGCCTGGCAGCCCAACCTGGCTGACGGATGTGGCTTGGCCCTGGGTATCAAATCCCGCCGCCATAGCGGTACTGCCAGACAATGCCAGCGACATCGTAGTCGCTACCGGTACGGGTATGAGCACCCTCGCTCGCAAACAGCTTGATTGAGTGCCTGCGATTCAACGGCAGCGTGAGGGTGCCGCCATAGCGGGTGTTTTCCTGAAAGTCGTGGTTCCCCAACCCATCGACAGAGGTGCTCCCGCCGGCGAAATAGGTACCGTCCAGCGAGGCCCATACGCCGTTGTCAAAGGCATAGATAAAGTGCACCTGCGTCTGGTACATCGGGCGTTGGGACAAGGTGCGGTCGCCTAGGTAGCGGTCATTGTCGGTGTAAAAGGTGGCCCCACCCGATAACTCCAGGGTCACGGGCCCCAAGCGTTTGGAAATGCCAATTTCCGGTTTGAACGACCAGCGGTTGTTGCCCAGATTCACCAACCTGCTGGAGTCGTATTGGCCTAGCGGCGCGGTAATCGCCAGGCTGGTGCCGATAATCACATCCTGGTGATAGCTGGGAAACTCCGCCAGGGACAGCGCCGGGGCGCCATACAGGTTGACCGAAAAACGCACCCGTGGGTCGATCAAGCCGCTGACCTCACGCTCCCTGGGTTCACCGGCGAACAGCGCCGAGCCGGTCAACCTGGCCTCGGGCACGACGATATCGAACTTTCCGGAACGGCCCCAAACGTCTACGGACCGGGCAAAGGCGAACACCACGGTCTTGATGTCGAGCTTGGCATCCTCAAGCGGCACTGAGGGGTTGGCCGTTACGCTACCGCGCAGGTCGCTATAGCCCATGAGCAGGAAATTGATACCGACCGGCGTATTGGCGTAAGACCTGGGCTCAAGATCTTCCGCGAAAGTGCTGTGGGCTAGGACGATGAGCGATGCGCAGGTACAGCGAAACAGCCTGGCAACGCACCGCTTGTGTTTCATCCACATTCGCTCGCTTCCTGTCAGGCCCGAGATCTCTGTATTGTTGTAGTTGACGTGCAGCCATCTGGCCTACAAATAGCCTGGGCTGTGGCCAATCCGCCGCAGCCCCCGGGGAGGGCCATGCTGCACCTCGGCATTTAGTGCCACGCAGTCTCAAGCACTGGCGTTTAGTCTCGCTTATCCGAAAAGCCGCACTTACATGCACCTACTCGACGCTAGCCGCAGTCGTACCTACACACAGAACTTCCTGTGTCTGACTTGAGGTAACCGATCATGGCTAACAATCAAGACAAGGGCGGCAACCAAGGCAATGCCAACACTGGCATGGGCAGCAACACCACCGGTACTGGCCAACAAGGCGGCCAGGGCGCGGGGGGAGGCATGCCCAATCAGCAGCAACAGGGCGGTAGCCAGGCTGGGCAAAAGCCTGAAGACAAGATGAACAAGGACTGGGATCGCTCCCGCGATACCGGCAGCAAAGGCGGCCAGTCTGGGCAGAACGTGACTGACAAGCAGAACCAGACCGATAAAGACCGCATGGGCGGCCAACAATCGCAAAGCGATAACCCACAGCGGGACCAGGACCGCTAAACCCTGCTGAAGCCGCACCGGGGTGGCATAACCGCCCCGGTGCTTCACACCACAGGCGGCCCGCGGTAGCAGGTTTACCGTGAGGTCTCCACTTTCAACACTTCGGTGTGAATCGCATCAACCGTCTGCCCTACCTGCAGTTGGGGGATCAACGCCCGCCCCTTGGGGTCATTCACCGTGATGACCTGCTCGTTGCCGTCTGGCTTGAGCACCGTCACCCGGTGGTTGGGCGGGTCAATGTGGGTAATTTTGGAAGTGACCTTGACGGTGCTGTACAACTCTCCGCCCGGTAGGCCGGCGGGGTCGGCGCGGTTGACCCAGGCATCATTGCTGACACTTGGCGCCCCCTCGACGCGGGTGTCGAGTACGTAATCGATCGAGCGGGTGATACGCATATCTACCTTATCGCCCACTTGCAGGTTTCGCGCAGCCTTGGCCTGGTCGGTAAGCTGGAGTGCGACCGGGCGCTTGTCGAGGCCTTCGATGGTGACTTGGTGCTTGGCGCTATCGACAGCCAATACCCGGGTTTCAAAGCGCTCGCTCACGGCGTCGCTGGCCAACGGCAATTCGCCAGCAAGGGCGGCCAAGCTGGCACTCACCAGCGACACCAAGGCAACAATACGTACAGGGCAATGCGTAAGTTTCATAGGCCAACTTCTCCGGTGATTAATCGCAGGCAGCACAACAATCGTGGGCCTGGGTATCAAAATTGCCAAATGGGCCCGTAAGTCCCGAAGCAGGCCTTTTCTAGCGCATCGCTGCGTACGCCGTGCTGGGTGACTGCGCCCCACTCATTAACCTCGAAAATAAGCTGCGGCTGTTGCGCCTTGTCATTTCGCACATGGACGCTGTCGTAAACCTTCAGCCCGGTGCCTGAACTGGCAACGCGTGTCTCGACCCAGGCGTTCGGCTCATTGGCGTTTTCCAGCCGCGCCAGCAACGCGTTGTGCAACGGCAAGTAGCGGCCGTCCATGGCGCGGCAGTCGATATTGATAGCCTTGACCGCGCGCTCGGCCTGGGCCGAGCTGAAATGCAGCCGCGCAGCGTAATCGCGCTGCAACCGTTGCACATACGTCAGGCCATCGCCGCCAGCCGTCTTGGTCAGCGACGTGGTTTCGGGCTTGCGTTGCAGGTCCTGTTGGCAAAGCTCGCTGCGCTTGTAAAAACGATGGGAAACATGCTCGCCGGAGGGTTTGTGCACGGCAGAAAGCACAAGCACATTGCCTTCCTCGAATAACATCGACGTGTGCGCCTGGTAGTCGCTGGAAGGGGTCCAGATAGAGGCCGGCAAACCAGCAGCCGACTGCACGCATTGCGGCCCGGTGGCGGTGGCGCGAAGCTCGTAGAGCGGGGTTTGGCGAAAGGACTGCGGCGTTTCAGCGAACGCTGAGCCGGCCAGCGATGTAAGTAATGAAAAACAGGTACCAAGGATAGGGAAAGTCCGGTTCACGATACTCTCATGCGCAATGAAGTCGTCGAAAGCAGCATAGGATGCCTTTACCTGCCCTGTCGGTTTTTCTTCGCTCTATTCGGCCAGGGCGCCGGCTGATTTTTTACGCACTTTTTACGGCTGGGCACACAACCTGAAGGAATACTGGGCGCGCAATGCTCAGGGATGGCATGCACCACTACCCGTCTGCCCAGAGAAGCCCTTCGTGAGCCAGTCCGCCGTCACCGCAAATCAATCCCTTCCCCGTAAATCCAGGCCCATCGGCATGTTGGTGGCCGCTGTCGGCGTGGTGTATGGCGACATCGGTACCAGCCCGCTATACACCCTCAAAGAGGTATTCGCCGGGCACTATGGCGTGCAGGCCAACACGGCCGGGGTGCTCGGTGTGTTGTCGCTGGTGTTGTGGTCGTTGCTGTGGGTGGTGTCGCTCAAGTACGTACTGTTCATTCTGCGCGCTGACAACCAGGGCGAAGGCGGCATCATGGCCCTGACGGCTTTGGCGCATCGGGCGGCAGCGCCCTACCCGCGGCTGGGCAGAGTGCTGGTGCTGCTCGGCTTGTTCGGCGCCGCGCTGTTCTACGGTGACAGCATGATCACCCCGGCGATTTCCGTGTTGTCGGCCGTTGAAGGCTTGCAACTGGCTTTCGACGGGATCGCGCATTGGGTGGTGCCGCTATCGGTGGTGGTGCTGGTGGCGCTGTTTCTGATCCAGAAGCACGGCACCGCGCGCATCGGCATTCTGTTCGGGCCAATCATGGTGCTGTGGTTCATTGTGCTGGGGGCGCTGGGCCTGCATGGCATCGTCCAGCGCCCGGAAGTGCTGCAGGCGCTCAACCCGGCTTGGGCAGTGAAGTTTTTTCTGCTGCACCCCGGCATGGGCGTGGCGATTCTGGGTGCGGTGGTGCTGGCGTTGACCGGCGCCGAAGCGCTCTACGCCGACATGGGGCACTTTGGCCGAAAACCGATTGCGCGGGCTTGGTTCCTGCTGGTGCTGCCCGGCCTGGTGCTGAATTACTTCGGTCAGGGCGCGTTGATCCTCGATAACCCGCAGGCGGTGCGCAACCCCTTTTATTTGCTGGTGCCTGAATGGGCGCTGTTGCCGATGATCGGGTTAGCCACCCTGGCCACCATCATCGCGTCCCAGGCGGTGATTTCCGGCGCGTTCTCCTTGACACGTCAGGCTATCCAACTGGGTTATGTGCCGCGCATGTTCATTCAGCACACCTCCAGCGAGGAACAGGGGCAGATCTACATTGGCATGGTTAACTGGGCCCTGATGGTTGGCGTGGTGCTGCTGGTGGTTGGCTTTGAGTCGTCCGGCGCACTTGCGGCAGCCTATGGCGTGGCCGTGACCGGGACCATGCTGATTACCACGATGCTGGCCTCGGCGGTGGTGCTGCTGCTTTGGAAGGCGCCGCGCTGGCTGGCGCTGCCGATGCTGCTGGCGTTGCTACTGGTTGACAGCCTATATTTTGCCGCCAATGCGCCGAAGATCGTGCAGGGCGGGGCGTTTCCGGTGATTGCCGGGGTGGCGCTGTTCGCCTTGATGACGACCTGGAAGCGCGGGCGCAGGCTCATCGTCGAGCGGCTGGACGAGAGTTCGCTGCCGCTGCAGCTGTTCATCACCAGCCTCCAAGCCCAGCCGCCGCACCGCGTGAACGGCACCGCCGTGTTCCTCTCCGCCAGGCCCGAGGCGGTGCCACACGCCTTGCTGCACAACCTGCTGCACAACCAGGTACTGCATGAACACATCGTGCTGCTGACCGTGGTGTTCGAAGATGAGCCACGGGTCAGCGCGGGCAAACGCTGCGAAGTCGAGGCCTTTGGTGACGGCTTTTTCCGTGTGAGCCTGCATTTCGGCTTTATGGAGGAACCCGACGTGCCGCTGGCGTTAAGCCGCTGCCAGCGAACGGACCTGCAGTTCGGCCCCATGCGCACTACCTATTTTCTTAGCCGGGAGACAGTCATCGCCGGCAAGCAAATGGGCATGGCCCGCTGGCGCGAGCACCTGTTCGCCTTTTTGCTGAAGAATGCCAACAGCAACCTCAAGTACTTTCAGCTACCGCTGAACAGGGTCATCGAGCTGGGCACTCAGGTCGAGATTTGAGCGGTCATGCTGGGGGCCGGGGTCAGATGCTGCCCATGCCAAGAACGAAGCACGAACGATGAACTGAAGTGGGAGCGGGCCTATTACAGGCTCACACCCTGAACCGCCCCACCAACGCCGTCATCTCTCCTACCAACCCGGACAGTGCCTTGCTCGCTTCGCTGGTCTGCTGCGCCCCCGCTGCCGAGGATGTCGAAAGCTCGCGGATGTTCAGCAGGTTGCGGTCCACTTCCCGCGCCACCTGGGCCTGTTCTTCGGCGGCACTGGCAATTACCAGGTTGCGCTCGTTGATCTCGCCGATCGCGCTGTAGATACCCTCCAGCACCTGCCCCGAGGCCAGGGTGACGTCCAGGGTCGACTGGGCGCGGCTGGTGCTCGCTTGCATCGAGGCTACCGCCGCTTCGGTGCCCGCCTGCACACGCCCGATCATCTGCTCGATTTCCTGGGTCGATTGTTGCGTGCGGTAGGCCAGTGTCCGCACTTCATCCGCCACCACCGCAAAACCGCGCCCCGCTTCGCCCGCGCGAGCGGCCTCGATGGCGGCATTGAGCGCCAGCAGGTTGGTTTGCTCGGACACCGAGCGGATCACCTCCAGCACTTTACCGATATCCCGCACCTGCCCGACCAGTTGCTCCAGGTGCGCGCTGCTGGTCTGGATCTCGCGGGTCATGGCCTGGGTGCCATCGATGTTATCGCTGACTTGCCGACGGCTTTGCGCGGCCAGCTGGTTGGATTCGCTGGTGGTCTGCGAAGTGGTGATGGCGTTGCGCGCAACCTCCTCTACGGCCGTGGTCATTTCGGTGACGGCAGTGGCGGCCTGCTCCAGCTCTTGGCCCTGCTGGCGCAAGTTGTTGGCGCTTTCCTCGGTGACTGCGTTCAGCGCCGTGGCGGCTGCGTCCAATTGCCTGGCACAGCTGTTGATTTGCCCAAGGGTGTCGCGCTGGCTCTGCTGCATGCGCTCCAGTTCATGGAACAGCTGGCCGATCTCGTTAGTGGCCTGCCCGTTCACCGGCATACTCAAATCGCCGCCGGCAATGCGCTGGAAATGCCGACCTGCTTCGCGCAACGGGAGCAGCACGCGCTGGGCAATGAAGGCCCAGCACAGCACTGCCAGCAACACTGTCACGCCCAGCAGCGCCAGGCTCAGCAGCTGGGCTCGGGCCAGGCGCCGGTCGGATTCCAGCATGATCTGCTGGCCGCGCTCACTCAATGCCCCGACCAACTGCTGGCGCAAGGCCTGCAACCGGCCCATGGCATTGCCGGCGTCGGTGTTGACCTTGAAGTATTGTTCGAGCGAGCGTTGACGGGTGGCCTCACGCTGCCCGGCAACCGCCTTGGCGTACTCGCCGAAGGTGGCCTGCAATTCGGCGGCCAGCGCGTGGAGTGCAGGCTCACGGGTGTTTTCGACAAACGCGTTCACCAGTTGCTGGCTCTTGTCGTTCAGCTCAACCGACAGCGCCATGCGTTTGTTCGCACTTTCCTCATGGCCGCCCAACTGCTCGATGAAGCCAGAGGACACATTGGCACTGGCGCGAATCGCCATCAGCAACGCATTGTTCAACCGGTCCGACTGGTGTGCGGTCTGGTCCAGTTCGGTGATCTGCTGGTCACTGCCCACCGCTGCCCGCCAGGCACTGACGGTCGAAAACAGCAGGGTCAGGCTGAACAGCGACAGCACCCAGAACATTCCGCTACGGATCTTCAGGTTGGCAAGCATGCAGGCAGTACTCCTTGTTGGCACCACTTCTGGTCGATGATTCGACGGTGGGTGTGCTGCTATCGGAGGTACAGGCGCAGGCTTGAGGCGGCGGGGTGTGGTTATGTGCGGTAACCGAACAGATGTTGCCAACCACAGGCTGCGGAAAAGCCCCCCCCTATCCAAGCGGGAACTTCAACGCTGCGCTTGGGTCGATAGCATCCCCTCGCCCTCCGGCCAGGGGCTTGCCCAAGCCCTGTCGAGTCTACTGCCAATGCCCAGTGCACCCGTTCTGCCAGCTTTGCTCTTGTTGTTCAGCGCAGTCACGGCACAGGTCGCACTGGCCGGCGAGCGCTATGCGCCGGCACGCAGCAACAGTGCCTCGACCGTACTGATCGAAACGGCCTCGCAGCAGTATGCCGACGGGCAGTTGGACCAGGCAGCGGCCACCCTGGAGCGCGCGCTGCACATTCAGCCGAACAACCCGGCGACGCTGCACTACCTGGGCGTTTTGCGCCTTCAGCAAGGGCAGTATGAACAGGCACAAACCCTGGCGCTGCGCTCCAACCTGCGGGTTGGCGCCAACCATGCTTTGCGCAACCGCAACCTGCAGCTGATTGAGGCCGCGCGCAATGCCCAGCGCTCAGGCCTGCTGCCGACCGCTGCGCACTAATGGCGGTCAGACACTGCGCGTCAGGCCGCCATCGACCTTGATGTTTTGCCCGGTGATATAGGCCGCTCCTGCACTGGCCAGAAACGCAATGGTCGCGGCAATTTCTTCGCTGCTGCCATAGCGCTTGAGCGGTACGCTGTCGCGGCGCTGCTCGGTAGCCGGCAGGCTATCGATCCAGCCGGGCAATACGTTGTTGATGCGTACGTTGTCCGCCGCGTAGGTGTCGGCGAATATCTTGCTGAACGCGGCCAGGCCGGCACGGAACACCGCCGAGGTGGGGAACATTTCGTTGGGTTCGAATGCCCAGGCGGTGGAGATGTTGATGATTACCCCGCCCTTCTGCCGCTGCATGATCGGCGTCACCAGGCGTGCCGGGCGGATGACATTGAGCAGGTAGGTGTCCATGCCCTTGTGCCAGTCTTCGTCGCTGATCTCCAGGATCGGTGCGCGCGGGCCATGGCCGGCGCTGTTGACCAGCACATCGACGCGTCCCCACTTTTCGACCACGGCATCCACCAGCCGCTGCAGGTCCTCGACCGACTGATTGCTACCGGTAATGCCGATACCGCCCAGCGCCTCGGCCAACGCTTCGCCCTTGCCCGAGGACGACAAGATACCGACCTTGAAGCCGTCTGCAGCCAGGCGGCGTGCCGCTGCTGCGCCCATGCCGCTGCCACCGGCGGTGATGATGGCTACTTTTTCCACAGACATATTGCCTCCTTCGGCGATGAAACCAGGTGTTTGCACGTGCATTCACACTAGCAGCCACACCGGCGCGGAGGGAGGCAGCAGGGCGATGCCTAGCCAGTAGATTTTCTTTCGCCAGCCTGAATCTTCAGCCACGCCCTGACGACCTGCAGGGCCACAGGCGGCTGCCCCTTGCGCGGCCACACCAGGTAGAACGCCTTGTCCAACCGCAGTTGCTGGGGGAACACCTGCACCAGCCGGCCCGCGGCGATGTCGTCGTTGACGAAAGCCAGACTGGCGAGGGTGATGCCTTGGCCGCCAATGGCGGCTTCAATGGCCAGCGAGGTCTGGTTGAAGCGCACGGTCTTCGCACCAGGTGCCGGATGGCCTGGGAACACTTCGGCGCAGAACTGCGGCCAGAAGTTGTGCGCATCGTGCAACGCCACGTAGCGTTGCAAGTCGGCAAAACCCTCGGGCCAGCCCACTTGTGCCAACAACGCCGGGCTGGCCACCGCCACCACCGGTTGCTCCATCAGCAACTCTGCATTAAGCCCGGCGCCAAACGGCGGCTGCCCATAACGCACGGCCAGGTCGACCCCATCGGTATGAAAATGCGAAAGCCGGTCGGTGGCCAACACCCGCAGGTCTATCTCGGGGTTACGCTCGGCAAAATGGCCCAGTTTGGGAATCAGCCATTTTGAAGCAAAGGTTGGCGTTACGCTGACGGTGAGGTGGGATGGCGCCGGGCGCAACAGCCGTGTGGCCTCATCGATCATCGCCAGGGCGCTGCGCACACTGGTGCTGTACGCGTGGCCGGCATCGGTCAGGCCAAGGCCGCGCGGCAAGCGCTCGAACAGGCGTACCTCCAGCCCGGCCTCCAGCCCGCGAATCTGCTGGGCGACGGCCGCCTGGGTGACACCAAGCTCCTCGGCCGCCAGGCGAAAGTTCAAGTGGCGCGCCACCACTTCGAACATGCGCAGCGCATTGAGTGAGGGTAAGCCGGGGAAACCTGCAGGCATGGCGATGATTTTTCTATTGGCTGACCAGCAGCATTACGCCGAGGCTAACCTCATCGCCCCGGGAAGTCGATGGTTTGCCCCTGAGGCAGCGGGCAAGCCAGCCACGCAGGCGCCGCGGGGCCTGGCATCGGCAGGGCCGGTGTTAAAGGACTGCCGTTGCAATCGCCCTCGCCGCCTGAGCCAGGCGCAGGGTGGCCAGGCGGATTTCATCCGTATCCAGCGAGGCAAAACCAAGGCGCAAGGCATTTTCCGCATGGCCAAACGGGGAAAACTGCCGACCACTGCGCACCACCAAGTCCAACTCCAACGCTTTGCCCACCAACTGGTCGACATCGATCGCGTCGTCAAACTTCACCCACAGCGCCAACCCGCCTTCAGGTTCGCGCACGGTTACCTGGTCACCAAAGGCATCCTGCAAACACGCCAACAGGGTCTCCCGACGCTGACGATACGTTCGAGCAACCCGTCGCAAGTGCTTCTTCAACTCGCCATCGCTGATCAAGTCCGCCAGCATCCGCTGCATCACCGCATCGCCCTGCCCCAAGGTCAAGGTCGCCCTGCGCTCGAGCACCGCAGCCACCTGGGCTGGCGCCACGATGAAGCTGCAGCGGAAGGTACTGCCCAAAGACTTGGACAGTGAGCCGATGTAAATCACATGCCGCTGCTGACGGTCACTGGCCAACGGCAAATAAGGCCGCCCGGCATAGTGGTATTCGTGGTCGTAGTCTTCCTCGACCACGCAAACGTCGTGCTGCCGCGCCAGCTCCAACAACTGCTGCCGCCGCCCAGCAGGCAGGCTGACCGTGGTCGGGAACTGGTGATGGGGTGTGATGTACAACATTCGCACCTTGTGCTGCCGGCACAATGCATCGATTTGATCAACCCGGCAGCCCTCGTCATCCAGGCCCACGGTGACCAACTGGGCGCCCAACTGGCGAAAGATTTCCCACGCTGGCGGATAGCTCAGGCGCTCGACCAGCACCACATCACCAGGTTTGAGCAGCACACTGGCCACCAGGTACAGCGACATCTGCACGCCCTGGGTCAGGCAGATATGCTCGGCGCCAACGTTCAGGCTGCGGTTGTGCCGCAACATGTCGGCCAAGGCGCTGCGTAGGTAGCGGCTGCTGCACTCGCTGCCATGGCGCACGCTGTTGGTAGCGAAACTGTTGCGCAAGGCATTGCGGTAATAGCGGTGCAACACCGCCTGCGGCAACAGGCGGTGGTCGCAGGCGCCATTGTCGAAGAACAACGCACCCGGCCGGCCCTGCTGCGCGGCAGCTTGTTGGTTGGCCGTAAAGTAGGCCACGGCGGGCTCCTCTTGCAGCGCCAGAGCAAAGGGCCGCGCGGCACCAGGCTCGGGCAGGCTGCCAGCGGCCAGTTGCCGACTGACGAAGGTGCCCCGGCGCTGCACGCTTTCCAGCCAGCCTTTGGTCTCGGCTTCTTCGTAGGCAAGGATCACCGTCTTGCGATTGACGTTCAGCAGCTGCGCCATTTCCCGCGTGCCGGGTAACGCCGTGCCTGGGCGCAGGCGGCCTTCGCTGATCGCGGCCACCAGGCCCTCAACAATCTGCCGGTACGTAGCCTGCGGCTGCGCACCGTCGAGCTTGAGCAGCGGTTGCCATTTGCGAAGCTGGACCATGTGAATTAACCAAAACTGGAGGTTCTACGGGTCCTGGACTATAGCAACAATCCAACCTCCATTTGCCCAGAGGTGTACATGCAAAGCCGCCACGTCATTGAATTGTCGCCCTCGGGCAAAACCTTCGAAGCCAGCCAGGAGTTGCTGCTCGATGCCATGCTCGCCAGCGGCCTGCCGGTGCCTTTCTCTTGCCGTCGTGGCGCCTGCGGGTCATGCAAGGTCAAGGTGGTATCGGGGCAGTATCAGGACAAGCAGCGGGCGGCGGACGTGCCCGCCCCCTGCTACCCCCTGGCCGCTGATGAAATGCTGCTGTGCCAAAGCCATGCCTGCAGCGACATGCGCCTGGAGATCCCCGGCTGGTCGCTGGAAACCCCAGCACTGGAGACCTACGCCCAGGTTCTGGGCAAGCGGGAACTGAGCGCTGATATCATCGAGTTGGTGCTGCGGCCGGCACAGCCGCTGGAAGTACGGGCTGGCCAATACGTACGCTTTCGCCTCGACAACGGCGACAGCCGCTGTTTCTCCATCGCCAACCTGCCCGCCCAGGCCCAAGGGCAGCTGGTGTTTCACATCCGCAAGGTCACTGGCGGCCTGTTTACCGAACGCCTGCTGCCAACCCTGCAAGCCGGTGACAGCTTGAAACTTGAAGGGCCGGTGGGTGCCTGCACCTGGCAGCACGATGACCACCGGCCCCTGGTGCTGTTCGCCACCGGTACAGGTTATGCCGGCATCAAGCCATTGCTGCTGACCGCCTTGGCAAGTGATGCCGAGGTCACGTTGTACTGGGGCGGCAAAACCACCGCCGACTTCTATGACCGTGCGTTTCTCGACCAGGCCAGCCGCACGCACTCACGCTTTCGCTGGCACCCGGTGCTGGCGGGCCAGGCGCGGGTGCAGCAGGTGGCGCTGGCCCAGGCCCATCGCTGGGCCGACACCCAGGTGTATGCCTGCGGCAACCCGGCGATGATCAGCCAGGCTCGCGAGCAGTGCCTGGCGGCAGGCCTGCAGCCCCATCGTTTTGTCGCCGAGGCTTTCGTTGCCAGCGGTGCATTAGTACCCGAGGCTTCTGCGGCCAACACCCTGCACCCAGTGCTGGAGAAAGTCGGCCCGCGCTACTCGCTGGACGGCATGCTCGCGGCCCGCGAGCAGTCGGTACGGTCGGTGGCGGCGATCGCCAGCCAGCTCCATGTCGGCATGACCACCGCCCAGGCACTGGAGATGGCCGCGCAAACCTTGCAAGCGATGGGTGCATCACACACCTGGCACCCCACCTATATCCGCTTTGGCGACGATACTGTGCGCACGCCCCGCCAAGGCATCGATCTGCAGCGTGTATTACGCCCCTCAGACATCGTCGTGGTCGACGTCGGCCCAGTGTGGGATGGCTATGAAGGCGACTATGGCGACACCTTCGTGTTTGGCGAGCGCGACCTGCACCACGCCTGCGTCAAGGCCTTGCATGAGGTGTTCGACGAAACCCGCCAGGCCTGGGGCCGCGGCCTGACCGGGCGTGAGCTGTATGACTTCGCCGAGCGCAGCGCCCAAGCAAAAGGCTGGCAGTTGGAGCGCAACCTGGCCGGGCACCGCATTGCCGACTTCCCGCATGTGTTGTATGGGCAGGACAAACTGGCCGAGGTGGAAATCGTCCCGAGCGAGGTGGTATGGGTACTGGAGATCCAGTTGTGCCACCCCAGCGAACCCGTTGGGGCGTTTTTTGAAGACATCCTGATCGGTGAAGCCAGGCCGGTTGCGGCAACGGCAGCGTAATCGGCACACTGTCCAACCCTGCTTGCAGACACGGACGACAACCATGCAGATACGCAAACTGACCCTTGATGACCTTCCCCACGCCAGTGCACTGTGCATGGATGCATTTATGCAGGCAGTCGCCCCCTCGCTGTCGGCGCAGGGTGTGGAAACCTTCGCCAAGGTGGCGGCAGCCCAGGCATTCGCCGAGCGCATGCAGGGCGACAACCTGATGCTGGCCTGTGTATCTGAGGGCGCAATAGCGGGGTTGATCGAACTCAAGGAGGGCCGCCATGTGGCGATGCTGTTCGTCGCCCCGGGCTGGCAACGTACGGGCATCGGCATGCGCCTGATGAATGCTGCGCTGCGCCATGCCCGGGTTGAGGTGGTGACGGTCAAGGCGTCGTTGACGTCAGTGCCTGCCTACCAACGCTACGGCTTCACCCTGGCGGGCGAAGTGGGCGAGTTTGCCGGGCTGGTCTATCAGCCAATGGAAAAGCGCCTGCCCGGCTGAGGCGAGCGGCCGGCACATCCGTACAAGGCACAAGGCCGCGCCTCATGCTTGAATACACCGCCAAGCCCTCTGTTCCGGAACTCGCGCCCCATGAACCGCAACGACCTGCGCCGTGTCGACATGAACCTGCTGGTGTTGTTCGAAGCCCTGATGATCGAACGCAACCTGACCCGGGTCGGCGAAAAGCTGTTCATCACTCAACCCACCGTCAGCGCCGCCCTTGCTCGCCTGCGCGAGCTGTTCGACGACCCGCTGCTGATTCGCAACGGCCGGGCCATGGAGCCGACGCCAAGGGCCATGCAGATCTTCGCCGAACTGGGGCCTGCCATGGACGTGATCTCCGCTGCCATCAGCCGGGCCCGCGAATTCGACCCGGCGAACAGCTGCAACGTGTTTCGCCTGGGCCTGTCGGACGATGCCGAGTTTGGCTTGTTCCCAGCCCTGCTCCAGGCCCTGCGCGAAGAAGCCCCGGACACCAGCGTGGTGGTGCGGCGGGCCAACTTCTTGCTAATGCCAGCGCTGCTGGCCAGCGGCGAAATCTCGGTGGGGGTAAGCTACACCACCGACCTGCCGGCCACCGCCAAACGCCGTAAGCTGCGCGACATTGGCGTGCGGGTGTTGCGCGCCGACAACCGCCCGGGCCCGCTGAGCCTCGACGAATACTGCGCGCGGCCGCATGTGATGGTGTCATTCTCGGGCGACATGAGTGGCAACATCGACCTCGACCTGGCGCGCATCGGCCGCTGCCGCAAAGTGGTGCTGGCGGTGCCGCAGTTCGGCAGCCTGCGCGCCTTGCTGCGCAACACCGAGCTGATCGCCACGGTGCCCGACTACGCCGCCTGCGCCCTGGCCGACGATGGCAGCCTGCGCGCCGACCCGGCACCGTTCGACATCACCGAGGCCGAGCTGTCGATGGTGTGGAGCGGCGCCCAGGACAACGACCCCGCCGAGCGCTGGCTGCGTGAACGCATTCTGCAGTTCATGGCGCGGTAGGGGCTGGCGATAAATCGAGCAAGGGCTACCCGGGTGGCCGCAACACAATGCCAGCGCAAAAGCCTACTTGGCCCGCTGCATCCACGCCGCCCCCAGCCCACTGAGGCAGATCACCAAGATGCCCACCAGGCTCAAGGTATCTGGCACCTGGCTGTAGACCACAAACCCCAGCAAGCCAGCAAACACGATTTGGCAATAGCTGAACGGTGCCAATAACGCCGGTGCCGCATGGCGGAAAGCCTGGGTCAGCAGCAGGTGCGCAGTCATGCCAAAGCCACCCAGCGCTAGCATCAGCAGCGCATGGTCCCAACGTGGCATTGCCCAGAAAAACGGCACCAGCGCACTCATCGCCAGGGTGTTGCACAACCCCGCATAGAAGTTGCTGGTGGTCGGGCTGTCATGTGCAGCCAAGATCCGCGTTAGCAACTGGTAGAAGCAGAAGCCCAGCGCCGAACCGAACGGATACAGAATCGCCGGGGTGAACATCGCGCCACCCGGGTGCACCACCACCAGTACGCCGATAAAGCCCATCACCACCGCCGCCCACTGCGCCACCGTCACCCGCTCTTTCAGCAGCGGCGCCGACAGCGCGGTTACCAGTACCGGGGCGAGGAAGTTCACCGCCGTGGCCTCGGCCAGCGGTAGGTACTGCAGGCCGGTGGTGAATAGCAGGCTGGTACTCAGCAGGCTCAGGGCGCGTAGCGTCTGCAACAGCGGGCGGCGGGTGCGCAGCACGTTGAGGCCCGCCTTGGGCAGGAAGATACCGGCCATCAGCAGCGTGTGCACCACATACCGCGCCCACACCACCATGATGATCGGGTACACGCCACCGAGGAATTTGGACAGGGCATCGTGGCTGGCGAACAGGAAGGTCGCCACTACCACCAAGGCGATGCCACGCAGGGGTTGGTTGACGCCGGACAGCGGTGTGCTGGAACTCATGGCACTCTCGATGACGGCGCGGCTGGATGCGGCGCCCGGGCAAAGTCGCGCAGGCATGGCCTGGCGGATGCAACAGCTCGAATTCTAGAAGAGATGCCGCAGGATAAGGAAGTTCAATTGCCGCTTGACCAGGCCGATTGCAACTTCTGTTCGCTGATCGACCACTTTGTGCCCCGCGCGCATGGCCCGTGCCGTGCTGATCGCCGACCATCGACTGCGAACCCCGCACACCGTACAAGGAATTTACATGCAAAGGCTCACCACCCGTAACGGCCTGGCCCTCCCTGCAATCGGCCTGGGTACTTGGCCAATGACTGGCACCGAGTGCACCCAAGCGGTGCGCCAGGCGCTTGAAGTGGGTTACCGCCACATCGACACCGCCACTGCCTACGACAACGAGGCCGCCGTCGGCCGGGCACTGCGCGACAGCGATGTACCGCGCGAACAAATCCACCTGACCACCAAAGTGTGGTGGGATCGCCTGGCGCCCCAGGCCATGCGTCAATCGCTGGAAGACAGCCTGCGCACGCTGGGCACCGAGCAGGTCGACCTGTTCTACATCCACTGGCCCGGCAAGGACTGGGACCTGGCCCGCAGCATCGAAACCCTGGTGG
This sequence comes from Pseudomonas sp. Leaf58, assembly GCF_003627215.1. Lineage (NCBI taxonomy): Bacteria > Pseudomonadati > Pseudomonadota > Gammaproteobacteria > Pseudomonadales > Pseudomonadaceae > Pseudomonas > Pseudomonas sp. Leaf58. The sequence continues at coordinate 3,192,946 of NZ_CP032677.1, forward strand.
CACTGCGAGACGAGGGTAAGGCGCGCAGTATCGGCGTCGCCAACTTCCCGCTGGGGTTGCTGCGCCAAGTGGTGGAAACCCTGGGTGCGCCATTGGCGGCGATCCAAGTGGAATACCACGTGCTGCTCAGCCAGCAAGCGCTGCTGGACTACGCCCGCCACCACGACCTACTGCTCACCGCCTACACCCCGCTGGCCCGTGGGCAGGCGGCTGCGCAGCCGGTGATCCAGGCGATTGCCCGCAAACATGGCGTGCTGCCCAGCCAGGTGGCGCTGAAGTGGTTACTGGACCAAGACCGCGTGGCGGTGATCCCCAAGGCCAGCAGCCGCGACAACCAGCTGGCCAACTTGGCGGCGCTGAACGTGCAGTTGGATGACGAGGACCGCGCGGCGATTGCCGGCTTGCCCAAAGACCAGCGAGTGGTCAGCCCAGCATTTGCGCCAGACTGGAACAGCTGAGTCTTGGGCCAGGCTGGTAACCGCTCAATGGCGGGCGCCCGTTACCAGAAAATTGAGCAAGCCGGCATCATCAGCCAGGCTAATCGCTTGCGCTGGTCGCGACAGGCTCGCCAACAGCGCATTGCAAAACGCTAGCGCAGGCGCGTCCTGGGCATAGCAGCGCAGCAGCCAATCGCCCTCGCCGCCCAGCAGTTGCAGCGCCACGGCCCGGCCAATGCCCTGCCGACGGTATTTAGGTAGTATGAACAGGTCGGCCAACTCGAACGCCTCGATGCTCGGCAGCTCGCTGCGTTCCACCAGCACGAAGCCGGCGATGAAGCCGTCTGCCAGCACCAGGTAGGCGGCCCAGCCATCGGCCTGCCAGTAACGTTGCAAGTGCTCGTCATGGATATAGAAGCGGCCATCCACGTCGACGTCTTCCTGCTCCCAGGCGGAGGACTCGTAGGCGTAAAACTGGTAGAGGTTGCGAATCAGCGGGGCTTGGTCGGCGGTGGTGGGCAAGAGTTCGATGGGCAGCATGGTGCGGGGCTCGGGTAAAAGGCCAATTCTAGATCACTCGCCCCTGGCAGCAAAAAACCCAGGCCCTCCCCGCACGGAAAGGCCCAGGCAAAAACCAATCAGAACATCAGGTCACTCACCGTGTGGTCGGGGACCTGAGGGATCATTTCAGGCCTCAGTCGCTTTGCAGAGCACGCGGGCGGTGGCTGCGCGCTTCGGCGGCCGGGGCCTGGGCCGCTTGCAGGTGGAAGTCGAACGCAAGCTCGGCAAAGCGCTCGCCCTGCACGCCACGGTCGTGCGCCGCTGCGGCATCTTCGACAAAGCGCAGGTCACCGACCAAGCCGTCACGGGTGGCGTAGGCGAAGTCATCCCACAGGTATTGGTCACCGGCAAAGTTGATCTGCGTGGTCAAGTGGCGGTGCCCCGGTGCCGAGATGAAGAAGTGCACATGCGCCGGACGCTGGCCGTGGCGGCCAAGCAGGTTCAGGCACTCTTGGGTTGGCCCCTGCGGGTCGCAGCCGTACCCCGATGGCACGATGGAACGCGCGCGGTAGCGGCCCTCGGCATCGGTGATGATGCGCCGACGCAGGTTGTATTCGGACTGGCTCGAGTCGAAGTACGAATATGTGCCTTGAGTGTTGGCATGCCACAGGTCGACGGTGGCACCGGCCAGCGGCTTGCCGTCGGCATCGAACACTTGGCCCTGAAGGAACATCACCACGCCCGGGTCGGTGCCGTCATCCATGCGCACTTCGCCTTGCGCCAGCGGCGCCCCCGCCACATACAGCGGGCCTTCGATGGTACGCGGGGTGCCGCCAGTCAGGCCGGCTTCGGCATCCTTGGCGTCTTGCAGCAGGTCGAGGAAGTGCTCGATGCCCAGGCCCGCCGCCAGCAGGCCGGCTTCGTTGCGGCCACCCAGGCGGTTCAGGTAGTCCACGGCGTGCCAGAACTCGTCCTCGGTGATTTCCAGGTCTTCGACCAGGCGCGCGGTGTCCTGCAGCAGCCGCAGGATGATCTGCTTGAAGCGTGGGTTGCCTTCGGCATGGCCCAGGCCAGCCACTTGGTTGAAGAACGCTTGAACATCGGCAGTGTGGGAAATTTTCACGGTCATCGTGTTTACCTCATTTTGTTCTTGTCGGGCAGACTGGGGCAAATCAGCGGTCGTCGCTGTGAATCGACGAGGGGTGCCGGCACAGGCCGGTGACCTCGATGTCCATGTATGGGAACAGCGGCAGCTGCATCAGGGTGTCGTGCAGCGCCTCGACGCTGGGCACATCAAATACGCTGTAGTTGGCGTAGTGCCCGGCAATGCGCCACAGGTGGCGCCAGCTGCCATCGCGCTGCAGGCGCTGGGCCAGTTCCTTTTCGTCGGCCTTGAGCTGGGCGGCTTTGGCCGGGTCCATGTCGAGCGGCAGTTTCACGGTCATTTTTACGTGGAACAGCATGAAATTCTCCTTGAGTCGTTGTAGGAGCGGCTGCAGCTGCGAACACCGGCATGGCCGGTGCCCTCCACAGCGTTGCCTGCTTCGCGGCTAAAGCCGCTCCCACAAGGGTTGTGTGTTATTTCAGCCATGCCGATTCAGCGGCGGGCGAAGCGCGCCAGGCGCTGTTCGTCCAGGGTCAGGCCCAGGCCTGGAGTGCGTGGAATGTGCAACTGGAAGTCGCGGTACTGCGGCGGCTCGTTGACGATGTCTTCGGTCAGCAGCAGCGGCCCGAACAGCTCGGTGCCCCAGGTCAGCTGGCGCAAGGTGAGAAAGGCATGGGCCGAGGCCAGGGTGCCGATCGAGCCTTCGAGCATGGTCCCGCCATACAGGGCAATACCGGCGGCTTCGGCGATTTGCGCGGTGCGCAGCACGGCGCGCGGGCCGCCGTTTTTGGCGATTTTCAGGGCAAAGATGCTGGCGGCGCCGTCGGCGGCCAGGCTGAAGGCGTCCTCGACGCTTTCAATCGACTCATCGGCCATGATTGGTGCCGGGCTGCGCTGGTTCAGGCGTACCTGGCCACTGCGGTTGATGCGCGAAATCGGTTGTTCGATCAGGTCGATACCGTTGTCGCCGAGCACCTGGCAGGCACGGATGGCCTGGGACTCGTCCCAGTACTGGTTGACGTCGACCCGCACGCTGGCGCTGTCGCCCAGCTCGCGCTTGATCGCCACCACATGCTTGAGATCCTGTGCCAGTGGGTTGGCGCCGATCTTCAGCTTGAACACCCGGTGCCGGCGGATTTCCAGCATGTGCTGGGCTTCGGCGATGTCACGGGCGGTGTCACCGCTGGCCAGGGTCCAAGCCACTTCCAGGCTATCGCGCACGCGGCCGCCTAGCAGTTCGCTCACCGGCAGGCCCAAGCGCTTGCCCTGGGCGTCGAGCAAGGCGCTTTCGAGACCCGACTTGGCAAAGGTGTTGCCCTTGGCCAGTTTGTCCAGCTTGAGCATGGCGGCGTTGATGTTGTCAGCCGGCAGGCCGATCAGCGCCGGCGCCAGGTGCGCGTCGATGTTGGCCTTGATGCCCTCAGGGCTTTCGTAACCGTAGGCCAGGCCGCCGATGGTGGTGGCCTCGCCGATGCCTTCAACACCGTCGCTGCAGCGTACGCGCAATACCACCAGGGTTTGCTGCTGCATGGTGTGCATTGCCAGCTTGTGCGGGCGAATGGTCGGCAGGTCGACGATAATGGCTTCTATACGTTCAATCAGCGCGCTTGTCATTGTTACCAGGTCCCGTTATATCAGGCTGCCAGCCGCAGGCCCGAATGGTGCATTTGCTTGATTGCTCAAGGATTGCGCGAGACCCTGATAGCCGTCCAATATCGAATGAATCTCCCACCATACCCTGGAGGTCTGATGGAACTGCGCCACCTGCGTTACTTCAAGGTGCTGGCCGAAACCCTTAACTTCACCCGCGCCGCCGAGCTGCTGCACATTGCCCAGCCACCGCTGAGCCGGCAGATCAGCCAGCTCGAGGACGAGCTTGGCACGCTGCTAGTGATGCGCGAGCGCCCGCTGCGGTTGACCGAGGCAGGCCGCTTCTTTTACGAACAGAGTTGCACCGTGCTGCAACAGTTGCAGAACATCAGCGACAACACCCGCCGCATCGGCCAGGGCCAGCGCCAGTGGTTGGGTATCGGCTTTGCGCCCTCAACCCTGTACACCGTGCTGCCGGAGCTGATTCGCCAGCTGCGCCAGGACAGCGAGCTGGAACTGGGGCTGAACGAGATGACTACGCTGCAACAGGTGGAGGCGCTGAAAAGCGGCCGTATCGACATCGCCTTCGGGCGCATTCGCATCGATGACCCGGCCATTCACCAGCAGGTGTTGTGCGAGGACCCGCTGGTGGCCGTGCTCCCCAAGGGCCACCCGTTGGCGGGCGCCCCGCTCACCCTCGCCCAGCTGGCCGGTGAGGCGTTCATCCTGTACCCGGCCAACCCCCGGCCCAGCTATGCCGACCATGTGCTGGCGCTATTCGCCCACCACGGCATGAGTATCCGTGTCAGCCAGTGGGCCAACGAACTGCAAACCGCCATTGGCTTGGTGGCCGTCGGGGTGGGCGTGACCCTGGTGCCGGCGTCGGTGCAACAGCAGCACCGCACCGACATCGACTATGTCGGCCTGCTCGACAGCGGTGCGGTCAGCCCGATCATCCTCAGCCGGCGCCAGGGCGATGTCAGCCCGATGGTGCAGCGCTGCCTGGCATTGATTGCACAGCAGGCCGGGTAGGAACAGGGTTGCCCTTATGCCGTTCAGAGAGTGTCATCAGGGGCGCAGCTGGTACCAGGTGGTCTTGAGCTGCGAATACTTGTCGAACGAATGCAGCGACAGGTCGCGGCCGAACCCGGACTGCTTGCCACCCCCGAACGGCACCGCCACATCCAGTGCATCGACGGTGTTCACCGACACCGTGCCGGCCTTCAACGCACGCGCCACCCGGTGGACCTGGTTGAAATCATCACTCCACACCGACGCCGCCAGGCCATAGAGGCTGTCGTTGGCCAGGCGCACGGCCTGCGCTTCACTGTCAAAGGCACTGACCGCCAGCACCGGCCCGAACACCTCCTCGCGCGCCAGGCTCATGCTGGCATCGACACCCGCGAAAATGGTCGGCTCGATGTAATTGTCCGAGCCGTCGATGGTCAGGCGCCGACCACCACACACCCGCCGCGCCCCCTCCTGACCTGCCCGGGCAATGGCCGCCTCGATGCGGCCGGCCTGCTCGGCATCGACAATCGCACCGGCACGGCTCGCCGGGTCCAGCGGGTTGCCCGGCAGCCACTGACGAGCCTTGGCTTGCAGGCGCTCGACGAATTCGTCATGAATGGAGCGCTGCACGTAAAGCCGCGAATTGGCCGAGCACACTTCACCTTGGTTGAAGAAGATGCCGAAAGCGGCCTTTTCTGCAGCAAGGTCCAGGTCCTGGCAGTTTTCGAACACCAGGTTGGGGCTTTTGCCGCCACATTCCAGCCACACCTGCTTGAGGTTGGACTGCGCCGAGTATTGCATGAAGTACTTGCCCACCTGGGTGGAGCCGGTGAACACCAGGCAGTCCACGTCCGGGTGCAGGCCCAGCGCCTGCCCGGCCTGCTCGCCCAGGCCTGGTACCACGTTCAGCACGCCCTCCGGTACACCGGCCTGCAGCGCCAGTTGGGCCAGGCGCAGGGCCGAGAACGGCGATTGCTCGGCAGGCTTGAGCACCACGCTATTGCCGGCGGCCAGCGCTGGGGCGAGCTTCCAGGCGGCCATGTCGAGCGGGAAGTTCCATGGCACCACGGCGGCGACCACGCCTAGCGCTTCGCGGGTGATCGTGGCCAGTGCGTTGGGCGCGGTGGGGGCCACCTGGTCGTAGAGCTTGTCCAGCGCCTCGCCGTACCAGGCGAACACGTGGGCCGAGCCCGGCACGTCGATGTTGTAGGCGTCCATGACCGGCTTGCCCATGTTCAGCGAGTCGAGCAACGCCAGTTCTTCGCGGTGGGCCATGATCAGCTCGGCCAGGCGTAGCAGCACTTTCTTGCGCTCAGTGGGCGCCATGCGCGGCCACGGGCCGTGCTCGAAGGCCCGGCGGGCGCTGGCGACTGCCAGGTCGACCTCGGCCTGGCCGCAGGCGGCGACCTGTGCCAGGACGGTGTTGGTGGCGGGGTTGATGGCGGCGAAAGTGGCGCCGTCTTGGGCGCTGATGGGTTTGCCGTCGATCAGCGCCTGGGCCGGGAGGTACAGGTCGCAGGCACGTTGTTGCCAGAATTCGAGGGTGTACATTTGTACTCCTGGTAACGGTTGAAGCCATTTTTGTAGGGAACTAGGCGATTGCTGTGGGAGCGGGCATGCCCACTCCCACAGGGCAATGGGTTGCCCTTAGCAGCGGTTTAGAGCTTGCCGACCAGCCGCGCTGTGCGGTCCACGGCAATGCGGGTCTTTTCCACCAGCTCATCCAGCTCGCTGTGGTTGGCGATCAACGCCGGCGCCATGATCATGCGGCCCAGGGTGGAGCGAATGATCACCCCTTCCTCGAAACCAAAGGTGCGGCATTGCCAGGCCAGGTCGTTCTCGTTGGCAAAGCGCTTGCGCGTTGGCTTGTGCTCGGCAAACTGCAGCGCCGCCACCAGCCCGGCGCCCTGCACCTGGCCAATCAACGGGTGGTCGGCGAACACCTCGCGCAGAATACGCTGCAGGTACGGCCCGGTGTCGTCCCTTACCTGGCGCACGATGCCTTCGTCGCGCAGGGCTTTCAGGTTGGCGATGGCCACCGCCGCCGCCACCGGGTGGCCGGAATAAGTCAGGCCGTGGGCAAACACCCCGCCCCGCTCCACCAGGGCCTCGGCAATGCGCTTGCTCAACACCAGGCCACCCATGGGCACGTAGCCGCTGGTCAGGCCCTTGGCAATCGACAAGGTATCGGGCTCGAAGCCAAAGTACTCATGGGCGAACCATTCCCCTGTGCGCCCAAAGCCGCCGATCACTTCATCGGCACACAGCAGCACATCGTACTGGCGGCAGATGCGCTGAATTTCCGGCCAGTAGCTTTCCGGCGGGAAGATCATGCCGCCCGCGCCCTGGAACGGTTCGGCAACGAAGCCGGCGACATTCTCGGCGCCCAGCTCGAGGATTTTTTCCTCCAACTGCAACGCGCAGCGGCGGCCGAATTCGGCCGGGCTCAGCTCGCCGCCCTCGGCGTACCAGTACGGTTCGTCGATGTGCGCTACATCCGGGATCAGCCCGCCCATTTCATGCATGAACTTCATGCCACCCAGCGCCGTGGCCGCCAGGGTCGAACCGTGGTAACCGTTCCAGCGGCCGATCATGATCTTCTTGTCCGGCTGGCCGACTACTTGCCAGTAGCGGCGCACGGTGCGGATCAGCACTTCGTTGGCTTCGGAGCCGGAGTTGGTGTAGATCGCGTGGCTGTAGTGCTTGGGCAACAGGCTGAACAGCAGCTCGGACAGCTCGATCACCGCTGGGTGGGTGGTGTGGAAGAACATGTTGTAGTAGGCCAACTGGTCCATCTGCGCGGCAGCGGCAGCGGTGAGGTCGCGGCGGCCATAGCCGAGCTGGGTGCACCAGAGGCCGGACATGCCATCCAGGTAGCGCTTGCCCTCGCTGTCCCACAGGTGCAGGCGTTCGCCACCGACGATCACCCGCGGCCCTTCGGCGTTCAGCGCCTTCTGGTCGAGGAAGGCATGGATGTGGTGCGCGGCATCGGATGCCTGGTAATCACGGGTCTGGCGTTGCGGGGCGAAAGGCGCATTCATTGTTGGTTTTCCTTTGCGGTCGGGTTGCAGGGTGGCGTGCGCTCAGCGCAGCTTGCCCATGTAGCTTTCCAGCGGGTCCTTGCCCAGTACGCCCTGGGCATTGGCCAGGGCGTCGATGAACAAGGAGAACAGCTCCGACTGGGTGCCGATGTCGAGCTTGGCGTAGACGTTCTTGCGGTGCGATTTGATGGTGTCTTCCGACACCCCCAGGCGCTCGGCCAGCGACTTGGTCGAGTGGCCGCGCAGGATCAGCTGGGCGATACGGCACTCACGCTCGGTCAGCAGCGAGCTGCCGAAGTTGTTCAGGGCCGCGTGGATGCGCTGTTCGAGAATGTTCTCGAAGCGCCCGGCGCGGCTGTCCAGGCCGGCGAAGTGCTTGCTGAGCACCGCCAGCACCCAAGGGGTGATGTGCCCGAACAGCGTGCGGGTTTGCCCATCGAGCTTGTCGGTGAAGGCCAGCGATACCGCCAGGCTTTGCCCAGGCGCCACCTGCAGGATGTAGTTGAGTTCATCCTCCAGGTGCGAATGCCGGTAGAACGACTGGTAGTACTCGCTGACCTCGAAATGGTCGGGCGCCACGTCGAACAGGCCGTAGCAACCGGACGCCAGCTGCTCCACACAGGCGCCGTAGAACGGGTCGAGCAGATAAAAGCCGGACAGGTAGCGGCTGACATTGCCCTCGGGCTGCCAGGGCGCCTTGTCGTCCTGCTCGAACAGCGCACTGGGCATGCCGTCGTGCGGGTACAGGTACACCGTGGTCGCCTGGATTGGCCGGATCACGCCCAGCGCGGCAAACAAGGTAGCCGCAAAGCCCGGCCGGCCGATCGCCTCGGTGACCTTGGCCAGGTGCTCGAACCACTGTTCTGAAAGCAATTGATTAGTCACTGTGGGCCTGCCGTATCAAGTAGGGGCACCGCCGCCAGTACGGTGCGTTGTTGGCCAGATACTCCCATGGTGCTGCAAACACCGAAATCACCCGTTGGGGTGAGCGAAGGCGCTGCTGCCAAGGCTCACCCCAACGGGTGATTCCGGGTACCTGCGGGGTGTGGGAGCATCAATTCGCCCCACCGCTACGAGCCACCCGCTCGGCCTCCTTGCACAACACCCAACGGTAGCGAGCCCGCTCGCCTGCCGCGGCGTCCTGCATCCCTTTTCAGGAGTCAGCAATGCATACAACAACAAGTACAGCCCATACGCCTGCCCCGCATGCCCCATCGCAACCCAGCGCCAGCACCGGCCGCTTCCGCAAGTCAATGGGGCTGACCGCCCTGGTCCTGTTCGGCCTGGCCTACATGGTCCCCCTGGCGGTATTCACCACCTACGGGCTGGTCACCCAGATGACCAAAGGGCACCTGCCCACCGCCTACTTGCTAACCCTCGCCGCCATGCTGCTGACCGCCTACAGCTACGGCCGCATGGTCCAGGCCCACCCCTACTCCGGCTCGGTCTACACTTACACCCGCAAAGCCTTTGGCGGCCACATCGGCTTCATCACCGGCTGGACACTGCTGCTCGACTACATCTTCCTACCGCTGCTCAGCTACCTGCTGATTGGCATCTACATGTCGGAATACTTCCCAAGCATCCACGCCTGGGTGTGGGTGTTGGGCGCCATTGCCCTGGTCACCTTCCTCAACCTGATTGGCATCGAGTCCATCACCCGGGTCAACTGGATCCTGGTGGTGGTGCAACTGGTGTTCATCATCGTCTTCGTCGCCTTGTCCATCCACAACCTCAGCGCACAGGCGGCGCCGGTGTCGCTGCTGGCGCCGTTCCACCATGAAGGTTTCAGCGTGCCATTGGTGATGACCGGCGCCGCCGTGCTGTGCCTGTCTTTCCTGGGCTTCGATGCGGTCTCGACCATGGCCGAGGAAACCACCCACCCAACCTATCGCATTCCGCTGGCGATCCTTGCGGTGTCGCTGATTGGCGGTTTGTTGTTCCTGGTGGTGTCGTACTGCGCGCAAATGGTGTTCCCCGACTGGGGCAGCTTCGCTGACCCAGACTCGGCTTCAGTGGACGTGATGCGCCGGGTCGGTGGCGAGCTGCTGGTGACCGCCTTCACCGCCACCTACGTGGCCGGCTGCTTCGCCTCGGCCATGGTGTCGCAGGCCAGCGTATCGCGCGTGCTGTTCGCCATGGGCCGCGACGGTGCGCTGCCGCGGGTGTTTGGGCAGCTGGTGACGAAAAAGCGCGTACCGGCCACGGCCATCCTGCTGGTCAGCTTGCTGTCGCTGATTGCCTTGGTAATCACCCTCGACACCGTGGCCAACATGATCAGTTTTGGTGCGCTGTTTGCCTTTTCGGCGGTGAACCTGGCGGTGGTCAAGCACTACTTGGTCGACCAAAAACTGCGCGGTGGCCGCAATTACCTGCTGTATGGCGCCATTCCCGGGCTGGGTTTTCTCAGCACGCTGTGGCTGTGGAGCAGCCTGACTAGCCTGTCGTTCAGCATCGGCCTGGGTTGGATGGGCCTGGGGCTTGTCGTGCTGCTTGGACTCACCCGGGCGTTTCGGGTGAAGCTGCCGGAGTTGCAGATGGCCGAGTGACGGCTGCGCTTGCGCGGTCCCTGTGGGAGATCACCCAGCCCTTTGGGCTGCGCTGTCGCGCAGAGAACTGGGTTCGCAGGCAGGGTGCATGCCTTGGGATTTGAGGTGGTGCACAGATCGAGCGCCGCCCGCGCGGCGCTTCGCGGCACAAGGCCGCTCCCACATCTGTTTCGGGCCAATTATTCCTGTGCCAGGTGGGTTGCAGCCTTGGCGCATGGCTTGAGATGGATGAAAAGCAGCAGCGCAACCTTCGATATCGAATGGAACAAACAAGGCGCCCAGAGGTGACCCCACAGGCGTGACTGGCCCGAAACAGATGTGGGAGCGGCCTTGTGCCGCGAAGCGCCGCGCGGGCGGCGCTCGATCTCACAGGCGCCAACTATCTCAAGACATGCGCCTATCAGCCCAACCCCAATCTGTTTCGGGCCAATTATTCCTGTGCCAGGTGGGTTGCAGCCTTGGCGCATGGCTTGAGATGGATGAAAAGCAGCAGCGCAACCTTCGCTATCGAGTGGAGCAAACAAGGCGCCCAGAGGTGACCTCACAGGCGTGACTGGCCCGAAACAGATGTGGGAGCGGCCTTGTGCCGCGAAGCGCCGCGCGGGCGGCGCTCGATCTCACAGGCGCCAACTATCTCAAGACATGCGCCTATCAGCCCAACCCCAATCTGTTTCGGGCCAATTATTCCTGTGCCAGGTGGGTTGCAGCCTTGGCGCATGGCTTGAGATGGATGAAAAGCAGCAGCGCAACCTTCGCTATCGAGTGGAGCAAACAAGGCGCCCAGAGGTGACCCCACAGGAGTGACTGGCCCGAAACAGATGTGGGAGCGGCCTTGTGCCGCGAAGCGCCGCGCGGGCGGCGCTCGATCTCACAGGCGCCAACTATCTCAAGACATGCGCCTATCAGCCCAACCCCAATCTGTTTCGGGCCAATTATTCCTGTGCCAGGTGGGTTGCAGCCTTGGCGCATGGCTTGAGATGGATGAAAAGCAGCAGCGCAACCTTCGCTATCGAGTGGAGCAAACAAGGCGCCCAGAGGTGACCCCACAGGCGTGACTGGCCCGAAACAGATGTGGGAGCGGCCTTGTGCCGCGAAGCGCCGCGCGGGCGGCGCTCGATCTCACAGGCGCCAACTATCTCAAGACATGCGCCTATCAGCCCAACCCCAATCTGTTTCGGGCCAATTATTCCTGTGCCAGGTGGGTTGCAGCCTTGGCGCATGGCTTGAGATGGATGAAAAGCAGCAGCGCAACCTTCGCTATCGAATGGAACAAACAAGGCGCCCAGAGGTGACCACACAGGCGTGACTGGCCCGAAACAGATGTGGGAGCGGCCTTGGGATTTGCAGGGGGGCACACATCGAGCGCCGCCCGCGCGGCGCTTCGCGGCACAAGGCCGCTCCCACATCTGTTTCGGGCCAATTATTCCTGTGCCAGGTGGGTTGCAGCCTTGGCGCATGGCTTGAGATGGATGAAAAGCAGCAGCGCAACCTTCGCTATCGAATGGAACAAACAAGGCGCCCAGAGGTGACCTCACAGGCGTGACTGGCCCGAAACAGATGTGGGAGCGGCCTTGTGCCGCGAAGCGCCGCGCGGGCGGCGCTCGATCTCACAGGCGCCAACTATCTCAAGACATGCGCCTATCAGCCCAACCCCAATCTGTTTCGGGCCAATTATTCCTGTGCCAGGTGGGTTGCAGCCTTGGCGCATGGCTTGAGATGGATGAAAAGCAGCAGCGCAACCTTCGCTATCGAGTGGAGCAAACAAGGCGCCCAGAGGTGACCCCACAGGCGTGACTGGCCCGAAACAGATGTGGGAGCGGCCTTGTGCCGCGAAGCGCCGCGCGGGCGGCGCTGGATCTCACAGGCGCCAACTATCTCAAGACATGCGCCTATCAGCCCAACCCCAAATTGTTTAACTGACTGGCATTAGGGTAAACCCACTCCCACATAGCCCCGCTAAATCAATGAGTTATGTGCAGTTCTATGAGCGCGCGCAAGCGTCAGATTTTGCTGATGTATACAATATATAAAAACTCTGTTTACATATCGCAGCGCCTACGACAGCGGTAATCGCCGCTGGGTATTGCGCAGGCACCTGCTATGCCCAAGACACTACTGGTAAAAAACGCCGCCCTGTTGGTCACCATGGACGGCGAACGCCGCGAGATCAAAAATGGCGGCCTGTTCATCGAAGACAACCTGATCCGCCAGGTAGGCCCCAGCGAGACCCTGCCGCAGCACGCCGACGTGGTGCTGGACATGGCCGGCAAGGTGGTCATCCCCGGCCTGGTCAACACCCACCACCACATGTACCAGAGCCTCACCCGCGTGGTGCCGGCGGCCCAGGACGGTGAGTTGTTCAACTGGCTGACCAACCTGTACCCGATCTGGGCGCGCCTGACCCCCGAGATGATCGCGGTGTCGACCCAGACCGCCATGGCCGAACTGATCCTGTCCGGCTGCACCACCTCCAGTGACCACCTGTACATCTACCCCAACGGCTGCAAGCTCGACGACAGCATCCATGCCGCCGCCGAGATCGGCATGCGCTTCCACGCCGCGCGCGGCAGTATGAGCGTGGGCCAGAGCCAGGGCGGCCTGCCGCCTGATTCGGTGGTGGAAAAGGAAGCCGACATCCTCAAGGAATCCCAGCGCCTGATCGAGGACTACCACGATGCCAGCCATGGCTCGATGCGCCGCATCGTGGTAGCGCCCTGTTCGCCGTTCTCGGTCAGCCGCGACCTGATGCGCGAAGCCGCCGTGCTGGCGCGCCAGTACGGGGTGTCGTTGCATACTCACCTGGCCGAAAACGTCAACGACATTGCCTACAGCCGCGAGAAGTTCGGCATGACCCCCGCCGAATACGCCGAAGACCTTGGCTGGGTTGGCCACGATGTGTGGCATGCCCACTGTGTGCAACTCGACCAGCATGGCATCGAGCTATTCGCCCGCACCGGCACCGGTGTCGCCCACTGCCCCTGCTCGAACATGCGCCTGGCCTCGGGCATCGCCCCGGTGCGCAAGATGCGTGATCACGGTGTCCCGGTAGGCCTGGGTGTCGACGGTTCGGCCTCCAACGACGGCGCCAGCATGATCGGTGAAGTGCGCCAGGCGCTGCTGCTGCAACGGGTGGGCTTCGGCCCCGACGCGATGACGGCGCGCGAGGCGCTGGAAATCGCCACCCTGGGCGGCGCCAAGGTGCTTAACCGCAATGACATCGGCGCCCTCGCCCCGGGCATGGTTGCCGACTTCGTCGCCTTCGACCTGGGCCACGTGGCCTATGCCGGCGGCCTCCACGACCCATTGGCCGCGCTGGTGTTCTGTACCCCGACCCAGGTGCACACCAGCGTGATCAACGGCCGCGTGGTGGTGAAGGACGGCCAACTGGCCACCGTCGACCTGCCGCGCGTGCTGGAGCGCCACAACCAGTTGGCCCACCAACTGGTCAGCGGCGCCTGATCTACCCGGGCGCAGTGTTAATACCCGTCACTTAAGCAAATTGGGGCCGCTTTGCGGCCCATCGCCGGCAAGCGATCTGAACCCTTGAGCCGCCCCTGTACGAGCATGGGCCTACTCCAGCGGGATGGTCAGTTGCTCGATAACGGCACGGGTATCCGGCCGCACCCCGCGCCACCAGGCAAACGCTTCTGCCGCCTGCTCGACCAGCATCCCCACGCCGTCGGCCAGGCGCGTCACACCTTGCTCCCGGGCCACACGCAGGAACGGCGTGAGGCCTTTGCCATAGGCCAGCTCATACGCAAGCCGCGTCGCACCCAGTGCCCCAGCGGGCAGCGGTGGCAGTTCACCGACCAGGCTCGCGGAGGTAGCGTTGACCACGATGTCGAAGGCCTGCCCTTGCAGCTCCTCGTAACGGCTGATACGCAGCCGCGGGTGTTCGACCTCATTGCGCAACGCCATGGCCTTGGCCATGTCGCGGTTGGCAATCACCAGTTCGGCGGGGCCGGCCTGCAGGAACGGCAACAGCGCCCCACGCACCGCGCCACCGGCACCCAGTACCAGCACCCGCCGACTGCGCAGCGGTTCACCGAGGTTTTCCTCGATATCGCGCAGCAGGCCAATACCATCGAAGTTCTCAGCCACGATACGGCCGTCCTCGAACTTGAGTGCGTTGGCCGCACGGGCCAGTTGCGCACGCTCGCTGCGCCGCTCGGCCAGCTCGAAGGCGCGCAGCTTGAACGGCGCGGTGATGTTCATGCCCTGCCCGCCGTCGCTGCGGAACTGCAGCACCTGCGTCTCGAAGTGTTCCAGCGAGCCTTCAATGGCCCCGTATTCCAGGTGCTGGCCGCTGGCCTGGGCGAACAGGCCATGAATCAGCGGGGACTTGGTGTGGTTGATCGGTCGGCCGATCACTGCGTAGCGGTCTCTCATCGTGCATCTCCGTGGGTGAACAGCACACCGTCTGCCTGCATGGCGGTGATTTCTTCCGGGCTGAAGCCAAGCCCGGCGGCCACTTCGGCGTTGTGCTGGCCGAGGTCCGGGGCCACCTGGTGGATCGTGGTGTCACAGTCGGAAAAACGGAACGGCAGGTTGGGCAGGCGTAAGGTGCCGTAGCGTGGGTGCTGCTGTTCGATGACCATGTTGCGCGCCTGGATCTGCGGGTCGGCCAGTACCTCATCGATACGCTGGACCTTGGCACTGGGGATGTCGATGGCATCGAGCAAGGCCAGGATCTGGGCCACCGAACGCGCGCCCACCCAATCGCGCACCACTGCCAGAATTGCCTGGCGGTGGGCATTGCGGCCGTTAAGGTTGTGGTAGCGACTGTCAGTGCCAAAGCCGGCTGGGCCGCCGTTGGCTTCAAGCATGGCGGCAAAGCGTTGCCAGGCATCGTCGACCTGGGCAGCGATCACCAGGTCGCCGTCGGCGGCGCGGAACACGCCATACAAGGTGGAGGTAGGCATGTCATGGCCGGTCTGCTCGGGCAGCACGGTGCCGTCGGACAGCGTGAAGCACTGCACGGCGTACTCATGCATCGACACCAGCGTGTCGTACAGGGCCATGTCGATGTGCTGGCCGCGACCACTGCTGACCCGCCCCAACAACGCTGCGTTGATCGCCGCCACGGCATGAATGCCGGTGTACATGTCGCCCAGCGAAATACGCAACAACGGCGGCGCTTCGCCCGGTACGCCAACCATCTGCATGATGCCGCTCTTGGCTTCGGCGATCAGCCCGAAACCGGCCCGGTGCGCATCCGGCCCGGTGTGGCCGTAGGCGGAAATCGAGCAATACACCAAACGCGGGTTGCGCGCCGCCAGCTCGGCATAACCCAGCCCCAGCTTGTCCAGCGCCCCGGGGCGGTAGTTTTCGATGAACACGTCGGCCGAGTCGGTCAGGCGCTGCATGAAGGCCTTGCCGCGTGGGTCCTTCATGTTCACGCTGACGCCCTGCTTGCCCATGTTCAGTTGCAGGAAGTAGCCACTCTGTTGCTCGTCCAGGGTGAACGCATGCTGGCGGCCGGCGTCGCCGCTGCCCGGCCGTTCGACCTTGATCACCTCGGCGCCCAGCGCCGCCAGGCAGCGCCCCACATAGGGCCCGGCGAGGAAGTGGCTGTAGTCGATGACGCGGATACCCGCCAATGGCAATGCCTGGCTCATGCTTCTACCCTCCGCGGCACCATCAACCGGTGCTCGCCACGCTGCACCACCTGACCGTGCTGGTTGATCAGTTCCGATGGCAGCACCACGATGCCCCAGCCAGGTCGGCTGTTGCTCGGGCGCATGGCCCCCACGCGCATGCGCACATGCAGCACATCGTTGACCTTGATCGGCAGCACGAAGTCCCAGGTCCAGCCCAGCGACATGCCCGGCAGGAAGCGATACTCGCACTGGGTCTTCAGGCCATCGGCGATGGACAGGCCGAACAGCCCGTGAGCCACCAGGCAGCCGAAGTGGCTGGCGTTGGCGTATGCCTCGTCGACATGCACCGGGGTGTGGTCACCGGTGAGGTCGGCGTAGGCCAAAATGCGCTCGCGGGTGACGGTGTAGGTGGGGCTGATGCATTCATCGCCTTCGCGGGCATCGTCCCAGTACTTTTCAATCACGCTCATGCCAGCACCTGCGCACGCGGGTCGATGGCCAGTGCCTGGGCGACACACACCGCCGGCAGCGCCTGGATGAATTCCACCGCCAGGCCATCGGGCAGGCGCAGCCAGTTGCGCCCCTGGGGCATTTCGCTGACGCCGAAGCGTTGGGCGGCGGCCAGGGCGGCCTCCAAGTCTTCGCACATGATACCCAAGTGCGCCATGCGCCCCTCGGGGCCGGCGAAGTCGGGCTGGTGAATGAACTGCAAGCCACCCAGGGTCCAGTACTGCGCTGGTTGCTCGACGCTGCCCTGCACTTCGCGCATGGTCATGCCGCACACTTCGCTGAAGAAACGAATATGCCAGTGGATGTCTTGCACCCAGAAGGCAACGTGTTCGAGGTAGGCTTTCGGCTGGCTCATCGGTTGTCCCTTTTCTGGTGGTCGGCCATCGCGCGTTCGATGCCCTTGATACAGGCCACCAAGGTGGCGTTGACCGGTGTGGCGATGCCGTGACGCTGGCCCCAGCGCACGACAGCGCCGTTGATGAAGTCGATTTCGGTGACCGAGCCCTTTTCCAGGCTCTGCAGCATCGAGGTACGGAAGCTTGCCGGCAGGCCTTCGGCGGCCAGCTGCCAGGCAGCTTCGGGGCTGCTCAGGCTCAGGCGGATACCCGCGCTGCGGGCCACGGCGATGGCCTCGGCCACGGCAGCCTTGGCGGCGTGTTCCAGCAAGGGCTCGCTGTACAGCTGGCCGTAACTGAGCATGGTGATGCCGCTGAGGGCGCCGGTGGCGACATTGACCAGCAGCTTGTCCCACATGGTGCCGAGGATGTTGTCGCTAACCGTGGTGGCCAGCCCGGCAGCGTTGAAGGCCTCGGCGATAGCCTGCACGCGGGGCGTCAGTTGCCCGTCGAGTTCACCGATGTAGGTATGCTTGCCCGCCACGCCGGCGCGAATCGAACCCGGTGCCAGCAGCACGCCACCGACATAGGTCTTGCCCGCCAGCACCCGCTCCCGGCCAACGGCTTCGGCCAGAATGTCCTCGTGCCCCAGGCCGTTCTGCAGCGATAGCACCAGCGTCTGCGGCCCCAGCAGCGCCGTGGCCCCAGCAATCGCCTCGGCGGTGTGGAACGACTTCACCAGCACCACGACCAGGTCGGCCACACCCACGTCATTGGCGTCGCGGGTGGCGTGGACGCGCACCTGGCGCTCACCGCGCTCGTCCTGCACCTGCAACCCGTGCAGGTTCATGGCTTCGACATGCTCACGGCCGCGGTTGAGCAGCCAGGTTGGGTGCCCGGCTTCGCTCAACGCCGCGCCGATGGCGCAGCCCAAGGCGCCGGCACCCAGAATGCAGATTTTCAAATCGCAGACCTCCTGTGGTTTGCGATCACCTTATGCAGCGGGCCATATTCGCGCTATACAATGACCTCAATACGCTAATTGAGTTTTTTAATAATGACCGTCGCCGACGCCCTGCCCGAGCCCAAGCTGCTGCAACTGTTCGACGTGCTTTACCACTGCCGTAGTGTCACGCGCGCCGCCGAACAGCTGGGCCAGAGCCAGCCGACCATCAGCATCTGGCTGGCGCGCCTGCGCCAGCAACTGAACGACCCGCTGTTCGTGCGTACCCCCGGTGGCATGGCCCCTACCCCGCGCGCCGACCAGTTGATCGGGCCTTGCCGCGAAGTGCTCGAATCGCTGCGTCGGTTGACCGCCTGGGAACCACAGTTCATTCCCGCCACCGCACAACGGCGCTTTCGCTTGTGTGTCAGCGATGCCAGCCATATCACTCTGCTGCCCAGCATTCTCAACCACCTGCGCAGCCACGCCCCAGGTATCCGCCTGGAGGCGGTGCGCATTGACGGCAATAGCGAAAGCGCCTTGGAATCGGGCGAGGCCGACCTAGCCATCGGCTTCGTGCCGTGGCTCGGCGGTGGGATGTACCAGCAGGTGCTGTTCGAGCAGGATTGGGTTTGCCTGAGTAACCGCCAGCACCCGCGCTTGGCACACGGCATGAACGTGGCACGCTACCGCGCCGAAGGCCATGTACACATCAGCGCGGGGACCGGCCAGAAGTTGCTGGAGGCGGGGCTGGCGCGGGCCGGCATCGAACGCCAGATCGTGCTGGAGCTACCGGCGTTTCTCGGGCTGGGGATGATCGTCGGTACCACCGACCTGGTCGCCACCCTGCCGCGGCATATCGGCCAAACCCTTGCCGACATGCACGACCTGCAGATGCATGACTGCCCCTTCGCGGTCGAGGGTTTCACCGTAAAACAGCACTGGCATGCCCGCTACCATCAAGACAGCGGCAACCGCTGGTTCAGGGAGGTGATTCACGCGCTGTTCAGCCGCCAAGCCTGACGCCCCGGCGTGGGTTACAGCTCCATTACCATCTCATGCCAAGCCATGCCACCGTGGTCGGACGGCGACGGCTGCACATACTGGTAGCCCAGCTTCTGGTACAGCGCCACATGCTGCTCCTTGCACATCAGGTGAATGCTCTGCTTGCCCGCCGCTTTCATACGGGCGATGAATTCGGCCATCAACCGCTTGGCGTAGCCTTTGCCTTGATGCACGGGGTCGACCACCACCGACATGATCACCACGTTCGGTGCCGCCGGGTCATGGCCGACCAGCTCTTTGAAGGCTTCGTCGGCCATTACCACGTCGTGGGCGCAGCCGCTGTTGATGAAGCCGACGATTTCGCCGGCGCTTTCCAATACCAGGAAGCCTTGCGGGTACTGCGCAATACGGGTGCGGATTTTCTCCAGTGTGGCCGCCTCATCCCCTTCGTAGGCGCCAATTTCGATGGCGTAGCAGCGTTCGGCATCGGCGGCTGTGGGGGTGCGGAACTGGGTGGGGCTCATGGTGGGTTTCCTTGGCGATGGGTGAAAGCAGCCACCATGGTAAATGAGCATCAAGAATCGTGCGCGATCCCTCAGCCCAAACGGGAAAAAATCCTACAAGTTGTTGCTGCTGCGAACTTTTTCCTGTTTGCCGGTCTATGTGGGAGGCACAGAAAGGCAGCGCAACGCGAAAACGCTTCGCCCGCACCTGCTGGCCAGATGGCTCAATTGTTATCAGAGGTTGGCTTCGCTCATGAAAATACATGTCGCAAGGTTGATGCTGCTCGGCCTGTTCTCGTTGGCGGCGATGGGCACGGCATCGGCAACACAAATGAGAGCGCCGGTGGCGCCGGCCCCGGCCCAAACCGTTCAAACGCCGTTGCAGCCTGCCGGCAGCCCCTGGTCCCGGGTGGCCAGTGTGGCCGATAAACAGCCAGCCACGCTGCTGGCCCACGATGACGACCGCTGGCACGACCACCGCAGCGATTGGCGCCGCGAACAGTGGCGCCGCGAGCAAGCCCGGCGTGACTGGGAACGGCGCCGAGACTGGGAGCGCCGCCGCGATTGGGAGCGCCGCCATGAGCGGGCCATGCAGCAGCGTCATTATGATGACCACCGCTACTACCGCCGTTGATCGCAAGCCGCTAACGCGTGCCCTGTAGAAGCTGGTCGGTCAGGTGGGGGTTTCCCCCGCCGCCTCAGCTTCCATCTTCAAACGGTCGGCTTTGCAAATGTACTTGGCCTTACGCGGCGCCAGTTTGGCACTGGCCTTTTTGGCATGCGCCTGCAATAGCTGCTTGATTTTCTTGCGACGGTTCATTTGTACTCGGCCTGTCGGTCTGGTTTGCCTGAACACATCATACCTTGCCTCGGCCAGCAGCTCGTTGACGTAATTTTCACACTCGGCAGATTAGCGTCACGGCCTTTCCGGCCACGAGCACATCCGCTGGCCGCCAAAGGTACGACGAGGCATACGTGTCACACACAACATCCCCCTCCGCGCCCAAGCGCGTGGACTGGGCCGGCCTGGGCTGGCTTTTGCTGTTCTTCTGGTATTTCTCGGGCGTGACCCAGGCATTGCTGCTGTTCAGCGGTACTACCGGGTTTGCCGGTTTTCGCGATGCATTCTTCCTGAGCAGCCTGTGGCTGGCCCCGGTACTGCTGCTGCCACGCTTCACCCGCGCCACGGCAGCGGTGATTGGCCTGGTACTGTGGGGCGCGTCGCTGGTGGGCCTGAGCTACTTCGGCATCTACCGCCAGGAATTTTCGCAAAGCGTCATTTTCGTGATGTTCGAGTCGAATACCGCTGAAGCCGGTGAATACTTCAGCCAGTACTTCAGCGTGTGGCTGGGCTTGGCACTGCTGCTGTATACGCTGGTGGCGGTGCTGCTGTGGAAGCGCGTGCGCCCGGTCAGCCTGCCGCTGCGCAGCCGCTTGCCGGTGGTCGCCCTGCTGCTGCTGGCCAACTTGGTGTACCCCTTCTACAAGCAGATGGTCACCCAAGAACGTAGCTTCGCCGACGCCGCCGACAAGGTGCAGCAGCGCATGGAACCCGCCGTGCCCTGGCAGCTGCTGGTTGGCTACCGGCAATACCGCCAGCAACTGGACAACATGCAGCAACTGCTGGCCCAGAATGCCGCGCTGCCGCCCCTGCAAAACCTGGCTGACAGCAGCGGTGCGGCGCCACGCACGCTGGTGCTGGTACTGGGCGAATCGACCACCCGCGAGCACATGCACCTGTACGGCTACAACCGCGACACTACCCCCAACCTGGATGCGCTGGCCGCCAGCGACAAGGGCCTGACGGTGTTCCGCGACGTGGTGTCGCCACGCCCGTACACCATCGAAGTGATGCAGCAGATCCTTACCTTCGGCGATGAGCAGAACCCGGACCGCTTCCTCACCGACCCGTCGCTGATCAACCTGATGAAACAGGCCGGTTACAAGACCTTCTGGATCACCAACCAGCAGACCATGACCAAGCGCAACACCATGCTGACCACCTTCTCGCAACAGACGGACGCGCCGGTGTACCTGAACAACCAGCGCAACCAGAATGCCAGCCAGTATGACGACGTGGTGTTGGCGCCGTTCGAGAAGGCCCTGCAAGACCCCGCGCCGAACAAGTTCATCATCGTGCACCTGTTGGGCACGCACATGGACTACCGCTACCGTTACCCGAACGACTACGCGCATTTCACCGGCAACCAGGGGGCGCCCGCCAAGCTGACGCCCGACCAGGTGGAAACCTACAACTTCTACGACAACGCCGTGCGCTACAACGACTATGTGGTATCGAGCCTGATCAAACGTTACTCGGCCGGCAGCCCCAATGGCTTCTTGCTGTACCTGTCGGACCACGGTGAAGACGTGTACAGCTCTGGCGACCACGACCGCCTGGGGCGCAACGAAGGTGCGCCGACCCGGCCGATGTACACCATCCCGTTCCTGCTGTGGACCTCGCCAAGCTGGCAGGCCGCGCACCCGCGCGACTTGCAGGCGATGGCCAATCGCCCTTACAGCAGCTCGCACCTGATCCATACCCTGTCCGACCTGGCCGGGCTGAGCTATGACCGCTACGAGCCGGCCAAGAGCCTGGTAAACCCCCAGTTCGTGGCAGCGCCGCGCTGGATTGGCGACCCGTATCGCAAGGATGGCTTGCGCGAGTTCGACCACCTGCCGCTGGACAAGACCGAGCAGGCTCAGGAAACGGCCAGTAGCGGCAAACGCCTGAACTGACCGTTGCGCAGTTGAGATAGCCCATCAGGCAGGTTGCACACAACGGCCCTGGCGGGCGCTGCCCCGCACCGCCTCGGCCAGCCTGCGCAGGTTGGCCTGATGGGCGTTGACCAGGCCGGCGATGCTGTTATCCGCCGGTGTTTGCAGCGAAGTACGGCAGGTCAGCCCGGCCTGCCCTGGCTGGCTTAGGCGCCACACCGCTTCCAGCGAGGCGTAACGCCCCGGCACGCTATCGAAGCGCTGCACGTCAACCCGCAGCTGCGTGTTGCCGGCGCCCACCGGGCCACCCAATTGGTCCTGCAACGCGCTGCGAAACTCATCAACCAGGTTAGCCCCCCACCACTCCGTCTCAAGGATCGCCAGGCCGCTCTGCCCTTGGCGCACCACCAATTGCGGCCGGTCTACCTGCGGCGGCACCGCCACCCTGGCCACCTGGATACGCTGACCGCTGTCGCGCACCGGTTCGTTCGGTACCAGCGTGTGATAGTTGTTTGGGGTACTGCTGCAGCCCCACAGCAGCACCAGCAGGCCCGCCCCACACGCATTGCGCAATCGTTGCATCGGCAGTTTCCTCAAGGTTCTAGGGCGGCGGCGCCGGCCGCTTTCGGTCGGCCGCGTATCAGCGACTCGGGGTGCCGGCCCAGGTAATCAGCTAGGTCTCGCAGCGATCGCGACATGCGCTCCAGTTCGTCCAGGGTTTCGCCCATCCGCTCGCGCTGCGGCGAGTCCTCGGAAATGGCCGAATTAGCCGTGCGCAGGGTCTTGTGCACTTCGTCCAGCGCCACCTTCACATCCGGCAGGGTCTGGCCATTGAACTGTTTGAGGCTGGCGCGCAGTTCACGCAGGCTGCCGTCGAGGTTGGCGGCAATGCTTTCCAGCGGCAGCTTGGCAATACGCTCCACCACCCGCTGCAACTGCTCCTGCAACTGCTCCAGGCTGCCCGGCAGCGTCGGGATGGTGATGGGGTCGGCGCTCTTGTCGAACGCTACCTTGGGGGCATCCGGGTAGAAGTCCAGGGAAATGAACATTTGCCCAGTAATCAGGTTGCCGCTGCGCGCCTGGGCCCGCAGCCCGTGCTCGACGAAGGTACCGATCAGGCGCCGCGCACCGTCCATATCGCCTTCACTGTGCTTGAACACCGCTAGCATCTTGCGGTGCACCGGCCCCAGCCGTTGCGGGTAGATGACTGCATCGACCACTACCGGGAAGGTCTGCCGGGCGGCATCGTAGTCAAGCTTGACCGAGGTGACCTGGCCGAACTCCACCCCCTTGAACTCCACCGGGGCGCCCACCGACAGACCGCGCATGGCCTGGTCGAAGCGCAATTGCAGGTATTGCGCCTGGCCATTGGGCGGCGCCAGGGCCGTGGCGCGGTCGGCAAACAGCTGAAAACTGGCCTGGTCGGCAGCGGGCTCGGCTTGCGGGGCGAAATCGGGTGAACCAAAGGCCAGGCCGCCCACCAGGATCGACGACAGTGATTCGGTATCGACCTTCAGGCCGTTGGCACCGATCTGCATGTCAACGCCACTGGCATTCCAGAAACGGGTATCGGCGGTGACGAAGCTGTCGTAGGGGGCCTGCACGAACACCCCAATCTCCACGCCCTTGCCATCGTCCTGCAGGGCAAAGGAAACCACTTCACCCACCGGGATCTTGCGGTAGTAGATCGACGAGCCAACATCCAGCGAACCCAGGTCGCTGGCAGTTAGCACAAAGCGCTTGCCCTGCTCGTCGTAGGTTATCGGCGGTGGCAGCTCCAAGCCGACAAAGGACTTTTCCGGCAGCTTCGATTCACCGGAGTCCGCGCCGATGAAACTGCCCGACAACAACGTATCCACCCCAGAAACGCCGCCCACGCCAATGCGCGGCCGCACCACCCAGAAGCGCGCACCTTGGGTTGCGAACGCGCGGGCGTCGTTGGACAGCTGCACCTTGGCGACCACGCTTTTCTTATCGTCGGCCAGGTCCACCGTAGTGACTTCGCCAATCACCACGCTGCGGTACTTGACCTGTGTCTTGTGCGCCACCAGCCCTTCCCCGGTGTGGAAGGAAATGGCAATCACCGGCCCCTGCTGCATCCAGTTGCGCACTACCAGCGAAGCGCCGATCAGAATCGCCAGGATCGGCACGATCCACACCAGCGACACACTCCAGCGCCGGGTACGCACCTCGGCATGTCCCGCGCCATCGGGTTTGTCAGTCTGTTGCCCCATCAATACGCTCTCCCTCGTTGGCTTGGCTATCCCAGATCAGGCGTGGATCGAAGCTCATCGCAGCAAACATGGTCAGTACCACCACCATGCCAAAAAACAGGATGCCCACCCGCGGTTCGATAGTGCCCAGCCCACGCAACTGCACCAATGCCGCCACCAGCGCGACCACCATTACATCAAGCATCGACCAGTAACCGATCAGCTCGAGGAAGCGGTACAGCTGCGAGCGTTGACGGCAGGCCCAGGTAGAACCGTGCTGGGCGGTGTACAGCAACAGGCCAAGGGAAAAGAACTTGATCGCCGGCACACCCACGCTGGCAATGAAGATGATCAACGCGATGTCCCAAGCCCCAGCTTCCCAAAACTCCAGCACACCACCGCCAATGGTGCTTTCGCTGCCACTGCCGAGCATTTCGGTGTGCATCACCGGCAGCAGGTTGGCGGGGATGTAGAGAATCAGCGCTGCCAGCAAAAACGCCCAGCCGCGGCTGATGGCATTGGCTTTGCGCCGGTGAATGGCGGCGCCGCAGCGGCCACAGGTGTGCGCGCCGCTGTTCAGCGGGCAGGCCTGGCCGCAGCCATGACACAGGCACAGGCCCAGGTCGTCGGCATTGGCTGGGGTATTCATACCTGCTCCCACAAGTCGCGGATGTCCTTACCGGCGATATGGATGATCAGCATGCTTAGTGCAGCCAAGGCCAGCAGGCCGATGCCGGGGATCACGTCGAGCAGCCCCGCCAGTTTGATCACCGCCACCATCGCCCCTAGCAGGCACACCTCCAGCATGCTCCACGGCCGCAGCCCCTCCAGGCTGCGCATGCACAGGGCAAAACCAGGGGCCCGATGACCCGCCAAAGCGAAACCCAACAGCCAGCACAGCAGACCAATTTGCAACACCGGCGCAAAGATGATGGACAAGGCCATGACCAGGGCAATGAGGGTGATGCTACCGTGGCTGAGGATTTGCACTGAGTCCCATAGCGTGGCCGAGTGGGTCAGCCCCTGCATGCCAATGGTCATGACCGGGTAGAAGTTGGCGAACACCAGCAGGATGCCGCCCGTCACGCTCAGTGCCAGCCGCTGCTCCACGGTCAGCGAGGTATGCCGGTACAGCACGCCGCCACAGCGCTGGCACAGGGCGCGCTGGTGCTTGAGCAGCGGCGCGCGGTGGTACACCGTGTCGCAGTATTCGCAAATGATCAGGGGCTGGGGCTGGCTCATTATGTTTCCGCTGGGAGGCCGGATTCAGGCCGAAATGCGCAGGTGAACAACGCTTGTTATCCGGTTTAGACCATCTGGGCAAAACTGCCATGCTCTGCGCCAAAGGCGAACTATCCTGTGAGACGGGGTTCCCCCCCGCTGGAGGTGTGCTATGCGTACGTTCACATGGAGTTACCTGCTGGTGCTGCTGTGCGCGGCATCGGTAGCCCAAGCGCAGTCGGTGGTGCCGCTCAAAGGCCAGAGCAGCCAGCAGATGCAACTGGATATCAACGATTGCAATACCGTCGCGACCAATGCCGCGAACAGCGCCGCGACGTCCAACGACCCGCATGTTGGCGGCCGGGCACGCGGTGCCGCCGCCGGCGCGGTGGCGGGTGCGGCAGGTGCACAGGTGCGCGGTAACCAGCACGATGAGGTGTATGACCGGGTCGGTGACGATGCCAAGCAGGAATACCGGCAAAACCGTGCAGGTGAAGTGGCTGCGGCCGGTGCCGCGGTGGGTGGCATGCGCCAGCGCCAGGACCGGCGCCAGGACCGCCGCGGCCAGGATGAAGCGAAAACCCAGGCCCATGCCAGTGCCTACAGCGGCTGCCTGCAGGGGCGTGGTTACCAGGTCAACCCTTGATCAGCAGGCACGCCATGCTTGCCCTATTGGGCGAAGCATGGCGTGCCGGTTTTACAACTTCACCAGCTGTTCCCGACAAAACTCCACAAACAGCTGTGCCGGCTTGGTCAGCTGCACCCGCTTCAACCACGCCGCCGCCAGCCCCGACAGCGCCACCGGTTCAGCGATGTCCAGCATGGCCAGGCGTTGCCCGTCGTAGGTGTAGTCCGAATGCGGCCGCGTCACCAGCAGCGAAAAGCCAAAGCCCTGCCCGACCATGCCCCGTACCATCTCGATCGACGGCGAACTGAAGACAATGTTCGGCGTTAGGCCCATTTCGTTGAACAGGCTGACGAAGTAAGTACGGCTGGGTGCCACGTCCAGCAAAATCATCGGCTCCGGGCATAGATCGCGCAGCGACACCTGGGCCTGGCCGGCAAAGCGGTGGTTCTCGGGCAATAGTACGTAGGGTTTCTGCGGCGGCATCAGCGGTTCGGCCTCGATGGTACCGTCCAGGTCATGGTCGTACAGAAACGCCAGGTCGAAGGTACCAGCGGTCAGGCCCTGGATCAGCTCTTGCTGCTCGCCGTCGCGCAGACGGATATCCACGCCTGGGTAGCGCTGGCGGAAGGCGGCGATCAGCCGCGGCAGGTACAGTGGCGCCACGGTTTCAAAACAGCCGATGTCGATCTGGCCGGCCACGGTGTCGTTGTCGGCCAAGGCATTCTGTTCAAATTCGTGGGCCATTTGCAGCAGCGATTTGGTCTTGGCATAGAAGCGCTTACCGCTGGGCGTCAGTGACACGCCTTGGGCGTGGTGGCGGATGAACAGCTGCACGCCGAAGCTCTCCTCCAGGCTCTTGATGGCCGTGGAGATGGACGGCTGGGCGATGTACAACTGGCGTGAAGCCTCGGCAACGCTGCCGGCCTCCACGGTGGTGACGAAGTATTTGAGTTGTCGCAAGGTGTAGGCAGCCACGGGCACCTCGTTGACGCCGGTCTGGGCGCGCAGGGATCGTGCCTGTCACTTTACCCTTGGCAGGGCCCGGATGGAGAACGGCTGATAAAGGATTTACCTATGGCTTAAGCAGGTTTTTTGAGGGGGGGGCGTTGGTTCTCCATGGACGCGCGCGTTTTAGCGAAAGGCGCCCCTGCACCGCCATTGCCGCTGGTCAAAACGCCCCGAGCGGCTTTACTGATATTCATCGGCCCTTAGCATACGGTGTACGCCTATGAAGATCGTGGTCACCAGCATTCTCGTCGACGACCAAGCCAAGGCCCTGGCTTTCTACCATTACGTACTCGGTTTTGAACCAAAGCACGACATCCCCATGGGCCGCCACCGCTGGCTGACCCTCACCTCCCCCAACGACCCCAACGGCGTCGAACTGCTGCTGGAACCCGACGCACACCCGGCAGCCAAGGTGTACAAGGCCGCACTCAAGCAAGACGGCATCCCCGCCAGCTCGTTCGGCGTGCGTGATATCCAGGCCGAATACACCCGCTTGTGCGCGGCAGGCGTGCAGTTCACCCAACCCCCCACGCCCATGGGGCCCGTCACCGTGGCCGTCTTCGATGACACCTGCGGCAACCTGATCCAGATCGCCCAGAAGCACTAGCTGCCTTCACCGCCTCACATCTGGAATGCCAGCTTGCACGGCTGAGGGTGGCCGCCCCGGCTGTGCAGGTGGGCGTTGGCGCTAGCTCACCTTGCGTTCCACCAGGTAGCCGATACCGCGCACTGTGCGGATCAGGCCGTTGAACAGCTTCTTGCGCAGGTGGTAGATGTTCACTTCCAGGGTGTTGCTCTCTGGCTCCTCATCCCAGCCATACAGCAACTGTGTCAGCCGTTCGCGGGTGAACACCTTGCCCGGCTGGGCCAGCAACTCGTGCAGCAGCAGGTATTCTTTAGGCGTGAGTACTACGGGCTGGCCCAGGTAGAGCACTTGCTGGCTGACCGGATCCAGGCACACTCCTGCGTGCTCAATCAGCAAGCGGGCGCGGCCACTACTGCGCCGCAGCAGGGCCCGCAGGCGGGCCTTGAGTTCGTTGAGGTCGAAGGGTTTCACCAGGTAGTCATCGGCACCGGCGTCCAGCCCCGCGATGCGATCGTCGGTGGCATCACGGGCTGTCAGCACCAGCACCGGCAGGCTTTTGCCGGCAGCACGCAAGCGCCGTAGCAGCTCGATGCCGTCCAGGCGCGGCAAGCCCAAGTCGAGGATAGCCAAGTCGAACTCCTCGTGGCACAGGGCATGCAAGGCACTGGCGCCATCCTGCAGCCAGTCAAGGGTATAGCCCTCGCGGCGCAGGCCATCACAAATCCCCTCCCCCAGCGCGGCGTCGTCTTCAACCAACAGCAGTCGCATGCTCAATCCTATTCGTGCTTGATCGCTTTGAGTAAAGCATTGGCCAGTATCCGGGGGCAATCTGAAGCCAATCTGAAGTGCTACATTTGCCATTGCCGCCACGCGCACCCACAAGGAAAACAGATGCGCCACGAATTCAGCGAAGTACTCAACGACCTGGTCGACTACTTTCTGCTCGGCGATATCCAGCTGCTCGAGCACTTCAAACAAGCCCATGCACTGCCCGACGACCTGGCCCACGCCTTTACCCACGGTGACAGCGGCGACCAGGCGGTGCGCGAAGGTATCGTGCTGCCGCTGGCCGGGGTCGACAACCTGCCCTACCGTATTCTGTTCACCTTGGACAACCACACCCCGGCCCTGCGCGAGCCCGGCAGCCGCCTCAAGCACCGGCGCAATGGCTATGTGCTGCGCGTCGAACACGGCGCGTTGATGCTATACACCTGGCGCATTTTGCAGCACTTCACGCCCAAGACATTGGGTGACCTGATGGCGCGCTACCAGGTGCCGGGGCGGCCGATCATCGAACTGGACAATGGCTGGTATGACGTGGAGGTGCTAGCGGGTGCACTGGTGCGCGACGGGTTGTACGAGCCGGCGTTCGAGTTCGTGTTGAAGAAGCGCTGGAGCCAGGGTGAGGCGGCGGCGGTGGATACCGGGTATGCCTTTGGACTGCGGGGGTATTTCGACTGATGGCTTGCCTGTGCCGGCCCCTTCGCGGATAAACCCGCTGCTACAGGTTCAGTGATCCCTGTAGGAGCGGGCTTGCCCGCGAAAGGGCCGGTTCAGGCAACTATCAATCAGCTATGGCTGATTTCCCGGTCCTTGGTCTCCGGCATGAAGAAAATCCCCAACACTGCCGTCATCAGGGCAATCACGATCGGGTACCACAAGCCGTAATAGATATCCCCGGTCGCCGCCACCATGGCAAACGCTACGGTTGGCAGGAAGCCGCCGAACCAGCCGTTGCCGATGTGGTAAGGCAGCGACATTGAGGTGTAGCGAATACGCGCCGGGAACAGCTCTACCAGCCAAGCGGCGATCGGCCCGTAGACCATGGTCACGTAGATCACCAGAATGGTCAGTAGCAACAGCACCATCGGGTAGTGGATCTTCGCTGGGTCGGCCTTTTCCGGGTAGCCCGCCTCTTTCAACGCACCGCTCAGGGTCGCGGTAAAGGCGTCGCTCTGCGCCTTGAAGTCCGCCGCTGCCAAGCTGCTGCCGTCAAAGCTTGGCAATACCCGCTCACCAATGCGGATCTGCGCCACACTGCCCGGTTCGGCCGCTTCGTTGGTGTAGGGGATGGCGCGCTTGGCCAACAGGCTCTTGGCGATATCACACGAGCTGGTGAATTTAGCCTTGCCCACTGGGTCGAACTGGAACGCACATTGGCCAGGGTCGGCCATCACCACCACCGGGTTCTGTTCTTGGGCGACGAACACGTCCGGGTTGCCGTACTGGGTCAGCGCCTTGAAGATCGGGAAGTAGGTCAACGCCGCAATGATGCAGCCGGCCATGATGATTTTCTTGCGGCCGATGCGGTCGGACAGGCTGCCAAAAACGATAAAGAACGGCGTGCCGATCAGCAGCGAGCCGGCAATCAGCAGGTTGGCGGTTTGCGGTTCGATCTTGAGCATCTGCAACAGGAAGAACAACGCATAGAACTGCCCGGTGTACCACACCACCGCTTGCCCGGCGGTGCCGCCCAGCAGTGACATGATCACCACCTTGAGGTTGTCCCAGCGGGCGAACGATTCGGTCAGCGGTGCCTTGGACGCCTTGCCTTCGGCTTTCATCTTCATGAACACCGGTGACTCGTTGAGCTGCAGGCGGATATACACCGAAATGGCCAGCAGCAGGATCGACAACAAGAACGGTACCCGCCAGCCCCAGGCCTCGAACACCTCAGTGCCCATGGCGGTGCGACAGGCCATGATCACCAGCAGTGAAAGGAACAGCCCCAAGGTAGCCGTGGTTTGGATCCACGCGGTGAAGAAGCCGCGTCGGCCCTTGGGCGCATGTTCGGCCACGTAGGTGGCCGCCCCGCCGTACTCGCCGCCCAAGGCCAGGCCTTGCAACAAGCGCAGGGTGATCAGAATGACCGGCGCGGCCACACCAATCGAGGCGTAGCTGGGCAACAAGCCCACCAAGGCGGTAGACAAGCCCATGATGATGATCGTGATGAGGAAGGTATGCTTGCGCCCGATCATGTCGCCCAAACGGCCGAACACGATGGCGCCGAACGGCCGCACAGCGAAACCAGCGGCAAAGGCCAGCAAGGCGAAGATGAACGCGGTGGTTTCATTGACCCCGGCGAAGAAGTGCTTGGCGATGATCGCCGCCAGCGAGCCATATAGGTAGAAGTCGTACCATTCGAACACCGTGCCCAGGGACGAGGCGAAGATGACCTTGCGTTCCTCCTTGGTAATACCGCGTTGGGGCGCGCTGCTGCCCGTGGATGCGCTGTCGAGAACCGCCATGGGGTGCCTCCGTCTTGTCGTTATACAGGCCGGGAGCACCTCATTGCTGTTGCACCGTCGCACCCAGGCCCTGGGGCTTGCTTGGTTATGCGAAGCACGACGAGGCGGGCCGCCTCGGATCGCAGCAAGGTAACTGAAGCATAATAGGCTTTGTCGGGATATCCACTTGCCCAGCGCTTGAACCATCGGCGCAGGCAAGGCCCACGCCCCGACAGGGGCCGCGTCAGTTTCAACAAAACGTTCAGCGCAAAAACTGCAGGACCGCGGCCAGTACCCGTTCAGGCTGTTCCCGGTGCGGCACATGCCCACACGCTTGCAGCAGCTGCATCAACCCCGGCCCGCCAGCCAGCGCCACCAGGCGCTCGGGGTGTGCCGGCGAGCCAAACTCGTCGTTATCGCCATGCAGGCTCAGCAGTGGGCAGCGTACCTGCGCGAGCACGGCATCCAGGTTCCACTCGGCAAAGTCATCGGCCAACCAGTTGTCCACCCAGGCGCGCAATACCCACTCGGCTTTGCCGCCGTGGTAACGCATTAAGCGTTGCAATTGCCCGGGTTCGGCAAACTGCAGGTCCGCAGCGCGGATGCCTTCCAGGGTGCGTGCCTCGACAAACGCTTGCGCCGATTCGGTGATCAGCCCCAAGCACTGGTTGGCGAACGCCGCCGCACAAGCCACGGCCATGCCACCGCCAACACTGTGGCCGAAGACAATGAAGTCGCCAATAGCGAAATAGTCGCGCAGCGCCGTGAACCCTTGCCGCGCCTCATCCTCGACAAAGCCCAGGCGCAATCTGCCCGGGTGGGCGTCGGAGCGGCCAAAGCCCAAGCGGTCATAGGCGATTACGCGGTGCCCGCTGGCTTGCGCCAGCTGCGCCGGGAATTCGCGCCACAAGGCGACACAACCCAGCGAATCATGTAGCAGAACGATAGGCGCACCCTGCGCTTGCTGTGGCACCCACTGCTGGGCAAATAGCTTGCCTTGCGCGGTGTCGATCCAGTGCTCACAGGTAGCCAGCGTGCTCATGGCGCCGCCGTTGCCGGCACCGGCCCTTTCAGCTCCACTTGGTTGCCATCCGGGTCGTAGCAGTACAACGACAACCCCTCGCCTTCCGCGCCATAGCGCTTTTCGGCAGGTTCTACCTTAACCCCCGCAGCTTGCAGGTAGGCCGTCAATGCCAGCTCATCGAACGGTTCGATGCGCAGGCAGAAATGGTGCAGGTTGCGCCCCTCGGCCCCTGGCGCCGCCCCGCCTGGCCGGCCCAATGGGCCGTGCAGGGTTACCAGGTCGATCATGGCCGTGCCGGTGGCCAAATGGACCATCCCCAAGTCATCGCGAACGCGGCTGACCGTGCAGCCGAGCAGCTCGGTATAAAAGGCAATGCTGCGCGGCAGGTCGCTGACCCGCAGCACCAGGTGGTCGATGTGCTTGATGGCGAACGGTCGCATGCCAGGTTCCTTGTGGCGCTAGCGCGAATACATCCGCCACCATAGCCCAGGCAACCCGGCGTGGCCAGAATCACCTACTCGTTTACCAACCGTTGCAGCACGCCGCCTTCATGGCAGGCCAGAATGCGCAGCAGTTGGTCGACCAGCGCCCGGTCCGGCGCATCCAGGTGGAAGTGATGACCGCCCGGGTGCCAGGATATTTTCGCCTGGCAGGGCAACGCCGCCTGGCGCCGGGTAAACGCATCACCGGTAAACGCCCCCTGGCGGCCAAACAGCAGGTACAACGGGCAGCGGATCTGGCTGAGCAAGTCGCAGGCTTCGCGCTCGGTCAACGGCATGGGTTCGGGCAGCACCAGGCGCGGGTCGTGGCGCCAGCAATAGCCATCGCCCAGCTGCAGCAGGTCGCGCATTGCCAGCAGCCGCGCCGCACCCTGCGACAGCTCGGTGTCCAGGCGCTCGCGGCGTTGCGCCAAGGCCGTGTCGAGGTCCTCGAAACGGCTGACGTTCGGCTCGGCAAAACCCTGCAACTGGCTACGCTGCACCAT
Source organism: Pseudomonas sp. Leaf58 (assembly GCF_003627215.1). NCBI lineage: Bacteria > Pseudomonadati > Pseudomonadota > Gammaproteobacteria > Pseudomonadales > Pseudomonadaceae > Pseudomonas > Pseudomonas sp. Leaf58. Next base: position 3,225,686 of record NZ_CP032677.1, read on the forward strand.
GCGCTTGAGCCGATAGGCCCGGGCCAGGTGTTGCACGCGGTCATCCGCGGCCACCGTGAACGGTGCGCCCATGCCGTCGAGGAAGGTCATGCTGGCTATACCGCTGGTCATGGCCGCTAGCAGCGACGCCACGCCGGTGCCCATGCCATGGGCCAGCACGTGGAATTGCGCCAGGCCCAGGCTGTCGGTCACCGCCAGCATGTCCTCAGCATGTTCCCACAGGTAGTAGCCACTGTCGTGGCGGCGGTGGTCCGAGCGGCCATGACCGACCAAGTCGGGGGCCACCACGAAGCAGCCGTCGAGCATCGGCGCCAGGCGTTCGAACGACGCGGCGTTGTCCAGCCAGCCATGCAGGGCCAGCACCGGGATACCGTCTTCTGGCCCCCAGCAACGCACGGCAATTTCAATGCCGTTGAGGTCAAGCAGGTGATCCTTGGGTGTCGATGAAGAACGCATGGGTACGCTTCCTGACTTGTAGCCTGGTACAACCACACCAGGCCGAATACGCCGCTGGCCCCTTCGAATCCTGTCGCCAGCGGCAACTCTTGCGCCGGGCCATGCAGCGCTCCGACACGTTACCTTGGCGCAACCTCAGGCACACCACTGGCCCGTCACCGACCGTGACTTAACCGTCACCGACCCTCACTGCCCGCGCAGGTCCTCGAAGAACGCCTGCTTGCCATCCACCTGGCTAGACGCCCGCGGTGCTGCAGCGGCCTCGCCGTTGGCGGCCTCGACATACCAGTAACAGTGCTGCACCGCACGCGTGACTGCCACGTAGGCTAGGCGCTGCACTTCTTCCTTTTGTGCGGTATCGAACGGCTGGGCATCACCGGCCTTGCCCAGCCCAGCCTGGCGGTACACTTGGTTCTTGTAGGGCGAGCTGGTCAGGTACTGGCAGTCGCCGAGCATGAACACCGCGTCAGCCTGCAAGCCCTTGGCACTGTGGTAGGTGAGTTGCCGCAGCCGACGCTGCTCAGCGGGCAATGCCGCCTCGGCGTGCAGCACGTTTTGCAGGTGCTCGTTCATCAATGCCCGGTCGCTGCCCTTGCGGTACAGCATCATCACCGTCTCGCCTCGCTGATAGTGCTCGAACAGCGTTTCACCCAAGGCGGCTTCGTCACGGTCGAACACTTTGACCGGCGAGCCGGGCAATTCGGCCGCTGGGCCACTGGCCCGGGCTTTTTTGCCGGCAATTGCCGGGGTGCCCTTGACCAAGTGCTCGGCCGCGTCGATCACCTGCTGTTGGCAACGGTAGTTGTCCACCAGCATCACCCGCGTGTTGGCCGGCGACGGGAAAGCCTTGGTGAACTCCATGAAGTATTTGGGCGAACTGCCACGCCAACCGTAGATCGACTGCCAATCGTCGCCCACGCACATCAGCGAGGAATGCTGGGCATGGCGCCCGGTGTGCATGGCCGGGCCGCGCCGGCGGATCTCGGCAAGGCTGGCGCGCAGCCAGCTGACGATCTGCGGCGACACGTCCTGGAATTCGTCGATCATCAGATGCGCCAGTGGCCGCAGCAACGGGTCGGGCAGCAGTTGCAGGTTTTCCGGGTTGTTCTCGCTGAACAGGGCGAACATGCGGTTGTAGCTCATCACCGGTGGCGACTGGTCCAGCAGGTGCGTCTCCAGGGCCTTCCAGTACAGGGCCAGGGCCTCGAAGAACAGCGCGTCGCTGTCGCCGGACGGGAAGCTCATCGCCGCCACGGCAGTGTTCACGTCCAAGCCAAGGTTTTCGATGAAGTTGGCCGCGCCGACAAAGGCATCCAGCAGCGGCGCCGGGGCCAGTTCACCCTTTACCTTGTATTCAAAGCCCGGGCCGGCCACGGCATCACCGGCCAGCGAGGCTGCCAGGCGCCGGGCCATGGCGTAGTTGTCCAGCCAGATCAGCGGCTTGTCGCAGAAGGCCTGCAACAGGGTGCGCTTCACCGCCCATTCGGCGCGCACCGCCAGCTTGGCGCCGGGGCGCTGGTACTGCGCGCTTTCCGCCGGGTCGAAGCCCAGCACCAGCAACGGCCCCTGGCCGGCCAGGCGACCATGCACATGAAAGCGGCTGCCACGGATCTCGACGGTGTCGCGGCACGGTTCGATGCCTTTGATCGGCCAGGCGCCGGCCGCGAACCACAGGTCTTCGATCACGTCGCACAGCTCTTCGTCGCGCTGGGCCGCCAGCTGGGTCACCTGCGCACGTTTCTGCACATCGGGGTTATTGGGGTCGAGCGGCTTTAGTTGCAGGGCTTCGCTGCGCAGCAGGCCGACCAGCTCGGCGAAGCGTGGGCTGGCGCCCAGCAAGCTGCTGTAGCAGTGGTTCAGTTGCTGGCGCTGGGCGTCGTTCAGGCGCAGGTCGAACGGGTTGCTGTCGGCCTCCGCCTCGCGCCCGGCAGGCATCTCGTTGCCCAGGGTTTCGAACGCACGCACCTGGCCAAAGCCCGGCAGGCTGCGCACCAGCGGCAGGATGCGCGAATGGAAGGTGCGCACCAGCTCGCGTGCCTGCTGCGGTTGCAGGTTGATCTGCCACAGAGTGAACACGTGCAGCAGGCGCTTGATGAAGTCCTTGCGCGACTCGCGGGTGAAGGTGACCACGGTCATCGCGTCCAGCTCGTAGCCCAGGTAATGGCGCAACAACAGGATGCGCAGCACCAGTGAAGTGGACTTGCCGGCGCCGGCCCCGGCCACCACGCAGGTAGACGGCGTGTCGCTGAAAATCAGCTTCCATTGCGCGGCGCTGGGCTGCGCCTCGGCGGGCAGGCGCTGGGCGACATCGGCCTTGAAGCGCTTTTTTAGCTCGCTACTCAAAGGCAGGCGCCAGTCATCGAACAACTTGTCGTCCTGGCCCGGCACCGCGGCAGTGTCGGGGCGGGTATCGCGAATCACCAGTACCTGGCGCCCAGCCTCGTAGCCCTCCACCCGCCCGCGCTCGAACCCTTCACGTATACCATCGGCGAGGCCACTGCGCTGGCCGGTGGCGTGGCCGAGAAACCAGGAGTCACGGTGCTGGGCCTGCAGGCGGGTCAGGCCCCGGCCCAGCAAGCGGGCGGCCAGGCGGCGAAACCAGGGCAACTGGGCAGGAGGGGTAAGGTCGGCGGGGGCCAGGGGTTGCTCGTGGGCCACGGTCACTCCGTTGATGTACAAAATCAGCGGGCATGTTCGCTGCATCGACAAAAAATCGCCAGCGAATGCTTGCAGATCAGTGCATTAGGCGATGAAACGGAGGAAAACTCTCCACCGTTAAACATCTATTTTACTGATTATTTTAAGCCGATATTTACGCTTATTTTCGATGTTTTGTTAGCGCATCATGGCGTCATTCCACTGATTCAAGGAGCACGACCATGCTGCAACTGCGACCCTTCGAAAGCCTCGGCCACGCCAACCACGGCTGGCTCGATGCCCACCACCATTTCTCGTTTGCCGAGTACTACGACCCAGCGCGCATGCACTGGGGCAACCTGCGGGTCTGGAACGACGACCTGATCGCTGCCGGCAGCGGCTTCCCGCCGCACCCGCACCGCGACATGGAGATCATCACCTATGTACGTGAAGGTGCGATCACCCACCAGGACAGCCTGGGTAATAAAGGCCGTACCGAGGCCGGTGATGTACAGGTAATGAGCGCCGGCAGCGGCATTGTGCACAGCGAGTACAACCTGGAAGACGTCGACACGCGCATCTTCCAGATTTGGATCGTGCCAGAGCGCACCGGTGAAGCACCGCAGTGGGGCACCCGGCCGTTCCCCAAAGGTGAGCGTGGCGAAGGCTTCGTGACCCTGGCCAGCGGCCGCGCGGGTGACAAAGACAGCCTGCAGATTCGCACCGATGCCCGCCTGGTGGCTGCCACCTTGCGTGCTGGGGAAACCGCCGAGTACCGCTTCGATGCTGCACGCCGGGGTTACTTGGTGCCGGCCAAGGGGCTGGTGGAGGTCAACGGCCTGCGCGCCAATGCTCGCGACGGCGTGGCAATCGAGCAGGAAGCAGTCCTGCGAGTGACGGCTATTGAAGACAGCGAGATCGTGCTGGTGGATGTGGCCTGATCACTGTTGGCCTTGATAGCGCGTAATACCTGTAGGCGCAGCCTTGTGTCGCGATCGGGCCGCCCAGCGGCCCCAGCAATATAAGCAGCATGGCTGAAAGAAAGGGGCCGCATTGCGGCCCGATCGCGACACAAGGCCGCTCCCACAGGGGTATGCGTTCGCCCCGCAATCTAGAACGGTAAGGTCAGCTTGAGCCAGTAGGCATCACCCTGGGCGCGGTTGCGCACTTCGGTTTCCTTCGACCATTTCGCCGTCACGAACCACCCCCCCTCACCGCTGTATTTAATCGACGGGCCGATGGCAAAGCTACGTCCTTTATTGTCTTCAATACGCTCACCGCCCTGGTGGTCGTCGGTCGTCTGCCGGTAGTAATACCCCCCTACCCCCAACACCCAGCCATTGCCCAGCCCCCACCCCACCGCATAGTCCACATGAAACTCCTGACCCGAGCGGTAATCGGTGGCCGGGTTGCGCCGGTTGAAGTCGTACATCACCTTGGCATCCAGGTTGAGCCCGGCCGGGTCAATGTAACTCATCGCGTACACCGGCTCGAACACCCAGTAGTTGCGCCCAGGGTTGGCCAGGTCAGCCTTGTCGTAGCGGCCGGTGGGGGCAATCATGTCGAAGGCCAGGATGCTGTGGAACTTGTCGCTGTGGTGAAAACCCAGCGCCGGGCCGAAGATCACGTCGCCCAGGCCGCTGTTGTGCTGCGACTGGCCATTGAGCGAAACCTTGATGTCCACCAGCGGCACGATCGCATGCAGTGCCAAGCTGCCGCCCAGCACCGTGTAGTCACTCACCCAGATCAGCCGCGGCACGACGGCGTTGGCGCGCACACGCAAGTCCACCGGCAGTTTGCGCCCATCGTTGCCACGCAGGTTGTCAGCTTCGTAGTGATTGACGAACAACTGGCCATAGAAGCCCGGCGGCGGCATGGCGCCGGACAGGTAGTTCTCGGCACCCAGCGGGTAGGAGGTGCCGCCCCCTTCGGTGGCATGGGACAGGTTGGCTGTGCCGAACAGCGTGGCACACACGCCAAGGCGGAGCAGGTTCGCAAGGGTCGGGGTCATCGGGTCAACCTTTGTTGTTGTTATCGGTCGGGTGCACGCCGGCCCCCACGTGATCGGGGCGCCGGGCGTGAAGCGGCTCAGATGCGCTTGAACAGGGCCGAACGCTGGCCTTCGGTAGCGCCATCGGCGGCGCTGTAGAAACGCTCCATGAAGATGTCGCGCTCGAACAGGCGGCCCTGCATCAGGCAGGTGATGGCCGCATCGATCATCGGTGGCGGGCCGCACAGGTAGGCTTTGTGGCCATTGAAGCGGCCATCGAAATACTGCCTGGCTGCGTCATGCACGTAGCCGCGCACCCCCTGCCATTGCGGGTCCTCGGCGGCCTGGCTGAGGGCCGGCACATAGCTGAAGTTGGCGTAGCGGTCGGCCAACGCCTCGAACAGCTCGCGGTTATACAGCTCGGCACGGGTGCGAGCGCCCTGAAACAGGGTGATGCGCCGGGTGTCGCCACGCGCCAGCAGGTCGAGGATCATCGACTGCGGGCTGGACAACCCCGAGCCACCGGCGATGAAGATCAAGTCACCCGGCTGCGAGCTGCGCACGAAGAACTGCCCGTATGGGCCGGACAGCTCCAGCGTATCGCCAACCTTGAGCTGCTGGTGGATGTGCCCGGTGGCCACGCCACCTTCCAGCAGGCGCACGTGCAGCTCCACCTCGTCGGGCCGCTGTGGCGGGTTGGCCAGGGAGAACGCGCGGGTGCCTTCGATGCCCGCCAGTTGCAAGTTCACGTACTGCCCGGCCTGGAAGGCCATTGGCCGGTCGAGCTTGAGGTGAACGCCGCGTATGGTCGGCGACAGTTCCACCAGTTGGGTGACCACGGCGCGGTAGTCTTGTACTGGCAGGCCAGCGAAGTCCGGGTCGACATCGATGTCGGCCTCGATCACCAGATCGCTCTGCGGGATGGCGCAGCAGGCCAGTACCTTGCCCTCGTCGCGTTCCATGTCCATCAGCGCGAATGACGAAGCAGCGCCCAGGTCGACCTCGCCTTCGAGCACCTGGCACTTGCAGGTGGCACAAGTGCCGTGGCCGCAGGCAAACGGCAGCCACACGCCCTGGCGCAAGGCGGCCTCAAGGATGGTCTGGCCCTCCTCCACTTCAATCTGTTCGCCGGTGGGTTCGATGGTGACTTGATAGCTCATGGCGGCATTCCTCAGTTATGGCTGCCGCCCAGGCCTTCGAGGCCAGGGGTGTGCAGGTGCAGCAGGCTCTTGTGGGCAACACCGTTGGCGGCCAGGCCACGGGCCAGGTCGGGGCTGAACGGCTGCTCGTCGAGGCGCCAGCGGGCAGCGGCGAAGTCGACCTGGGCGGCATCCGGGTGCAGGGCAATGGCCGGCTTGACCACCTGCTCGATGAAGGCGGCGAAGGGTTGCTCCGGGTCCACCGGCAGGGTGAACGGTGCGCAGAACAGCAAGTGGTTTTCCCAGCACAGGTACACCAGCTGGGCACCGTGGAAGTTGGCCTGGCGGTCCAGGGGCTGGGCGGTATAGGCGCCGATAGCGGTCACGGGCATGGCAATGTTCCTCTTGTTCTTGTAAGGCCAGGGCGCGGCAACGGCGCCCTGAGGGTTCAACGGCTCAGACCGCCTTGCGTTCGGCACCGTGCAGCGCTTGCCAGCGTTGCTGCTCGGGTGAGCCCTGGTACTCGAAGTTGTCCTGCCCCGGGGTGATGTTGTAGTAGTCGCGCACCACTGCTTCGACATCGCCACCACCACAGTTGCCCTGCAGGATCTGGTGCACCGGTAGCCAAGCTTGCACGTACTTTTCCGGTTCGAAGGCGAAGATGTCGCAGCAGCCATCGGAGCAGAAGTGATAACGCTCGCTTTCATGCACCAGACTGCGGTGGCTCAACTGCGTGGGCGCATCCGGCTCGGTGAAGGCCAGCGGGATCTGGCAGACCTGGCACAGCATCGGCAGCGTCGGGTTGTAGAAGCGCTCGCCGCGCGCCTGCAGTTCGCGCCAGTGCTCGTAGCGGGGCCGGTAGTAGCGGTCGAAGGTGTCCGGGTACTTGGCCGACAGCCAGTCCAGTTCCTCGTCGGTGGGAATCCAGGTGTGGAAGTTGGTGGCCTGGCTGTACTGGTAGAAGATCGACCAGGCCTGGTGGCTGATGTGTTCCTTGCCGATGGTGGTCTGCTCCACGTACTTCGGCGGGCGGATGCCGTAGCGTTCCAAGTCCTTGAACAACGCACCTCCGGCTTGCTCGAAGTACACCTCCCAGGCTTCGGCCCAAGACATCACCTTGTTCGGCAACATGTAGTCCATCATCATCCCGACCAGCGTCAGCAACCGGTAGCCGCGCCAGAACCACTTGTCGATCCAACGCTGCACGATAGGCACGTTGTCCTCGTGCTGCTCAAGCAGGAACTTGATCACCTCCAGGCCCAGGGTCATGTGCCGGGCCTCGTCAGACTGCGCCGAGAAGCCGAAGGTGACCGTAGCCATGTCGCCATTGAATGCGGCGCCAGACATGAACGGCACGAACAGCAGGTTGGTCAGCACGTACTCGAACGAGAACGAGATGGCGGTGAGGAATTCGAACGGGCCGGCCGTGCGCGCGTCCTCGAAGAACGACTTGGGCACCGACAGGAACCACACCCGGTCGTGCATGTGGGCAAAGTCATGCAGGCCATTGAAGTGTTTGTTGTAGTGACTCATGGCGTGCACCTGGGTCTGCACGTGACGCAGCTCGTCGATGGCCTGCATCTGGCAGGCCACCCGCGCACCGGCCCCGCCAAAGTGCCGGCCAACCCGGGCGAAGCCCTGGTAGGCCTGGTACTCCAGGGGCGTGACACCGCTCAAGAACAGCTTCAGGGCGTTGACGTAGCGGGCGTCGGAAATGTTCTGGTGGCCGTTGTTCTGGGCAAAGGCATCAAAGATCGCGTACAGCTTCTTCTCTTTCTCGGCCTGGTATTTCCAGTAGGCGTCCATGGTCAGGCGGAACGGGTCTTCCCACTTGTCCCAGTCGGTGATCTTGATGCCTTCGAACCGCTCGTAGGGGTAGATGGCGTCTTTGCTCTGATAGCTCGGCTCCCAGCCCAGGTCACGGGTCAGGCAGCGATACTTGTCTTTCTGGTTGAGGCGCTTGGCGGCCATGGTGGTCTCCGGGTTCTTGTCGTTGTGCGGATCAGTTCCAGTGCAGGGCGAAGCAGTCTTCGTCTTCCTCGACGTTGCCGCCGAGGGTGATCACGTCGATCAGCATTTCCTGCACGTCCCATTCACGGCCAAGCTTTTCTTCCACCGTGGCACGGTGGATTTCCAGGCGCCCTTCGGCCTGCACGCGGATCATCGCCGGCTGGTGCTGCACTTGGGCGTGGGGGTTGTCCTGGGTGATGGCCTCGACGATGTAGCGGGCGCTGTCGTTGTCCTGGAAGGCGATGTAGACGAGGGAAGTCATGCGGCATCTCCACTGAGGCCGAGTTTTTTCAGGCGTGCGCCAAAAGCGCTGTCAATGGCATCCAGCGCATCGCGGCCGGGGCCAACCTCGGCCAGCGGCAGCAGCGCTTGCACGGCGCGGCTGCGCCATTGGCTGACCCAACCCTCGACCAGCTGGCGGTTGTGCGGGCTTTCGGCAACGGCGGTCTTGACCAGCGCATCGACCCAGCGCTGGCTCTCGGCGAACCACAGGCGCATGAACTCGGTGAGCATGCCCACCTGCCCTGCCCCGACGGCCATCAGCTGTGCGTCGAAGTGCTCGAACAGCAGCGGGTACAACAAACCGTCGCTGACCAGGTTCTGCGCCAGGCTCAGCTCGAACCAGTCGTGTATGACCAGGCTGTCCTCGACATAGCGGCGCAACCCTTGCCAGGCCGGTTCGTCCAGCCAGCGCTGCTTGGCCTCGGCCAGCAGTGCCAGGCCGTCGTCCTCCAGCAGCAGGCCGATGCGCGACAGGTACTGGGCAATGGCCAGGCGGTCCATGGCGTGGAACATGTGCATCTGGGTGACGCTGGTACCGAAGGCGTCGGCGGCGATGCCGCTGTTGTTCATGTTGGCGCCCAGTTCGGCGTGGCGCAGCGGCAGCAGCAGGCGTGCGATCAAGGTGCGCGTTTCAGCTGGCAGGCTGGCCAGCAGCTCCCGCTTTTCGCAGAAGGCAAAGCTGTGCTCGGCGTTTTCCTGCATACGCGCCCGGGCCTGCACGTAGGTCCCGTAGTAGTACTGGCGCGGGTCGCTGACGACGTACCAATCGGCCATCTGCACGGCGGTGCGGCTGGGGTCGTTGAGCAGCTTGTCGGGCTGCCACAGCGGGCGGTAGTGGAAGTTGCTCGCGGCTTCGATGTCGAAGCTGGCTTCCTGGTAACGGCTGGCTGGCTTGTCACCGAAACGGCGGCGGGTGTGGCTGAAGGTCTGGCGGATCGGCTCGACCGTGGCCGTCTTGATCTCGATACTCATGCAAGGCGTCCTGTACTTGTTGTTGTGGGGATTCAACGCGCCGGCAAACAGCGCTTCATTCGTCCTCGTCGCAGCTTTCGCCATAGCGCCACTTCTGCATGTCGGCATCGACGGCGGCGGCCATCGCGGCATCCATGTGGCGGACCCGGTTGCTGGCGCAGAAGCTGGCGAAGGCTGTGCGCGGCAGGACCAGTTCGACGAACAGGTCCGGGTAACCAATGGCAAAGTCGAACTCGACAAAGGCGGCGTCCGGCTCGCTGCGTACGCGGACGTAGCGCGGCATCTGCTCGAAGGGTGTGGTGGCTGGGGGCATGCGTGGGTGCTCCGGTGGGACGTGCCAAGGGCTAGAGCAACGGCTGTGCCAGGTGCTGGAAAAACGCCAAAAACACTGATAACTAATTGTTTTTGAAGTGTTTTAAATTTTCCAGCAGTTGACCGAGCCTGGCTGAGCCGGCGCGCCGCAGGCCGCCCGATTGATCATTTGCGCAATCGGCCCAGGGCGCTTCGAGCAAATGGCGAACAAGGCCGGCGATTGACTTTTGCGCCGCTTTCAGGCGCTTTAGAAAAAGAGCGACCCGAGCCTTGCCTGCAGCGCCGCGGTCGCCCCGGCGTGCCAATACCCACTTTGCCTGAGCGGGCGCACGCCGCCTCCCCATACAATTACAAGCAAGGGGCGCAAGCGAATGATTACCCAGTACAGGGCGCCGGAACCTGCACCGGCGCTGAAAGACCTTACCGAACGGGTGCGGTTCCTCGGTACCGAAGGCAAGATCTGGCTGGACGAGCAGCGCATGCTACTGGTGCAGGCCGCGACCATGGCCAGCATGCGCCGCGAGCTGATCGAAATGCTCGGCGTGGAGCGGGCCAAGGGCTTTTTCCTGCGCCTGGGCTACCAGTCGGGGCTCAAGGACGCCGAACTGGCACGCAAGCTGCGCCCCAATGGCAACCCGGTGGAGATGTTCTTCATCGGCCCGCAGTTGCACTCGCTCAAGGGCATGGTCAAGGTGCGCCCGCTGCAGCTGGAAATCGACCTGGACAACGGCCACTTCTACGCAGACATCGAGTGGCAGGACTCCTTCGAGGTGGAAAACTGCCAGTCCGAAGCCCTGCATTCCGAGCAGCCGGTGTGCTGGATGCTGCTTGGCTACGCGATCAGCTACAGCTCGTTCTTCCTCGGCCGCCAGGTACTGTACAAGGAAGTCAGCTGCCGCGGCTGCGGTGGCAACGAATGCCGTATCATCGGCAAGCCGGTGGAGCAATGGGACGACGCCGAGACCTTCCTGCGCTACTTCCAGAGCGACCCGGTGATCGATGAGCTGCAATCGCTGCAGGTGCAGGTGGCCAACCTGCGCCAGCGCCTGCAATACGAGTCGGGGCAGTTCTACGGCATCGGCCAGTCGGCGGTGTATCGGCGTTGTTGCGCACTGACCGACAAAGTGGCCCCGGGCAAGGCGTCGGTGCTGCTGCTGGGTGAAACCGGGGTCGGCAAGGAGGTAATCGCGCGCAGCCTGCACCTGCGCAGCGAGCGCGCAGGCGCAGCGTTCGTGGCCCTGAACTGCGCGACCATCCCGCCCGACCTGATCGAGGCCGAGCTGTTCGGCGTCGAGAAAGGCGCCTACACCGGCGCCCAGCAGGCGCGCATGGGCCGCTTCGAGCGGGCCAACGGCGGCACCCTGTTCCTCGATGAAATCGTCGAGCTAACCCCGCGTGCCCAGGCCAGCCTGTTGCGCGTGCTGCAGGAGGGCGAGCTGGAACGGGTGGGTGACAGCCGCACGCGGCCAGTGGATGTGCGGGTGATCGCCGCCACCCACGAAAACCTCGAACAGGCTGTCAAGGACGGGCGTTTTCGCGCCGACCTGTTCTACCGGTTGAACGTGTTCCCGGTGCATATCCCGGCGCTGCGCGAGCGCCGCGAAGACATCCCGCTGCTGATCGAACACTTCCTCGGCCGGCTGCACCAAAGCTATGGCAAGAAAACCCGTGGCCTCAGCGACCGGGCCTTGCAGGTGTGCCTGCAGTACGACTGGCCGGGCAACATCCGCGAACTGGAAAACCTCATGGAGCGCGGTGTGATCATCACCGACGAGAACCAGAGCATCGGCCTGGATGCGCTGTTCCCGCATACACCACCGGCCATCGACAGCATCGGTTTGGGCAGCGATGGCCGGCTGGTGGCGACCAGCGATCAGGCAGCACCTGGCTGGGTAGCGCAAATTCTCGACAGCGGCACCGGCCTGGATGCCGTCGAAGAGGCGCTGATTCAGCAAGCCATGCAGCGCTGTGGGCAGAACGTTTCCGAGGCCGCGCGCCTGCTCGGCATGACCCGACCGGCCCTCGCCTACCGGTTGAAGAAAGCGCCCGACAAGCCTTGAGCATTTGCGCAATGGCCTGGCTGCGGGTTGATCAAATGATCGAACACGCGCCCGCTGCCGCCGGCCAGCAAAATACAAAATCCTTTTATATCAACTAGTTATGAACATGGCACCGCATTTGCTCAAGGCCCTGCACCGCAATAACAACAACGACCGGTGAGGCAACCATGACTGTAGCGATTTCCCACTCCCCCGCAGTACAAGCCTTCTTCGCGAAAGCAGCTGGCATTGGCAACGACCAGGGCAACCCGCGCTTGAAGCAGATCGTGCTGCGCATACTGCAGGACAGCGCCAAGCTGATCGAAGACCTGGCGATCAGCGACGACGAATTCTGGCAGGCGGTCGACTACCTCAACCGCCTTGGCAGCCGCAGCGAGGCCGGCCTGCTGATGGCGGGGCTTGGCCTGGAGCACTTCCTCGACCTGCTCAGCGATGCCCGCGACAGCCAGGCCGGGAATAACGGTGGCACACCACGTACCATCGAAGGCCCGCTGTATGTGGCCGGCGCGCCGTTGTGCGCAGGCGAGGCACGGCTGGACGATGGTCGCGACCCGGGCCGACCGATGCTGCTCGAAGGCCAGGTGCTGGACCTGGCTGGCAAGCCGCTGGCCGGGGCTATCGTCGACGTGTGGCACGCCAATACCCAAGGCCTGTATTCCTACTTCGATTCAAGCCAATCGGACTACAACCTGCGCCGCCGTATCGTCACCGACGCCCAGGGCCGCTACCGCGCCCACAGCATCGTCCCCAGCGGCTATGGCTGCCCGGCCGACGGCCCCACCCAGGCCTGCCTGGACCAGTTGGGCCGGCACGGCCAGCGCCCAGCGCACATCCACTTCTTCGTCAGTGCACCGGGGTACCGGCACCTGACCACGCAGATCAACCTGGCGGGTGACGAGTACCTGTGGGATGACTTTGCCCACGCTACCCGCGACGGGTTGGTGGGCGAGGTGCAGCAGCTCGAGGGCGGTGTGGCGCGGGTGGTGTTCGACTTCTGTCTGCAGCCGGCGGCACATGCGGATGATGAGCAACGCAGCCAGCGGCCGCGGGCTTTGCAGACGGTTTGAGATTGCCGGGGCTGCTTTGCAGCCCTTTCGCGACACAAGGCCGCTCCTACCGTTGGCGATTACCCAGCCCGTTGGGTTGCGCCGGTGTTCGCGGGCACGTCCGCGCCTTCGTCCGCCACATGACCGCAAAGTGGGTTACATGTGCTGACCTTGCGCAGCCAGTTCGGCAAGCACCTCGGCCGAGGTGGTGACCTGGCGAAAGTGATGCTGCCAAAGCTCGATGCCCAGCTTGCCCGACCTGTCCAGCGAAGACCCTACCGTCATGTCAGTGACCAAGGTGGGCATCAGCCCCGCATCGAACAGGGCAAAACCGGCGGCCAGCACACAGGTTTCGGTCTGCAGCCCGCACACCAGCACCCGCTCCGCACCCAGTTGCCGGATGTACGCGATGGCCTCGGCGCTCTGCCCGTAGCCATGCTTGACGAACACCTGGTCGGCTTCGACCAGGCTCTCGTCGTCCGCCGCCGGGTGCCAGCCGAGCTGGCGCTCGAACGGCGTGGCCTGTTCATCGTGCAACGCCACCGAGGCAACGGTGGGGATGTTGGCCGACAACCGGCGCAGGCCATCGACCAACCACTCGGGCGGGCTGAAGGTGGACTGGACATCGACGATGAGCAAAACCTGGCGCATGGGCGGATTCCGGTGCTGGCAAAAGGCGCTGAGTATAACGTGATCTCGTCTCGCGAACGGCGCCAGGTTATCGCCCTATACCTCTACCCGACCGGGCCTGCGCAGGACTGAAGGCTGCGGACAAAAAAAGAAACATTTCTCGGGCAGTCATAGTTTTAAACAGCCCATTCGCAACTGCTGAGATCATTTACAGAGTAAACGACATAAAAAGCCCCACAGTTTACAGAGGCTCCCGATCGTGGCACCTCAGAGGGCAGATGCATGTCGGAATTATCTTTAGGAATACCCTTACAAACAATCCACCGCCTATAAACACCACCGCGCTTATTTCCTCGAAACGCCAAATAGAGCCTGTTGACACCGATTAATCCAAACCCTAAAAATTTCACACCCTCGCAACCCGTAGAGACATCAAGGGGGAGAAAACAACCACATCCCTCATCAATAACAAAAAAAGGTGCCCAATGACCGCCATCCGCCGACAGCACACCTTACGAATAGTAAAAATCTGGAACATCTCCAGAATCTTGATAAAAGAACACTTGCAGGAACCTACAGCACTCCTCTGGACCGGCCTGGCACCCTGCCTGATGTTCATGATCGTGACTTCCAACTACCCAGCCGCCAACCAGGCGTACCGAGCCAATGCAGCATGGTTTTACGCTTACATCGCCGCAAATGTCGCTTTTTTCGGCCTTAGCTTCTATCTGATCGGCCGTCGAGAAAGCGGTTTCATCCGCTCGTTCATTTATCAGCGCAACGCGATCTTCTTGTTCCTTTTCTCACACGCCACCAGTTACACGGTGATCAGCCTTATTTACTGCAGCGTATTCTACCTCACGACCAAACCACTCTATGGCGAGTACTCATTTGGGGAGTACCTGCAGTTAACAACCTGCTTTTACACCAGCTACCTCATATTTTCCTGCATAGGCCTCATCATAGCGGCACTTCCTATTAAGTTCAGTACCGCCGGCACGCTATTTTCACTGATGTCCTTCCTAATGCTCGCTTCCGGCTATGCCGGGTCTATGCATGGCCACGGCAGTTATCCCTGGTTCAATCTTATCAACCCGCTGTACCTCACCACCCAAATTGTCAACGGCGCTTTGCCCTTACTCCCCAGCTTCATTGCAGCATTGGCAGCTTCCACCGCCGGGTTGCTGCTAACAGCGAAATATTTCCGCATCCAGCCCATTTGGAGCCGATACTCATGAGTATTCTGACGCTGACCAATATTGGCTTCTCTTATAATAAAGAACCGTTCCTGGATAACGTATCTTTCCACTTAGCCAGGGGTGAGGTACTCGGAATCCTAGGGCGCAACGGCGCCGGTAAAACAACACTGTTCGACCTGATCTGCGCATTGAGAAAGCCTTGCCGTGGCGAAATCAATAATGCCTCCCACCGCCAGGTGTATCTCACGCAGGTACTAACGCCTCCGCCTTCTTTGCGGATGTCAGAAGCGGCCGGCCTGGTTGCCCAGCTGAACGCACCTCGTGTGCCCGGCCACGCCGAACTTGTCTCTCGGCTGTCTGGGTGGTCGCTATCACTAGGCCGACGCTACGCTGAAATCTCACAGAAAAAAGTGTCCACCTGCAGCTATGGCGAGATTCGCAGCTATTTCACGCTGACGCTGCTACTGCTGGACAGCGACCTGATCATCCTCGACGAACCTACCGCCGGTGTAGACCCCGAATTCCGGCACTACATTTGGCTCGGAATCAGCAGCGCCTGCAAGGAAGGTGCAAGCGTGCTGGTCTCATCCCATTACACGCAAGAAATCGTCGCACACTGCAATCGGTTTTACATGCTTGCGCAGGGGCAACTCGAAGCCTTTGAAAGTGGTAATCAGTTTCTGACCCGTTACCAGGCTACGTCACTTGATGATGCGTTCATCAACGCCGCCCTGTAATTCTTCGCTATAGTGGGGGGCCTTTAACAAGGAGCCTCACACATGGACGTACGCTGCACCTCGATCGATGACGTTCGCACACGCATCGATCTCATCGACCAACGCCTGGTTGCCCTGCTCGCCCAGCGTGGCCAGCTGGTGGCCCAGGCGGCCGCGTTCAAGCAGACCACCGACGACGTGCGCGCACCGGCGCGGGTCGAGCAGGTGATTGCCAAGGTACGGGGTATTGCTGGGGAAACGGGGGCTTCGCCAGAGGTAGTGGAGCGGGTGTATCGGGCGATGATCGCGGCGTTCATCGACGAAGAGTTGAAGGTGCATGCCAGGTTAGCGGGTAAATAAACAGGGGCCGCTTTGCGACCCCTGCATTTCAAGCCAACCGCTTATCCCTCAGGCCCTCAACCTGCCAGGATGAAGTCCGCCGCGGTCACCGTGGTTGCATCCGCCACCCCCACCAGGCGGATGGAGTCGGCAGCGCCAATGCTGACCAGCGTATCCGCGCCGACATCGGCGATGGTGACGCTGGCCGCAAAGGTGGCTGCGGTGATGTTGAGGGCGCTGATATCCAGCCGATCCTGGCCACCCGCGGCGATAGCATCGAAGTTGATGATGAAGTCGTTACCGAAACCAGCGGCGAACAGGAATACATCGTTGCCGTCAGTTGCCATCATCGTGTCATTACCAGCACCGCCCGTGACGGTATCGTTACCCGCCGCACCGTTGAGGAAGTCATTGCCAGCACCACCGAGCAAGGTGTCGCTGCCAACGTCACCAAACAGCGTGTCGTTGCCATCACCGCCCTCCAGCGTGTCGTTGCCGTTGCCGCCGTCCAGGCTGTCATCGCCGGCCCCACCGAGCAAGTTGTCGTTGCCAGCGTCACCGCGCAAGGTGTCGTTGCCGACACCGCCGTCGAGGGTATCGTTACCACCGCCGCCGTTCAGGGTGTCGGTACCCACGCCACCGAACAGCTGGTCATCGCCAGCATCGCCGTTGAGGGTATCGTTGCCAGCATTGCCGTTGAGGGTGTCGTTGCCACCGTCACCATTGAGCGTGTCGTTGCCTGCCGCGCCGTTGATGATATTGGCCAGGCCGTTACCCGTACCGGTGAAGTTGCCCGCGCCGGTATAGGTCAAGGTCTCGACGTTGCCGGCCAAGGTGTAGTTGGCCAGCGTGGTCTGCACGGTGTCCGTGCCCGCCCCGTTGGCCTCGACCACCACATCCCCGGCGTTATCCACCACGTAGATGTCGTTACCCACGCCACCCACCAGGCGGTCGGCACCTGCACCGCCGTTGAGCAGGTCGTTGGCGGCGCCACCGGTTATGGTATTGGCCAGAGCGTTACCGGTACCGGTAAAGGCGCTGCTGCCGGTGTAGGTCAGGTTTTCGACGTTGGCACCCAAGGTGTAGCTGGCCAGGCTGGTCTGCACCTGGTCGGTACCGCCGTTCAGTGCTTCTGTCACCGTGTCGCCGAGGTTGTCGACCACGAAGGTGTCGTCGCCGGCACCGCCGATCATGGCATCCGCGCCAAGCCCGCCGTTGAGGGTGTCGTTGCCGTCGCCACCGTCGAGCGTGTCAGGGTCGTCGCCCCCATTGAGGACGTCGTTGCCTACCCCGCCGAACAGTTGGTCGGCACCGCCCAGGCCATTGAGCGTGTCGTTGCCACCCAAGCCCGAGATTACGTCGTTGCCCGCGCCACCGGTGAGGGTGTTGGCACCGTTGGTACCCACCAGCACCACGCCCGGTGTCGGCACCACGGCCGTAGTCGCAGCGGAGGTGAGCGACTCCAGGGTGCCAAAGCCGTCGGTGTAGCGCACGACCACCCGCAGCTGTTGGTTGCCCTGGGCAAAGCCAGGGGTAAAGGTCGCTGCGGTAGCGCCGACAATGTCGGCGAAGACGCCGCCAGTGCCCTGCTGCCATTGGAAGCTGAAGGCGCCCAAGCCGTCCAGGTCGGCAATGCTGCCGGTTTGCGCGGTCAACGTCTGGCCCTGGTTGGGTGTGGTGTCGCTGATCAACACACTACCGGTCGGCGCATCGTTGACGTTGGCCACCGGGTCGAGGATGTCTGAGGCGATGCTTTCCTGCACGCCAAAGTCATCCACGTAGCTGACCACCACCCGCATGTTCTGCCCCACTTGCGCCTGGGTTAGCACGAAGGTGCTGTTGATAGCGCCGGCAATGTTGACCCAACCTACCCCGCGGTTGGACTGCCACTGGAAGGTGAACTGCGGGTTGCTCAGGCCGTCGGCGTCGACGATGGTCGCCGGGTTGGCGCTGAGCGTCTGGTTCTGCCTCAGCAACCCGGTAACGGTCGGCCCAGCGCTTGGCGCACTGTTGGCCGACGAATCGACGATTTCCAGCGTGCCTTTGGCGTCCTGATACACCCCGCGTACGCGGATGCTGAGGCCGGCCACATCGTCGGTCACCCGGTAGGTGCTGCCGATGGCCCGTGACACTTCGCCGGCGGCAACGAAGGTGATGTCTTCGTACACCCCAGAGCCCGGCAGGCGTTCGACCTGCCAGTAGTAGGCCATCGGGCCATTGACGGCGCCGTTGGCATTGGCCGCGCTGGCGTTGTCGGCATCGTGCACCGCCAGGTTGGTGACCTTCAGCAGTTGCCCGCTGACCGGTGTGTCGTCACGCACGCCGCTGGCAGCGTCGAGGATCACCAGGTGGCCCGCCGGGCCTGCGTTAACCGCCGTACCCACGCCGGAGGCCACTGAGGTGTCAGAGAACTGCAGGCGCTCGATACCGGTAAGGTGGTCGACGCCATCCCGCCCGGCCACCCGGTCGGTAACGGTCACCGAGTTGCCATCGACCACCACGTCGTAGTCGCTGGCCACCCCCGAGAACAGCGCCGTGTCGTAGTTGTCGGTGCCGCTGAGGATCTCGCGGATGATCACCAGCTGGCCTGGGTTGTAAGTGCCATTGAGCATCAGTGGCACCATCGGCTCCATGCTATTGAAACTGGCGATTTCCGGGCCGCTGCCGTCGTGGTTGGCGCGTACGCTGATACGCACGTTCAACCACTTGTCACCGTCCAGGATATCGTCACCGCCCCGCCCTTCGAGCAGGTCACTGCCGCTACCGCCCAGGATGATGTTGCCACCATCGTAGAACGTCGCGCCAGCGGCCAGCAGGCTGGACAGCCCATTGATCAGGCTGATGTTGGTTAGCACGCTGCCGTTGGCGCCGGCGGTCGGCAAGCTGGCGGCGTCTGCATTGTCGCCACGCAGGAAGTCACCATGCGCCGACCCCGACAGGCCCTCCATGATGTCGAAGCGCACCAGCGCCGAAGCACCCGAGCCCGGCACCGGCGGCACATCGAAGAAGCGGTCGCTGTAGTCGATGGTCACGCCTTGGGCCAGGTCCTTGAAGGTTGCCCAGTCGTAGCCTGAGCCACCGATGTAGCGGTCACCGAAGCCCAGGCTGCCGACCATGATGTCGTCGCCGCCTTCACCGTTGAACTTGTCGTTCTCGTTGCCACCGATGAACACGTCGTTGCCGATGATCGGGTCGTTGCCGAGCGGGTCGAAGTTGTCGCCAGGTGCACCGTCCGAGGTGCCCTTCTCGATCCAGTCGTCACCTTCGTTGCCCATGTCCTGCTCGTTGGCCTTGCTGCCCAGGATAAAGTCGTTGCCCTGGCCGCCAATGGCTTCGGAGGCATCCTCACCGGTGACGATGAAGTCGTTGCCGAAACCGCCAATGATCAGGTTGACGCCATTACCGCCGTGCAGCACATCGTTGCCGTCGCCACCCTGGATATTGTCGTCACCGCCCATGTCGCTGATGATGTCATCGCCGGCACCACCGCGCAGCTGGTCGTTGCCGTCGCCGCCCTCGATGCGGTCATTGCCAGCATCGCCCCAAACCGTGTCGTCACCCTCGCTGGACACCAGGATGTCGTCACCGTTGGTACCGCCCAGCACGATGTGCTCGGTACCGGCATAACGGAGGTAGTTGCTGTCTGGGCCAACCGTCAGCGGGCTGTCACGGAACACCACCTGCTGGCCGTTTTCGCCCAGCGGGTCAGCGTTGCCCAGGCCGTCGTTGTACTGCTTGCTCCTGTCCACTTCCAGGTAGAAGCCAGGGTCGGAGAAGACCAGGCCCGGCAGGTGGGTGGCCGAGGTGTTAGCCATGATCAGCTTGGCGAACGAGTTGCTTTCCAGCTCGGCGTTCATCGAGAGGCCGGCGGTGCGCTCCAGGTAGTAGAAGCGGTCGCCGTCCTGCAGTTTCTCCATCTGGTTCTCGAACACGAAGTTGAAGGTGGTGCCGAGCATGCCGCCGAACGGGGTTTTCTCCTCGGCCAGGCCGCCGATCCACAGGTCGATGGCATCGACACCGGTGATGGTCACCCCCTTCAGGTCATCGGCGTTGCCCAGCACGCCATCCTTGCCGGCCAGGGTCTTGTTGGCCCAGGCACCGCTGCTGTTGAGGAAGTCCAGGCGATCGATTGGCGCACCATCGCCGCCGAACACCAGGGCCATGGCTGCCGCGCGTTTTTCCAGCAACGTGGTGGCACCGGTGATGGTGCTGTGGGTGCCGTAAGCCGCAATGAAGTTGATCAGCGACTCGGGATGCTTCAGGTGCTGCACCAGGTCGACCCAGCTGGTGTACGGCTTGAGCTGGGTGTCGCCGGTTTGCCCGTAGATATCACGACGCAAGGCGTTCAGCGAGGGGATGCCGACGTCACGGCCACGGGCGATGTTGATGGCCGGCAGGTCCAGCGGCAGGCCGAGCAGGTTGTTGCGCAGCGCCTCAGTGACGAACTCGTCAATTTCGTTACCGGCCTGGCGAGTAACCCCGCGCACGATGGCGCTGGTCGCGTCTTCGGGGGTGACGCCACTGGCGGCATAGGCCAGCGGGTTGAGGAACGCCGCGATCAGCCCCAGTTGCTGCTCGGGGTTGGCGCTTGCCGGGTCCTTGATGACGTTGAAGTCGATGTCGAAGCGGTCGACAGTCTCGGTCAACATCGAGTGGCCGAAGCGGTACACAGTGTGGGCGAACTCGGCCACGATAGATGCATCGAGGTCGACGTCGTACACCTGGGTCGGGGCGAAGAACAGGTCCACCCGTGGTTGCACGGTACGGGCGAACTCCTCGAACACCAGGTGCTGGTACTGCATCTCGGTGCCGAACTTGGCAGCCTGGAACAGCCGCTCGCCGTTCCACACCAGGGCGTTGACCTCGGTCGGGGTGGTTGGCAATGCCGTTACCGGGTTCAGCAGCCACTCGTTGAGGAAGGCCAAGTCTTTAGCGTCCAGCACCGTGTCCATGGTCTGTGCCACCAGCCGGTTGTGCTCGGAGTGGAAGATCGCATGCACGGCGGTCAGGCCGATGTTCTCGTTGACCCGGCCATCACCGGCGATGTAGTGCGCGTCGAGCAGTTCGTTATCGTAGGCCAGGTTGGCCCCCTGCTGGCTCACCGGCACAGCGTTACCCACTTCGGTGCCGGCGTCTGGCACCAGTACGCCACCACTGAACACCGGCACGGCATTGTGGGCGATGTCAGCAAGGAACTGGTGGCCGGTGCGCACCGCGTCTGCGAGGTTGATCGGCGCCAGCGGATTGCCTTCTACCTGTTGGTCATCGGCAGTACCGGCGATGCCGTCCACACCTTTCATCACTACCATCGGGTAGCCATGCGGCCCCTTGATGAAGTTGCCATAGGCGTCGGTGGCCAGCAGCGGCACGTTGTCGACGTCGGCATCGGTCAGGTTGATGCCGAGCAGGTCGCGGGCCTGAGCCTTGACCACCTTCCAGGTGGCCATGCCGCCGATTTCGTGGTCATCCGCGGTGCCGAACTTGCCATCCGCGCCCAGGTCACGGTTGGTAATCAGCCGGCCGGTGGCGACCGGGCCATGGTCGGTCATCACATAGGCGCGCAAGAACACCTGGTGCGAGGGGTGCGAGCTGTAGGTCTGGTTCTGGTCCACGAAGGGCGTGGTGGTGTTGGTATGCTCGTGAATGTCGTCGGCGTTGCCGAGGATGCCATCAGGCCCAGGCAGGTTGGTGGCACGGGTCACTACCATGAAGTTGGTCGGCGCATTTTCCTTGTACAGCGGGTCGTCCGGCTTCAGCGGGATGTACACCGTACCCGAGCCACCCTTGGTGACCAGGTCCAGGCCATGGTCGAAGAACTGCCCAAAGAAGGTCATCCAGGCGTTGAACGGCGCAGACAGCCCGGCGTCGGCAGCGGTGTTCTCGAACAGGTACACATCGTGGTCGTCATTGGTGCCGAACTGGCCATCCAGGCCTGGGCTGGCGACGACACGCACGCCATCCTTGAGCACGTCGTCACTGCCTTGTGCACCGAAGTCCAGCTTGCCGTTCAGGCCTGGGTCATAGGCGTTGGCATAGGCCGCCGGGTTGTTCGAGGTCTGATCAACGATCAGGTTGCTGATGGTACGCGGTTGCGAGTCGAACACCGCGCCGCTGGTTTGCTGGTACGAAGAGCCGGAGACGGCTGGCGAGCCAGGGCCGAAGAAGCCGGCATCCACGCCCTCGGCCTGGTTGAACACCGGGTCGCTCAAGCGCGGGAACACGTTGTCGGCGGCACCGAACCCGGTGTTGTTGATGCCGTTGAGGTTCATTAGGTTGTTGTTCGACCCATCCACCGCCCGCAGGCCAAGTGGCGCGCGAATGTTGGGGATCAGCGAGAGGATGTCCTGCCCATGGGCATCGGCCTCGGCAATCTTGATTTGCGCCAGGATGAAGTTGAGGTCGGAGCGCACCATGTGCAAACCTGCGCCACCATCAGCGGCATCCACCACCGGCACAGCCGGCGTCGGCACCACGGGCGCGCCCGGCTGCACCAGGCCGGTGGGCTGGGAGAACAGCACTTCGGTGGTGCCATGGTCGTCCTGGTAGATTGCCTTGACCCGCAGGTTCAGGCCGGCCAGGTCTGGTGACACCTTGAACGCGGTGCCGTCGGCACTCTGAAACGCCAGGTCGCCGGCCGGCAGCAGGATAATGTCCTCGAACACACCACTGCCCGGGGTGGCCTCGAACTGCCAGTAGTAGGACACCGAGCTGTTGGCAAGCGTGCCTAGTGGGTTGCCGGCGCTAACGTTGTTGGCATCGCGTACCCCCGCCACGCTCACCGTGAGCATATCGCCAACGGTGATCGCAGCGCCGTTGCCATCGCTGATGATTGGGCGGCCGGTGGGTTGCGCGTTCAGGCCTTCGACCAGCACGCGCTGGCTGTCGGCAAACTGCAGGCGCTCGATGTGCAGCAGGGTATCGACGCCATCACGGCCAGCCACGCTGTCGGTCACGGTCCAGACATCATCAGACGTGTCCAGGGTGCCTTTGTTGTTCTGCGTCACTGTGTACTCGCTTTGCACACCCGAGAACACTGCAGTGTCGAACGCCGCGCCCGCCGTCGAGGTGCCGGGCAGGATTTCCCGCACGGCCTTCAACTGCCCAGGGTTATAGGTGCGGTCGAGCATGAACGGGATCATGTCGACCATGCTGTCGAAGCTGGCGATCTCGGGCCCTGTGTGGTCGACGTCACCGGGTGCGTACACGGCAATGCGCACGTTGAGCCACTTGTCACCATCGATCAGGTCATCGCCACCACGGCCTTCGATCAGGTCACTGCCGTTGCCGCCCAGCAGGATGTTGCCGGTGGCAAAGCCAGTGGTTGGTAACCCGGCGGCCTCCAGGAAATCGCGCAGACCATGGATCAACTCGACGTTGGTCAACGCACTACCAGTAGCGCCGCCGTGGTTGAGGATGGTCACGGCATCGACGTCATCGCCCTTGAGCACATCGGCGAATTTCGACCCGGACACCCCTTCCACTTCGGCAAAGCGGTCGAGGATGGAGGCCGGCGAGGCGCCGACCGGGTTGAATATGCCAGTGTTCTGGTTTGGTGCGTTGCCATGCGGCTGGGCCAGGGCGGCCAAGCTCAGGTCGACGGTGACGCCGACCTGGTCATTCTTGTAGGTCACCCAGTCGAAGCCAGACATACCGTCCATCTTGTCCTGGGCATCGCTGCCAACGAAGATGTCGTCGCCACCTTCGCCGATCATCTCGTCGAAGCCACCGCCACCGACGAAGATGTCGTTGCCGACCACTTCGTCAGCCAGCAGCGGCGCAAAGTTGTCGCCGGGCGCACCGTCCTGGGTACCCTTCTCGATCCAATCGTCACCCTCGTTGCCAGTAGGTGGCAGGTTGGTCTTGGCGCCAAGGATGAAGTCGTCGCCCTGGCCGCCAAAGGTGGTGCTGATGTCTTCGGTGGTGATGATGAAGTCCTGGCCATCGCCGCCCAGGATCAGGTTGCCGACCGCCAGCATGCTGCCGGCGACGATCACGTCGTTACCGGCGTTGCCCTCCAGGCGGTTGTCGCCGAACGAATCGGTGATGATGTCGTCACCTGCGCCGCCCAGTACCGCGTCGTTACCCGCCCCCCCTTCGAGGCGGTCGTTGCCGCCGTCGCCGTACACAGTGTCGTCGCCATCGCCGGAAATGATGATGTCGTCGCTCGCAGTACCGCCCAGCACCACATGGTCTTCACCGGTGTAGTGCAGGTAGTTGGCGTCTGGGCCGACGGTATCGGGGTTGTCGCGGATCACCAACGGTACGATTTCCACGCCGTTGATCTCGATGCCACCCGTTGGGTCTGCCTTGCCGTCTGCGCCCAGGCCAGTGAACTGGTTGGCCTGGTTGACCTCGAGGGTGAAGGTGGGCGTGAGGAACACGGTGTTGGACAGGTGGGTCACATCGGAGTTGGCCATGATCAGCTTGGCGAACGAGTTGTTCTCCAGCTCGGTGCCGAAGTGCATGCCCGCCGTGCGTGACAGGTAGTAGAAGCGGTCGCCGTTTTGCAGGGCTTCCAGCTGGGTTTCGAAAACGAAGTTGAAGCTGGAGCCGAGCATGCCGCCGAACGGCATTTTTTTCTCGGCCAGGCCACCGACCCAGAAATCGATAGCATCCAGGCCGGTAATGGTTACCCCGTTATTGTTGGCCCAGGTACCCGTGCCGTTGAGGAAGGCCAGGCGGTCGGACGGCGCGCCGTCACCGCCGAACACCAAAGCAAAGGCTGCGGCGCGCTTGTCGGCTTCGCTGGCTGCCTGGGTGATGGTGCTGTGGGTACCGTAGGCCGCAATGAAGTTGACCAGCGACGCCGGGTGCTTGAGGTGGTCGGCAAAGTCGACCCAGCTGATGTAAGGCTTGAGTTGGCTGTCGCCAGTTGCGGCATAAAACTCGCGGCGCGCCTCGTTCAGGGTGGGGATACCGGTATCGCGGCCACGGGCGATGTTCAACGCCGGCAGGTCCAGCGGCAGGCCCAGCAAGTTATTGCGCAGCGCCTCGGTGACGAACTCGTCGATCTCGTTGCCGACCTGCCGGGTTACGCCACGGATGATCGCACCGGCTGCCTCGTCTGCGGTGGCGCCGCTTTCGGCGAACGCCAGGGGGTTGAGGAAGGCCGCGATCAAGCCCAGTTGCGGGTCACCGTTGACCGTGTCGAAGGCAGGGTCGAAACGGTCGACGGTTTCGGTCAGCATCGAGTGACCGAAGCGGTACACCACGTGGGCGAACTCGGCGAGGATTGCCGGGTTGATCGAGGTATCGTAGCCATTGGGCGCCAGAAACTCGTCGACCTGCGGCTGGATGGTGCGGGCGAACTCTTCGAAAACCAAATGCTGGTACTGCATTTCGGTGCCGAACTTGGCAGCCTGGAACAGCCGCTCGCCGTCCCATACCAGCGCGGCTATACCGGCGGGCGTGGTGGGGATGGCAGTGACATCAACGATCAGCCACTCATTGAGAAACGCCAGGTCACCTGCGGCCAGCAGGGTGTCCTTGGTTTGCTGCACCAAGCGGTTGTGCTCTGAATGGAACACATGGTGCACAGCGGTGAGGCCGATGTTTTCGTTCACCCGGCCGTCACCGGCGATGTAGTGGGCGTCGAGCAGTTCGTTGTCGTAGGTCAGGTTGCTGCCGCCAGGCCCCGGGGGCTGTGCGTTGCCGACCAAGCTGTCGCCGTCGGGGCGCAGTTCGCCGCCGACGATTACCGGCGCGGCATTGTGGGCAATGTCATCGAGGAAGCCATGCCCGGTGCTCACGGCATTGGCCAGGCTGATAGGCGCTGCGCGGTTGCCTTCGACCAGGGTAGTGACGTCGTCGGCGGTACCGGCGACGCCATCCTGGCCGTTGTTCACACGCATCACCACCTGTGGCATGCCGTTGGGCCCACGCAGGAAGTTGCCGTAGGCATCGGTGGCCAGCAGCGGCACGCTGTGCACATCGGCATCGGTAAGGTTGATGCCCAGCAGGTCGCGGGCCTGGGCCTTGACCACCGCCCAGGTGGCCATGCCGCCGCTTTCGCTATTGCCATCATCACTGGTGCCAAACTTGCCATCGATGCCCAGGTCGCGGTTGGTTATCAACCGGCCAGTGGCTACGGGGTCGCCTGCGGCGTTGAGCGTGTACTCGCGCAAGAACACTTGGTGCGAGGGGTGAGAGCTGTAGGTCTGGCTCTGGTCGACGAACGGCGAGGTGGTATTGGGCTGGCCATCGTCGGCGGTGCCCACCACGCCGTCGGCGCCGGCGGTGCGCACGGCGCGTGGCAGCACCATGAAGTTGGTCTGGCTGTTGGCGTCGTACAGCGGGTCATCCCGGTTCAGCGGGATGAACACGATCTCGTTGCTGTTCTTGGTGACCAAGTCCAGGCCGTGGTCGAAGAACTGGCCGAAGAACGTCATCCATGCGTTGAAGCTGGCGGTCAGGCCGACGTCAGGCGAGACGTTGGGGATGAAGAACACTTCGGTGTCGTCATCCGTGCCGAACACCCCATCGATACCTGGGCTGATCACCGGGGCGGCGCCGCCGTTGGCCTCGACGGCGGCCGGGTTGTGCGCGGTCTGGTCAACGATCAGGTTGCTGATGGTGCGCGGTTGCGCATCGACAACGGTGCCAGGGCTACCGTAGTTGGCGCGGTAAGAAGCGTCGAGCAAGCGCAGGAAAGCGTTGTCGGCGGCACCGAACTCACTCTGCCCGTTCACCAGGTTGTTGTAGCTGCCGTCCACGGTGCGCAGGCCGAATGGCACCTGGCTGTTGGGCAGCAGGTCGAGCAGGCTGGCGCCAGCGGCATGGGCTTCGGCGATGAAAATCTGCTTGAGAATGAACTCCAGGTCCGCCTTGCTGAAATTGGCCATTTTCAATTGCCCTCGATCTATCGGGAGTAATCACAGGGCAACAGGGTCCTTCCCGCGCCCAGTCAGGTTTGACGTGCGCAGTTTCTGTTCAGTGTTCGGGGTTCTGGGGCAGTTGGGCACTACGGTGCGCTATCGCCACTGGCCTCATCGCCGGCAAGCCGGCCCCCACCGAGGAGGTGGGAACCTTGTAAACGGTGCGATACAGGGGTGTAACGCACACGCATCGACCCCAGCTCGCACGGGGTCCGAATACATCAGACTAAAGTCGCAGAAGAAAACCTTGTCAATATCTCGTCAAAAAATTCGCATGCCGATGATAACGCCTTGCAACTAGCTGTTTTTTCGGCACTTATGAAAAGTTCAAAGAATTTATAGAGCGAAAAGATATTACCAATTGTGTCGTTGCAACCTACGCTGCTGCCTATAACCAGGCCGCAGCGGCCGACCCTTCTGCGAGCCGACCATAAGCCACGACTACCGCTGTACGGGGCGCCGCAAGGGCTTCCCCGTTTTGTGATAAGGGAGGCCTTCGATGCACAAGCCGCCGCGTACCCGTTCCGAACTGGCTGATGCGCTGTTTCGCTTGCGTCGCAGCTTCTACGCCCTGGCCGCCTTCAGCGGTGTGATAAACGTCATGATGTTGACGCCAGCGGTGTACATGCTGCAGGTATACGACCGTGCTCTGGTCAGCCGCAACGTCACTACTTTGACGATGCTCACGCTGCTGGTGGTGGGGTTGTTTCTGCTGATGTCGGCCTTGGAGATGATCCGCACCCGCGTACTGATCCGCGTCGGCAACTGCCTGGACATGGACCTCAACCGACGCCTGTTCAGCGCCGCCTTCGAGCGCAACCTGAGCCGCGCCGGCGGCAACCCGGCCCAGGCCCTGCAAGACCTGGCGCAGGTGCGCCAGTTTCTTACCGGCAATGGCCTGTTCGCCTTCTTCGATGCCCCCTGGACCCCGATTTACCTACTGGTCTGCTACCTGATCCACCCCTTGCTGGGGCTGGTCACGTTGGTCGGTTCGCTGCTCCTGGTGGGCCTGGCCTACCTCACCGAAAAGGCGACGCAAAAGCCCTTGGCCGAAGCCAACCAGGCGGCCCTGTCGTCGGCCAGCTACGCCAACAACAACCTGCGCAACGCCGAAGTGATCGAAGCCATGGGCATGCTGCCCGCCATCGGCAAGCGCTGGTACCAAGGCCACCTGCGCATCCTGCAGATGCAAACCTTGGCTTCCGACCGCGCGGCGCTGATTAGCAGTACCGGGCGCTTCGTGCGCATCACTTTGCAGTCGGTGATCCTCGGTGCCGGCGCACTGCTGGCCATCGAAGGCAAAATCACCCCCGGCATGATGATCGCCTGCTCGATCCTGACCGGCCGCGCGCTGGGCCCGGTGGAACAAGTAATCGCTTCGTGGAAGCAACTGCTAGGCTGCCGCTCGGCCTGGGGCCGGCTCAACGAGTTGCTGCAAGACTACCCACAGCGGCCACCGAGCATGTCGCTGCAGCGGCCACTGGGCATGCTGGCCGTAGAAAACGTAATCGCCGGTGCCCCCGGCACTAACAACACCATCGTGCGCGGCGTGAGTTTCAGCCTGATGCCCGGCGAGAGCCTAGGCATCATCGGCCCTTCGGCCTCGGGCAAGTCCACCCTCGCCCGCCTGCTGGTAGGGGTATGGCCGGCCCAAGCCGGCAAGGTGCGCCTGGACGGTGCCGACATCTTCACCTGGAACAAGGCCGAACTAGGCCCCTGGCTGGGCTACCTGCCGCAGGACGTGGAGCTGTTCGAAGGCAGCATCGCCGAGAACATCGCCCGCTTTGCCGAAGTGGACAGCGATGCAGTGATCCGCGCCGCCCGCAGCAGTGGCGTGCACGATATGATCCTGCGCTTCCCGCAGGGCTACGACACCCGCCTGGCGGCCGACGGCAGCCCGCTGTCAGGCGGCCAGAAGCAACGCATCGCCCTGGCCCGCGCGCTGTATGGCGAACCCAACCTGGTGGTGCTGGACGAGCCCAATGCTAACCTCGACGACCTCGGCGAAAAGGCCTTGGTCGACGCGCTGGCTGAGCTCAAGGCGCGTGCGGCCACGGTGATCCTGATCTCCCACCGGCCCAACGTGCTGTGCGCGGTCGACAAGGTGCTGATGCTGCGCGACGGTGCCGTGCACATGCTTGGTAGCCGCGACGAAGTGTTCGCGGCGCTGCGCAAGGCCAGCGTAATCCCGGCAACGGCGGCTGCGCCGTTGACTTCAGTAAAAGTACGGGAGTGACGACCATGCAGATGAGCCAACCCACCGAATTGATCCCCGCCGAGGCGCGCAACCTGATCGACCTGGATGCCGGCCGGCCAGTACGCTGGGGCGTGTGGCTGGTCGTCGCCGGCTTTGGCGGTTTCCTGTTGTGGTCGTGCCTGGCGCCGCTGGATGCCGGCGTGGTCGCCACCGGCACGGTCAAGGTCACCAGCAACCGCAAAGCGGTGCAACACCTGACCGGCGGCACCGTCGAGGCGATTCTGGTACATGAAGGCGATGTGTTGAAGAAAGGCCAGGAGGTGGTGCGCCTCGACGCCCTGCGCGCCGTAGCCGAACAGGGCGCGCTCAGTGCCCAGTACATCGTCAGCAAAACCGTGGAAAACCGCCTAGAAGCTGAGCGCGATGGCCGCGACACGATCACTTTCGACCCTGCCCTGCTCAAGCACTTTGGCAGCGACCCGCGCCTGCTGGCGGCCATGGACCTGCAACAGCGCCTGCTGGACACTCGCCGCGCCGGCCTTGCCGGTGAACTGAGCATCCTCGAGGAAAACCTGGCCGCCACGGCGGTGCAGCTCAAGGGTTTGCAGCAGGTATACGGCGCCCGCGCCTCGCAGATCGGCTTCCTCAACCAAGAACTGCAAGGCACCCGGGTGCTGGCCGCCGAGGGCTATGTGCCGCGCAACCGCCTGCTGGAGCTGGAGCGCAGCAATGCCGACCTGTCCGCCGGCCAGGCCGAAAACCTCAACAACATCGCCCGGGCCCGCAGCCAGGCCACCGAAATCAAACTGCGCATCCTGCAGCGCCAGCACGACTACCTGAAGGAGGTGGAGTCGCAACTGACCGACACTGCCAAGGAAAACACCACCCTGGCCGACCGCCTGCGCGCACTGGACTACGAAGTGACGCATACGGTGATCCGCTCACCGATCGACGGCATGGTCCAGGCCCTGAGCATCGCCACGGTCGGCGGCATCATCCAGCCTGGGGCCAAGATCATGGAGGTGGTGCCGCTCGACGAACCGCTGCAAGTCGACGCGATGATTCCGGTGCAGGCCATCGACAAGATGGTCCCAGGCCTGGACGTGGACCTAGCCTTCCCGGCCTTCAACCATGCGCAAACGCCGAACATCCCCGGGCGGGTCAAAACCATTTCCGCCGACCGCCTGATGGACGAAGAAAGCAAGCAGCCGTTCTACCTGGCCCAGGTAGAAGTGACCCAGGCCGGCATGAGCCTGCTGGGCAGTAACCACATTCGCCCTGGCATGCCGGCCACCGTCACCATCAAGACCGGTGAGCGCAACCTGCTCAGCTACCTGCTCAAACCGATGCTCGAACGCGTGGACGCCGCGTTCAAGGAGCAATGACATGAAACGCCCATGCCTGATGTTGTGCCTGCTGGGGGTGGCCGTACAGGCCAATGCCATGGACCTTAAACAAGCCTGGGACCTGCTGCAGTACCAGGGCCCGATCTACCGCGCCGCCGTGCATGAGAAAGAAGCCGGCAGCGAAAACCGCGCCATCGGCCAGGCCGGCCTGCTGCCGCAGATCAACGCCGGCGGCTACTTCAACAAGATCAATGGCAGCCAGCGCCAGAACGGCCAGGACAACGACCTGGACTATGACTCCAAGGGCGCCAACGTGCGCCTGCGCCAGCCGCTGTTCAACAAGCAGAAGATGGCCGAGTATCGCCAAGGCCAACAACGTGCCGACTACAGCGTGGCGGTGTTCGACGCCAAGAGCCAAGATGCCGCGGTGCGCCTGGCCGACGCCTACTTCGACGTACTGCTGGCGAGTGAAACCATTACCCTGGCCAAAGCCAAGTTGCATGCCTTCGAAGAGCAGCTGGCGTCGGCGAAGCGGCGCATGGAGTTGGGCGCTGGTACGGTCACCGACATCGACGAGTCGGTGGCCCGCCGCGACCTGGCCGAGGCCGACCTGATCGAGGCCCAGGACAACTTGGTCAACGCCCGCCGCAAACTGGAGGAATACATCGGTGAAACCCCGCAGTCCCTGACCACCTTGCAGCCAGGCTTCAACACCCCACCGCTGATGCCAGGCAACCTGCAGGATTGGCTGGTCAAGGCCCAGGCCGACAGCCCGTTGATTCACGCGCGCCGGCACAGTTACGAGCTGGCCGAAGAAGAGGTGCAACGCGCCCGCGCTGGGCACTACCCAACCCTGGATTTCGTCGCGGGCTATACCGCTGGTAGCAGCCAGTCGATTTCCGAACTGAACCAACGTAACCACTACAGCTCAATCGGGCTGGAGCTGAACATCCCGCTGTACAGCGGTGGCAGCACCAGCGCCCTGACCCGCCAGGCCAGCGCCAACAGCTCCAAGGCCCTGGATGAGCTGGACGCCACGCGCCAGGAGGTGATTTCGGGCACCACCCGCGAGTACCGCGGGGTGCAGAGTGGCGCCTTGCGCATCCAGGCGCTGGAAAAGGCCGTGGCGTCCAACGAGCGCTCGCTGACCTCGGCCCGCAAGGGCTTCAAGGAAGGCGGCACCAGCACCAATTCGGATGTGCTCAATGCCGAAGAGCTGCTGTATGACGCCCGTCACGACCTGTTCGAGGCCAAGTTGAACTACCTGATGTCGCGGCTGCGCCTGGCGTCGGCGGTGGGTAACCTGGGCGATGACGACATCGACCAGATCAACGACTACCTTGGGCCGGAGCTGATAGTGAGTAACTGATGGCCAGCACCATCGTGTGCCCACAACGAGCATTGCATAGCTGCGACGTATTCCTGCAAGCTATGTGCGTTCACCCCGCCGCGGACGCCCTGAACCATGCCCGTAGACTTGCAAACGTTGTATCCCAGGCTGATTCACCTGATGCTGGACACGGTGTTCGTGGTCGACAGGGATAACCAGATCGTTTTCGTCAGCGATGCCTGCGAGGCGCTGCTGGGTTATCAGGCCTGCGAACTGATCGGTACCCCGATCACCGACTACATGCACCCTGACGACCTGGCGATGACCCGCGCATCGATTGTGCGGGTGATGAACGGTCAACCGCATTACGACTTCCGCAACCGCTACCTGCGCAAGGATGGCGGCATCGTGCATATTCTGTGGGCGGCCTCCTGGTCCGAAGAGGCCAATGCCCGCATCGGTGTGGCCCGCGACGTCACCGCCCAACGCCAGGCCGAGGAGGAGTTGCGCTTCCTCGCCCACCACGACCCGCTGACCCGCCTGGCCAACCGGGCCATGTTCAATGAACGGCTGGACACCGCCCTGGCCGCGGCCCGGCGCCACAACCGCCCGCTGGCCTTGCTGTTCCTCGATATCAATGACTTCAAGAACATCAACGACAACCACGGGCACAGCGTGGGCGACCGCGTGCTGTGCACACTGGCACAGCGCTTGGAGGCTTGCGTGGGGGCGACCGACACGGTGGCACGCATGGGCGGTGACGAGTTCACTGTACTGCTGGCCGATTACACCTCGCCCGAGGCCATAGTCGAACAAATGGCCCACATCCTGGCCGCCATGGCCGAGCCACTGGGTGCCGAGTTTGTTGGCATCGACGCGCCGTCCTGCAGCATTGGCATGGCCTGCTTCCCCGAGGACGGCAACGACGCCGACATGCTGCTGCGTCATGCTGATGGGGACATGTACCGGATCAAGCGACAGCGCACCGCGCTAGGCTGAGCGTCAAGGGGAACAGGATGACAGAACACCTGCAAGGCACTGCCGAGCGAGCGCCTGGCCACATCGGCCTGTTCGAAGCCTTGCTGTTCTGGCTAAAGCTGGGCTTCATCAGCTTCGGCGGGCCAGCCGGGCAGATCGCGATCATGCACCAGGAGCTGGTGGAGCGGCGCCGTTGGATCAGTGAGCGGCGCTTCTTGCACGCCCTCAACTACTGCATGCTGCTGCCTGGGCCCGAAGCCCAGCAACTGGCCACCTACATCGGCTGGTTGATGCACCGCAGCTGGGGTGGGGTGATTGCCGGGGTGCTGTTCGTGCTGCCGTCGCTGTTCATCCTGATCGGCCTGTCGTGGGTTTACCTGGCCTGGGGCGAAGTGCCGGTAGTGGCCGGGATTTTCTATGGGATCAAGCCAGCCGTAACCGCCATCGTCGTGCATGCCAGCCACCGCATTGGCACGCGCGCCCTGAAAAATGGCTGGCTGTGGGCTATTGCCGGCGCCTCGTTCGTGGCCATCTTTGCGCTTAACGTGCCCTTCCCGCTGATTGTGCTGGCGGCCGCGCTGCTGGGTTATGTGGGCGGGCGCCTGCTACCGGCGCAGTTCGCGCCTGGCGGCGGCCACCCGGCGGCCAAGGCCAGCCATGGCCCGGCGCTGATCGACGACGACACCCCAGCACCAGCGCACGCCCGCTTTAGCTGGGGGCGCCTGCTGAGGTTGCTGCTGGTGGGGGCCGCACTGTGGCTGCTGCCCATGGCTGCGCTGATGGCCGTGTTTGGCTGGCAGGGCACGCTAACGCAAATGGGCTGGTTCTTCACCAAGGCGGCCTTGTTGACCTTCGGCGGTGCCTATGCGGTATTGCCCTACGTCTACCAGGGTGCCGTCGGCCATTACGGCTGGCTGTCGCCAACGCAGATGATCGATGGCCTGGCACTGGGTGAAACCACCCCTGGGCCACTGATCATGGTGGTGGCCTTCGTCGGCTTCGTCGGCGGCTATGTGCACCCCATGTTCGGCGCCGAGCAGGCGTTCATGGCCGGCGCGGTGGCGGCTAGCCTGGTGACCTGGTTCACCTTCCTGCCCTCGTTCCTGTTCATCCTCGCTGGCGGCCCGCTGGTGGAATCGACCCACAACGAACTGAAGTTCACCGCCCCACTGAGCGGGATAACCGCCGCCGTGGTAGGCGTAATCCTCAACCTGGCGCTGTTCTTCGGCTACCACGTGCTATGGCCGGCCGGTTTCGACGGGCCGTTCGACTGGCCTTCGGCAGTCATTGCGCTGGCGGCGGCCGTAGCGCTTTTTCGCTACAAACGTGGGGTGATCCAGGTGTTGCTGGCGTGTGCCCTGGCAGGCCTTGCCAGCCATCTGTTGAGCGCGGCACAGTGAAACCTCGCTCGCCCACCGGAGATGACCATGCGCAGCCCTGAAGACGCCTTGCTCGACAGCTGGCAGCACAACGCCAAGGCTTGGATCGACGCGGTGCGCAGCGCCAGCATCGAGAGCCGTCGCCAAGTCACCGACCAAGCCATCCTGCTGGCCATTCTCAGCCGCCAGCCCGAGCGCGTGCTTGACCTGGGCTGCGGTGAAGGCTGGTTGCTGCGGGCACTGGGCGAGCGTGGTGTCGAGGCCGTGGGTGTGGATGGCGACAGGACCCTGGTGGAGGCTGCACGCGCGGCGGGTTCTGCCAAGGTGCACCTGGCCAGCTACGCACAGTTGGCCAATGCGCAGGCCTACGTGGGCAACGACTATGACCTGGTGTGTGCCAACTTCGCCCTGTTGCAGCAGGACATCATCCCGCTGTTGGCGGCGATGAATGCACTGCTGGTGCCCGGCGGTGCGTTGCTGATCCAGACCCTGCACCCCTGGAGCGTGGCGGGCGGGGACTACCAGGATGGCTGGCGGGAGGAGCGGTTTGCCGGGTTCGCCGGGGATTGGCAGGTGATGCCGTGGTACTTCCGCACCTTGGCCAGCTGGCTGAACGCGCTGGACATGGCGGGGTTGCGGCTGGTGAGTTTGCAGGAACCGCAGCATCCACAGAGTGCGGTGCCGCAGTCGTTGTTGATGGTGGCTGAGCGCCTCTGAACAGCTGTGGCTTTACCGGCCTCATCGCCGGCAAGCCAGCTCCCACAGAATCACCGCAGCCCGACAGGCCTATACAGTCGCCTAAACAGTACCTGTGCAAGCTGGCTTGTCGGCGATGAGGCCGGTACAGCCAAGCAACTACAGCACCGGCTTGCGCGCCGCCCCGCTGCGGGCCTTGGCCATCGCCGCCAGGCGCACTGCGACGTTGGCCGCGCCGTATCCGGCATAGCCACCCTTGCGCTGAATGATCTCGAAGAAGAAACGCTCCTCGAACGGCTCGGTGTACACGTGGAACAGCTCGCCGCCCTGCGCATCGCGGTCGTACAGCACGTTGTAGTACGCCAGTTCACTGAGGAACTCGTCGTCAAAATCGAAGCGTGCCGCCAGGTCGTCGTAGTAGTTCAGCGGGATTTCCAGCAGCGGCACCCCGGCCAGCTTGGCCCGCGCCACTTCACGGAACATGTCGTCGCAATCGAAGGCGATGTGGTGCACACCCGAGCCGCGGTAGCTGGACAACGCATGGGCGATGGCGGTGTTGCGGTTTTCCGAGATGTTCAGCGGCAAGCGCAAAGTGCCGCACTGGCTGCGCAGGGCGCGGCTCTTGACCAGGCCATAAGGGTCAGGCAATACCACTTCGTCATCGGCGGCGAAGTCGAACAAGCTCTTGTAGAACAACACCCAGCTGTCCAGCGACTCGGCCGGCAAGGCCAAGGCCATGTGGTCGATGCGGCGCAGGCCGCCGCTGGCGGTGGCGCTCGTGTCCAAGCTGAAGTCGGTGTCGTACAGGGTTGGGCCGGCCGTGCCCTGCTCCACCAGGTACAGCAGGCTGCCATCCGGCGCACGCACCGCCGGTACTTCGCACTCGTTAGGCCCGACCAGGCCGCGGAACGGCTGGCCACGGTAGGCGGTGGCGCGCTTCAGGGCAGCTTGCTGGTCCTTGACCCGCAGCGCGGTGGCACACAGCGATGGGCCATGGGCCTCGAAGAAGTTGTGGCCGAAGGAATACGGTTCGGCGTTCAGCACAATGTTGATATCGCCCTGGCGCAGCAGCTGCACCGCTTTGCTGCGGTGTTTGCCGGCTTCGGCAAAGCCCAGGCGCTTCAGCCAGCTGCCCAGGCGCGCGCCGACCGCTTCGTCGACCGCGAACTCAAGAAACTCCACGCCGTCATAGCTACTGGCCGCCGGTGGGGTAAACAGCACACCGGGCTCGATTGGCGTGGTTTCCTGCTCCAGGCGCAAGCGGGTTTGCTCTTCGAGGTACAGCAGCGAACGCAGGCCGTCGGCGGCATTCTGCCGGGGCGGTGCGGCGCGGAAGCCGTCGTTGAAGATTTCCAGCGACAGCGGCCCGCGGTAGCCGGTGGCGAGGATAGGCGCCAGAAAACCGGCCATGTCCATTTCGCCCTGCCCCGGGAAGCAGCGGAAGTGGCGGCTCCACTCCAGCACATCCATGGCCAGGATCGGGGCGTCGGCCATCTGTACGAAGAAGATCTTGTCGCCGGGGATGTCGCGGATCGCGCTCGGGTCGCCCTTCAGCGACAGGGTATGGAAGCTGTCGAGGATCACCCCAAGGGCCGCGTGGTCGGCCTGGCGCACCAGGTTCCAGACTTGCTGGTAGGTGTTCACGTGGCGGCCCCAAGCCAGCGCTTCGTAGCCGATGCGCAGGCCGCGTTTGCCGGCGTGCTCGGCCAGCAGGCGCAGGTCGTCGACCAGCAGCTGTTCTTCGCCCAGGGCATCGGCCTGGACGTTGCTGCACACCAGCACCAGGTCGGTGCCCAGTTCCTGCATCAGGTCGAACTTGCGCTCGGCGCGGTCGAGGTTTTTCTGCAGGCGGTCACGGCGGCAGCCTTCAAAGTCGCGAAACGGCTGGAACAGGGTGATGGCGATGCCTAGATCGGCGCACATCTGCCGTACCTGGCGCGGGCTGCCAGCGTAATAAAGCAAGTCGTTTTCGAAGATCTCGACACCGTCAAAACCGGCGGCGGCGATGGCTTCGAGCTTTTCCGGCAGGGTGCCGCTCAAGGACACAGTGGCGATCGAACGCTGCATGGCGGAGTTCCTTGTTGTTGGGGGAATAGCGGTGCCAGTCAGGTAAAAACCACTGTCACAGTTTATGGCACGATCGATTATTCGCAGGTAAAGTCGCTGCTTCAATCTCTTTGTACGGAATGGTTAGTTTTGCGTTCGATTATCGCACAAAACCCGTTTTAGCGAATTGCTAGACCGCTGGCCCGTGGTCAACATGAACCACAGACGCAGGCACACCGACCACTGCCTCCTGCCTTGGCGACAACCCTGGCGGACCCTGCGCAAACAACAATAACAACGGAGACAACGATGGCTCACTCCAGCTCGCAAGCCAAAAAAGCGACCGCCAGTGGATGGATAGGCTCGGCACTCGAGTACTACGACTTTTTCATCTACGCCCAGGCCGCTGCACTGATTTTCCCGCAGATCTTCTTCCCTAACACCGACCCGAAAATGGCCATCATCGCCTCGCTGGCCACCTACGGCGTCGGCTACCTGGCGCGCCCGGTCGGCGCCTTCGTGCTGGGCCACTGGGGTGACACCCGCGGCCGCAAGAACGTACTGCTGCTGTGCATGTTCCTGATGGGCCTGTCGACCATGGCCGTGGGCCTGCTGCCTACCTACCACGACATCGGCTTCCTCGCACCGGCCTTGCTGGTGGTGCTGCGCCTGATCCAGGGCTTTGCGGTGGCCGGCGAAATCTCCGGTGCCAGTTCGATGATCATGGAGCACGCACCGTTCGGTCGAAGAGGCTACTACGCCAGCTTCACCCTGCAAGGCGTACAGGCCGGCCAGGTGCTGGCAGCGGCGGTGTTCCTGCCACTGGCCTACTTCATGCCCAGCGAAGCCTTCAACGACTGGGGCTGGCGCATTCCGTTCCTGTTGAGCGCCTTCGTTCTCCTTGCTGGTTTCATCATCCGTAAGGAAGTGCACGAAACCCCGGCATTCGTGAAGGAAGAGAAACAGGACAAAGTCGCCAAATCGCCGATCAGCGAAGCCTTCCGCCACAGCTGGAAGCACATGGTGCTGGTGATGTTCATGGCGCTGATGAACGTGATCCCGGTGGTGGCCACCATCTTCGGTGCGGCCTACGCGGTGCAGCCGGCCTATGGCATCGGCTTCGACAAGAGCGTGTACCTGTGGATCCCGGTAGTCGGCAACATCGTCGCGGTGCTGGTAATTCCGTTCGTGGGTAACCTGTCCGACAAGATCGGCCGTCGCCCGACCATGATCGCCGGCTGCCTGGGCTCGGGCCTGCTGGCGTTCGTCTACCTGTATGCGATCAGCATCCAGAACGTGCCGCTGGCGTTCGCTGCGTCGATCGTCATGTGGGGCATGGTCTACCAGGGTTACAACGCGGTATTCCCCAGCTTCTACCCAGAGCTGTTCCATACCCGCTATCGGGTTTCGGCCATGGCCATCGCGCAGAACATCGGCACCATGCTGACCGCCATGCTGCCAGCGCTGTTCGCCCTGGTTGCCCCGCCCGGTTCGGACAACATCCCGCTGGTAGTCGGTGGCCTGGCGTTCTTCATCACCTGCGTGTGTGCCCTGGCGGCCTACATTGCCCCAGAAACCCATCGCCTGGCGATGGAAGACCTGGGCAACCCGCAGGCCAAGCCGATGGATAAAGAGGCGTATGAAGCCAGCCGTAAAGGTAGCTTTCAGGCGGTGAGCCACTGATAGATTGCAAGGGGCCGCAACGCGGCCCGGCAATTTCAGCCTTTGACCACTTCCTGCAGGCGCTGCCAAAGCCGTTCCACATCCCCCCGCTCAGTCGGCAAGGCTCCGATCGACACCCGCACCATCCACCGCCCATCCAGCGTCGCCGGCGTCACATAGGCATCCCCAGACGCATTCAGCCGCTCCGCCCAGCCCTTGGTATGCACATCCAGCGCCTGGTTTTCCAGCCCCGCCGGCCGATGGCGAATGCACAAGGTCTGCAACTGCACCGGCGCCAGTACCTCCCATTCCCCCGCCGCCGCAACCTGCTCGACCAGCCACTGGGCATTGCCCAGGTCACGCCGCAGCCGTGCCTGCAGCGCTTCCACCCCCTCGCTGCGCAGCATGAACCACAGCTTCAATGCCCGGAACCGGCGGCCCAGGGGGATACCCCAGTCACGCAGGTTTTTCACCTCGCCGTCCACCGCCGACTGCAAGTAGCTGGGGTTGGTGCTCATCACCCGAATAAGGTGCTGCGAGTCGCGCACGTAATAGATCGAACAATCGAAGGCCACCCCCAGCCACTTGTGGGCATTGACCACCACCGAGTCGGCCAGCTCGATGCCGTCCCACATCCAGCGGCATTCAGGCAGGATCATCGCCGAGCCGGCCATGGCTGAGTCCACGTGCAGCCATAGGCCGTGGGCCTGGGCAATCTCACCCACCGGGCGTAGCGGGTCGAGGGCGGTGGTGGTGGTGGTGCCGGTGGTGGCAACGACGGCGCAGGGCTGGTTGCCGGCGGCCAGGTCTTGCTCGATCGCCGCCTGCAGCGCCGCAGGGCGCAGGGCGTAATGCTCGTCGGTGGGGATCAGGCGGATATTATCGCGGCCAAAACCGGCCAGCAGCGCCGCCTTGTCCACCGAACTGTGGGCGTGGGCGCTGACGTACACGATCAAAGGCTTGGCTTCGGCCTGCAGGCCGCCGCGTACCAGCGCGTAGTCAGTGGCACGCTCACGGGCGCTGATCAGCGCCACCAGGGTGCTGGTCGAAGCGGTGTCCTGGATCACCCCGCTCCACTGGCCAGACAAGCCCAGCAGCTGGCGCAACCAGTCGAGGGTGGTTTCTTCCAGCTCGCTCAGCGCCGGGCTGGACTGCCACGACAGGCCCAATACGCCCAGGCCGGTGCTGAGGAAGTCACCCAGTACCGAAGACAGGGTGCCGTTGGAGGGGAAGTAACCGTAGAAGTCCGGGTGCTGCCAATGAGACAGGCCGGGCATGACCAGCTGGTTAACGTCGTCGAGGATGGCCGCGAAGGGTTCGCCTTGCTGGGGTGCGCTTGCAGGCAAGGCGGCCTTGAGGTAGCCGGGGTCGACCTGGGCCATGACCGGGCGTTCGCCGACGGTTTGGCGGTAGTCGGCGATCAGGTCGATCAGTTGGTGGCCGTACTGGCGGAATTGTTCTGGGGTCACCTGGGGGTCTCCTGTGGGTTCTCCGCTGCCTGTACTGGCTTGCCGGCGATAGGGCCAGTACAGGCAACACAAGGCCCCAGTCTAGGCACCTAAACCGCAGCGAATAAGCCCGCCTTGCGCATAGCTGCTATGGCAAACCCGCATGCCCGCCCTGTACGCCAAACTGCGACTGGCGCCATAACTCAAACACCCGATTGCGCAACCAGCGGTGCTCGGCCGAGGCCTGCAGGCGCTGGTGCCACACCACCCAGTAGCGCTGGCTGTGGTCGATGAAGCCCAGCGGCCGCCAGGCCAGCTCATGCAGCCGGCACAACTGCCGGGCGATGTGCTCGGGGACGGTGGCCAGCGCCTGGCTGTTGGCGATCACCTGCACCGTGGCGGAGAAGAACGGCACTTCAAGGCTGACCCGGCGTTGCAGGCCCTGGGCGCGCAGGTGGCGATCGATGAAGCTGTCCTTGTCGCCACCGCCGGAAATACGCACATGCTTGTGCGCCAGGTAGTCGGCCTGGCTCAGCGCACCGTAGGCGGCCAGCGGGTGGTCGTGGCGCATCAGGCACACTGCGCGGTCCTCGCCCAGCAGGCGCCCGTGCAGGTTGGCTGGCGACTCGTCGAACAAGGTGGTGGCGAGGTCGATCTCGCCGCTGGCCAGCAAGGCGTACTGGCCGGCCTGCCAGGTGCGGTACTCCAGCGATACACCGGGGGCTTCACGCTCCAGGGCGGCTACCAGCAACGGCAGCATGTGCTCGGCCACATAGTCCGACGCCGCCAGGCAGAAGCGCCGCTCGCAGCGCGCCGGGTCGAACACTGCGGGTTGGCGCAGGGCGTGCAGTTCATCAAGGACCTGGCGCAGCGGTTCGACCAAGGCCTCAGCATGTTCGCTGAGCACGTAACCACGGCCCTGGCGCACCAGCAACGCGTCGTCGAAGGCTTCGCGCAGGTGAGCCAACTGGCGGCTTAGGGCGGACTGGCTGACGCCCAGGCGCTCGGCGGCGTGGCTGAGGTTTTTTAGCTGCAACAGGTGGTCGAGGGTGCGCAGGTGGGCGAGGCTGAGGGAGGCGAAAGCGGGGTTCATGCAGGCTCCCTGCAGTGGGGCTTAAGGGCCTATTCGCGGGCTTGCCCGCTCCCACAGGGTCACCACAGTTTCTGAAAACTGTGAGCTACCTGTGGGCGCAAGGCCGCAAAGCGGCCGCAGATACGCAGATCAGTCAGTCAGACCGACGTACACGTTCTGCACGTCATCGTTCTCGTCGATCGCCTCGAGGAACGCTTCAACCTCAGCCAGCGCCTCGGCACTCAGGCTGGCCGCGCTCACCGGGTTTTTCGGGGTGTAGCCGATCTTCGCCGAGGTCACGGTGAAGCCATGCTCCGGCAGGGCCTTCTGTACCGCATCCAAGTCGGTGGTGTCGGTGATGAACAGGGTCGAGCCTTCTTCTTCACCTTCCTCGAAGTCCTGGGCACCGGCTTCGATAGCAGCCATTTCCGGATCGGCGTCGCCTTCCGGAGTGGCTTCGATCAGGCCAACATGGTTGAAGTCCCAGGTCACCGAACCACTGGCACCCAACTGGCCCTTGCGGAACAGCACACGGATTTGCGCGACGGTGCGGTTGACGTTGTCAGTCAGGCACTCGACGATCAACGGCACTTGGTGCGGCGCGAAGCCTTCATAGCTGACGGCATGGTACTGCACGGCCTCGCCGTCCAGACCGGCGCCTTTCTTGATCGCACGCTCCAGGGTCTCACGGGTCATCGACGCTTTCTTGGCCTGGACGATGGCCAGACGCAGGCGCGGGTTCATGTCCGGGTCGGCGCCAGACTTGGCAGCAATCTGAATTTCCTTGGCCAGCTTGCCCATGACCTTGCCTTTGGCATTGGCCGCGGTTTCTCTATGTTTGGCTTTCCACTGTGCGCCCATGTCGACTCTCTTGTTTCAGCGGCCGGTTCAGGAAGCGACCGGCCAAAAGTGGGTGCAGTTTATACGCCCTCAGGCATGGGATCGACAAGAAATCTCATCAGCCTTTATCCGCTTTGCCTGCCGCCGCGGCAAACCGCGCCAGCCGCACATCCAGGCGGCGCGGGCGCAAACCGTGGTCTTCGGCGCGCTCCTTGCGACGGATGGCATTGCGCACCATCAGCGACCCCAGGTAGCGGATCGGCTCGGGCGGGAACAGCCCCAGCGGCCCTTTGACCAGCGCCGAGCGCGTCCACGGATTGTCCAGCCCCAGCACCAGCGACGAAAGAATCTGCCCGCCCATGTGACACGGCCCAACACCGCTGCCGGAGTAGCCAAAGCCGTAAAACACGTTGCCCTGCCCGTCCAGCCGGCCAAAGAACGGCAGGCCGGTCACCGAGCGGTCCGATGGCCCGTTCCAGCTGGCCGCCAACGGCACTTCGGCCAGCGCCGGGAAGAACCCGCCCAGGCTCTCGCGCAGCAATGGCCGGTACGGCGACGGCTGGTCGAACACTGGCAACATGCGCCCGCCATAGGCGAAGGTATTGCCGCCCTTGCCGAGCATCAGCCGGCCATCGGAAGTGTTGTGGTAGTAATGCACGAAAATGCGCGAATCGAGCACACTGATGCCGCTGTCGAGGCCAACCTGGCGCAGCAGGTCGGGGCACGGCTCGGTGATCACCATGTCGCTGGAAACAATCGCTACGCTGCGCTCGAACTGCGGGAAGGCCCGCGCCATCCAGGCATTGAGGCCCAGCACCACGCGGTCGGCGCGCACCGTACCCTGGGCCGTGTGCAGCTGCACCGGCGCGCCGTGCTGCAGGCCAGTCATGGCCGTGCCTTCATGAATGCGCACGCCGCGCTGCAAGGCCACCCGGCGCAGGCCGCGCACCAGCTTGCCCGGCTGCACCGTGGCGGCAGCTGGCGAGAACCAGCCTTCCAGGTGCCGCGCCGAACCCGCTAGGCGCTGCACCTGCTGCAGCGGCAGGCGGCGGAACGAATTGATACCCTGGTGCTGCAGCGCAGCGATCACCGCGTCGGTAGCGCCGACCTGAGCCGCATTGGTGGCGGTGTACAGCGTGCCGTCCAGGCGGTAGTCACAGTCGATGCCATTGGCTGCGCAAAACGCACCAATGTCACTGATGCTGCGCTCCGACTCGCGCACCAGGCGCACCGCCTCGGCCACCCCGAACAGGCGTTCGAGGGTGAAGTACTTGGCTGACCAGGACAATGCACAGCCACCGTTGCGGCCACTGGCACCGGCACCGCAAATATCGGCCTCGATCAGCACGATATCCAGGGCCGGCGCCGCCTCCTTGAGCATCAACGCGGTCCACAGCCCGGTGTAGCCGCCACCGACGATGCACACATCGCAACGGGCATCGCCTTGTAGCGCTGGGCACTCCGCCTCCGGCGCCGAATCCAAGGCCTGTTGCAGCCAGAAGGGTCTCATTCGCTCACTTTCCTTTCAGGTACGCAGTGGCTTGATTGCCATGCTGGTGTTCGGTGCCACATCGGCGCTATACGCGTTGCTGGCCGGGCGGCTGTTCCAATGCGGCAGCAGCACCAGCGCCGAGAACAGCGCGCAGCCGGCAAACACGATGAACACCGTGACGCCATCGAAGTAGCCTGGCAGCAGCCCACCCAGCACCGCGCCCACCGAGCCGCAGCCGTTGACGAAGC
This sequence comes from Pseudomonas sp. Leaf58, assembly GCF_003627215.1. Lineage (NCBI taxonomy): Bacteria > Pseudomonadati > Pseudomonadota > Gammaproteobacteria > Pseudomonadales > Pseudomonadaceae > Pseudomonas > Pseudomonas sp. Leaf58. The sequence continues at coordinate 3,269,082 of NZ_CP032677.1, forward strand.
CCGCAGCGGTGGCGCCGGCCTTGGCGGTGCCGAAGTCGATGGCCGCGGCGCCGCTGATCATCGAATCCGGCCCGTACAGGGTCAGGCCCATCACGAACAGCAGCGCCACCACCAGCAGCACGCTGCCGCTGTGCATGGCCGCCATGAAGGCCGCCAGGGTCATGGTCAGCAGCACCAGGCTGATCACGCAGGCCGGCATGCGCCGAGCGCCGAACAGTTTGTCGGAGGCCAGGCCGATCATGATGGGGCCAAGCAGCCCAGCCAGCTCGAAGGCAGTGGGGATGATCGCTGCGCCAACCTTGCCCACCGAGGGCATCTGCTCGAAGACGATCACCGGCCCCCACAGCAGGATGGCGTAGCGCGCCGGCTTCAACAGGAAGTACGCAAGCCCCAGGGTCAGCACCGTGCGGTTGCGCAAAATCTCCTTCAACGGCGCCCACACGCTGCACAGGTTGCTGGCCGGGGCCATGCTTTGCGGCTCGGGCTCCACCGCCGGCAGGCCAACGTCTTCGGGCTTATTGCGCTGCAGGAAGAAGAACAGCACGGCCACCCCCGCCACCACCGCGGCAGTGGAGAAGAACGCCGCATGCCAGGTGCCGACCAGGGTATAAGCCCACCAACCGGCGAACGGCGAGGCCACCAGGCCGCCGAAGGCATAGCAGGAACTCCACAAGCCCAACACCCGCCCGCGCTGCCCAGCGGGGAAGAAGCTGCCGATGTTCTTGCACAAGCCGGCCCAGCCGGTGGATTGCGCCAGGCCCTGCACCAGCATGCAGGTGGCGAAGATCGGGAAGGTGGCGTAACTGCCCATCACCACCGCCGCCACTGCGGATATCAACAACCCGCCAAGCACCACCACGCGCGGGCCGAAGCGGTCGGCAAGCATGCCCCAGGTGAACTGGCCCACGGCATAGGCGGCCAGGTAGATGGCGTCGAGGTTGGCCATGGCGGCCTTGTCGAGCATGAAGTTGGGGTCTTCGGCGATGCCCAGCTTGGCCACCGAGAAGGCTTTGCGGGTGAAGTAGAAGGCGGCGTAGGCCAGCCAGGTGATGGCGAAAATCTGCATGCGCCAGCGTTTGAACGCGGCTAGGGATTGGTTCATGTGTGTCTGACCTCTTGCTTAAGTGTGCCGGCAGAATGTGAAGAAATGCCTGTCTTGTTGTTGTGTTACGCACAGCGATGACGAGGCTGTCATCGGGTCAGATGGCACCGTGTGGGGGCCATGGCCCTGGCGGCACTTGTGGTGCCTGCGTCGGGCTAAGCGCTATGGAAACAGGTGCTGACTGATAAATAAAATCGATTTATTGTATTTCACACATAAGCCCAGCTTGTTACTGAGGTCGCCATGTCGGTTTCCCACGCTCAACTTAAAGCCTTCCATGCGGTGGCCGTGCACGGCAGCTTTACCCGCGCTGCCGCAAAGCTGTTCCTGACCCAGCCTGCGGTCTCGGACCAGGTGCGCAAACTGGAGGAGCGCTTTGGCGTGTTGCTGTTTCACCGCAACAAACGCTCGGTGCAACTCACCGACCTCGGTGAACGCCTGCTGGGCATCAGCCAGCGCTTGTTCGCCTGCGAGGCCGAGGCCCATGAGCTGCTGCAGGATTCGCGGGCCCTGCACACCGGCAGCCTGGTGCTGGCGGTGGATGCACCAGTACACGTGTTGCCGCAGATCGCCCGTTTCTGCCAGCGCTATCCGGGCATCCAGGTAAAGATCGAGACCGGCAACACCGATGAGTCGCTGGCCCGACTGTTCAGCTACCAGGCCGACCTGGCGCTGCTGGGGCGGGACGTTGACGATGAGCGGCTGCACTGCCTGGCGCTGCGCCGCGACCCGATGGTGGCATTCGTTTCTCACCAGCACCCGTGGGCCAGCCGTGGCTCGATCAGCCTGGCCGACCTGGACGACATGCCACTGGTGCTGCGCGAGCCCGGCTCGGTGACGCGGCAGACGCTGGAAGAAGAGATGCAGCGCGCCGGCTTGCGGATTCGCCCGGCGATCCAGGTGGAGGGCCGGGAAGCGGCGCGTGAGGCGGTGGTGGTGGGGATTGGCGTGGGAGTAGTGTCGGCGGCGGAGTTTGGTGCCGATGCACGGGTGTGTGCGCTGCCGATTGTCGATTGCCAGCGGCACCTGACCGAAACCCTGGTGTGCCTCAGTGAGCAGCGCACGCGGCGGGTGGTGGCGACCTTCCTGCAGATGGTCGAGGAAGGGCTATAAGCCTGTGCCGGACTATGCTGGGATAACCCCAACCCACAAACCAAGCAACCATGCTCTATCGCCTTGCCGCCGACAGCCTGGTCCTGCTGCACCTGGCCTTCATCCTGCTGGTGCTGTTCGGCGGCCTGCTGGTGCTGCAGTGGCGCCCTGCCCTGCTGTTGCACCTGCCGGCCCTGGCCTGGGGCCTGGCGGTGGAATACCTGCACCTGGACTGCCCGCTGACTGCCTGGGAAAACCACATGCGCAGCGCCGCCGGCAGCGCGGGCTACCAGGGCGGCTTCATCGAGCACTACATCTGGCCGCTGATCTACCCCGCCGGGCTCACCCCCAACATCCAACTGCTGATAGGCAGTGTGGCGCTGCTGCTAAACCTCGGCATCTACAGCTACGTGGCCTGGCACTGGCGCCGCCCTAGCGGGTAGCGATCACGAACAACCGCGGGAACGGCAGCAGCACCTTGCCATCGGTGGCTGGCGGGTAGTCGCGCTGCATGGCCTGCAGGTACATCTGCAGGAAGCCTGCCTGCTCGTCTGCCTCAAGCCGCGCCAGGTAGGGCCGTAAGGCCGAACCCTTGAACCATTCCACCACGGCTTCGGCGCCGCCAACCAAAGGGTGGTGATAGGTGGTGCGCCATACATCCACGCGCGCGCACAGCGGGCTGAGCAGGTCGTAATAGAACGCCGCGCTGTGCCGTGGCGGCAGCTGAAAATCGGCGAATTTCGCCGCCCACGGGCCTTGGCTGGCGATTTCACGCAGTTGCCGGTGGGCGGGCTCATCGAGGTTGTCGGGGGTCTGCACCGCCAGGCTGGCACCTTCGCTAAGCTGGCGCACCAGGTGCGGGTAAAGCGAGGCGTGGTCGGGTACCCATTGCAGCGAGGCATTGGCCAGGATCAAGTCTTGAGGCTCGGCGGCGGACCAGTCAGCAATATCCCCGACGACCGTGCGTACCCGGGGGATGCACAGCCGTTTACGTGCACGGGCTTTGTCGATCATGTCCGGGTCGCTGTCCAGGGCCGTCACCTGCGCATCGGGGTACCGTTGCAGCAGCACCTCGGTGGAGTTGCCGGGGCCACAGCCCAGGTCAGTGGCGTGGCGTACCGGGCGTGGCGGTACAGCGGCAAGCAGGTCGCGCACGGCGCGGGAACGTTCGTCTTCGAACAGAGAATACTGGGTGGCGGACCAAGCCATGTGAAGCTCCTTTGGGCGGGCAATGTGCTCAGCATAAGCCATCGGTCGCCGGTGCGGGCCCTGATCGCCGCCGCTGCCCTGCTCAGCTCGCCGTGGATGAACTGGCGTTTCACATGCCCACGGAAAAAACCACGCCCAACAACGCGAAACGGCCGGGTCCCCAAGGGAGCCGGCCGTTCCGAGAAGCGAGTGACGCTTAGTGCTGTTTGCCAGAGCGAATCTGGTGCACCACACCCATCGCCACCACGACGGCTGCGGCGATACCGGTAGAAATCACCAGGATCTGGTAATCAGGCATGAAGGCCATAGTCACCAGGGCGGCCACGATGAAGGCGATCACCAAGTAGGTCAGCCACGGGAACAGCCACATCTTCAGGCGTACTTCCTTGCCTTCGGCAATCAGCTTGCGGCGCATGCGCAGTTGCGAGAAGGCAATCACCAAGTACACCAGCAGGGCGATCATGCCAGTGGTGTTCATCAGGGTGTCGAGCACGTCTTTGGGGCGCAGCGTTTCGCTGAAGTTGATCAGCGCACACACCACGGCCACGGCGCACGAACCCATGATCGCAAATACCGGAACACCGGTGCCGGCGCGGGTAATCTTGAAGGCCGACGGCGCGTCGCCACGCTGGGCCAGGGAGAACAGCATGCGCGAAGCGGTGTAATGGCCCGAGATCAGGCAACTGCTCACCGAGGTCAACACCACGAAGTTCATCAGCAGCTCGGCATACGGCACGCCCAGCAGCTCCAGCGTGCGGCGGTAGGCGCCATAACCGGAAACGCCCAGGTGCGGGTCGTTCCACGGTACCAGGCAGACAATCAGGAAGATCGAACCGACGTAGAACAGGCACACACGCCATACCACCGAGTTGGTGGCCTTGACGATTTGCGCGGCCGGGTCCTTGGCTTCGGAAGCAGCGATGGTGACGATTTCTGCGCCGAGGAAGGCGAACATCACCCCGAGCAAGGCACCAATCACCGTGGTGATGCCGTTGGGCATGAAGCCTTCCGCGGTGAGGTGGCTGATACCACGCACTTCACCGAACTGCCAGACGTTCATTACGGCCGCGGTACACACAATCAGGAAACAGACGATCGCAATTACCTTGATCAAGGCGAACCAGAACTCGAACTCACCGTAGTGTTTGACGTTGAAGAAGTTGACGGTGATCAGCAACAGGGTCGTGGCCAGCACGAACACGTTGACGCTGACGTCGGGGAAGAAACCATGCAGGATCTTACCCGCCACATAAGCTTCCCAGGCCATGAGGATGACCCAGTACCACCAGTACAGCCAACCGATGGTGAACCCGGCCCAACGGCCGATGGCGCGGTCGGCATAGGTGGAGAACGAACCGGTGTCTGGCGAGGAAGTTGCCATTTCACCCAGCATGCGCATGATCAGCACCACCAGGATGCCGCCTGCCAGATAGGCCAGGACAGCGGCTGGGCCGGCGCTGTGGATCACGCTGCCGGAACCGACGAACAAGGCGCCGCCGATAACCCCGGCGATCGACATCATCGTCAGGTGGCGCGACTTGAGCGAGGCACTGAGTTTGCTCTCGTGCCCGCTTTTCGCGGTGCTTGTTGTGGATGTTGCGTCCATCAGTTGTGTACCCCGTGCTTCTTTTTATCCAAGGAAAACTGTAAAACCCCGATGGCTGGCGGTTTCACCTGTACATCAGTGCTAATGCGGGCAGGATGGTGTGAGCGAACACACGCAGGCCATCCATGGCGGCCTGCTGACGCGCCCGAAGGTTTGCCCTTCGAGCGAACTGAACATGCTTTATGTGGCGATATCTGACACCTAATGTAAAAATGTCCGACGCAGAGAGCCATGCACAGTGGCATGAAACTCGCACTGCACTGTACAGGTCGCCCATGCAGTACACCCTGCAAACGCCAGGCGATACGCACCCTGAAGGCCCCGAATGTTCGAATTACACCCAGACTCCTCGACCCCGCTGGTAAACCAGATCATCGACGGGTTGCGCGAGCTGATCGACAACCAAACCCTCAAGCCAGGCGCCAAGGTGCCCTCGATCCGGGCCTTTGCCGCAAGCTATTCGGTGAGCACCTTCACCGTGGTCGAGGCTTACGACCGGCTGGTCGCCCAGGGCTTGCTGGTGAGTCGGGGCCATGCCGGTTTTTTCGTCAACCGTGCGGCGGGCGAATTGCTGGAGCAGCACAATGTCGAGGCCGACACCAGTCGACCAACGTTCAACTCCGAGTGGTACCTGCAGCAAATCTTCGAAATCCGCCAGTTGCCGTACAAACCGGGGTGCGGCTGGTTGCCCAACGACTGGATGTACGAAGAGGGCCTGCGCCGCGGTTTGCGCCAGGTAGCCGGCAGCCCACTGGAGCTGTCGGGCTATGGCGACCCCATGGGCCTGCCGGAGCTGCGCGCGCTGACCGCGCAAAACCTGCAGCAGGAGCTGTCGATCGTCGCCAACCCGGCGCAGCTGATGCTCACCCACGGCGCCAGCCAGGCCTTGGACCTGGCCGCGCGCACCCTGGTGCGCCCGGGCGATGTGGTGCTGGTCGACGACCCTGGTTACCCCAACCTGATGAGCATCCTGCGCACCCAGGGCGCCACCCTGGTCGGCGTGCCGCGCACCCCGGCCGGCTACGACCTGAACCAGTTGGAGCAGTTGCTCACCCATCACCGCCCGACCGCGTTCTTCACCCAGCCGCACCTGCACAGCCCGACCTGCTCGCGCACCCCGCTGCCGCAGTTGCACCGTTTGCTGCAACTGGCCAGCCAGCATGGCTTCCGCCTGGTGGAGAACAACCTGTACGCCGACATGGTCGCCGAACCGCAACCGTGCCTGGCCAGCCTCGACCACCTGCAGCAGGTGGTGTACGTGGGCAGTTACTCGAAGAGCATTTCGCCCAACGTGCGGGTCGGCTACATGCTGGCCAACCCCGAGCTGATGCAGAAACTGCTGCACCTGAAGATGCGCTCAGGCCTGACCACCTCGCAGGTGATGGAGCGGGTGGTATACGCCGCGATTATCGACGGGCGCTGGCGCAAGCACCTGAAGCGGCTGCGCCAGCGGTTGGCCGAAGCGCACCAGGAAGTTGGCCGGCATTTGCATCGATTGGGCTTTGAATTGTTCATTGAATCGGATGAAGGCATGTACGTCTGGACCCGCCACCCGGCGATTCCGGACAGCGCGGCGTTGCTGGACGATGCGCTGGAGAAAGGCATCATGTTGGGGCCTGGGCAGTTGTTCATGGTGGATGCCAAGGCGACCGGGTGGATGAGGTTCAATGTGGCGTTCAGTACCGAGCCGGCGATGTGGGAGTTGTTGGAGAAGGTGTTGGTGAAGCATGTGCGGCGGGGTGGGATGTAACAGCGGTGGTATGGCCGGGGTGTGCGCCACGAGATTGTCGGCGCCAGTGAGATCGAGCGCCCCCGAAAATATGCCAGTTGCCTGCACCAGCCATGGGCCCCACAGGCACTGGACACAGTAGTGGCCAATTAGTAGCATCCGCTCCAACTGGACATTACGGACAATCTCAGCTCATGGATCGAACTGCCGGCGTCATTCACCGCCCCTTGCATCACCCTATCCGCCCCTCAATCACCTGGGAAGAAGCCTGGAAAGGGCCCGACGAGGGTTTGATCCGCTGCTGGGAGATTGGCCGTGAGCGGGCTTTGGCTCAGCCAGAGCTTGCCCGGCACTGTGCCGATGGCGCACTCCCGGTGCTTGGCTGGAAAGGCGGGCATGATCGCGCATTGAAAAAACCGATGAAGTACGGCTCTTTCAAATATCTGGCGCAATGGCAGGGCCTGCGCGGCGAAGACCTGCTCATCGATACACGAACAGAGATCACCTTGACCTGTAACCACACCGGCATGCTGACCACCTTCACACCGGACCAGGAAAAGTACGCCAACGCTGTGATCCTGACGGATTAGGAACGATTCGCGGCAATCGCGGGCTGCTGGGCAGCCCGATCGCGACACAAGGCCGCTGCTACACGTGACCGCGTTAACCGATCAGGCGAATGGCGAAGCCCTCCCCCTTGCTGTATCAGGCCTTGGGCACTGGCGCATGCTGGGCAATCAGGCCCTGCTCCCGCAGCTCAGCCCAGAAGGCCGCAGGAATCACCGCGTTTAACGCCGCCAGGTCCTGGTCGGCATGCTGCGCGCGGGTCGCTCCCGGAATCACTGCCGCCACCGCCGGGTGCGCCAGCGAGAACTGCAGCGCCGCGGCCTTGATGCCCACACCATGACGCGTCGCCACTTCGTTCAGGCGCTGAACGCGGGCACGGATTTGCGGGGAGGCCTTCTGGTACTCGTAGTGGTCACCGCCAGCAATCACACCCGAGTTGTACGGCCCCCCCACAACAATCCCCAAGCCTTGCAGCTGGGCGCCCGGCATCACCCGCTGCAGCGCACGTTCGTGGTCCAGCAGGCTGTAGCGACCGGCCAGCAAGAAGCCGTCCGGGCGTGCCTCGTCCAAGTCCAGGGTCAGCTCGATCGGCTCGACACGGTTCACACCCAGGCCCCAGGCTTTGATCACGCCCTCTTCGCGCAGGCGGGTCAGCACGCGGAAGGCACCGGTACGGGCGGTTTCGAATTGGCTCAGCCACTCGTCACCGTAGAAGTCCTGGGCAATGTCGTGAATCCACACGATGTCCAGGTAGTCAGTGCCCATGCGCTTGAGGGTGTCCTCGATCGAACGCAAGGTGGCATCGGCGCTGTAGTCGTTGACGATGCGGTTACGGTTACCGTGCTCGAACAGGCCGCTTTTCTCACCCAGCTCACGGGCCGCCGGGTTTTCCAGTTCGTCGAGGATCACCCGGCCAACCTTGCTACTCAGCACGTATTCATTGCGTGGGCGCTGGGCCAGGGCCTTGCCCAGGCGGCTTTCCGACAGGCCGGCACCGTAGAACGGCGCAGTGTCGAAGTAACGCACACCATTGTTCCAGGCAGCGTCCACCGCGCCTTGTACTTCAGCGTCCGGCACGTTGCGGAACATGTTGCCCAAGGGTGCGGTACCGAAGCCCAGCGGGTTGGCGATCAGGTCTTTCAGGTTCATGGAAAGTCTCCAGTAAGGGGGCTAAGTCGTCATGCGACGAAGTGGGCACATCCTAGGCTGGCAAATCCTAGACCGTCCAAGTCATAATTCGTCACAGTTAAGTCCCTGGAGGTCTCATGCAAGATCTACGTCAGTTGCGCTACTTCGTGGCCGTCGCCGAATGCGAGAACGTCGGCCGAGCCGCCGAGCAGCTGCATATTTCCCAATCGCCACTCAGTAGGCAGATTGCCCAGCTGGAGGACAACCTTGGCCTGGCCCTGTTCGAGCGGCGCAACCAGCGCTTGTACCTGACCCGAGACGGGCGCACCTTCCTGGCCGAGGCACGTGGCCTGCTCAAGCATGCCGACCGCCTGGAATCATTGGGCAAGCGCCTTGGCCGTGGCGAGGAAGGCGGGCTGTGTATCGGTTACGTTAACCACGCCATCCATGCTGGCGTGCTGCCAGGGGCAGTACGGGCTATTCGCGGCGAGCGCCCGAACATTCACATTGCGCTGTACAACATGACCCCCAACGAGCAGTTCGAAGGACTGCGCCAGCGCAGCCTGGACATTGCCTTGGTGTGTGAGCCGCCGCCAGCGAACGACCCAGACCTGCGCGGCCAGCCAGTGCTGGACGACCCGATGCTGCTGGCCATCCCCGCCGCGCATCCGCTTGCCGGCAAGGCCGCACTGACCCCGGCCGACCTGCATGAGCAGGAATGGATCATTACCGGGGGCCAGCCCGAGCAGATGAACAAGCGCGACGATTTCATTGCCCGTTGCGGCGATGCTGGTTTCACCCCACGCCTATCGCTGGAGGCTACCGACCCGCTAAGCGTGCTTGGCCTGGTGTCTGCCGGCCTGGGCCTGGCCATGGTGCAAAGCAGCCTGTCGGCCAGCGCCGGGCCCACCGTGGTACTGCGCCAGTTGGACTGGTTCCAGCCAAGCGTGCAGTTGTGGGCAGCCTGGCACCAGGTCGACTTGCGGCCTATCGTGGGTATTTTCCGCGAGCAGGTGCTGGCATTAGCAGAAGAACGGCTTGATAAGTCCATCTAGGTCTGAACTCAGTCGAATTCCGTCTTTTACAGTCTGAAGATGCTTCACTAGGATGGCTCCCATCGATGCCACTCACCTACAGGAGCCCATCCATGAACATCGACCTCAGCGGACGCACCGCCATCATCAGCGGCTCGACCGGCGGTATTGGCCTGGCCATCGCCCGCGGCCTGGCCCGCGCCAACGCCGACGTGGTCATTGCCGGCCGTAGCCAGAAGTCGGTGGCTGCCGCACTGGCCGAACTGCGCGAGCAAGGCGGCGGTGGGCAGGCGCACGGCGTAGTTGCCGACCTGGGTACCGCCGCCGGTGCCGAAACGCTGTTCGCCGCCCACCCACGGGCTGACATCCTGGTCAACAATTTGGGCATTTACGACGCCGTCGACTTTTTCGACGTAGCCGACAGCGAGTGGGCACGGTTCTACGACACCAACGTGCTGTCCGGTGTGCGCCTGGCCCGCCACTATGCCCCAGGCATGGTCGAGAAAGGCTGGGGGCGGATTTTGTTCATTTCTTCGGAATCGGGCATCGCCATCCCTGCCGACATGATCAACTACGGCGTCACCAAGGCGGCCAACCTGGCAGTGTCCCATGGCCTGGCCAAGCGCCTGGCCGGTACTGGGGTAACCGTCAATGCCGTGCTGCCCGGCCCGACCCTGACCGACGGCGTGGCCGCGCTGGTGGCCGATGCCGCCCAGGCGTCCGGGCGTAGTATCCGCGAAGAAGCCGACAACTTCGTGCGTACTGCACGGCCAAGTTCGATTATCCAACGTGCCGCCGATGTCGACGAAGTCGCCCACCTGGCGGTGTACCTCGCCTCCCCTTACTCCTCCGCCACCACCGGCGCGGCGCTGCGCGTCGACGGCGGTGTGGTCGACAGCCTCGCTATCTGAACTCAATTGGAAACCTGCACCATGGCAACTGCCTACACCTCCCTGAAAACCACGCACAGCCCTGACCATGTCTGGGCCCTGATCGGCGGCTTCGACAGCCTGCCTGACTGGCTGCCGTTCATCCCCGAGAGCCTTGCCAGCGAAGGTGGCCGCGTACGCTCGCTGAAAGACCCGGACGGCAACAGCATCGTCGAGCGCCTGGTGGCCTTCGACGACCTCCAGCGCAGCTACAGCTACACCATCCTGAGCAGCCCGTTTCCGGTGACCGGCTACCTGTCCACCCTGCGGGTCAAGGCCGACGGCCAGGGCAGCCTGGTGGAGTGGTTCGGTGAGTTCACCCCGGTCGGTGTCAGCGATACCGAGGCCGAAGCGCTGTTCAAGGGCATTTATGAAGGTGGCCTGCAAGCCTTGGCGAAAACCTTGGGCTAACGCCAGCCTATGCATGAGTGGGTTTCCCCACTCATGCATAGGTGCCCTGCTTCATCATCAAGACGTTCGCTTTTGCTTACCCATCAAAACACCTTGCCCGTATCGCGCCTGTATCCCCCGCCAAATCCCCGCTAGCTTGCAGCTCACACCCGCCTCGAAAGGACCCGCACCATGCCAACCGACCACAAAGCCTGGGCCTGGACCCCGAACGCCGGCCTCGACGGCCTGCAACTACTGCGTAAACCCTTGCCACAACCTGGCCCAGGTGAAGTGCTGGTGGCCAACCGCGCCATTGCCCTCAACCCGGTAGACTGGAAAATCTGCGAGTGGGGCCACCCAGCCTGGCAGCAGGGCACGGTACCCGGTGTGGATGGCGCCGGGGTGGTGGTCGCCACAGGCCCAGGCGTCGGGCTGCCCGTGGGCAGCCGCGTCGCCTATCACCAATCGCTAGCGCGTGACGGCAGCTTTGCCGAGCACTGCCTGCTCGATGCCAGCCTGGTGATGCGCATCCCCAGCGCACTCAGCGACAGCGCCGCCGCCGCGGTGCCCTGCCCTGCACTCACCGCCTGGCAGGCTCTAGCCAAGGTACCCGATGGCGCCAGCCGCGATGTGCTAGTGATCGGCGCCGGTGGCGCGGTGGGCTTTTACCTTGCACAACTTGCTGCGCAACGTGGCCTGCGCGTCTGGGCCAGCGCCGCCCAGCGCCACCACACCACCCTCAAGGCCCTCGGTGTAAGCGGCGTGTTCGACTACCACCACGCCGGCTGGCAAAGCCAACTGCAAGCCACCCTCGGCGAGCGCCCGGTGCACGCCTTGTTCGACACCGTCAGTGGTGCCCATGCCGGCAACCTTGCCCACCTACTGGGCTACAACGGCCACTTGGTGTGCATCCAGGACCGCCAGGAAAGCGCGCCAACAGTCGCTTTCAGCACAGCTATCTCGTTGCATGAAGTGGCGCTGAACAGTGTCCATGCCCACGGCCTCTTGGCCGACCGCCAAGCCCTGCGCGTGGCCGGTGAGGGGCTGTTGCAAGCGATCGCCGCGGGCAGCCTGATCGCACCACAACGCCGTGAGTTTGCCTTCACGGCATTGCCAGAGGCACTGCGCCAGTTGAAAGAGGGTCGCGGCGCTGGCAAATGGGTGACGCGGCTCGACTAAAAGGGTAAGCGCGAAAACTTGGATCCCATTCTGTGGCAAGGTATGCTGGGCAATAGCTAAAAGCCACTATTGCGGCAGGCTTCGAGCCTGCCTTCAAGGACGAACCCTTTGCCCAGCCACCCTACTCGCCACACCATCGCCCGCCAGTGGCAGCTGCTGAAGCTGCTGCCCAGCCGCCACCCTGGGATGAGTTCCACCCAGTTGCAGGCCGCCCTGACCACCGTGGGCCATACCACCAGCAAACGCACGGTTGAGCGCGACTTGGTCGAACTTGCGGCGCTGTTCCCACTGCAGTGCAACAGCAAAGGCATGCCCTATGGCTGGTACTGGCAACCGGGCTTGAGCCTGGGCGAAGCACAGCAGCTGCAACCAGACGCGCTTACGCCCCCAGAACAGATTGAACTGCGTGCCTGGGTTGATGACGGGCTGGCCCGGCGCCTGCACGCGCAGCCACTGGCCATGGACATGCAGCTGGCAGCGCATCCGAACGGCGGTGCCACGCTGGAGGCCACCGTCGACGACAACCGCGCGCTGATGAGCTGGCTGCTATCCCAGGCGGGTTCGATCCGGGTACAGGCGCCACAAGCACTGCGCCTGGCCCTGCTCGAGCAATTGCGCCAAAGCCTGGCGCTGCACGAAAGCGGTCATTGACCGGCAAGCAAAAGTCATTGTCCCTCGGGCCGCTTTTTCCCCTTGGCGGCACTACGCAAAATCCACTCCTGACCACGCTTTTCCTTCAGGAGTACCCCATGAAACATTTCAAGCCCCTGCTGCTCGCCGTCGCCCTGGCGAGCACTGCCCAGGCCACCCTGGCTGCTGACTGGCAGGCCTCGCCCTACGGCAAGCAAGATGAAATAGGCGCCGCCAACCTGCTCACCCCCGAAGTGGTCAAGCAAGCGGTCAGCCTGGTCAAGACCGGCAAGACCTACCCGCTGGCCGTGCCGGTGAGCAAAGACCTGCCGGCCTTCCGCCACCGCAGCTTCCACCTGTACAACATCCAGCCTGGCGAACAAGCCGGCCAAACCCTGGGCCGCAACAAGTTCAGCTTCAACGATGAGCTGGTCAACGGCTGGACCGGCGTCGGCACCCAGCTCAACGGCATCGGCCACATTGGTATCGACAACGTCTACTACAACGGCAATAAGGCTACCGAGTTCGTCACCGTCGAAGGTGTGACCAAGCTGGGTGTGGAGAAAGTACCGCCCATGGTCACCCGCGGCGTGGTGTTGGACATGACCGCCCATTACGGCAAGGCAATCGTGCCGGGCGGCACCTCGTTCACCGTCAATGACATCAAGGCCGTGCTGAAGAAAGAAGGCATTACCCTGCGCAAAGGTGACGTGGTGCTGTTCAACACCGGCTGGCTGGAACTGATCGGCAAGGACAACCAGCAGTTCCTCGCCACCGAACCGGGCATCGACCTTCCGGCGGCCGAGTGGCTGGCGGACCAGGGCATCGTTGCTTTTGGTGGTGATACCTGGGCGTCGGAGGTATACCCGAACCCGACCGGTGAAGAGTTCCCGGTCAACCAGTTCATGCTGGCCAAGCGCGGTATCTACAACCTGGAGCTGATCGACACCCGCGCGCTGGTGAAGGACAAGGCGTTCGAGTTCCTGTTCGTGCTGGGGCAGCCGCTGTACAAGGGCTCGACCCAGGTGAACATCAACCCTGTAGCCATTCACTGATCGGCTTGATCCTGGGGCGGCTGTGCGCCTCCCCATCCAAGAAGGGTTGACCTGCCAACGTGACAGCCAGGGGTTATGCCAGGCGACGCCGCACCAGGCAGGCATAGCCCAAACCCAGCACACAGGCCAGCAACACACCCAGCACGGCCATCAGCTCGCGGCTGTAGCGGGCCACCCAGGCTGGGAAGCCGATGACCTCGCGGTACACCTGCACGTCCGCCTCACCGTCGGCGTGGCTGATGCTGACCCCGCCTTGGCGGATCTGTGAGTAGTCCGCATCGAAATACACCCACACCTTGCACGTGCCGCCTGGCTCGATGGTGGGGATGTCCACTTGCAGGGTGGAGGCTTCCAGGATGCTGTCGTTGCCAGCCGCATCACGCACCTGCACCAAGCCCTTGGCCGGTAGGCGGATTTTCACCTCACGCACCTGGGCATTACCGCTGTTGCGCAGCTCGATAAGCACACCTGTACGGTGGTCGACCAACCCGGCCTCGAACGGCTTGGCAAACAGCTGGGCATACGGTGCCTGGGCCATTTCGATCAGCCGCTCGACTTGATCCTGGCTCAACGCGCCCTGGCCAATGCTATTGATGCGCCCTTGCAATTGCTCGTACTTGAGCTGCTCGCTGGCCGTGCTGATGCGTTCGCTGAACTGGCTGGGATAGGTAAGGTAGGCATACGTCAGCGATGCCTCCAGGCGCGGGTTGCCCCTGAGCACGCCATAGACGGCCAACAACACCATCAGGCCAATAAGCACGGCTACGAGGAGTTTCCCCACCTTGTCCCAGCTCAATGCGAACTTCCTTATGTCGTTATACAGGCAACTCAAACTGACCAAGGGTGCCAAGTTCGAGACGCCCAGGCAAGCCTGACTAGGACTCGCTCTCACCTGCCTGCGCCTGGCGCAATTGTTGCAACTGGCCATCGATCAGGGCCTTGGCCATGCCTGCCAGGTAATACGTGGCTTGCATCATCACCTTGCGGTCGCCGGGGCGGTCGATGGCCTTGCGGGTGAGCTCGGTAATGCAGCCCATGATGCTCGAGGCTTCCATCAGCGCCGTGCGCATTGGCAGCTGCGTTTTCATTTGCACCAGTTCGGCGCCGCCGTGGCCGAACCGGCCCGCTGCGCGCACGATATTGAGGGGGCTGTTTTCCTGCGGGGTGTCTTTATCCATGGTCCATTCCTCGAGGTTGCGAGTGGGCCGAGACTAGGGGGCTGCCTTCCCCGCCACAACCACCGAGGCGTGCAAAGGCTTACTTTCGGAAATGGACTACAAGAAGAGCACAAAGAGGAGGTTCGGCCACGCGCCTGGCTCTTGACCGGCACCCGGTGGTGACGGACGATCAACCTCCCTCACACAAGGACGACCACCATGCTTCGGATACTGGGCAGAGCCTCTTCCATCAATGTGCGAAAAGTCCTGTGGGCATGCGCCGAGTTCGAGGTGGCGTTCGAGCGCGAAGACTGGGGGGCGGGCTTCCAGCCCACGGACAGCGCCGAATTTCTTGCGCTCAATCCCAACGCCATGATCCCAGTGATCCAGGATGGCGACTTCACCCTGTGGGAATCCAACAGCATCATCCGCTACCTGGCCACGCGTTACGGCGCGACGGCGTTCTACCCCCCCGAGGCGCAGGCGCGGGCGCGGGTCGACCAATGGATCGACTGGCAGGCCTCGGACCTCAACCGGTCATGGAGCTATGCCTTCATGTCGCTGGTCAGGCACTCGCCCGCCCACCAGGACCCGCAAGCGCTCGCCGCCGGTTGCGCGGACTGGGCGCGTTACATGCACATCCTCGACCGCCAGTTGGCCAGCACCGGCGCTTATGTGGCTGGCAGCCAGTTCACCCTGGCCGACATCCCCATCGGCCTGTCGGTCAACCGCTGGTTCGAAACACCCTTCGAGCACCCGCACTTGCCGGCTGTACGGGACTATTACGAGCGGCTGAGCGAACGCCCGGCCTATCACCTGCATGGCCGTAACGGTACGCCGTGATACCGAACAAAGACCGCGTTGTAGCAGCGGCCTTGTGTCACGAAAGGGGCGCAAAGCGCCCCCGGGTCTCAGCCTGTTACACCGCAACCTGATGCGCCGCAGCCAGCACCCGCCCACGCCAGGCAAACAGCAGCACCATCAGCAACCCCGCCGCCGCCATCGCTGCCCCTGCCAGGGAAATCGCCGCATACCCTAGCCCGGCATTGATCACCGCCCCACCCAGCGCCGCGCCAATCGCATTGCCCAGGTTGAACGCACCAATGTTCACCGCTGACGCCAGGTTGGGCGCGTCCTTGGCCGCTTCCATCACGCGCATCTGCAGCGGTGGCACCAAGGCAAAGCTGGCAGCGCCCCAGACCAGAATGGCCAGCGCAGTCGGCAGCGGCCAATCCATTACCAGCGGGAACACCAGCAATACGGCAATCAACAACGCCAACGACACGATCAGTGTGCGGTCGATCGAACGGTCCGCGGCCTTGCCACCCCACACGTTGCCCAAGGTCAGGCCGACCCCGAACAGCACCAGCATGGCCGTGACGAAGGTGGTGGACGCAGCCGCCTCGCTCTGTAGGATCGGCGCGATGTAAGTGAACACGGTGAACATCGCACTGGAACCCACCACGGTCAGCAGTAACGCCGCCAGCACCGGCCAACGGCCCAGCACGCGAATCTCGGCCAGGGCTCCGTCACCCTTGGGCGAAGGCACATTGGGCAATGCGTACCAGAGCGTGGTCATCGCCACCAGGCCAAGCCCGGCGATGCCCCAGAAGGCCGTGCGCCACCCCAGCATTTCACCCAACCAAGTCGCCAGCGGCACCCCGCCAATGGTGGCCAGGGTCAACCCCATGAACATGGCGGCCACCGCCCCGGCACGCTTCTCGGGCGGTACCACGCTGGCCGCAACGATCGAGCCGATGCCAAAGAAGGCGCCGTGGTTAAGCGAGGTGACCACGCGGGCGACCAGCAGGCTGGCGTAGTCGCTGGCCAAAGCCGACATCAGGTTGCCCAGGGTGAAAATGGCCATCAGCCCGATCAACAGGTAACGCCGCGGGATCTTCACCGTGGCCAGGGTCATCAGCGGCGCGCCGATCAGCACGCCAATCGCATAGGCACTGACCAGCAGCCCCGCTGCCGGAATGGAAACGCCAAGGTCGGTGGCGATATTGGGCAACATGCCCATGGGGGCGAACTCGGTGACCCCGATGCCAAAGGCACCGATAGCGAGTGCGACAAGCGGTGGATTGATACGCATGGCATAGCTCCTTATCTATGCCGTGAATGCTACGATCCCTACAAACTTCGCACTAGACTGCATTTTTGCGAACCACCTTTGCTTACGGGGCACAAATGGACTGCAGCGGAAGATCCGGCGAGATGGCGGTATTTGCCCAGGTAGCACAAGAGGGCAGCCTGTCTGCCGCCGCCCGGGCACTGGGCCTGACGCCTTCGGCGGTTAGCCGCATCCTCGCCCGCACCGAACAGCGCCTGGGTACCCGCTTGCTACTGCGCACGACGCGGGCAATCACCCTCACCCCCGAAGGTGAAGCGTACCTACGCGGTGCGCGGCGGGTGCTGGCCGACATGCTCGAAGTGGAAGAGGCCATCACCGACCAGGGCGTGCCACGTGGGCGCTTGCGGGTCAGCGCTGCGCTGGGCCATGGCCGGCTGACCGTGGTGCCGTTGCTGGCCGCGTTCAGCGCGCGCTACCCGCAGGTGCTGGTCGACCTTACCCTCAGTGACGAAGTGGCCGACATTCTCGGCGGCCAAGCCGACGTGGCGCTGCGCTTTGGCCGCCTGCCGGACAGCTCGTTGAGCGCCCGCGCCATTGGCGAAACCGGCCAGGTGGTAGTTGCCTCGCCAGAGTACCTGCAACGCTGCGGTACCCCACTTGAGCCTGAAGACTTGGCGCGGCACAACTGCCTGCGCTTCAACTTCCGCCGCGCCGCGCCGGACTGGCCGTTCTGCCGCGACGGGCAGGCGTTTGCCTTGAAGGTGGCGGGCAATATCGAATGCAGCAGCGGCGAAGCCTTGGCACAGTTGGCCAGGCTCGGCGCCGGCGTGGCGCGCATCGGCACCTTCACAGTGGCCGATGACTTGGCCACTGGGCGGCTGCTGCCGTTGCTTGAGGCTTACAACCCCGGCGACCGCGAGCCGATCCATGCCGTGTTCGTCGGTGGCCCGGCAATGCCGGCGCGGGTGCGGGTGTTCGTGGATTTTCTCGTGGAGCAGCTATCAGGTCTGCCTACCCCCGTGTAGGGGCGCAGCACGCGGTAATCAAACAGTACAATGCTGCACGTTCACATTAGTCATGCAAAGGATCGCCCATGCTTTACGTCGTCATGCTCGGCGGCCGCCACCCCGGCGCCAAAATTGAAGTCCACGATGTGGTGTTCGCCCAGGCCGACACCTTTGAACAGGCCTACCCGCAGCTGCGCCAGGCCTGGTTCGGCAGCCCGCAAGGTTTGCACATCGATTCGTGGCTGGAGGTTCACGGTGTGGACGGCCAGCGCATCGAATTGCGCCCCGACGCCCCTGCCCGGGGTGCCCTGCGCCTGTACTTCATCAACCTCGGCGGCTACGAGCGCGGGGTGTTCGGCGAGGCGCACCGCTACCTGCTGGTTGCTGCCCACAACAAGGCCGAGGCCAAGGCCCTGGGCAAGCAACGCCTGCAGGCGGACTGGCTGAAGCCGCATACCGACGCCTTGCTCGATGTCGACGACTGCCTGGCGATCGACCAGGTGGCCGGGCAGTTCGTGCACCTGGTCGAGGGGTCATATCAACCGGTGGTGGTGCGCAGCGACTACATCCTGATCTGACACGGTGGCCCCCCCTTGGGTTATCTTCAGCCTATCACCGTACCGCCAGGGCCAGGCCACCATGCGCATTGTCATTCCCGACGACTACCAGGACGTGATCCGCACACTCGATTGTTACCGCCGGCTGCGCGGGCACGATGTCAGCGTTTTTCATGAACGAGAACCTGCCACGCTGGGGCAACTGGCGGCACGCTTCGCCGCTGCCGACGCACTGGTGCTTACCCGCGAACGTACACGCATCGATGCCGCCCTGCTCGAACGCCTGCCGAAGCTGAAGCTGATCAGCCAAACCGGCAAAGTCTCCAGCCACCTCGACTTGGCCGCCTGCACCGCGCGCGGCATCGTGGTGACCGAGGGGCGAGGCTCGCCGGTAGCTCCCGCCGAATTGGCCTGGGCGCTGATGTTGAATGCCCGCCGGCAACTGGTGCCGGCCATCGATGCCTGCCGCCAAGGCCAATGGCAGGTCAACCTGGGCCAGGCACTGGCCGGCCAACTGCTGGGCATTTGGGGCTATGGCAAGATTGGCCAGCGGCTGGCGCGCTATGCGCAAGCCTTCGACATGCCGGTGCTGGTATGGGGCAGCGACAGCAGCCGGGCCGCAGCTGAGGCCGATGGCCACCGCGCCGCGGTTTCGCGTGAAGCGTTCTTTGCCGAGGCGGATATCGTTAGCCTGAATTTGCGCCTATCTGAACAAACCCGCCACCGGGTTACCTTTGACGACCTGTCGAGAATGAAGCCCGACGCCCTGCTGGTGAATGTCAGCCGCGCCGAGCTAATTGCCCCAGGGGCGCTGCTGAAGGCGCTGGATGCGGGCCGCCCAGGTTATGCGGCGGTGGACGTGTATGACAATGAACCCGTGCTGGACCCGGGCCATCCACTGCTGCGGCATCCTCGCGTGCTGTGCACGCCGCATTTGGGGTATGTGGAGAAGAACGGGTATGAGCTGTACTTTGGCGATGCCTTCGACAATGCGCTGGCATTTTTCGAGGGCCGGCCAAAAAACGTTGCCAACCCAGAGGCACTGGCCGTTCGGCGTTGATTCACCACGGCACTCAGAACCAGACGCCTGTGCTGCAGTGCCCCCCCCTGCATTCGCCGGCAAACCCGCTCTCATAGAACTGCACATAACTCATTGATTCAGCAGGGACCCTGTGGAAGCGGGCGTGCCCGCGAACACCGGCGTAGCCGGTGCTAGGCACCGCGTTGGATTGTTCGCGGGCACGCCCGCTCCCACAGGGTACGCGAACCGCTTGCGAAATCGGTTCTCTGCGCGACAGCGAAGCCCAAGGCGCCTCAATCCAGGCTCAGCCAAGGCCTCAGCTCGGCCCGGTTCGCCAGCACCAGTTGCTGCGCCTCTGGCCGCGGATCATGTACGTTGGCATGCACCCCAAAGCGCTTCACTACATACTTCACCAACGCCTGTGAACTCCCCACCACCAACTGCCCATCGGTCATGCCGAAGTCCACCTCGATGATCGCCCGCTGCGCCGGGGTCAGGCGCTCATCGGGCTTGAAGACCACGTCGACCGGGGTGTTCCACTCCAGGTCCTGATCGATACCGTTGCCGGTCTCCCCATCATGCAGCTCCGGCACACCACGTAAACGGCTGAGCACGAAGTCCCGGTAGGTGCGGTTCTTCTCGCAATACGCCCGCACATGCCAGCGCATGCCGGTGTACACCAACGTGTGCGGGGCGATGGTGCGCCCTTCCAGCTCGGGGCTGTTGAATGACACGTACTCGATGTCCAGACGCCGCTTTTCGCGGCAGGCCTTGAGCAACGGCCGCAAGATCTCGGGTTTTATCGAGCGGTCCGGCACTTTCAGTACTTCGGTATGGGCATACGCCAGGGCCAGGCCTTCAATATGCGGGGCGCGTTCGTTGTTCTGGTTGAGCAGGTCGAGGTAGGCACTGGCGCTGTCGTCGATGAACAGCGGCTTGAACTGCCGAGTGGGCACGTAGCCCTTGATCTGCTTGTCGTACACCAGGTTTTTCGAGGCGTAGTCGTTGATGTAGGTGTTGATGTCCTTGGATGCCTGCTGACGACTGATACCGAAGCTTTGGATCAGGTGG
The DNA here is from genome assembly GCF_003627215.1 of Pseudomonas sp. Leaf58. Classification (NCBI taxonomy): domain Bacteria; kingdom Pseudomonadati; phylum Pseudomonadota; class Gammaproteobacteria; order Pseudomonadales; family Pseudomonadaceae; genus Pseudomonas; species Pseudomonas sp. Leaf58. Next base: position 3,289,619 of record NZ_CP032677.1, read on the forward strand.
TTGGTGGTCAGCCGGCCTTCCCACCAAACCACCGTCTCGATCAACCGGTAGCGCAGGGCCAGGTCCCAGCGGGTTTGTTCCATGCGTTGTGTTCGTTTCATGGCGGTTCCTGAAGGGGCTGTGCTGCCTACCCCGGTAAATGACGTGTCACCAAATCGTACGTGTCTAGTCAGACGCAAAGCAAGACAGGCACGGTATGTAAACCAATCAGGCATATGTATCACGCCAAAACGCCTGCACGCCGTTGTTCGTGCATTCGGGGCCCGGCGAACCTGCACCATTCCTTTACCTGTACAAGTCTCCAATATCGACATGTAGTAGAAGACGACATATCGTTTCGCTTACCGGCAATCAGCCACTACTCAAGGAAGCGTCACATGGAAGCCATCGAAATCTCCCTGCTGGTCATCTGCGGCTTCACCCTGCTACTGGTGTGCCTGCTACACGCCCGCCAGGGCGAGATATGGGCCTTGCTGCAAGGCGACCGCGAACGAGAGCGCAGCGCCCGCATTCACCAGCAGGAAAACCGCGAGCTGCACTCTGCCCTGCGCGCCGAACGCGAGCATGTAAGCCAATTGCAGCGCCAGGTTCAGGTGTTGCTCGGGCTGGTCCCGGAGGCCTGAGGGCTTTCGTCACGGCACGCGGGTACACTTGCCTGCAGCACACGCTCAGGAGTTGTTTCATGCCCTACCCCATCGAACAGAAACTGGTCATCGGCGTTGCTTCGAGTGCGCTGTTCGACCTCACCGTCTCGGACGACATCTACAAGACCCAAGGCGTCGAGGCTTACCGCCAGCACCAGCAACAAAAACTTGATGAACCGCTCCCCAAGGGCGTGGCGTTCCCGTTCATTCGCCGCTTCCTGAGCATCAACCAGGCCTTCCCCGACCAGTTGCCGGTGGAGGTGGTGCTGTTGTCGCGCAACTCACCGGAAACCGGCTTGCGGGTGTTTCGTTCGATCAACCACTACCAGCTGGACATCACCCGCGCCGCATTCATGTCGGGCCGCTCGCCCTACGAGTACATCCCGGCGTTCAATGCCTCGCTGTTCCTCAGCGCCAATGAAGAGGATGTACAGAAGGCCATCGATGCCAACTACCCGGCCGGGCGGGTGCTGCCGACGCGCATCTACGATGACGAGATCGACACCGAACTGCGGGTAGCCTTCGACTTTGACGGGGTGATTGCCGATGACGAGGCAGAGCGCGTGTACAAGCGCGACGACAATCTGGACGAGTTTCAGGAGCATGAGCGGGTGCGCAAGGGCATCCCGCATTCACCGGGGCCGTTGGCGGACCTGTACCGCAAGCTTTCGCTGATACGCATGCTGGAGGACCGCAAGTTGGCCGAGGACCCGGGGTACAAGCGCATTTTGCGGATTGCGATCGTGACGGCGCGCAATGCCCCTTCGCATGAGCGGGTGGTGACGACGTTGAAGGACTGGGGCGTGTCGCCGGATGAGTGCTTCTTTTTGGGCGGGATGGAAAAACCCAGAGTGCTGTCGATCTTGAAGCCGCATGTGTTCTTCGATGACCAGCGCAGCCATTTGCAATCGCCGGCGGGGGATTTGCCGATGGTGCATGTGCCGTTTGGGGTGGCAAATGGGGGGCGCTCACTGGCAACTTCCCCGCTTGACGGGCCAAGCCAGGCGCAAGAGCCACTACAGGAGCGGACTCACCCGCGAACAGCTGCCCAACCTTAAAATGCAATTATTAGATTTCAATGCACACATATAATTCATTTTTATAATATTAGCTTAGATTAAACAAGTATTTCAAAAGCGTTTTTCATAGAGATATGTTCTCACCAGACCGACCCCTGACTGGCGGAGGCAAAGGAACCTAATACCTCCTTCAGCCTCGGGTCAGCTACCCGGCTCCGGTATCCAGGTATCCGAAAACCCATTCGTTGCTGGTTATCTGGAAGCTGTAACATGAAGCCCTACCCTGTTCGCAATCACCTGTCCGCCGCCATTGCGCTTGCCGTGTTCGCCCCCGCCAGCTTGGCAGAGCCTGCCGGGGCTACGGGTGACAAGCTGCCAACCGTCACCGTCACGGCCGAACACCGTGAAGAAAACCTGCAGAAAACCCCGCTGGCGATCAGCGCTTTCGACGAGCGCACCCTGCAGGATGCCCAGATCAACAACATCCGCGATCTGTCCGGGCGGGTGCCCAACTTAACCCTGAACCGCCAGTCGATTTCCTACAGCGCGCAAACCTATGGCATCCGCGGCATCGGCGAAACCGACCCGATTCAGGAAGCTGCAGTCGCGGTGTACGCCGACGACCTGTACATCCCGCGGGCGATTTCCTCGATGCTGGACTTCAACGATGTCGAGCGCGTCGAAGTGCTGCGGGGCCCGCAAGGCACCCTGTACGGGCGTAACAGTGCAGCAGGCGCGATACGAGTGATCACCCGCGACCCAACGCAGCAGACCCGTGCTTTTGTCGAGCTGGGTGCCGGCAATTACGACGCCCAGAACGGCCGCCTGCTGGTCAGTGGGCCGTTAGTGGACGACACCTTGTTCGGCAGTTTTTCGGCGATCCGCCTGACCCGCGACGGCAGCGTGTACAACCGCACGCGCCACAAGGACGTGAACAACATCGACCTGCAGTCGTACCGCGGCAAGCTGCGCCTGGCGCCCGTGGATTCGCCGTGGGACGTGCAACTGACCCTGGCGGGCACCTTCGACCGCGGGGATACCACCAGCTATACCCCATTCGACCCAGCCAATGGCCATTTCGACAAGTTCAAGACCTACAGCAGCCTCGACCCCAAGAACAAACTGGACCAGGGCAGCGCGGTGCTGCGGGCGATCTACAACATCGACGACCACTTGAACTTCAAGTCGGTCACGGCGTGGTCGGAATTCGACCAACCGGTGGACTACGACAACTCCGGGCAGGCCAACAGCGGCACGGCTTCACCGATCCAGAACAACCTGATCACCTACAAGCAGCGTTACGCCACCCAGGAATTCCAGCTCAACGGCGACTACGAGCGGTTCAGCTATACGCTGGGCGCGTACCTGTACAAGGAACGCTTCCGTGCCGAGCGCGACAGCCTGACGTTCTCGGTCGCACAAAACCGGGTCAATGCCAGCGGCCAGTACAGCACCACCGATACCGAAAGCTATGCACTGTACGGCCAGAGCAATTACAAGCTCACCCCTCGCCTGTCGCTGACTACAGGCCTGCGCTACACCCACGAGCACAAGCGCTTCGACTACACCAACTACGCCATCACCACCGACCGGGCGATTACCGGCACCAACTTCGCTGCACAAACCAGCGATTCCTGGGCATCGCTCAGCCCCAAGATCGGCCTGGAGTACGCCTGGAGCGACAACCTGGTGCAGTACGGCTACGTGGCCCGTGGCTTCAAGGCCGGCGGTTTCGACAACCGCGCCCCCACCCGCGCCGCCGCCGAGCAAGGCTTTGAACCAGAGAACGTCACTACCTACGAGATGGGCTTCAAGGGCGACTTTGCCGGCGGCCGCCTGCGCAGCAACATCGCGTTGTTCTACAACGACTACGAAGACCTGCAGACCAACGCCTGGGACCCGGCCATCAGCGCCAACCTGCGCACCAACGTCGGCAGCGCCCACACCTATGGCGTGGAACTGGAGAACACCGTGCTGCTGGCACGCGACCTGCGCCTGACTGCCAACCTGGGCTATCTGAAAAGCCAGTACGACGACTTCCAGAACGCCAGCGGGCCAGGGGTCAGCGCCGATGGCAAGCGGATGATCTTCGCGCCGGAATGGAACGCCAGCCTGGGCCTCAACTGGACAGTACCGGCCAACCTCCCGGGCGAGCTGACGGCCAACACCGACTACCAGTACCAGACCCGCTCCTACGCCAACCCGCTGAACGCCGATATCTACGAAGTGCCCGCCCAGGGCTTCTGGAACGCCAACACCAGCTACGCCAGCGCAGACGGCCACTGGACCACCACCCTGTCGGTTAAGAACCTGCTCGACCGCGCCTACCCGCAAAGCATCGCCTACTCGGCTGCCAGCCGCACTGCCTACTACTCGGTCAACGACCCGCGCACCGTGCTGCTGACTGTGCGTTACGAGCTGTAGCGCCGCCCCGAACGGAATCCCCTTACCCAGCAGGAGTACTGACCATGGGCTTGACCCGCAGAGACCTTATTTCCCACCTGATGGCCGCCGGTGGCTACGGCGCCGCCTTGGGCAGCCTGTCGGCGCTGGGCCTGTTGCCCAGTGCTGCCCAAGCCAGCACCTTTGCGCCGCTGGGCCTGCCCGCTACGTCTGGCAACGGCAAGCGCGTACTGGTAGTGGGGGCCGGTATCAGCGGCCTGGTAGCGGCTTATGAATTGCGCAAGGCCGGGTTCGAGGTACGCGTGCTGGAAGCCCGCGACCGCATCGGTGGCCGGGCCTGGACGCTGCGCAACGGCGACGAGGTGGTGCACAACGATGGCAGCCGCCAGCAGGTCAGTTTCAACAGCGGCTACTACTTCAACGCCGGCCCCGCCCGCCTGCCCAGTCACCACCTGACCATTCTGGGCTACTGCCGCGAACTGGGCGTGCCGCTGGAAGTACTGGTCAACAGCAGCCGCAATGCCCTGGCCCAGCCAGACCTGGCACAACCGCCGCTGCTGTTGCGCCAGGCGGTGAACGACACCCGCGGGCACTTGAGCGAACTGCTATCGCGCAGCATCAGCGCCCAGGCACTGGACAAAACGCTGGACACCGGCGACCAGAAGGCCTTGTTGGACTTCCTCAAGGTGTACGGCGACCTGGACGAGCAGCGCCATTACAAGGGCTCGGTACGCGCCGGTTACACCCGCTTTGCCGGGGCCGGCGACCAGACACCAATCCAGCGCCAACCGGTGGCGCTGAAACAACTGCTCAACCCCAACCTCATGCTGCCGCTGGTGTTCGATGAAATTCCCGAGTTCTCGGCCACCATGTTCCAGCCGGTCGGCGGCATGGACCAAATTGCCAAGGCGCTGTACGCCAAGGTGCAGGACAGCGTGCAACTGCACGCCGAAGTGCAGGCGATCCGCACCGGCGATGGCAGCAGCCAGGTAACCTGGCGCGACCGGCGCAGCGGCACGACCCAGGTAGAGACCGCCGACTACGCCATCGTTACCCTGCCCCTGCCACTGCTGGCCCGGCTTGCGCACAACTTCGGCAAGGCCACCCAAGCCGCCATCGCCCAGGCCAAGCCAGACCTGGCCAACAAGGTGGCCTGGCAGGCGCCGCGCTTCTGGGAAAGCGACTACCAGATCTACGGCGGCCTTTCGTATATCAACCACGAAGCGCGGCTGCTGTGGTACCCCAGCGACCACCTGAACAGTGCCGAGGGCATCCTGGTGGGCACCTACAACACCGGCGAGGTGGCTCGCACCTTTGCCGCCCGTTCACTCGATCAGCAACTGGCGTCCTCGCGCCAGGCCGTGGGCTCACTGCACCCCGGCCATGCCGGCAAGCTGCAACGCGGCGTGGCGGTGAACTGGTCCAAGGTGCCGTTCAGCGAAAGCCCGTGGATTGTGCATGACGTACTGGCCGAGCCCGGCTACTCGCACCTCAACCAGCCGCAAGGCCGTACCTGGCTGGCCAGCGACTCACTGGCCCACGGCGGTGTGGGTATCTGGCAGAACAGCGCGGCGGACTCGGCCCGCCGCGTGGTCGGCCAAATCGCCCAACACGCCCTGCATCAGCAACGCGGCGTCGCCGCCTGAACAAGGAAGCTTACCCATGACCAAAACTGCCCTGCTGCTCGGAGCCCTCATGTCTTTGTCCACCCTCACCGCCCAGGCCGACACCCTCAAACGCGTCGACCCGCCGGGCTCCACCTTCCCCATCTCGCAACTGGTTAGCGTACCTGCCGGCGCCGCGCTGACCTTTGTCAGTGGCACCCTACCCGACGTGGCCGACCCCAAGGCGCCAGCACAAACCATCGCCGCCTACGGCGACACTGAAACCCAGGCCCGCTCGGTACTGAAGAAAATCCAGGCTGCGTTGCACGGCCAGGGCCTGACACTGGGTGACGTGGTGCAACTGCGGGTGTTCCTGGTGGGCGACCCTGCCAAGGGGGGCAAGTTGGACTTTGCCGGCCTGCAGGCGGCCTACACCGAATTCTTCGCCACCGCAGACCAACCGAAAAAACCAACCCGCACCGCCCTGCAGGTGGTGGCCCTGCCGCTGCCCGGTGCCCTGGTCGAGATCGAAGCGATCGCCGCCAAAGCCCCCTGATACGCCCAGTACCCCCAACCTATTTCGTTTGCCTGCCGGGTTCGCCCGGCGGACAGGCGCCGTGCGCTCGCTGAATGACAGCCTCATGGAGAGAGAACATGCTCCACGCTTTGAAACTGCCCAGCTCCGCGCTGCTGGCGATGGCCATTGGCACCACCAGCGTCGCCGCCCCTGCCGCCTTCGCCCAAGACACCGCTGCAGGCACCGATTCCGCCCAACTGGGCACCGTGATCGTCACCGGCAACCGTGGCTCGGAGAAACGCACCGTCACCACCAGCCCGGTGCCGATCGACGTGATCAGCGCCAAGCAACTGCAGCAAACCGGCAAGCCTGGCCTGATGGAGGCCCTGAGTGCCACCATACCCTCCTTCACCTTGCCGGAAAAAACTGGCTGGGATGCCAGCGGCATGGCCCGCGCACCCAGCCTGCGGGGCTTGAATGCGGCCCAGGTGCTGGTGCTGGTGAACGGCAAGCGCCGCCACACCAGCGCTACCCTGAACATCAGCGGCATCCAAGCGGGGGCAGCACCAACCGACCTGGATTTGATCCCTATCAGCCTCATTGAGCGCGTCGAGGTGCTACGCGATGGCGCTGCCGCGCAATATGGCTCCGATGCCATCGCCGGGGTGATCAACGTGATCCTCAAGGCGGATGATTCGGGCACATCGGTGACCAACATCGGCCAAGGCTACGATGGCAAAAAGCAGACCGTGCAACACGGCCTGAACAAAGGCTTCGAGGTGGGCGATAGCGGTATCCTGCAACTGGCGCTGGATGCGCGCAGCCAAAACGACGACAACAAGGCCAGCGCTAACGGCTACAGCTATGCCGAAGCGTTGGACAAAGCCGGCAAGGCCACCTACGGCGGCTACGGCACGCCCAAGATCAACCTGCTGACCTTGGGCTACAACGCCGAACTACCGGTGAGTGACGACCTGACCTTGTATTCGTTCACTACCTACTCGCACCGTAAAGCCGAGCAAGGCCAGAACTTCCGCCTGCCGACCATCACCAACACCATCACCACCGGCCCCAACGGTTACCCCGGCGGCTACACGCCCACCTGGTACATCGAAGAAGACGACGTGCAAGGGGCGTTCGGCGCCAGAGGTAATGCCGGGGAATGGGCCTGGGACCTGTCCAGCACCTACGGGCGCAACGAAGCGCAGCAGGGCACCACGCACAACCAGAACCCCTCGTTGGGCGAGGCCACGCCAAACCATTTCGAATCTGGCACCTGGGTCGCCACCCAGTTGACCAGCAACCTGGACCTGCAACGCAGCTTCGACATTGGCCTGGACAAGCCACTGGACCTGTCGTGGGGCCTGGAGCACCGTCGCGACACCTACCAGGTGCGTGACGGCGATTGGGCCTCGTGGGCCAACGGCGGCTATTGCCGAGCGCCTGGAGACTGCGCGGCATCAGGGGCGCAGGTTACCAACGGCATCTCGCCAGACGAAGCAACCAGCACCAGTCGCAACAGCGTGGCCAGCTACATCGATGTGGGCTTCAACCCACTGCCACAGTGGTACCTGGGCAGCGCACTGCGCTACGAGCATTACAACCGCGGCGTTGGCGCCACCCGCAGCGGCAAGTTGACCACCCGCTACGAATTCACCCCCGAGCTGGCCGTGCGCGCCACGGTCAGCAACGGCTTCCGCGCGCCGTCCCTGGCCAACAGCCTGTTCAGCGCACGCTCGACCACCTTCGGCGTGGTCAATGGCGTGTACCAGTCGATTAACTACGGCGTGTTGCCAGTGGACTCGGCGGCAGCCAAGGCGCTGGGTGCCAGCCCACTGAAGCCGGAACGTTCGACCAACTACAGCCTGGGCCTGACCTACCAGCCGGACCCACGCTTGTCGTTTACCGCCGACGCCTACGTGATCAATGTGCGCGACCGCATCACGCTCACCGGCACCCTGCTGGGCGACGAAGTCACCCAGGCGCTGCTGGACAACGGCATCGACTCGACCTCCGGCGGGCGCTACTTTACCAACGGCGCCGACACCCGCACCAAGGGCCTGGACCTGGTCGGCAACTTCGACCAGGACCTGGGCCATTGGGGCCAGGTGAAATGGACCGCCGCCTTCAACTGGAACCAGACGCAGATCCTGAGCTACAAGGAAAGCGTCAACATCCAGGGTAGCGACTACAGCCTGATGGACCGCCAGGCGCGCAACTTCCTCACTGACGTGCAGCCCAACACCAAGCTGATTCTGGGCGCCAACTGGCAACGCGAGCGCTGGTCTACCAACCTGGCCCTGACCCGCTATGGCTCGTGGCGGGAAGTGAACTCGGCCAGCGACCGCAGCCTGGACCGCGAATACAAAGCGCGCTGGATTACCGATATCGACGTGGGGTACCAGTTGACCGAGGACCTGAACCTGGCGGTGGGTGCGCAGAACCTGTTCGACATCTACCCCGAGCGGCAAAACCCCAGCAGCAAGACCATGACCAAGGGCTATGGCGCCTATTCGCCGTATGGGTTTACGGGTGGGTATTACTTTACCCGGTTGACGTACACCTTCTGAGCTGGCGGCGGTGCAGTAAGGACTGCCCCTACGCGCACCGCGGCCCATGGCGCGGTGCGTCGCACCGGTTTCGCCGGTGTTTGCGGGTAAACCCGCCCCTGCACCCAGGGGCCCCACCAAAAAAAGAACATATTATAAGAACATAAATATTATTTATTTTAATTATTAACATAGCGCCGCTGGGTATTTCACAGCCCCAGCGCAAACTCGCTAAGGTGCGCCATCCTAGCTTGGAGCGCTCTCATGCCATACGCCCCATTCCGCCAGCCAAACAACCACGGCCGCGCCCTCTGAACGCGCCAGCAACACAGTTGCCGGCAAACGCACCCGATGCCCCACTGGACCGCAAGGTACCGATGATCATCGGCTGTGCCCTGTTCATGGAGCTGCTCGACGCCACCGCCGTGCTCACCGCCCTGACGCAAATCGCCAACGATTTCGGCGAGGCCAGCGTGCGCATGAACCTGATCGTGTCGTTGTACTTGCTGGCCGCGGCCATCTTCATTCCCATCAGCGGCTGGCTGGCGGAACGTTTCGGCCCGCGGCGGGTGTTCATCACAGCCATTTGCCTGTTCATGCTCTGCTCCTTGGCGTGCGCCCTATCGGCTTCGCTGCTGCAGCTTTCGCTGGCGCGCTTTTGCCAAGGCGCAAGTGGCGCGCTGATGGTGCCGGTGGGGCAGATCATCCTGCTACGAAGCACCAGCAAGGCCAACCTGATGCGTGCCATGGCCTTCCTGACCATGCCTGCATTGCTCGGCCCGGTGTTAGGCCCGCCGCTGGGTGGCCTGCTGGTGACCGCGCTGTCGTGGCACTGGATCTTCCTCATCAACCTGCCCATCGGCCTGCTGGGCATCGTGCTGGTGCTGCGCAACGTTCCCGCCTACGGTGGCCTACCGCAACATAACCTGGACAAAGTCGGCTTCATGCTCAGCAGCGCGGCGCTGGCTAGCTTGATGCTGGCCTTCGAATCGCTGGGCCACGGCCAGCTGCTTGGCGGTTACTGGCCTGCAGCGCTGCTGGCTTCAGGCCTGGTGTTAGGCGCCTTGTACGTGTGCCACGCCCGGCATAGCCCCGCACCGCTGCTGAACCTTTCTCTGCTGCGCATTCACACGTTCGGTATCGTGCTGCTGGGCGGTACCGTGTTCCGTCTGGGCAGTGCCTCGCTGCCTTTCCTGCTGGTGTTGCTGTTCCAGTTGGGCTTTGGTCTGAGCGCCCTGCATGCCGGGCTGCTGACCTTCGCCGGGGGGGCCGGCGCGCTGTTCATCAAGTTCATCTCGGTACGCTTGGTTCGACGCTTCGGTTTTCGCCGCATCCTGGTGTGCAACGCCTTGGTCGGCGCTGGCTGCATGGCCCTGTGCGGTTTGCTGCGGCCAGATACTGGGCTGTTGCTGACACTGCTTCTGCTATTCACGGGCGGCGTGTCCCGCTCGCTGCAGATGAGCACCTTGGGCGCGCTGGGCTACGCCGATGTGAGCCGCGAGCTGGCCGGCCAGGCTAGCACCTTGTCAGCGATGTCGGTACAACTAGGTATGAGCCTGGCGGTGTGTATCGCCGCTCTGCTGCTGGGATGGATACAACGTATCAACGGGCACAGCCTGCCGACCCTTGAAGACATCGGCCTGACCATGGCGGTGGTCAGCCTGCTGAGCGTGCTGTCCGGCCTGATATTCAGCCGCCTGCGGCAGGACTCTGGCCAGGCAGTGGCAAGTGGCTGACGTCCTGCTGCGCCCAGCCCGAGAATGCGCTGTCATCGAACAAATTCGGCAGCGGCTATGCTGTAGCTATGCGACTGCCGGGCGCATGCTGGGGGCGATCGGCACGCCCGCATTCACGGGGTATTCGTCGGCGCTGTACCGCCGTCCCGACTTCTTCTACCCCAGACAACAACTGACCATGTTCGACGCGGCCGGTTTTTTTCTCAAGACCACCGACGCCCTGCTCGGCGGCGAGCAGATCGCGCCGAGCGAGGCGAACATCCCGGCCGTGGATTTCGCCACTGTGGTGTGCCTGGCAACAGGCATGCCCGTACAGCCAAATTACGCCATCCGCCAATCTTCGCCCGGCATGATACGTCGCATGAACTCATCGAAGAGCGGCACCGTGAACGCCGTATCACCGTGGCTCGGGCTATAGATCATCCCTTTATCGATCAAAGCACTGCGCAGCGGTGCGAGTGTGGAAACCTTCCGCTCCAGGCTGGCCGCAATATCTCCAGAACGATGGGGACCTGGCCCCAGATCCGCCATGCCACGCAGGTACCTCTTTTCCGCAAGCGTCAGGCGGTCAAAGCGCACCCGGAAGAAGCTCTCATCCAGTGTGGCAATGGCCTGCTCTGAAGCTATTTCAACATCAGCTCGGGTGATGGGGCTCTGCGTGGCTACATCCCAGGAATGCTTGCCCCATTCCTGCAAAAAGTAGGGGTAGCCCTGTGAATGCGCCAGCACACTTTCCAGCGCCACCTCTGCGAAAGCCACGCCTTCATCTTCTGCAGGCTGCACTAATGCGAACCTTGCGGCCTCAGGCGCAAGCGGGCCGATTTCAGGGAAATCGAACAGCCGCTCTGCATAGGACTTCGCGTTGCCGCAGCGCCCGCGCAATTGAGGCAGGCCAGCCCCCACCAGCGTGACAGGTAACTGGCCTTGGGCACAGCGATGCAAGGCTGTGATCAACGCAGCCAACTGATCTTCGGCAACGTACTGCAACTCGTCGATGAACATTACCAGCGCAGTGTCCGCGCGTTGTGCGGCCTTGCCGGCCTCCTCTAGCAAGGTCGCCAAATCGCCTTCGAGGTCACCGTTATCAGCCAAGCCGGGTTCCGGCTCCAGATCCAGGCCCACTTCTATATCCGCATAGGTAACCTTCAACGACTTTGCAAAACCGGCAAGGGCTCGCAAACCTCGCTGAGCCAGGTCCCGAGCCGCTTCCACCCGGCTCAGGCGAAGCAGCGCCAAGCGCAGTTGAGGTGCCAACAATGCAGGCAGCGAGCGATTTTCCGGCGCCTCCATGCGTATGGCGTGAACACCGTCGGCCTCGGCTTCAATGCGCATTTTTTCGAGCAGCACCGTTTTGCCCACGCCGCGCAAGCCGACCATCAGCACACTCTTCGCCGCTCGGCCCCGGCGAATGCGGGCGATGGCGATGCTGACCTGCTTCAGCAATACGTCGCGACCAGCCAATGCCGGCGGTGGCGCGCCCGCCCCCGGGGAATAGGGATTAGCGATCGGGTCCATGATTTATACCGAGATTAGTAAAGTTATCGAATTTTGATAATTTAGCTAATCTCGATTGATTCAGCAACGCAAAGCCAAGCTCGTCAGCACAGGAAATGACAGCACCTTAGCGGCCCGTTCCATTCGCACATTGGGTGTGCAACGCCGCTTGCCGGCCGCCACCACGATACCCTTGACCCACCCCCGCCCACCGCCGCATGCTCGAACGCTTCCACCCACGCTCAAGGAACGATTGCATGAAGCTGGAAACTCTCGCCATCCACGCGGGCTTTAGCCCCGACCCGACCACCCGGGCGGTGGCCGTACCCATCTACCAGACCACCTCCTTCGCCTTCGACGACACCCAGCATGGTGCCGACCTGTTCGACCTGAAGGTGGCCGGCAACATCTACTCGCGCATCATGAACCCCACCAACGACGTGCTCGAGCAGCGCATGGCTGCCCTGGAAGGTGGGGTCGGCGCGTTGGCGGTGGCTTCGGGCATGGCAGCCATCACTTACGCCATCCAGACCGTCGCCGAGGCCGGCGACAACATCGTGTCAGTGGCCAAGCTGTACGGCGGCACCTACAACCTGCTGGCCCACACCCTGCCACGCATGGGCATCCACACCCGCTTCGCCGCCCATGATGACATTGCCGCCCTCGAAGCGCTGATCGATGCGCGCACCAAGGCGGTGTTCTGCGAGTCCATTGGCAACCCCGCCGGCAATATCGTCGATATCGCCGCACTGGCTGAGGCCGCCCACCGCCACGGTGTGCCGCTGATTGTCGACAACACCGTGGCCACCCCGATATTGTGCCGGCCGTTCGAGCACGGTGCCGATATCGTCGTGCACTCGCTGACCAAGTATATCGGCGGCCACGGCACCAGCATCGGTGGCATCGTCATCGACTCCGGCAAGTTCCCCTGGGCCGACAACAAAGAGCGCTTCGCCCTGCTCAACACCCCCGACCCCTCCTACCACGGCGTCACCTACACCGAAGCCTTCGGCCCCGCCGCCTTCATCGGCCGCTGCCGCGTGGTGCCATTGCGCAACACCGGTGCGGCGCTGTCGCCGTTCAACGCCTTCCTCATTCTGCAAGGCCTGGAAACCCTGGCCCTGCGCATGGAGCGCCACACCGAGAACGCACTCAAGGTCGCCCACTACCTGCAAACCCACGAACAGGTTGCCTGGGTGAAGTACGCGGGGCTGCCCGACCACCCTGAACATGAACTGGCCCAGCGCTACACCGCGGGCAAGCCAGCGTCGATTCTGTCGTTCGGCATTAAGGGCGGCCAAGCGGCCGGCGCGCGCTTCATCGATGCCTTGCAGCTGGTGGTGCGCCTGGTGAACATTGGCGATGCCAAGTCGCTGGCCTGCCACCCCGCCTCCACCACCCACCGCCAGCTCAACGACGAAGAACTGCAGAAGGCTGGCGTGCCACGGGACATGGTACGCCTGTCGATCGGTATCGAGCATAGCGACGACATCCTGGCTGACCTGGCCCAAGCCCTGGACGCCAGCCGCGGTTGATTCACCTGCGCCCCACCCAATGCCGACGGCGGGCGTACTGTCTGCAAACCTCTGCACACCCGGATTGCCCCGCAATGAGCCTGTTTTACCTGAAACTCCTCGTCACCCCCCTGCTGATGTGGGCCATCTCCCTCGCCTCGCGGCGCTGGGGTGGCCTGCTAGGCGGGTTGCTGTCCGGCCTGCCGATCACCTCGGCGCTGGTGATGACCTTCCTGTGCCTGGAACAGGGCACGCCCTTCGCTTTGGGCGCAGTGCCCGGTGCGCTGGGCGGCCTGGCAGCGGTGCAGGCCACCTACACCTTCTACCTGTTGGCCACGCGCAGGCTCGCTATCGGCGCGGCGGTACTGCTGGCGATCTTGTTCTATGGCCTGGCCGCCTATGCGTTTACCCACTGGGGCAGCGTGTACCTGTCGATTGCTGTGGCGCTGGTGTTGATCGGCGTGCTGATACGCGCCAGCGGCCGCGAGCCCAAACCAGACACCCTGGCCCGGCCCCGGCATCGTTATTGGGAAATCCCCCTGCGCATGGTGTCTGCCACCGCCCTGCTGATGGTCACCACCCGCCTGGCCAGCTGGCTGGGGCCGGCAACCAGCGGGATGCTGGCGCCGATTCCGGTGATTGCCTGGCCGCTGGTGGTGTTCGCCCATGTGCAGAGCGGGCGGGCTGGGATGGCGGCGATGGTGCGGGGCAATGCGATCGGGGCTGTAGGCGTGATCGCGTTTTACCTGGTGGTGGCGGGCCTGCTCGAAAACTGCGGCGTCGGCGTTACCATCAGCTTGGCCATGCTCTGCGCTGTGGGGCTGACTGTCGGTTTGGCTACTGCGTTGCGACAGCGCTGATACACCAGCGCTGTGGCAATCTTGGCCGCCATACACCGCGTTGGTTGCTTCGCGGGCAAGCCCGCTCCTACCGGTACTGCACACGCCTTGAAGGTAGCCGCGGGTGCGGTTCAGCGCCTCAAGCGCTGGCTGCCACGGGGCGGGGGCGGCGCGCGCCCCACAACCCGTAAACCAGGGATAGCAGCACCAACCAGCCAATCCCAACATACAGGGCTGTGCGGCTGGCCGGGAACCAACCGAGCACGCCGAAAATGAACAGCATGAAAGCAATCGCGCAAGCGGGCCCTACCGGCCACAGTGGCACCCGATAATCCAGTGCAGCCACCTGCTCCTTGCTCATGCTGCGCCGCATGGCCACTTGCGACAGCAAGATCATCAACCAAACCCACACAATGGAGAACGTGACTACCGCTGCGAGCACCAGGAACAAGTCATCGGGTACCAGGTAGTTCAATACCACGCCGAGCAGTAGCGCCACGCCCATCACTGCCACAGTCATCCACGGCACACCAAAACGCGACAATGAGGCGAAACCGGCAGGTGCTTGGCCGTTTTGCGCCATACCGTACATCATGCGCCCCGCGCTGAAGATATCGCTATTGATCGCCGAAACAGCGGCAGAGATCACCACGATGTTCAACACGGTTGCCGCTGAGCTAATGCCCAAGCCACTGAAGATCTGTACGAAGGGGCTACCGTGGCTGCCGATACTGGTCCACGGGTAAATGGCCATGAGTACCAACAGGGTAAGGATATAGAACAACAGAATACGCAGCGGCACAGAGTTGATAGCCTTTGGCAGCACGCGCTTTGGGTCCTTCGCCTCGCCTGCGGTAATACCGATCATTTCGACCCCGCCAAAGGCGAACATCACAACGGTGAAGGAAGCAATCATCCCCCCCAGGCCATTAGGGAAGAAGCCGCCGTGGCTCCAAAGGTTCGAGATCCCGGCCACAGTGCCTGCACCGTTGTCCAAGCGGATGCCCAGAAGCAACACTGCCCCGCCCGCCACAATCATGGCAACGATAGCGGTGACCTTCAGTAACGACAGCCAAAATTCCATTTCGCCGAACACTTTCACGCTACACAGGTTCAGCGCGCCGATAAACAACACGATCCCGAGCACCCAGATCCAGGACGGCGTGTCAGGGAACCACAGCCCCATATAAACGCCAAATGCCGTCACGTCAGCTAAACACACGACCAACATCGAGAATGCGTAGCTCCACCCTGTCAGAAAGCCAAAGTAGCGACCCAGGTATTGGCTGGCATAGTGCCCGAATGACCCTGACACCGGATTGTGAACCGCCATTTCACCAAGGGCGCGCATCATCATGTAAATAGCTGCACCGCCTATCAGGTAGGCAAGTAAAACCGAAGGCCCCGCCAGTTTTATCGCCGATGCCGAGCCATAAAACAGCCCTGTGCCGATTGCAGAACCTAACGCCATGAAACGAATATGCCGGGTAGTGAGGCCCCGCTTTAGCGGGTGTGAGGATTGAGCGTTCATAGATACCTTCTTGGTTTTATTATCAGGTCCGCACAACGCAGATGCTGTGCGCTTTCATCAGGCACGCATTGTTTCAATCATCAAGGCCTAGGCCACAGCAGCGGGAACAGTGCATGGTTCATTGGCGCTCCACTGGCCAATTGCGTTTCGAGCCCGGGAAACGGCGGCGACGTTTTCCACTGCCGCGGTGCGTGAGTAATGTCGTCGCCCAGAAAGCGCACCGAGAAGGCGCGACGCCGGCGATTCCCGCCGACGCCACCAGAGGCATGCAAGGTCAGCATGTGGAAGAACACAGCATCGCCCGGGGAGAGTTCCCAGCCGAGGATGTTCCAGGCGCTGCGATCGGCCTCGATATCAGGTAAGTCCGCCAGGCTGCCTTCCGGGAACCATTGCGCCTGGCTGTCCAGGAAACTGCGGGGCATCAGCCACGGCCCAAGGTGCGAGCCCCCGACAAATTCAAGAGTGGACTCTCTGGCGACAGGGTCGATGGGCATCCACATGCTGCAGTTCTGGCGCCCGTCGATGTTGTAATACGGTTGGTCCTGATGCCAAGGCGTGGGCTGGCGGGTGTTAGGTTCTTTGACCAGCAGGTGATCGTGATAAAGCCGGGCTGTCTCGCTGCCCATCAGTTGGGCTGCAACGCTACCCACCCGGCTTTCGAAGATGAACTGGCGATAGGCCGAAATTTCGCCCCAGTTGCAGAAGTCTTCGAAGAACCAACCCGGGTCGTCCGGGCGGCTCGCCACTTTAGCGCGCTCGCTGGGGGCTTTCAGGTTTTGTTCAATGCCGGTTTCCAGCAGCGCAACTTCTTCCGGGGTGAACACATTACGTATGCACACGGCCCCCTCACGCTGGAAGGCCGCGATGGTTTCATCGCTCAATTGAAATTCGGCGGACTGTTTCATGTAGCACCCTTTAGTCTTTTTATTGGGGCCGGCGCACACAAACTCTATGTTTTGCGCCATAAAGTGCGCATCGCGATATAAAAACTATCGCGACATTTGCAAGTAAAACTGAGGTCACGCACTGAACCCACGATTGCGAAAAATTTATCGAGCAACCCGCTTGTAGCGAATTAAACAGTGCACGCTGAGTATTGCTTTTTAGCACCAATAGGAAAAGAATATATTTCCTAATTTTGAGTATAGGAAAAAATGATAGGGTTCTCCTTCAGGCAACTCGAGTACTTCGTCGCTGTGGCCGAACATGGCAGCATCAGCGCTGCGGCGAGAGCCCGGCACGTTTCACAGCCATCGGTTTCGGTTGCGATTGCCCAGCTTGAAGAGGCATTGAACGAACGACTCTTCCGCCGCCAGGTTAGCCGTGGGCTGGAGCTGACGTCAGCGGGCACACGTTTGCTGGCCCAGGCACGCGACATCATTGGCATGGCCATCGCCATGAATCAAAAGGCAGATACCACGCAAGGATCGCTGCGCGGCAACCTGTCGCTGATCTGCTTTCAAGACTTGGGCCCTTATTACGCACCGCGGCTGCTATCGACTTTTCGCAAGCAGTATCCCGAGGTCGAGGTAACGCTGTTCGAGACCGACTTGGCCGGCGTACACCGCCACCTCAGCGCCGGTAAAGCCGAGCTCGCGCTTACCTATGACATCGGCCTTGATCCCGCGCTGCCGCGACAGGTACTTGCCGAATTGAAACCCTACGCGCTTATTGCCACTGACCACCGGTTGGCCGCGCTGGCAGCGATACCACTGCAAGCGTTAGCGCAAGAGTGTTTGATTCTTGAGGATATCGCGCAAACGCGGGAGTACTTTCTTTCGCTATTTTGGGCGCATAACCTGCAACCGCGCTCCCAGCAATACACCCAGACCTTCGAGATGCAAAGGGGCCTCGTCGCGCATGGCTACGGGGTGGCCCTGTCATGCACCCGGCCCGCCGGGGACCACTGCTATGACGGTACACCGCTGTTATGCCGGCCATTGTTGGAAGCGGTATCGCCACAAAAAGTGGTGCTGGCCCAATCAGGCGCGATGCACCCCTCGCCAGTAGCAGAGGCGTTCAAAAGCTGGGTTGCGCGGGAGCTGGCAGGCGCGGGCTCTGCAGCCGATCATCACCCATAACGGCGGCGCTAATATTGGCTTCAGGCGCTGTGCAAATAGACTGGCTTACTGCTGAGCGGCCTGCTCAGACAAAAAGCCAACGGCGAGCCCCGACATTGCCCGCGCGCCAACGATCAGCGCTTGTTCATCGACGAAGAACTTGGGGTTGTGATTCGGTGCAGCCGTAGCCGGGTCCTGCCCATGGGGTGTCACGCCAAGGTAGAAGTAGAGGCCAGGTACCTTGCCGGCGAAGAACGAGAAGTCTTCCGAAGCACCGACCAAGGGCGTGGTAGCGACATTGCCATGTGCAGCACGCTTGAGCACCGGTGCCATCCGCTCGGTCAATTGATCGTTGTTTATCGTCATGTCATAGGCTGGCACGATCGAAACCTGGGCCGTAGCACCGGCACTTTCGGCAATTTTCTCGGACGTGAGTTTCACATCATGGGCCACTTGCGCGCGCACAGCCGGGTCATAAGTACGAATGGTGCCTGCCATTTCGACGTTCTCCGGCACGATGTTCGGCGCACTGCCCCCATTGATCATGCCCACCGTGATCACGGCAGGCGACTGGGTGAGATTGGTGCGGCGGCTTACCACGGTCTGCAGGCCACCAATGACCTGCGCAGAGGTCACTACCGGGTCGACAGTGTTCCAGGGCATACCGCCATGCCCCTGACGGCCGACAACCTTGATGCTCAAATCATCGCTACTGGCGGTTGTGGCGCCCGAGCGCCAACTCAACTGCCCGGAAGGCCCGGGCATGACATGCACAGCGAACACCGCATCAGGCTTGAGCTTGTCGAATAAGCCTTCCTGCAGCATCAACTGCGCCCCCCAGCGGCGCCCTTCTCCGCCTTTGACCAGGCTGGAGCCCTCTTCAGCCGGCTGAAAAATGAACATGACTTTGCCGGGCAGGCTGTCACGCATACCCGCCAGGATCTGCGCAGTAGCCATCAGCATCGCAGTATGGGTGTCGTGACCACAGGCGTGCATCACCGGCACCTGCTGACCATGGTAGGTGCCTCGTGCCGTCGAGGCGAATGGCAAACCCGCAGGCTCCTTGACCGGCAAGGCGTCCATATCTGCGCGCAGCGCCACAGTAGGGCCTGGCTTAGCGCCTTGCAGAATACCGACTACCCCTGTGCGGCCGATGCCGGTATGCACTTCAAGGCCAAGCTTGTTCAGATGATCGGCGACCAGTTTGGACGTTCGTATTTCCTGTTCGCCAAGCTCAGGGTGCTGGTGAATGTCCCGCCGCCACTCGATCATCTGCTGTTCGACCTGCGTTGCACGGGTAAAGGCCTGCTCCTCCAGAGTGGTGGGTTGTACCGATGCTTGGCTGGCAAACGACAGCATAGCGATGCAGAGCGCACTCATCGATGGAGAAGGTCGCAGGGATTTTCTAGCAGGCATATTGGCAACATCCAGGCAGTTTTTTGCCCGTACCAACTTAGCGTTGGCCTAGGCTGTGACAGGAAGACTCAACCTAACAATTACTTAGCAAGCTATCAATAATAATTCTGCTTCTACATTTTTCCGCCTCTGAACAGCAGCGTCGAACAGTCGTTCGGCAAGCGCTTCAGAGCGCCCGCCGCCCATGGCAAAGCACCTCGCCTGACCAAGGCCGGCGGGGCACGGCGAATAACGCCTCTACAACGCAGTGTCAGGCAAAGCGCTCGACCTGCGCGGGTGTGCGGCGCATCAGCACCTTACCGTTGCGCACCGATACCAGGGCATGGCCCTGGCTGCGGACCATCTCGTAGTCATCCGGCGCCGACAGCAGCAGCAGGTTGGCCGGCCGCCCGACTTCGATGCCGTAGCGCTCGCCAAGGTTGAGGGTGCGTGCGCTGTTGTCGGTGATCAGGTCCAGGCTGCGTTGCAGGTCTTCGAAGCCGAGCATGTGGCAGATGTGCAGGCCAGCTTCGAGGATGCGCAGGATGTTGCCGTTGCCCAGCGGGTACCACGGGTCGACGATGGAGTCCTGGCCAAAGCACACGTTCATCCCGGCACGGTCGATTTCGGCCACACGGGTCAAGCCGCGGCGTTTTGGGTAGCTATCGAAACGCCCTTGCAGGTGGATACTTTCGGTGGGGCATGAGACGAAGTTGATGCCCGCCATCTTCAGCAGGCGGAACAGCTTGGAGCAGTATGCGTTGTCGTAAGAGCCCATGGCCACGGTATGGCTGGCGGTAACCCGCGCGCCCATGCCGCGTACCCGGGCCTCTTCGGCCAGCACTTCGAGGAAGCGCGACTGCGGGTCGTCGGTTTCATCGCAGTGCACATCCACCAGGCAACCGGTGCGCTCGGCCAGGTCCATCAGAAACTTCACCGACGACACGCCCTGTTCGCGGGTGTTCTCGAAATGCGGAATGCCACCCACCACGTCGGCGCCAATGGCCACCGCTTCGGTCATCAGCGCCCGGCCATTGGCGTAAGACTCGATGCCCTCCTGGGGGAAAGCGACGATCTGCAGGTCAACCAGGTGGCGTACTTCATCACGCACCTCGACCATGGCCTTGAGCGCGGTGAGTGTTGGGTCCGTCACATCGACATGGGTGCGCACATGCTGGATGCCATGGTCCACCAGCATGCCAATGGTTTTTTTCGCACGCGTCTTGATGTCGTCGTGGGTGGTGATTTGCTTGCGCTCGGCCCAGCGCTCGATACCTTCGAACAAGGTGCCGCTCATGTTCCATTTCGGCTCGCCGGCGGTGAGGGTGGCGTCGAGGTGGATGTGCGGCTCGACGAAGGGTGCCACTACCAGGTTCTGCTGGGCGTCCAGGTCAACCGGGCTGGCCAGGGCGACCACACCGGCCTGTGGCGCGATCGCGGCGATCCGCTCGCCGTGCAGTTCGATACGGAACAGGCCGGCCTTGCCACGCAGGCGGGCATTGATGATGTTCATGGCGTTACTCCTAAACTTGGTCTTCCTTCATGCGCCATTTCCAGCATGGCGAGAGCAGCGTTTGCACGGTGCTGCGGGGTGTCGATAGGACAACCAATAGCAATACGCGGGCCAATTTTCCAGCTCAGGAGGCTATGAGGTATGCCGCAAAGCCCTTGGCTAGACGCCAGGGTTTATAGAGAGAAAGGTAGTCGAACAACCGGCTGGAATTGCCCGCCACCCCGGCAACAGCGAAGTAGAAAAACCATTTGCGCAACGCTCTAACGCGTTTCTTTTTCGTGAGTCGCAACAATCGCCACACTTGACCAACACCTTTAAAAATCGCCCTGCCGCGAAACGCGAAAAAGCCCAAACTGTTTGACGCCGTAGGGCGTCTGCCGCGTCCCAGGCGCCACCGATCATTTATGCCTCAGCACCGGCAGCCGCACCAACGACCACCCTGCTTCGGACTCGGCCAACGCCAGGCGGATGCCATCGCGTGGCAAGGTGTTCAACAACGTATGCGCCAGGTCACCGACCATCCAGTTCGCCGTGTTCGAGGCAATCACCCGCCCGTCCGCCGAGATCAGTACTGCTTCATGCTCCAGGCGCATCAGGCTGCGCACCAGCAAG
This sequence comes from Pseudomonas sp. Leaf58, assembly GCF_003627215.1. NCBI lineage: Bacteria > Pseudomonadati > Pseudomonadota > Gammaproteobacteria > Pseudomonadales > Pseudomonadaceae > Pseudomonas > Pseudomonas sp. Leaf58. The sequence continues at coordinate 3,311,049 of NZ_CP032677.1, forward strand.
CGCTCGACATTATGCAGCGACAGGTCCAGCCCGGCGACGCCGATAAAGCGGCCTTGCACTTCGATCGGCATGGTGAACGTCAGCACATACATGTTGGTGCCGTACAGGTCCACGTACGGCCCTTCGACCACGCTCTTGCCGGTTTTCATCGGCCGGCTGTACCAGGGCATTTCGGTGTAGTCGTAGTAGTTCTCGCGGCGCCGGTCGAAGTTTGGGCGCAGGGGCAGGGTTTTGCCGCCGTCGGCCAGGTACCACCATTCCAGGTGCATCTCGCGATCAGCCAGGCCGTTGGGCTCAACGATGACGCCGCCACCGCAGCCAAAGGCGCCGGTGGTAAGCAACTGCTGGTCAATGGCCGGGCGCAGCGTCGCCAGGTCTTTCGCGCAGGGCTGGCGGCCCTCGGCCAACACGCGCTCCCATAACGCTCGGGTTTCTTCCACCAGCTGGCGGACTTGACCAAAGATGGTCCCCAGGGTGTGGTCCAGCTGCTGGGCGCAGGCTGACAGCGGGTCGTTGTCGCTCAGGGCAAACATGGCATTACCTCACGCAGGTACAGCTTTGTTGTTATGGGCGCCTCAGTCCTGGCCGTCGGCCAGCAGCTCCAGGCGCAGGCCGATCAGGCGCTTGATACCTCGGCTGACATGGGCCTCGGCCAGCGCACCGGCCAGCACCGCATCACCGGCGACCAGCGCTTCGAGAATCGCTCGGTGCTCGTGCTCGACCACGGTCACATCACCGCCACCGGCGGCCTCCATCCACAGCAGCTCGCCAATTTCTGACTGCAGGCGCATCTCGGCGCTGGTCAGACGCAGCGACTGGGCGGCGGCGGCCACTTCGATATGAAAGCGCGCATCGGCGCGATGCCGGGCCAAGCGCGAACTGGCCTGGCTAAGGGTTTCGATATGCTGGGCGATGCGCGCCTGCTGCTCTGGGGTGCTGCGCCGGGCAGCCAGGCGCGCCGCGGTACCGGAAATGGCGGTCTGTTCATCGCCCAGGTCGCGCAGGTCGGGGCCACTCATGTCGCACAGGCGTTGCAGCAGCAGCGCTTCGGGCAGCTCCACTGGGGCGCAGACAAAACTGCCACCATTGCGCCCACGGCGGGTCTCGATCAAGCCCCGTTGGCGCAGCACTACCAGCGCTTCACGCAGCGTGACTGTGGCGACGCCCAATTGCAGGGCCAGTTCCGATTCACTGGGCAGTTGCTGCCCTTCAGCGAACATCCCCAGCTCGATCGCCTCCACCAGGCGGCGTGCCACTTCATCGGTCCGCCCTTCCTGGCGCAACCGGATAAAGGCGGTGTTACGAGCACTATTCAGGGCAGTCATTGCCTCTCCCTATCGAGCATTGTCAGGCGTGGCGCGGGCCCGGCTAAAAAGTTCGGTTACGCAGCTTATAGCGAACGGGCCAGGCTCCGATACCGATTGACGGGGCATTCTAGCGCCTGCAAGTGGATATTCGCAGCAGTTGGCAAAATAAAAATATTAAGATATGGTTTCATAGGTTTAGATTTCTACCAATAAGACCGACCAAGGAATCCGCCATGCAAACCAAACTCCTGATCAACGGCCAGTTGGTCGACGGGCAAGGCAGCCCGTATGCCGTGTACAACCCGTCCGAAGGCACGGTGCTGGTGAATATCACCGAAGCCAGTGCGGCCCAAGTCGACGCCGCCGTGCAGGCCGCCGACCAGGCCTTTGCCGGCTGGTCGCAGACTGCACCCAAGGATCGTGCACAGTTGCTGCTCAAGCTGGCCGACCGCATCGAAGCCGAAGCTGCCACCCTCGCCCGCCTGGAGTCGCAGAACTGCGGCAAGCCTTACCTGGCCGCCCTCAACGACGAAATCCCGGCTATTGCCGATGTGTTCCGCTTCTTTGCCGGTGCCAGCCGTTGCCTGTCGGGCTCGGCAGGTGGTGAGTACTTGCCCGGCCACACCTCGATGATCCGCCGTGACCCACTGGGCGTGGTGGCCTCGATCGCGCCGTGGAACTACCCACTGATGATGGTCGCCTGGAAGCTCGCTCCAGCGCTTGCCGCCGGCAATTGCGTGGTGCTCAAGCCCTCCGAGCAGACCCCGCTCACGGCGCTGGCGCTGGGCCAGATCATGGCCGAGCTGTTCCCGGCGGGCGTGGTCAACATCCTCTTCGGTCGCGGCCCTAGCGTCGGCGAGCCTTTGGTCAACCACCCGAAGGTGCGCCTGGTGTCGCTGACAGGGTCGGTGGCCACCGGTGCGCGGATCATCGCCAGCACCGCCAGCACCGTGAAGCGCACCCACATGGAGCTGGGTGGCAAGGCGCCGGTACTGATTTTCGACGACGCCGACATCGACGCGGCGGTCGAGGGCATTCGCGCCTTCGGCTTCTACAACGCCGGCCAGGATTGCACCGCGGCCTGCCGCCTGTATGTTCAGCAGGGGGTCTACGAGCAATTCGTCAGCAAGCTGGGCGCAGCCGTGGCCAGCCTGCGCATGGGCTTGCAGGACGACCCTGAAACCGAGCTGGGCCCGCTGATCACCCGCGAACACCTTGAGCGCGTCGAGGGTTTTGTCGAGCGCGCCAAGGCCCAGCCACACATCCGCCTGATCACTGGCGGCCAGCGTGGTGCAGGCGACGGGTTCTTCTTCCAACCAACGGTGCTGGCCGATGCCCGCCAGGACGACGAGATCGTCCAGCGCGAAGTGTTTGGCCCGGTGGTCAGCATCACCCCGTTTACCGACGAAGCTCAGGCCTTGGCCTACGCCAACGACTCCGACTATGGCCTGGCCTCCTCGGTGTGGACCCGCGACGTCGGCCGCGCCAACCGCCTGGCCGCACGCCTGCAATACGGCTGCACTTGGGTCAACACGCACTTCATGCTGGTGAGCGAAATGCCCCACGGCGGCATGAAGCAATCGGGCTATGGCAAGGACATGTCCATGTACGGCCTGGAAGACTACACCTGCGTGCGCCACGTGATGTTCAAGCACTGATTGTCGATTTTGGTCATAAAACATATAAAACCATAGGCAATATGGCATAGGTTCTGCTTTTATCTATGCCCGAGCCTGAATCAGCCGCCAACGTTACCTTCCGGCCCACGCCGGGGGTTCGGGCTTACGAGGTGTGTCACCATGCTTATCACTGGCATCAAAAGCCGCCCGGTCTATGACCAGCTGCGCCCCATGACAGGCGGCCTGCGCCACCTGATCGCGGGCCAGGGCAGCGGCGGCGCGGCCATGCTGCGCCTGATCGCAGACATGTCGCCCGCACAGCGCGCGCACAGCACCCTGCTCTACTCCACCGAGTCATTCTCTGGGCACGACCACCTACAGGCCCTGCAAGCCGCAGAGGCGGGCGAGCTGGAGGTATTCCCGAGCAACCAGGCACTGATCGCCGCCCTGCGCGAACGCCTTGGCCAGGCCCACATGGGCACGCGGCTGTACCTCAGCGGCTCGGAAAGCTTCATCGGCACCGCCATGCAAGCGGCCAACGCCGTCGACCTGAACCGCGACGAAGTGCTGCGCGAGCACAGCGGCACCTTGGTACGTCGCGTGTGGTGCGCGCACTGCGATACCTACACCGAAAACGTCACCCAGCGCGTGTTCAGCTGCCCCGGTTGCCAGCTCGACCTGGTGGTGCGTGACCATTATTCCCGCCGTTTAGCCGCCTTCCAGGGCATCAAGGCCGATGGCGAAGTCCCGGGCGAACTGCCAGCAGCCGAGGAGCTCGACACATGAATACCCATAACGGCACCCTCAGTGTGCGCGTCGCCCGCATCGAAGCGCTTACCCCGGAAATCACCCGCTTCACCCTGGTCGACCCGGCCGGCAAGCACCTGCCGGCGTTTTCCGGTGGCAGCCATGTGGTAGTGGTCCTCGAAGACGGCGACAAGACGCACCGCAATGCCTACTCGCTGATGAGCTCACCTTACGACTCCAGTGCCTACCAGATCGCCGTGCGCCGGGTCAGCGATGGCCGGGGTGGCTCGCGTTACCTGCATGACAACGTCGGTGAAGGCGACCTGTTGCAAATCCTGCAGCCGGCCAACCTGTTCCCCCTGGCCAAGCATGCCCGCCAGCACGTGTTCATTGCCGGCGGCGTCGGCATCACCCCGGTGTACTCGCAACTGGAAGAGCTACAGCTCAAGCAAGCCACCTTCGAGCTGCACCTGGCCGTACGCGGCCCCGAGCACACCGCCCTGGGCCTGGAACTGCAGGCACGCTACGGCGAGCGCGTGCACCTCTACGTGCAAGGCGTCGATGCGCGCATGGACATCCGCAGTGTTCTCGCCGATCGCCCGCTGGGCAGCCACGTGTATGTCTGCGGCCCTGACAGCATGATCGACGACACCCTCGACAGCGCCCATGCCCTGGGCTGGACCGACAGCCACATCCACTACGAACGCTTCGTCGAGCAGGGTTCCAGCGGCCAGCCGTTCAGCGTAACCCTGGCACGCCAGGGGGTAACCCTCGAGGTACCGGCCGAGCAGTCGCTGCTCGAAGCCGCCGAACAGGCCGGCTACAAGGTGCCGTACCTGTGCCGCGGCGGTGCTTGCGGCTACTGCGAGACCGAAGTACTGGACCTCGATGGCGAACTCGACCATCGCGATGATTGGCTCAGCGAGGAAGACAAGCTGAGCAAGCGCAAATTCATGCCCTGCGTATCCCGCGCCAACTGCAGCCGCCTGGTCGTAGACCTCTGAAACAGGAAAACAACAACATGACCGTCTTCAAGCCGATCGAGACCTACGCCGACGCAGGCAAGGGCCACACCTACAGCAACAGCCGCGAGGCCATATTGCGCCTGCCCTTCCCCTACCCAGAAGACCAGTACATGTACTCGATGAACGTCGAGCCGCACGTGCCCTTCGGCAATGGCGCGCTGCGCGGGCAATTCGACATCGACGAACACTACATTTCCGAGTGCAACCACCGGGCGCACACCCTCGACAGCCAGCCGGGCATCCATTACGCCGCCCTGCCGCACATGATGGAAGCCCAGTGGGACCTGCTGGAGCTGCTGATGGAGTCGTACTCGCGCGACTACCCTGAGCACTTCACTCTGGAGAAGAAAGGCAGCCAGTGGCACTGGATCAACCGCCCACTGCAAATCGACCAGACCTTCACCTTTGGCGACGCCAGCACCCTGCCGATGGAGCCGATGGAATACATCACCCGTCAGGCCCAGGGCGAATTCATCCTGCTCGAGGAACGTGACGACACGTTGGTGATGGGCGCCGGTATGGCTACCCAGCGCGCCGACTATTCGTTGCGCTTCAACCTCGGCATGAGTTTCATGGAGTTCCACGGCCCGGTACCCAAACTGCATGAGATGGGCATTCTGCAACGCGCCCTGAAATTCCTCCTGCGCCTGCGCCCAGGCCACCCGGTGCGCCGTACCAACTGGTCGATCACCGTCAACCCACGCCTGGAAACCTCCGCCGAGACCCTGCCCGACTGGGCCCCGGAGCGGACCATCGTCACCGCCGAAAACGCCGGCGAGCTGGTCAACCTGCGTATCGAACTGCAGCCCTTGCACCGCCTGCCGCGCAGTAACGCTGTGCTGTTCCCGGTGCGTACCTACCTGGTCAGCCTGCAAGAGCTGGCCGAATTCGCGCCGCAGTGGGCCAAGCGCATGCATCGGGTGATCCGCGACCTGGACCAGGAGCTGGTCGATTACAAGGGTTTCACCCGCTACCGCGACGCCATGGTCAGCTGGCTGTCGCAGTACGACGACGGCACCCCGGTCGACGAAAGCCAGCAGTAACCCATACCCTGCGCGCGCCGACGTCCGGCGCGCGTCTACTCAACGCTGTGCACGACAAATCAGGGGTTACCCCAATGAAAACAATAAAACACTGCTTGCCCGAGAGCTGGAGCCTGGTGTTCTCCGCCGCCGCGTCTGCCTACGGCGTCGGCCTGCTCGGGCTGTGGGCCTTGCCGTTCCTGATCAGCGCCATCATTCACGACTTGCAACTCAACGAAGCCCAAGCCGGGCTGCTGATGTCAGCCGAATTCGGCTTCACCATGCTCGCCTCGCTGTTGGTCGCCCCCTTCATGGGCCGCGCACCACGGCGCACCTTGGCGCTTGTCGGCACCGTGCTGGCGATTGCCGCCAACCTGCTCAGCGCCAACGTCGACGGCATCTACGCACTCGCCGCAGTACGTTGTGTCGCCGGTGTCGGTGCTGGCCTGGCGCTGGCTTGTGGCAACGCCGCCGTGTCCAGCGCCAAGCATCCGGACCGGGTCGCCGGGCACATGAACGTGCTGTCGGTGCTGCTGATGATCGTGGTGATGCTGGGCTATGCCAAGGTCATGGCTGCGTATGGCCTGCACGGTTTGTATTACGCAATGGCGGCGACCATGGCGGTGATGCTGCTGGCCATCCCGGCGATGGTGCAGCGCGCACCGGTTGCCGAGCCTTCACCGCAGGTGCCAACCGGCAAGCACGCGCCAAGCAACATCCTGCTCAGCCTGCCGGCCATCTGCATGATGCTGGCGATGTTCGTGTTCCAGGCCCGCGATACCATGGGCTGGGCCTTTGTCGAACGGATCGGCACCATGGTCGGCTACAGCGGCGATGAACTGGGTGTGCTGCTGTCGTTCCAGTCGTTCGTGGGCTTGATCGGGCCGCTGATCGCGGCAATGGTCGGCAAGCGTTTCGGCATGAGCACGCCGGTGCTCCTGGCGATTCTGCTGACCGGTGCGACCAGCCTCAGCTATGTACTGGGCGAGCATTCCAAGACCCTGTACACCGCCGGGGTGATGACCATCTGCATCACCTATTTCTACGCCCTCAGCTACCTGACCGGCCTGGCCGCTGCCCTGGACCGCGAAGGCCGGGTGGTGGCTGCTGCGGGTAGCTTCCTCAGCCTGGGGCTGGCGGTGGGCCCGGCAATTTCGGGCGGGTTGATTTCGTTGGGGGGTTTTACCCTGGCCGCCTGGGGCATCGCCGTCACTGTGGTGCTCACCCTGCTGCTAGTCGCTGTACCCCTGGCGAGCATCCGTCGTCATCACGGCTCAATCTCAACGGACTCCGTTAACCCGGCAACTGTCGTTGGCTCCACCGCGAGCTGACTGACCGCAGCGGCGCAAGGGAGGTACGCCGTGCCTCCCTTGCGCGAGCGAATCGATAGGAGTGATTAATGGCAAGCCAAATTGAAAATGAAGCAAAACGCTGGTCAATTCTGTCGAGCGTGCTTTTAAGCGTGCTGGCAAATCGCGCGCTTGCCTTCTGATAGGCCTTGGCAAGCAATTCTGCGAAGCATTAGATGTGTCGCCGACCTTTCGATGGGAACAGTCAGTCCTGCTCCTCAACCTCGCAGACGCCGTTTACCCCACCCTTGCCGGTGTAGGACACGCTGACGTAGCCGTCAGGCTCGACTGAAACCGAGACGGTCACGCCGCTGCCTTTGGCCTCAAAGAAGCTCTCGCTGACTTTGTGCAGCTTCGCCTCTTTTCCATTGATGAAAACCGGCCCGCCTTCATTGACGCGCACCTCAATATGTCCTGGGCAAACGGCATTGACAGCCGGAACATCTGCGAACGAGGGGCCGCCCATTAAGAGGAGCAGCGCGCTGCAAAATAATCGCTTCATTCAGGTCCCGCCGTTTAAGTGGCCTCCGGAACACTATACATAGCCCACTTGATAGGCGCGCGCATCGGGACGCGACGCGCGGCGCCGCTAATCGCTTTGCCGTGCATCGGTGATTGAAGGCCTCGCCTGAATGACTGCGGTGAAACTTCCGGTGAAGTGATGCCGAAGGGCCTTGGGCATGTCGTAGGAGAAATGCACCAGCCAAGCCCCATCGCCTAGTGGCAGGGTTTCTCTTCGGTATTGCTCCACCTGGATCTCTTCAATACCAATTTCGTTCGCCACTTGTTGGTTTGTCGGTTCGCTAGCCATGGGTAGTCGGCTCTATGAAGAATGTTAAGTACCCCTCTACGATGCCTTGGAGGCTACCCGGACATGCTTTCTGTCGTGAGCCACCTTGCGGGCATGGCCTACGCCCCAAGCGAGCGCACGAGTCATTGACTCGTTTGGACGAGCGTCGAACGCCTCCTCATGCAATGCCATACCAGATGACGCATACACGCCAATGAACATCTGCGTGCTGCCGGTGCGCGACAGCCTCACCTGCACATCGATGTAGGTGCCGTCATCCAGGGTCTCTTCATGGGTTCGATGATGGAGCGTGGGGTCTGCCCAGGCCCAGAAAACATCGCCACGGACTCTCATACAGCCCTCCTGCAACCGATATTGTTAGCCTTCTCTGAATACTCAAAATAACGCAAGCGCAGCGGCTTTCAACCGCTTAAGGCGGCGCGGATAACTGTATCTGATAACCGGTCGGAAAACTTATACAGCCCGGTCAATGCCGTACAAGGTCAGGTGCCTCCATGTGGTTTTATCGGCCTTTGATCACGGTCGCTCAGGAGGGGCACGAAGCTGTCTGTGCGCCACATGTCTACCGCTGAGGGGCAGCAAGCAGGAGTGAGGGGAAATGGTTTCGGTGGGGAAATCCTGTATCATCAAGTCAAACGTGCACAGCAAAAAAACTGAAAATTAACAATGCGCGACGAGAACAGAATGAGCAGCAATAGAATTATATTTGCCAACCAACTAAGAGGAATTGGAGCACTTTCAGTCCTCGTATCACATTACATTGGGATATTCTGGCTTGCCCACCCTGAAATTAGCAAATTGATGGGTGTACCCGAACTACTCACCTTCCCGAGCCTCCCTGATGCATTGAAGTTGCTTTCCGAATACTGCATTGTCTTTGGCCAGTTTGGCGTGGGCGTATTCTTCATTGTCAGCGGGTTAGTCATACCGATATCGCTGAAAAATGTATCTTGGCAGGACTTCATCCTGCGCCGCGCCATCAGGATATACCCTGTCTACATCGTTGGCTTTTGCATCGTAATCCTGTCGATCTACTTGCTTTCAAGGTATGCAGGCAGTGACTTCAAATACACCCCAGGTGAGATATTCGCGCACTTCGGCGTCATTACGCGCGGACCGCTTGGGGTAGACCGCATTGACGGGATAAGCTGGACTCTAGAAGTTGAAATATACTTTTACCTCATCATGCTAGCGACCGCCAAACTTTTACTGCGAAATGGAATAAAAGAAACAATAGCAGCATCTCTCCTCGTCTCATTTATTGCTTTCCTGGTAATGCACAACAACAAGTACCTACTCGGAGTACAGATAGGGTCTGGCTTGATGCTTTTGCTTGGAGTGGCCTTCTACAAATTTATAAATAATAAAATATCAAAAAAGGAATTTATACTACTCCAAGCCATCCTCTGCGCACTAATACCAATCACTTGGTTTTGCGGAACCGGAATAACCAAATACACGCAACACTGGGTGTACGGATACCTCCTTGCGATTTTCACTTTCAATGCTTGCTTCTATCTTAAGGACAAAATAAAAGACAATGCATTTCTGTCCCACCTTGCAGACATCAGCTACCCAATATATGTAGTCCATGCACTTTTCGGGTATTCGATTATGTATGTTGCCCTAGACAATGGATTGGGGGTTTACTCATCGATCTGCGCGGCAGTCATTTCTGCTTATGTCGCTTCGCTTGCACTGCATATCTTCGTGGAGAAACCCACGATGCTATGGATAAAGCAGAGTCATGCGAAAAGGTCGGCGGTGCAAAACTCCTAACGGGCAAGGTCCAGACGCGCCCCCCTTGGGTTCGCGCGTCTAGGCCATAACAACGAAAGTGCGCCCTGCCCCGTCAAAGGAACGATTGCGCAGGCTAACGGAGCATGGGGATCAAAACGCTTGGTGTTTGCGCACCGAATACAACAGCCCCGTTGATGCGAACAGAGGGAATGACACGCCCCGACCACGCCGCGACCGAAGCTTCGGTGTCCCGTAATTCATCACCAAAGTCGTCGCTATGCATGAACTCCTGGATATCGCCGAAAGCCAGCATTTCTCGGCTCAGCAAATTTTCCATAACAATCGGATCACCGATATCCTGACCATGGCAATACAAAGCTGCAAACACGCTTCCCACGAAATGTTGAGCGGACCTTCCCCTGCGCTGTAACCACAGCACAGCCGCAAGTGCGGGACAGGAATCCGGAAGATTGGTGATTGCGGCAAACGCCGGTTCGATGCCTAGCTTTCGCAGTTCTACCGCCACTAGGGATTGATGGCTTGCAGCTTGCGTTCCGAATCGGCGCTCCAAGAAGGCAGGATAGGTCATTGCAGTTGCTGATTGACTCAAGGAAGAGCGGCAGGGATGGAATGTGACATCCCGAGTTATACCTGCCTGAGTCATCGCAATGTTAAGCCGGCGCTCTGCTACCCAGCCCCAAGGGTCAAGGAAGTCGAATGCTAGAATGGGAGAAGTTTGCATGTCCAATACCCTGAAAATTTTATTAAGCTTAAGGGTATGGCGTTAACCAGGTAGACAGAATCCGAAAAGCACGCAATAAAGCATTGCGCATACCGCTAGGCCCTATCGAGCAAGTCTTTCATAAATTGCGAAAACACCTTGATACGCGTTGATTCGCGATTAATCGGTAGATAAACGATATTAATAGAGGCGTTCACTGACGTGGGATTCGCTTCATATTCAGGCAGCAAGCGGGTGAGTCGCCCGTGCAGCACATCTTCCGCCACCAGCCAGTCGGCTAACAGGGCCACGCCCTGCCCTGCGACTGCCGCCTGCCTGAGAATATCGGCGTTGTTGCTTTGCATCCGGCCGTGTACCGCAATAGGAACAGTTTGGTCATCAACTTCAAAATGCCAGTCCCGCATAGGCCCACCGTAATCGAAGCGCATGCACGAATGGTGGGAGAGCTCGCTAGGTTGCGTTGGGGCTCCATGCTGTTCCAGATAGCCAGGGCTGGCCACCAGCCAGCGTTGGAAGTGGCCAATGGTGGTGCAAATGACGTCTTCGCTGGAAACCGTTGAGCCTAATCGAACCGCCAGATCGATCCGATCTTTGTACAGGTCCACCATTTCGTCACTGAGGGTCAGGCTAACCTCCAATTGTGGATGGCTTGCAAGAAACCGCCCTAGGTGGGGTGAGATCAAGCGGCGGCCGAACTCCACCGGAACGCTAACCCGCAGCTTGCCTTTTGCTTCGCTTCCTCTATCCGTAACCATGCTATCTGCTGCAGCGACTGCATCAAGGATGGCTACCGCATTTTCGAAATAGGCCAGGCCCAAATCGGTCGGGCTGCTTTGTCGGGTGCTGCGAGTGAGAAGTGTGGTGCCCAGATCCGACTCTAATGCTGCCACTTGCCGCGCGACCGACGATGTAGCCACGCCGAGCTTGCGCGCCGCTGCTGAGTAGCCGCCGCAACGCACCGTCTCTACGAACATGCTCAACGCGAGAAACTTATCCATTAGTTCAACTCTGCTGATGGTCCATGAGGGAAGGTAGTGGCGCTACCTGTCTAGCTTGCAGGCAGCCTGGATCATAGTCACCTCAACGGTTTGAAGATATGACAGGTGTGCTATGGCTGGAGCGCCTGGATGCACAAATGGCCCTCCAACCTTAGTCCGGATCAGCGCTTACCGGCATGTTTTACCAGAAACATGGCAAGCGCCAGAGCGGGGATCGCTGCGGCAGTGATGCTAGTGGTGGCCCAACCAAAGCGCTCATAAAGCGGGCTGGCGAGCATCGAACCCAGTGCGCCGCCTACGAAGATGCTGGTCATGAATACTGCGTTTAGGCGTGCCCGGCTGTTGGGGTCCAGCGCGTAGACTTCGCGCTGGCCAAGGACCATGTTCAACTGCACCGCAAAGTCCAACGCAATTGCAGCAGCAACCAAACCCAGATAGCCCAGCCCAGGGATACCCCCGATCAGCAGCGCTGCCGGGGCCATTATCAACGCCACCAGTGTGCTTACCTGGCCATGGCCGGCATCGGCCAAGCGGCCAGCGATCGGGGCCGCGATAGCGCCCACTGCACCGACCAGGGCGAACAGCGCTACCCCGTTTTGACTGAAGCCGTAATGGCGAATCAGCTCGATCGGTACAACAGTCCAAAAGAAGCTGAAGCTTGCGAACAACAGGCCTTGATAAAGCGAGCGCTCACGAAGAACAGCATGTTGCTTGGCCAGGCCGAAAACGGAGCCGATCAGGCGACCGTAAGTGGTGTGATGATTCGGCATGCGCTCGGGCAACAGCAGTGCCACAAGTGCAGCGATCACCCCCATCAGCCCTGCGGCACTGAAGAATACACCTCTCCAACCAATGAACTCAGAGGCCAAGCTGGAAACCGGGCGAGCGAGGAGGATACCAAGCAGCAGGCCGCTCATGATATTCCCTACAACGCGGCCACGGCTGCTTTCAGGCGCCATATGCGCGGCCAGCGGCACCAGGATCTGCACGGCGACAGACGTCAGCCCAATCATCAGCGACGCGATCAAGAACAGTGACGGTGATTCGGCGAAGCCTGCCGCCGCCAGGAACGCGCCTACAACCAGGGTAAAGCCAAGCACCAGACGTTTGTTTTCCATCAAGTCGGCCAGCGGGACCAGGAACAGCAGGCCAGCGGCATAGCCGAACTGGGTTAACGCAACGATCAGGCTGGCATGTTCCGGCGACAGGCCAATACTCGGGGCGATGAGTTCAACGATGGGCTGTGCGTAGTAGAGGTTTGCAACGACTGCACCACAGCAAAACGCGAGGAAGATAACCAAGGCTTTGGACAGCGTCGGAGCTGAGTTGGCAGGTGCCGACGCGACGGTTAGTGTTTCAGGGCTGCTCGTTGACATGGCGACATATCCGAATGAGTTGAAAAAGTTCAAGCGCAAGCCTAAGCGTGAGGGCGCGTTGCTGGAATACGAACTTCCAGCAACGAACTTATGCACGCTGCGCAAAACTGACAGCAGGTGGTGACGGCTGTGGGTGTGAGCCAGTCGTCAATCCCGACGGTGCCAGAGACTTGTCAGTGCACTGATGTATGAATCGTTGACTTTGCCTGCTCGCAAGAACATTCATGACTCTGCAGTCATTCATTTTTTTGAGGTGAGATCATGGCGCAAACCGACGTTCTCATTGTTGGCGCTGGCCCGACCGGGCTGGCGCTAGCGCTTTGGCTCACCCGGCAAGGCGTCTGCGTAAGGATCGTCGACAAGAGCAGTGGTCCAGGCGAAGCTTCTCGCGCCATGGCTGTTCAAGCCCGCACGCTAGAGCTCTATCGCCAGCTAGGTATGACTGAGGCCGTGATAGCTGCGGGCTACAAAACACCGGCCATGAACCTGTGGGCACGGGGCAGCCACAGAGCGCGTATCCCCTTGGTCGATGCAGGCAAACAGGTTTCTGCGTATCCCTTTGTGTTGATTTATCCCCAGGATCGCCATGAGCGCTTATTGGTAAGGCGGCTGCAGTCACTTGGCGTGGAGGTGGAATGGCAAACCGAACTGCAGTCCTTTGAGGAGGGTGAAGGCCATGTCACTGCCCTCCTGAAACAGGCTGATGGACGAGAAGAATCCTTTGCTGCAGCTTATTTGGCGGGATGCGATGGCGCTCGTTCACGTATTCGGCATGTGATCGGCAGCGGTTTCGAGGGCGGCACCTACAAGCAGCTTTTCTATGTCGCGGATGTCAGGGTAACTGGCATCGAGCCCGCAGGCGAGGCGCACATCGCTTTTGATAAATCCGACTTTGTGCTGCTGTTATGCTCCGGCGAAAAAGACCAATACCGCCTGATTGGCACCGTGCGTGATGAGCGCGCCGAGCATCCTGAGCAGCTGACATTCGCAGACGTTGGCCATGATGCCATCAATGGCTTGAACCTGCAGATTACCGAGGTGAACTGGTTTTCCACCTACCGTGTTCATCACCGTGTCACCGATCACTTCCGTCGTGGCAGAGCGTTTCTGCTGGGTGATGCAGCGCATGTGCATAGCCCGGCCGGTGGCCAGGGCATGAACACCGGCATCCTCGACGCGATCAACCTGGCGTGGAAGTTGGCAGCGGTGGTAAAAGGCAAGGCGCCCGATACCTTACTCGACAGTTACCCGATTGAACGCCAAGCATTTGCCCGCACGCTGGTAGAGACAACGGACAAACTGTTCACGTGGGTTACCGCTCAGGGCGGGTTTGCCGACTTTGTACGCACTCGCATCGCGCCGATCTTCGCAAGCGTTGCGTACAAGAACGAAAACGTTCGTGAGTACCTGTTCCGAGTGGTTTCGCAAACCACCCTGAATTACCACGACAGCCCGCTGAGCCAGGGTAAGGCCGGTGGGGTTCAGGGCGGTGATCGCTTGCCTTGGCTACCTGGGGCCACGGCGGACAACTACGATTCACTGGCAGCCATTCAGTGGCAGGTGCATGTTTATGGCCAAGCCAAGGCAGAGTTGTCGCAATGGTGCAGCAAGCACGGCATTCCGCTGCATATGTTCGCTTGGGAACCTGCATACCAGAAAGCCGGCGTTGCCAAAAATGCTACTTATCTAATGCGGCCTGATACTTATGTCGCGCTGGCTGATCCTGAGGGCGAAGCATCCACCTTGAGCCGATATTTTCAGGCGCACGGCATGCTGCCCAATTGAAAGAGGCTATTCGATACTCCGGCGGGTTTCGCCCTTCAGTCACCGCACGCGGTTTTACCAAAGAACGCGAGGTCGAACGCTTCGACAATCGGCATCGCGATGCGTAACCGAGCAAGCCCTTCCTTGCTGAGTGATAGCAGGTTCGCGCGGTGATCATCAGGGTCTATCCGTTTCTCGACCAGCCCATCTTTTTCCAAGCGCGATATGATCTGAGAGATGTGCATACGGTCCATGCTGGTGAAGCTCGCGATACCCTGTTGAGTAATCTGCTCACAATTTCGCGTCAACCAACCGCACACCGCAAGAATCGCGAACTGCGGCTGAGTGAGCCCCAAGGGTTTCAACAGCGCGTTGAGCTGTCGTTGCCAATCTAGGAATTCGCGCCAGAGTCGGAACCCAGGGCTGCAGCTCGGCCCTGCGTAGGCAGAACCACTCCACTGTTCGCCAGTGTTCAATTTGCCTGCACTCATGCTGCCCTCACGCGGGCTTCGCTGGCGCGCTTGAGGCCCAACATCGTGTTAGGTAACGAAGCTTGAATCGACCTGCCAATCAAATATCGAAATAAAAAGCTCAGCGGGCCTTTGAAATCGACCCAGTGGGTTGCAACAGTCGATCCCTTGCTCGCCGACAAGCTGTGACCGAACCGCATACGGCACAACGGCAACCTAGTCTGTACCGAGAATGACATGCCTTGCGTCACCTCCACGATCTGTATGTTGGCCTTCGGTCCACTTTTGGGTTTCAGCCACCCCTTAGCCCCAAGCTTCAGACCATCGGGCAAACTTGCGGCAACCACCTCTGGATCCCAGTCGCTCCAGTGAGCAGCGTCCTGATACAGGCGGAAAACGCGCGCAGGCTCGGTTTGAATTTCAATGGACGCCTTGATTTGCACAGCTCGCTCCCTGGCTCGTTTTTTTGGAGCGGCATAGTAAATATATTTACAATTATAAACCAGTAGGAAACCGCTCAGGTGGTCGGTGCCGACTAAATAAGCGGCCGGTTCACCGACAATGCTGGACTCTCTGCCGCAGCGCTTTGGCCGATGGTCAACGGTCTATCAACGGTTTTGGCTGTGGGGAGACCAGGCGCATTCAATCAGTTGCTCAAACGCTTGCACCCTGTGGTCGAGCGGCGAAGACTGCGATAATAGAGGGCAATCATAAGGGCCATGCCATGCTGACCATCTCTAATAATGTGCACCTGCCAGATGCCGACATCGAACTGACGTACATCCGCGCGCAAGGCGCCGGTGGGCAGAATGTGAACAAGGTGGCCAGCGCCGTGCACCTGCGCTTCGACATTCCCGCCTCGTCGCTGCCCGAGTTTTACAAGGAGCGGCTGCTGGCGCTGCGTGACAGCCGCATCACCGGCGACGGGGTGTTGATCATCAAGGCCCAACAGTACCGCACCCAGGAGCAGAACCGCACTGACGCACTAGCGCGTCTTGCCGAGTTGATCAGCACTGCCGGCAAGACCGAGAAGAAACGCCGGCCCACCAAGCCAACCCTCGGCTCGAAGACCCGCCGCCTGGAAGGAAAAGCCAGGCGCAGCACTGTCAAGGCAGGGCGAGGCAAGGTGGAGTTCTAGGCTCTGTACGAATCCGAGAAGCCCAATTGGCGCGCCACCAACGCTGAGATTTTGTAGAGTCCCCCGAATGAGCAAGGCTTGATCGGATTAAGTCAGCCAGTTCAAACAGTTGGCATCGACTTGGATAAATGGCTAGACCTTAATGCCGCAAGATGGCGCTCCCGCAGGAAAAGGAAAAGCGGCAGTGTCAATGAAGGGCCAACCACCAAACAGGAAAGCGGCAGCCACAACCGACGCATTGCCAATCTACGGCTTTCCACAACGACGAACACCGCTACTGCAACACCCGAAACGAGCACATCAGCCCAAGCGAAGGCAGCGATATAGCTTGAGGTAGCCTGCTGCAACAGTAACGGCACATTGAGACTGTGAGCCGAAAGCCAGGGAGCAAACTGAGACAGAGGCAATACCGTTCCCGCAATGCAAAGAAGAATGTAGAGGATCTGCATGGTGTCTCCTGTGGGGGCTAACGCTTGACTAACGGGCCGGCACTGCCAGGTTCGCTTCAACTGACGAACGCCCTGAACCCTGTATTAGCCAGTGTATTTACTGCATGACGCTGTGTTCGAGAATGGTAGACGGCGCGGCCCCCCGCATTGCTCTGGATCTTAGAAAATACCCTGGCTATCAGGATACGCCCTTCCTCCGGGATATTGCGCCCCAAGCCTCGTCACAGCGAAGCCGAGGATGTCGTTACCGCAATCGAGCAGACTCAGGCGGTCGTCTCAAAGGTACCGTTCTGCGTGCTAATTCGATATTCCTCGGCATGACGGGATACGCCCGGGACGAGGTGCACGGTCACCCTCACCGCAGGTTCCTTCGACGGGATGAATCCGATGGCGGGGCATATACTTCCGCCAAGGTCAAAGATCCAGGGCACCACTGAGCAAGGCGCTTAGCATACGCGCGACGTCGGCGCTTTCCTGGTCCAGCAGACACAGTGGAATGCCTTTCAAGGCTAGTTGCGAATCGGTAAGCCCCTCGCCAATCAAGGCCAGCGGACACGCAATGTCCATCTGCAACGAACGCAGGCGCTTGGCCAAGGTGGGGCTCACCGGCGCCTGCAGCACAATCACCAGTGCCGCAGGCTGCATCGCAGCACACAGCAAAGGAAGCTCTTCCAGCGGCTGCCCGCAGCCGAGTACTTCGATGTGCTGTTGCTCGCTGCTCAACAGCAGCCCGGCGCACAACACCTGGAGTTCGGCTTGCCCCTCGGCACCTGCGAGCAACACCCGCGGCGCATCGGATTGATTCATCTGCAGACGCAGCAGCAAACGGGCGCGCAAGAACGTATCGAGAAACACCCATTGGCTACGCTGGCCTGGCGCAGCCCCAGAAGCCAGGTCATACCAAACCGGCATCAGCACTTCACGCAGCACGGTGGCCTTGGGGAAGAGAGTGAACAACTGACCATGGACCCCCTCCAGTGCCTTCACATCGAATGCCTTGGATGCGCGTGCCACGGCGGCGCGCCATTCGTCAAAGGCCGAGAGCTGCACAGATACCTCAGGCTGGCTTGCGAGCCTATCGCCGACTTTGCTGATGGGCACGCCGTTGCCGGTCCAGCGCAAGATGTCGCGTATGCGCTGAACATCCCCCGCCGTGTACAGGCGATGGCCGCCCTCGGTGCGCTGCGGGCGTATCAACCCATGGCGCCGCTCCCAGGCACGCAAGGTCACCGGATTGATGCCGGTCAAGCTGACCACATCGCGCATGGGTAGCAAATCGGGTGGGGTGGCGTCAGTCATAGCGAGGGGGTTTCCAGGTGGTAGAACATTCTAAACCCATATGCACCTTCTGCGGCGAACCGCCTTGGTTCATCATGCAACAAACGGCGCCGAAGCCTTCTGCATAGAAGCTACGCTGCGCATATCGCATATGAAACGCCTGTAGGTGGGCCCTATGATCAACGCGAAACTCCTGCAACTGATGGTCGAGCATTCAAACGATGGCATCGTCGTCGCCGAGCAGGAAGGCAATGACAGCATCCTTATCTACGTTAACCCCGCCTTCGAGCGCCTGACCGGCTATTACGCCGACGACATCCTCTATCAAGACTGCCGTTTTCTTCAGGGCAAGGACCACGACCAGGTAGGCCTCGAAACCATCCGCGCTGCGATCCGCGAAGGCCGCCCCTGCCGCCAGGTGCTGCGCAACTATCGCAAGGACGGAAGCCTGTTCTGGAACGAGTTATCCATCACGCCCGTGCACAACGAGGCGGACGAGCTGACGTACTACATTGGCATCCAGCGCGACGTCACAGCACAGATTTTCGCTGAGGAAAAGGTTCGTGAGCTAGAGGCTGAAGTGGTTCGATTGCGCCAGCAACTGGGGCAGGCCGAGGGCTGACAAAAGCTATACAAGATCGTCATCTTGCATAGATTAATGCTTGGTTTTCAGCTATACCTGTACAACAAGTAAATTTTGTACAGGATTGCCTGGAGCCCAGTATGTCAGCATACCTGCAGCAATTCGCCGAGCGCTTCGCCAGCCTCGATGCGGCTAACCTCGCCCCGCTGGAAAAACTGTACAGCGAAGATGTTACCTTTCGCGACCCTCTGCATCACATACAGGGGCTGCAGGCCCTACGGGCGTATTTCGAGCAGTTGTACGCCAACGCCAGCGATATCCACTATGCGCTCACCAGCACCGACGAGGTGAGGCCTGGGCAGGGCTACCTGCGCTGGACCCTGCAGTTTTGCCACCCACGCCTGGCCCGCGGTCAGCCGATCAGGTTACAAGGGTGCAGCTGCTTGCATTGGCGCGACCGTGTGTACTTTCACCAGGACTATTTCGACGCCGGTGCCCTGCTTTATGAACACCTTCCCGTCATGGGCGGTACAATCCGCTGGCTCAAAGGTCGGCTGGCATGAGCTGCTGCTGGTTGACCGGCGCAAGTAGCGGTATCGGTGCTGCACTCGCACAAATCCTCCTGGAACAAGGCCACCAGGTTGCCTTGGGCGGGCGACAGGCCGATCGCCTTGCCCCTCTGGCCGAGCGGTTTCCCGGGCAGGTATTGCTGGCCGTTGGCGATCTTGATAACCCAGAGCAAGTCACCGCAATCGCCGCACGGATCGAGCAGGCCTGGGGACGCCTGGACATGGCCATTCTCAATGCCGGCACCTGCGAATACCTTGAGCCTGGGCATTTCGATCCGGCGTTGGTCGAGCGGGTAATGCGCACCAACCTGCTGGGTGTCAGCTACTGCCTGGCGGCGGCACTGCCCTTGCTTCGTGCCGGCCAGCGCCCCCACCTGGTGGTGATGGGCAGCTCGGTGACCTGGCTGGCCTTGCCCCGCGCCGGCGCCTACGGCGCATCAAAGGCCGCGGTGCGCTATCTGGTGGAGTCACTGCGAATCGACCTGGCTCACGAGGGTATCGCGGTCACCCTGGTCAGCCCTGGCTTCGTCGACACGCCACTGACCCGCCGCAACGATTTCCCCATGCCGCAGTTGTGGGCTGCGCAGCGCGCTGCCCGATATATCGCCAGGCGCCTGCCCCGGCGCCCTCTGGAAATCAACTTCCCCGGTCTTTTCACCTTGCTGTTACGCCTGCTCGGGGCGCTGCCCGCGCGCCTTCGTTTGGCACTGGGCCAACGCCTCGCCCGCCATGAACAGGAATGATGCCCCATGCGTATAGCAATCATCGGCAGTGGCATCGCGGGGCTGACCTGCGCCCATCTGCTGTCACGTAAGCACGAAGTAACGGTTTTCGAAGCCGAGCAGTGGATCGGGGGCCATACGCACACCCTCGACGTGGTCTGGAAGGGCCAGCGCCACGCAATAGACACCGGCTTCATCGTTTTCAACGACTGGACCTACCCGCACTTCATCCGCTTGCTCGACCAGCTCAAGGTCACCTCGCAGCGGACCGAAATGAGTTTTTCCGTGCATGACCCGATCACTGGCCTGGAATACAACGGTCACGACCTGAACACACTGTTTGCCCAACGCCGCAACCTGCTGTCCCCAGGTTTCTGGGGCATGATACGGGACATTCTGCGCTTCAACCGCCAGGCACTGGCCGACCTGGACAACCAGCGTATCGATGCCAACACCACCCTGGGCGCCTACCTTCAAACACAGCGCTATGGGCAGCGCTTCATCGAACACTACATCGTGCCGATGGGGTCGGCGATCTGGTCGATGTCGCGGGCAGACATGCTCCACTTCCCCCTTGAGTTCTTCGTGCGCTTCTGTCGCAACCACGGATTGCTGTCGGTCAACCAACGCCCACAGTGGCGGGTGATTAAAGGCGGTTCGCGTAGCTACGTTGCGCCGCTGTGCCGACCGTTCGCCGAACGCATTCGCCTCAACTGCAAGGTTTACCGGGTTAGCCGTGACGAAGGTGGCGTGACCCTCGTGAGCGCGGCCGGCACCGAGCGCTTCGACAACGTGGTGTTCGCCTGCCACAGCGACCAGGCCCTGGCGCTGCTGGAAGCGCCGAGCATGCAGGAGCGAGAAGTGCTCGGCGCCATCGGCTACGCCAGCAACGATGTGGTGCTGCACACCGATACCCGTCTGCTGCCACGCCGCAAAAGCGCCTGGGCCAGTTGGAACTACCGCCTGGGCGGACCAGAGCAGGCGCCCGCTGCACTGACCTACAACATGAACATTCTGCAAGGTATCCAGGCAGCGACAACCTTCTGCGTGAGCCTCAACCAAACCGCGCTGATAGACCCAGCACAGGTGATCGCCCGCTTCCAGTATGCCCATCCGCAGTACAGCCTTGCGGCATCCGCCGCGCAGGCGCGCCAAGCACACCTGCAGGGCCAGCAGCACAGTTACTTCTGCGGCGCCTACTGGGGCAACGGCTTTCATGAGGACGGGGTGGTCAGTGCACTGAAGGTGGCCGCGCATTTTGGAGAACAGCTGTGAACTGCAGCCTCTGTATGGGCTGGGTCAGCCACCGTCGGCTGACGCCGCGGCTCCACGCTTTCCGCTACCGGATCGGCATGTTTTACCTGGACCTGGACGAACAAACCTGGCTGATGGGCCTGTCACGCTGGCTAGGGCGCTGGCGCCTGGCACCGCTGTGCTGGCGCGAGACCGACTACCTGCCCGCGCAGACCCGCCACGGCGAAACCCTGGCCCAGGCCGCACGCTTGTTGGTCTATCAGGCGACGGGGCATATGCCCGAAGGCCCGGTAAGGCTACTTACCCAACTGCGTTGCTGGGGGCTGTCATTCAACCCGGTGAGCTTCTATTTCTGCCATGACCGCGACGGGCGCCTAACGGCGATCCTGATGGAGGTGCGCAACACCCCGTGGCGTGAACGCTTTCATTACGTGCTACCGGTGCAACACAACCTTGCCAAGCCCTTCACCGTGGCCAAGGCCTTCCATGTGTCGCCATTCATGCCACGGGACATGGACTATCGCCTGCGCTTCTTCCTCAACGCGGACCATATACGCATTCACATGCAGAACTGGCAGGGCGACAGCAAGGTGTTCGAGGCCGAGCTCGCCCTGCACCGTCAACCACTGGATGGCGTCGCCCTGCGTCGGTATGTACTGACCTTCCCATGGATGAGCCTGCGAACTCTCTCAGCCATTTATTGGCAAGCGCTATGCCTTTTGCTCAAACGCACCCCAGTGCATGACCACACCATCAGCCAGGGCCACCTGGCGCTCGGCCAACCTTGCGAGGACCCTGACGATGTCGAATCCCACCCTGAGCGTTAGCAAGTTCGCAGGCCTTGCGCCGTTGTTCGGCGGGCTGGCACGAAGCGCCGTGCTCGCCCAGATGAGCAAGCTGCGCCACGGCCACCTGCGCCTGCTCAGCCACGGGCAGCAATGGAGTTTCGGTGATGCCGACAGCCCGCTGCAGGCCGAGGTGGAGATCCTTGATGACGCCACCTGGAGCCTGATCGCCGGCAACGGCTCGATCGGTGCTGGAGAAGCCTACATCCACGGCTATTGGCGAAGCCCCGATCTGGCGCTGGTGACTCGCCTGTTCGTCGCCAACCTCGAAGTGCTCGACGCGCTCGAGGGTGGCCTGGCCCGCTTCGGCCGCCCTGCCCTACGGCTACTGCACCGGCTCAACCGCAACAGCAGGCGCGGCGCCCGGCGCAATATTCTGGCGCATTACGACCTGGGCAATGCGCTGTTCGAGCGGCTGCTGGACCCCACCATGATGTATTCGGCGGCCCAATTCGAGCATCCTGGGCAAACACTGGAGCAAGCCCAATTGCACAAGCTGGAGCGCATCTGCCAGAAGCTTGAACTGCGCCCTGGCGAGCACCTGCTGGAAATCGGCTGCGGCTGGGGCAGCCTGGCGATCCACGCCGCCACCCAATACGGCTGCAAGGTCACCACCACCACGCTCTCCGAGGCGCAGTACAGCCATACCCAGGAGCGCGTTCAGGCCTTGGGACTGGAGCAGCACGTGACGGTGCTTCGCGAAGACTACCGCGACCTTCAAGGCACTTTCGACAAACTGGTTTCGATCGAGATGATCGAGGCTGTCGGCCATCGTTACCTACCGGTGTATTTCCGCCAGTGTGCTTCGCTGCTCAAGCCCGACGGCCTGATGCTGTTGCAGGCAATCACCATCCGCGACCAGCGCTATGCACAGGCGCGGCGCTCGGTCGACTTCATCCAGCGCTACATCTTCCCCGGTGGTGCCCTGCCTTCGCTGAGCGTGTTGCTCGACACTGCCAGCCGGCATACCGCACTCAACCTCGTGCACATGGAGGACTTCGGCCAGGACTATGCCCACACCCTGCGGCACTGGCGTGAAAACCTGCGCCAGGCGCGCACAGCGCTGACGGACCTGGGCTACGACGAGAGGTTCCAGCGCCTATGGGAGTTCTACTTGTGTTACTGCCAGGGCGGCTTCGAAGAGCGCACCATCGGCGTTGCGCACCTGCTCTGGGCAGCGCCCCAGGCACGGCGCGCGCCCATGCCTGGCAGTGCCTGATGCTGGGCAGTTGGGTGGTCGCCAATGCCGTCTGGTTACAGGCTGGCTGGTGGGCCTGCGTGCTGGGCGCCGAACACCCCTGGCTGTTGCTGCTGGTGATTCCGGGTGTGGCGCTACACCTGCGCCTGTGCCCGGACATCAACGCCGAGGTCAAGGCGCTGTTGCGCGTAACCTTGGCCGGCTGTGTGCTCGACAGCGCGCTGGGGGCACTGGGCGTGTTGGGTTTCGACGCCTGGCCGCTGCCGCTGTGGCTGGCACTGCTTTGGCTGGTGCTGGCTAGCGGCATGCGCCACAGCCTGGCATGGGCCGGTAGGCACTGCCGGCTCGGTGCGCTGCTGGGCGCACTTGGCGGCCCACTGGCTTACGTAGGCGGCGCAAGACTTGCGGACGTCGCCTTGCCGTTGGGCGCGGTGGTAACCGGCTTGCTACTGATGCCGATATGGGCATTGGCCTTGCCTCTGCTAGCGCGCCTCGCGGCGCGGCGCTGACCTGCGGCATCGCTCAGAGCAGTAGCGCACCTGCTCCCAACAGCGAGCCCAGCGCTTGCGCCAGTTGAACGGTCGTCCACACACCACGCAGATCTTGCTGGGTAAAAGGCTCTTTTTCATAACGCCTGCTGCGAATCGAGCCGCGCCAGCAGTGACTGACCACGCTGCCACACGGCGTCACGACGGCTAGCCGACATGTTATCGAGGCTGCGATAGACCAGGGCCAAACGCGGGTTAGCCGAAAGCAGCGAGCGATGGCGGATCAGAAAATGCCAGTACAGGGCATTGAACGGGCAAGCATCATCCTCGACCACCTGGTCGACCCTGTAACTGCAAGCCTTGCAATGATCGGACATGCGCTGGATATAACGACCACTGGCGCAGTACGGCTTGGACCCCAGGTAGCCGCCATCGGCGTGCATCACCATGCCAAGCGTGTTGGGCAGCTCGACCCAGTCGAAGGCATCCATGTAGACGGCCAGGTACCACTCACAAATCGCCGCCGGCACGATACCGGCCAGCAAGGCGAAGTTGCCGGTGACCATCAAGCGCTGGATATGGTGAGCGTAGCCCAACCGCAGGGTCTGCCCGATGGCTTGCTCCATGCAGCGCATGCGGGTGTGCCCGGTCCAATAGAATGCTGGCAACGCACGGTCGTTGCCCAGGTAATTGAGCCCTGCATAGTCAGGCATGCGCAGCCAATAAATGCCGCGCACATACTCGCGCCAGCCGATCAGCTGGCGGATGAAACCTTCAGCTGCATTGAGCGGCACCCGCCCCTCGCGCCAGGCCTTGTCGACCTCGTCGCACAGACAACGCACATCCAGCAGCCCGATGTTGAGGGCCGCACTGATGCGCGCGTGGAACAGGTACGGCTCGCCCTCGGCCATCGCATCCTGGTAGTCACCGAAGGCCGCCAGGCCGAAGTCCAGAAAATGTTGCCAGAGCTGTCGTGCCGCGGCATGAGTCACGGGGTAGTCGAAGCCGTCGATGGCCCCGTAGTGGTCGCTGAAGCGCTGACGCACCAATGCCTGCACCGCTGCCGTGATCTCGTCCTGCGCGAAATGCGCAGCAAACGGCCCGCGCAGCCGGCGTGGCAATGCCTTGCGATTGTCGCCATCAAAATTCCAGGCGCCACCTGCCGGGCTGCCGTCAGGCTCCAGCAGCAAACCGGTTCGCTTGCGCATACCACGGTAGAAGTGCTCCATACGCAGCTGCCGACGCTCCTGGGCCCAGCGGGCGAAGGCTTGGCGAGAGCACAGAAACCGCGTATCGCGATGCCACACAAGCGGCAGTGCGGCATCGCGCAACGCCTGCTCCAGGCGCCACTCACCGCACTCGGTCACGTGAATGTGCGTGGCGCCCAAGGCGTGATGCCAGCGACGCAACTCGCCTACGATGCTACCGCTGTTGCCGTCTGCGTCCAGCTCGACGTAATGCACTTGCCAACCCCGCTCACGCAGCGCCTGGGCGAAGTGCCGCATGGCGCTGAAGATGAGTACGATCTTCAGCGGATGATGCGGCACGTACCTGGCCTCTCCCTCCACTTCCGCCATCAGGACAGCATCGCGGGCAGGGTCCAGTGCAGCAAGGCTTGCCAGATCGAACGACAGCTGGTCACCCAGCACCAGGCCCAGGCGCATCGTTCAGGCTACCACTGACTGGTCAGCGTTACGGGTACGCGCAGCGGCGCAATTGGGCCGTCACGTTGCCCGCACATTTCATCATGTACCACCTGCTGTACCAAGCTGCAGGGTACCGGTGGCAGGTCGGCCAGCAACTGCCGCAGCTCGGTAGTGGAGCGCAGGCGAACTGGCTGCCCATGGGCATCGCTCAATGTCACTGGACCGGCGTCGGTCAAGGCGCGCAGTAGGTAGAACCCACCCTCCAGCGACAGCAGTTCCAGTTCCTTTGCTTCGCCGGTCGACACCCGCTGGTTAAGCGCGAACAGGTTCATGGTGTGCCCTCTGGCAGGCGGCGGAAGAACAGGGTTATCTGGCCGATCTCCACGCCCAGTTTGCTCATGCTCGAGCGGTTGATCAGGGTGTCGTCATCCATGAGGTACATCCAGTCGTCCAGGTCTACCTGCCAGTGCTGCCCGTCAACTGGCAGATCCAGCTGGTAACGCCAACGCAGCGTATTACCCGCCACTTCGCCGCGGGCCTCACCGATCACGTCCCCGGCGGTTCCGCGCCAGCGGCCAGGGCCGTCAGGCACTAGCGTCCAGGTACGCTGCTGGCGTGTGCCATCGCTGTAGAGAAAATGCTCGTCGAGGATCAGCCGCTCACCTTCACGGCGGCTGTCGATGCGCACGTGAAAGCGTTTGACCACCGCCCCTGAACGCTTCTGGAACATCCCCCAGGCCTGCACCGGTCGCGAGAAGAACGCCGCCAGGTCCAGCTTTGGTTGCTCCTGGGCATAGTGCTCGACACCGACATTGCCACAACTGCCTAGAAACAGGCAGGCAGCTAGCAATAGCGCTTTGCGCATGTTCAGGTTCCTCGGTCATTGTCAGCCAGCCCGAGCAGGCGCTGACGCAGTTGTGCGTCCCTGGCCCGCGGATCGAGCCAGATGGCGAAGAACGCCCGGGCAAAGCCAGGGTCGGCGATGGCGCGGCTGAGTTTGCCGTTGACATAGAAGCGGCAACCCTGACCCGGCAGATACACGCCCGTAATGCGCATGCCAGGGCGGACGTCCACAAATGCCAGCTCAATCGCGTGGGCCCACGCAGCGCGCTGCTGCGGCGTCGCACCGCTGGCATCCAGGCGTTGCATTTCCTCGAGGCTGGCCTTTACCAGCGCGTCCTTCGACAATGCCCGGTGATAGAGAAGCTCAAGCGCGAAAGGCTGGTTCCAGTCTTGAACCGGGCCGACTGTCCATAACTGGGCGGTGTAAAGGCGCAGGCCAAACCAAGTGAACTCACCTACGCCCAGCCGTTGCGCCGCAGGCAGCTCCGCTCGCCAGTCCGCCACCGCCGACAAGGCGGTGAGTAGCAGGCAAAGGCAGGTCCAACGAGTAGGGTGCGCCATACTCACCTCAAGCACTTTCAAATACTATACAGCAGCACAATTTTGTACATATTTTTTGTGGTCTTGTATAGTTTTTATGCACAACACGGCCCTGCGAACCACCGGGTTGAAGCCATAGGTGTTCAGGCCGTCGATCTCGCTCTCGGCGAGGTCGCGGTAGCCGGTGACCTTCTAGGGTTGGTGGTCCGTGCAATTACCTCAGTTGTCCGCGCCACAAATCGACGCATCAGTGCTAAGTGGTGCGAGCAGTGCTAGGCTCTTGGCTAACTTGCCATCCAAGGAAAAGGAAATGCGCTTCGACTGGCACGCTGGACCGATTACCCGCTCTACTCCGCTCAACAGCAACTACCGAAACACGCAGAAGGTCCGGCAGTTCCTGGTGAATGAATGTGGCGATGGTTTCAAGTTCGATCGCGCCTTCATGTCTTGGATAAAGAGTGGCGCCCCATCCACCATGGGTGATGTCGCGGATGAGTGGCTGCGGACGCACTAACCACCTCAGCGATGCTGCAGCCTCTGAGCAACCCTACCAACTCGCCTACACGGCGTTCTGCACCTACTTGGCGGCCTACATCACTCAGCGGGAAAGCCACTGGATCGAGGCTCTGTCGGCTGTTGAGACTGGGTTCAACACTGTTCGACCTGCCGGCACCTCCGATCTAGACCAGAAGGCCCTGCCGCTCGCTGATCCGGCCTGACCTCTGGCGCTACCCGCCAGCGCCTCAGCCGTTGCCGCGGTCGATCCATCGTGCTTTCTCGACCAGATCAACAATGAACTGGCCGCCGGGAGTCGACACCGATGAAGCAACCCAGCTGATGACATGCCGGGCCCCGCATTTTGGGCAGTCCGCTTCGACCTGATCTTTCGTGTCATCAAGATCGAACTGAATTTCTTCTTCGCACCTTTTGCACTTGGTCATCTGAGAGCCCTCGAGCAGGTATCCACTCAGCCTAGCCCCTCTCAAACGATGCACGACTCCGACGGAAGCTCGCCTACCTGGTACTTGGCTGCTTGTGAGCCTCCAATCGTTGTACATCTCTGGCAAACCATATCCCCACTGCGATCACCATCAGGCAAATGAACACAACGTCCCATGCCCTGTGCTCAATGGCTGCCAAAATCGCAAAAAACTGCAGGGCGCCAGCCCACCAGAGAAACGGTCTGATTTTCGAGTAGCGCATAACCCACCTCACCGCCCCCAACTATCGAAAGTTTAGTTGAGTATCGAGTAGCTACCCCTATGCGGATGGAGCACCGGCGTGCACCGCAGGCGTCCAGGTTCTCTGGGCGTCAAAATTGAGAAGAAGCAACGCAAGCGGCACACCGTAGATTACAGGGTCAACCACGCTGTTGTGGCGCGATCATAAACCATCGGAGACCATACCACGGCAACATCCAACAGCTGGCAGTCTTGGTCAAAGTCGACCAAGACTGCCAGAGGTGGCCAGCTAGAACGTTTTAAATGCCACGCACGCGAGCGCCCCCAAGACATCCAGGCGGCGCCAATCTGCTCTCAAATCTTAGGTTTGACCGATTTAGCTTTTTCGTCTGCGAGACTCTGCTTCCGCTCAGCTTCAGCCTTCGCATCGCGAGCGGCCAGCTCATCAAACATAGATTTTGCGTCGGTGATGGTGATCGAGTAATGGGGAACCATGCCGTCCGGCTGGGTAGAGGCATTAACGGATATAACCTTACCGCAGTTCGGGCTGAACGATTGCGGTGCGCTTACCGTCACGCCTGGGATGTGATATGACCCATGTTGTAATTGGCATGGCTCTACGCCCGATCCAGACCATTGCTTTCCGTTCCGATCATATTGCCAGCTCATGCTGAGGCCCATAAGGTTCACGCTGGGTGATGGGCTACCGAATTTCTCCGTTAACGCATCCTTGAGAGCGTCCACTCCGATGCGCCCGCCTTCATCAAAGCGTTGGACCCTTGCAACGAACCAAATTCTTCCGGCATCGGTTTGTAAGGCTACAAACTCATCTGAAGCCCCACCAGAATTGGTAGTACCAGTTCCAGGCAATCTGTCACCAGTCACCGCTGTAACGCCGGCTTCCTTGCCGTTAGTCAGCATCAGTGGGGACAGTTTGTAGTTGGGGTTGGCTTTGGAAATAGCTACTTTAGCTTCCTCCATCGATGAGCCGATTGATACGCCGGCAATGTCATCTGCCCGGGCAGCAACGCTCACTAAAACGGCAAAAACGCCGGCGGCAAGCGCGCTATACCTAATTTCCAAGCGGTTCTTGCAAAGAAGGCCCAGAAAGTTTTGTGTTCCAGTTACGCATTCCAACCTGTGTTGCATGAGATCTCATCCTGAAATCGGTCTAAAGGTCGCCAAGATACCACATCAGTCCAATTGCCTAGAATAGAGCCATTTGGGTTGCGAGGGATGCCGCGTTCAAGCGGTCACGTCACGCTTCGCAACCCTACCCCCACTGATGAGCACTGCATAAGTAGCCTCGCATACCAGCCCCGCTATTCGACTTCGCTCAAGCGCTGCTGAGCAGTTGCCCGCCATTCGCTCAGCCTCTTCAAGCAATCCCCCGAGCACCACGACGGCAAAGGTTCCTGCCTGGCGCTGCTGGGTAGCAATGGTATCGCAGGTGGCTCGATGGCCGTCCCGCAGTCGCTTGATCTCACCGTGCAGCCCACTACAAGATTCACTGATGCCGCTTCGATGAGGCGGCATTGGGAATCCAACGGAGGAACACGGCATGCACCTGAAAGACCAGGGCTTCAAGTCAGGAAGAGCTGTTCGCAGCATGACGATTTCACTGGCTGGCCTGGCGACAGGGGCAGACGGGAAATCCATGTGGGTCGTGCGAATTGGCCCAGCAAACAGTTGCTGGGCCAAAAATGGTGAGTTAAAGCAATGCAGTGGACAGCATACCCAAGGCCCCCAGAACGAAGCCAATGAGTGCTCCCCGCCCTGGTGTCTCATGGAAAAGAGACCACACAACTACGGGCTCGAGAAGCAACAAAGAGGTGACTGATACCACGGTGACGATCCAGATATCACCGACTGCAACGTATCCAAGCCAGTATGCCGCCAGTAGACAAATCCCTGCAAAACACATCAGTGCCAAGGGGAAACTGATGGCTCCCCACGAGGCACTTCCTGTATGCGCAAGTTTAGCGACTACGACCTCACTGTAGATTGCACAGAACTCACCGACCACCATCAAGCCTAGAGCAGAAACTCCGAGTAGTTCTTTGGACATATCAAAAACTCCTTTGTATTCAGGGCAATGTTTTTACGCTCCCAGCTGGCGATGCCGCTGATCAGGAGCTCGTTGCAGGAATACGAAGCAGTCTTGAATAGGCCTGAATTACCGAAATACTGTCCCATGCTCATGTCCTTCAAAGGAGGTGAGTCTCAGCGTCAAACCAAGACACCGTTCAGATCATAAGGCCCTTGAACCATTCTGAACAACCAGCAACGCGTCCGCCTGACGCTAACTGCCCGATGCCCTGCACCCTATCGCAGGCTGCATTGGCAGGCGCCAGGCCACCTTTCACGGTGGGTTTGGTCACCCGCGCCTGGCTCCTGACCAATGCGGTCGCGTAACCAACCTGGAGGTCGCCATGTACTCGAAAAAAACCACAAGATGGCCCTGTTCAAGGTAAACACGGGCTGCCGGGAGCAGGAGGTATGCAAACTTCGCTGGGATTGGGAGATTCATGTGCTCGAGATCGACGCCACAGTATTCCTGATTCCCGCCGGCTTCGGCGGCCGGACAGAGAAATCCGAGGTCAAGAACGGCGACGAGAGGCTGGTGGTGCTGAACAGCGTTGCCAGGTTGATCGTCAACCGACAGCGCGGGATCAGCAAGGAATGGGTATTCCCGTACCACGATGAGACGCCGATGCCTCGAATGAACGATTCGGCATGGAAGAAGGCCCGGGCCAGGGCGGCCAAGGTTTGGCAGGAGAAGAACCTGAGGCCGGCGCACGAGGAGTTCGCATCGTTCCGTGTGCATGATCTTAAACACACGTTCGGCCGGCGACTCAAGGCTGCAAGAGTTTCGGAGGAAGACCGCAAGGCGCTGCTCGGACAGAACGGCAGCATCACCAGTCACTACTCAGGCGCGGAGATCGGGCAACTGATAGAGGCAGCCAACAATGTGTCCGCAACAGATTCCCGTGGACCGGTATTCACGATGCTGACCAAGAGGAAGGCATGAAAAAGAGAGAAGTCACGCAAAAGTCACGCAAATGAAAAAGGCCAATGCTCTGAACATTGGCCTTTCCCATTGGGATTATTGGTCGGGACGGAGTGATTCGAACACTCGACCCCTTGCACCCCATGCAAGTGCGCTACCGGGCTGCGCTACGCCCCGACTATGTTCTCAAAACCTCTAAGAACGATGAAGAATCTACCCTAAGCTTTTGATAAATGGAAGCTTTTTTTTCAAAAAAACCATTCATCAGCAAACCAGATCACTTTTTCAACACCACCAACACATCCTCCAACTCGACAATCATCTGTCGAATCAGCTGCTTGTACTGGCTTGACTCATCCTTAGCCTCATCACTGGAGAGCCTCAATCGAGCCCCGCCAATGGTGAACCCTTGGTCATAAAGCAGCGCTCGAATCTGCCGAATCATCAGCACATCCTGCCGCTGATAATACCGGCGGTTCCCGCGCCGCTTTACCGGGTTAAGCTGATCGAACTCCTGCTCCCAATACCGCAGCACGTGCGGCTTCACCGCACAAAGCTCACTTACTTCACCTATGGTGAAGTAGCGTTTGCCCGGTATGGGGGGCAGTTCGTCGTTATGGCTTGGTTCCAGCATAGGCCTCAACCCGGGCCTTCAACTTCTGCCCTGGACGAAAGGTGACGACGCGCCGTGCGGTGATCGGGATTTCTTCCCCGGTCTTGGGGTTGCGGCCCGGCCGCTGGCGCTTGTCGCGAAGGTCGAAGTTGCCAAAACCGGACAGCTTGACCTGCTCGTTCTCTTCAAGTGCGTGCCGAATTTCTTCAAAAAACAGCTCGACCAGCTCCTTGGCCTCACGCTTGTTAAGCCCCAGCTCCTCGTACAGCCTTTCGGCCATCTCAGCTTTCGTCAGAGCACCCATGCCGTTATTTCCTTAACGTGGTGTTCAACCTTTGTTCAAGCGAGGTGAGGATGTTTTGCAGGGTAGTGTTCACCTCATCGTCGTTAAGAGTGCGCGATGGATGCTGCCAGGTCAAGCCGACGGCCAGGCTTTTTCTATCAGGATCAATGCCTTTACCTTGGTAGACATCAAACAGCCTGAGGTCTGTGAGCCATTCGCCTGCATTGTCACGAATTAATTCAAGGACCGCGCTAGAAGCTACATCACGTCCTGCAATCAAAGCCAGGTCGCGGCGGGTTTCCGGGAATTTGGACAGCTCGCTGAACTTCGGCAGCCGGCCTTCGACCACGTCCCCCAACACCAGCTCGAACAGGAACACTGGGCGGTCCAGGCCCAGGGCTTTGGCCAGCTCTGGGTGGATGGCACCTAGGTAGCCGACCAGCTTGCCGTCACGCTCGATGGCGGCGGTTTGGCCCGGGTGCAGGGCTGGGTGTTTGCCGGCGCTGAAGGTAAAGTCGCTTAGCGCGCCGGAGTAGCCCAGCAGGGCTTCCACGTCCGCTTTCACGTCGAAGAAGTCGACACCATCGCGGCCATTGGCCCAGCCTTCTGGCAGGCGGCTACCGGTGATTACGCCAGCGATCATTGGTTGCTGCTGCAGGTCACCAAGCTGGCCGACGAAGCGCAGGCCGCTTTCGAACAGACGCACGCGGTCTTGCTGACGGTTCAGGTTGTGCTGCAGTGCCTTGACCAGGCCCGGCCACAGGGACGCGCGCATGGCGGCCATGTCGCTGGAGATGGGGTTGGCCAGCAGCAGCGGCTCTACGCCCGGGCTGAACAGTTCGAACAGTTTTGGGTCGATGAAGCTGTAGGTGATGGCCTCCTGGTAGCCGCGAGCAACCAGCAGGCGGCGCAGGGTCGGCAGGTCACCGCGAGTTTCCGGCTTGCCCTGAGGGGCAAGGCGGGCTTGCGGGTAGCGCACCGGCAGGTTGTTGTAGCCGTACAGGCGGGCCAGCTCTTCGATCAGGTCCACTTCCAGGCTGATGTCGAAGCGGTGGCTTGGGACGTTGACGGTCCACTGCCCTGCCCCCTCGCTGGTCGTGGTCAGCTCCAGGGCGTTGAGCAGCTGCTCGACCTGGGCTGGGTCCATTTCCATGCCGAGCATCTGGGTGATGCGTTCGGCGCGCAGGGTGACCGGGGCCACTTGCGGCAGGTGCTGTTGGCTTACTGCTTCGACCACCGGGCCGGCTTCGCCGCCAACGATGTCCAGCAGCAACTGGGTAGCGCGCTCCATGGCTTCGCGGGCCAGCTGCGAATCGACGCCACGCTCATAGCGGTGCGAGGCATCGGTGTGCAGGCCGTAGGAACGGGCTTTACCGGCGACGGAGATCGGCTCGAAAAACGCACTTTCGAGGAACAGGTCGCGGGTTTTTTCGGTGTTCACACCGCTGTGCTCGCCACCCATGACGCCGGCGATGGCCAGGGCGCGGGTGTGATCGGCGATCACCAGGGTGTCGGCGCGCAGGGCGACTTCCTGGCCGTCGAGCAGGACAAGCTTTTCGCCCTCTTCGGCCATGCGGACGCGGATGCCGCCATTGATTTCCGCGAGGTCGAAGGCATGCATCGGTTGGCCGAGTTCGAGCATCACGTAGTTGGTGATGTCAACGGCAGCATCAATGCTGCGCACGTCGCTGCGGCGCAGGCGCTCGACCATCCACAGCGGGGTCGGCTTGCTCAGGTCTACGTTACGGATAACGCGGCCGAGGTAGCGTGGGCAGGCGGCCGGGGCACTGACTTCTACCGGGCGCACTTCGTCGTGGGCAGCCGGTACGGCCGGCACGACTGGGCGGGTGACCGGGGTGTCGTACAGGGCGCTGACGTCGCGGGCGAGCCCTGCGATGGACAGGCAGTCACCGCGGTTCGGCGTGAGGCCGATTTCGATACTGGCGTCGTCCAGGTTCAGGTAGGTGCGAATGTTTTCACCAACCGGGGCGTCGGCAGCCAGTTCGAGCAGGCCGTCGTTCTCTTCGCTGATTTCCAACTCGGCAGCCGAGCACAGCATGCCGAAGGACTCGACGCCGCGTAGCTTGGCCTTTTTGATCTTGAAGTCGCCAGACAGCTCGGCACCGATCATAGCGAACGGAATTTTGATGCCAGGGCGGGCGTTAGGAGCGCCGCATACGACCTGGAAGGTTTCCTGGCCGTTGGTTACCTGGCACACGCGCAGCTTGTCGGCGTCAGGGTGTTGTTCGGTGGCGAGGATTTCGCCCACGACGATGCCGCTGAACTGGCCGGCGGCAGGGGTAACGCTGTCGACTTCGAGGCCGGCCATGGACAGGCGGGCAACCAATTCGTCACGGGAGACTTGCGGGTTTACCCAACCGCGCAGCCACTGTTCACTGAATTTCATGCTGTTCTTCTCCTAGAAAGTGCGTCGATTGGGCCTAGCGGAATTGGGCAAGGAACCGCAGGTCGTTATCGAAGAACAGACGCAAATCGTTGACGCCATAGCGCAGCATGGCCAGACGCTCGGCCCCCATGCCGAAGGCGAAGCCCTGGAACTCTTCAGGGTCGATGCCAGACATGCGTAGCACGCTTGGGTGCACCATGCCGCAACCCATCACTTCCAGCCAGCCAGTTTGCTTGCACACGCGGCAACCATTACCGGAACACATCACGCACTGGATGTCGACTTCAGCGGACGGCTCCGTGAAGGGGAAGAACGATGGGCGGAAACGAACCGCCAGTTCTTTTTCGAAGAACACGCGCAGGAACTCTTCGATGGTGCCCTTGAGGTCGGCGAAGTTGATGTCGCGATCGATCAGCAGGCCTTCGACCTGGTGGAACATCGGCGAGTGGGTGATATCCGAGTCGCAGCGATAAACGCGGCCCGGACAGACAATGCGAATCGGCGGCTGGCTGGACTCCATGGTCCGCACCTGCACCGGCGAGGTGTGGGTGCGCAGCAGCATGTTGGCATTGAAGTAGAAGGTGTCGTGCATCGCTCGCGCCGGATGGTGGCCCGGGATGTTGAGCGCTTCGAAGTTGTGGTAGTCGTCTTCGACCTCTGGGCCTTCGGCAATGCCGTAGCCGATGTGGGTGAAGAACTGCTCGATGCGCTCGAGAGTACGGGTGATCGGGTGCAGGCCACCGGTGGCCTGGCCACGGCCTGGCAAGGTGACGTCGATGCATTCGGCAGCCAGGCGAGCGCTGAGCTCGGCTTCTTCGAAGGCTGCCTTGCGTGCGTTCAGCACGACGGTGACGCGCTCTTTGGCGTCGTTGATCAGCGCGCCGACTTTCGGCCGCTCTTCGGCTGGCAGGTTGCCCAGGGTCTTCATCACCTGGGTCAGTTCGCCCTTCTTGCCGAGATAATTAACCCGGATCTGTTCCAGGGTAGTGATGTCTTCAGCGCGCTCCACGGCCTCTAGGGCTTGGGAGACCAGCGCATCCAGGTTTTCCATGTACAGACTCCAGATACGAAAATAGGGGAAGAGCTTTGAAGGCTCTTCCCCTATCGATGACGTTCAATGCCCGACGACGCTAGCGCCGCCGGGTGATTGTCGCGGGTACTTAAGCCAGAACGGCTTTAGCTTTCTCGACAATCGCAGCAAACGCCGCTTTTTCGTTCACTGCCAGATCGGCCAGAACCTTACGGTCGATTTCGATCGAAGCCTTTTTCAGGCCAGCAATCAGACGGCTGTACGACAGACCGTTGGTGCGGGCACCGGCGTTGATACGAGCGATCCACAGTGCGCGGAACTGACGCTTCTTCTGGCGACGGTCGCGGTAGGCGTATTGGCCTGCCTTGATGACCGCTTGCTTGGCAACACGGAATACGCGCGAACGAGCACCGTAGTAACCTTTAGCCAGCTTCAGAATTTTTTTGTGACGCTTACGAGCGATAACGCCGCGCTTAACACGAGCCATGAGTAACTTCCTCTATCTTAACCAGAATTAACGAACGCGCAGCATGCGCTCGACTTTTGCTACGTCGGACGGGTGCAGCAAGCTGGCACCGCGCAGTTGACGCTTACGCTTGGTCGACATTTTGGTCAGGATGTGGCTCTTGAAAGCGTGCTTGTGCTTGAAGCCCGAAGCTGTCTTCAGGAAACGCTTCGCAGCACCGCTCTTGGTTTTCATTTTTGGCATGTTGGAACTCCGCATTCGATAAAATTACACATAATCATCAGGCCTGCCGTGCCCGGGAGATTACTTCTTTTTCTTGGGGGCGATGACCATCATAAGCTGGCGTCCTTCCATCTTAGGATGCTGCTCAACGGTGCCGTATTCGGCGAGGTCAGCTTCGACCCGCTTCAACAGCTCCATGCCCAGCTCCTGGTGGGCCATCTCACGACCACGGAATCTCAGAGAGATCTTGGCCTTGTCCCCATCGGTAAGGAAACGTACCAGGTTGCGTAGTTTTACCTGGTAATCCCCATCCTCCGTCCCTGGACGAAACTTGATTTCTTTAATCTGGATCTGCTTCTGGTTTTTCTTGGCTTCGTTAGCCTGCTTCTTCTTCTCGAAGAGGTGCTTGCCGTAGTCCATGACTTTGCAGACAGGCGGTACCGCGTCTGCAGAGATTTCCACCAGATCCAGCTTCGCTTCATCAGCGATACGAAGCGCTTCATCAATCGAGACGATGCCAACCTGCTCGCCGTCTGCGCCAATTAACCGAACCTCGCGGGCCGAGATATTCTCGTTGATCGGGGCCTTCGGTACAGCACGTTTATCGTTTCTCATTTCACGCTTAATAGTCATTACTCCGATTCTTGGCGACCACGCCGGGAAACCGCATGTGTCAGGAGCTCAGCGAATTGGGCGACGGGCATGGAGCCCAGGTCTGCGCCTTCGCGAGTACGCACAGCGACGGTTTGCGTTTCGACTTCGCGATCCCCTATAACCAAAAGGTACGGGACCTTGAGCAAAGTATGCTCGCGGATTTTAAAGCCGATCTTCTCATTTCTCAAGTCCGACTTGGCACGGAAACCGCTACCGTTCAGAGATTTCTCAACCTCAAGGGCGAAATCGGCCTGCTTGTCGGTGATATTCATGATCACCGCCTGAGTTGGAGCCAGCCATGCCGGGAACACGCCAGCGTAATGCTCGATGAGCATGCCGATGAAGCGCTCGAACGAGCCAAGAATGGCGCGGTGCAGCATTACCGGACGCTTACGGGCGTTATCTTCGGCGATATAGCTGGCATCCAGGCGCTCTGGCAGGTTCGGGTCGTACTGCAGGGTACCACACTGCCAGTTACGGCCGAGGCAGTCGCGCAGGGTGAACTCGATCTTCGGGCCGTAGAATGCACCTTCGCCTGGCTGGTATTCCCACTCCAGGCCGGATTCGTTCAGAGCATCGGCCAGCGCCGTTTCAGCACGATCCCACAGCTCTTCGGAACCGACACGCTTGGCCGGACGAGTGGACAGCTTCATGGCGATGTCGCTGAAGCCGAAGTCTTTGTACACGTCCAGGGTCAGCTTGATGAAGTCGGCGGCTTCTTTCTTTACCTGCTCTTCGGTGCAGAAGATGTGCGCATCGTCCTGTACGAAGCCACGTACGCGCATGATGCCGTGCAGGGCACCGGACGGCTCATTACGGTGGCAGGCACCGAACTCGGCCAGGCGCAGCGGCAAGTCGCGGTAGCTTTTCAGGCCTTGGTTGAACACCTGCACGTGGCACGGGCAGTTCATCGGCTTGACCGCGTAGTCACGGCTTTCCGACGAAGTGGTGAACATGTTCTCGGCGTAGTTGGACCAGTGGCCGGAACGCTCCCAGAGGATGCGGTCGACAACTTGCGGGGTCTTGATTTCCTGGTAGCCGTTTTCGCGCTGCACGCCACGCATGTACTGCTCGAGCACCTGGTAGACGGTCCAGCCGTTGGCGTGCCAGAACACCATGCCCGGGGCTTCTTCTTGCAGGTGGAACAGGTCGAGCTGCTTGCCGATCTTGCGGTGGTCGCGCTTCTCAGCTTCTTCGATGCGCTGGATGTAGGCGGCTAGCTGTTTTTTGTCAGCCCAGGCGGTGCCGTACACACGCTGCAGTTGCTCGTTCTTGGCATCGCCGCGCCAGTAGGCGCCAGACAACTTGGTCAGCTTGAATGCCTTGAGGAAGCGGGTGTTCGGCACGTGCGGACCGCGGCACATGTCGACGTATTCTTCGTGGTAGTACAGGCCCATGGCCTGTTCATCTGGCATGTCTTCGACCAGGCGCAGCTTGTAGTCTTCGCCACGGGCGGTAAACACGTCGATGACTTCGGCGCGCGGGGTGACCTTCTTGACTACGTCGTAGTCTTTTTCGATCAGCTCCATCATGCGCTTTTCGATGGCGGCCATGTCTTCAGGGGTGAAGGGGCGCTCGTAGGCGATGTCGTAATAGAAGCCTTCGTCGATCACCGGGCCGATAACCATCTTGGCGCTCGGGTACAGCTGCTTCACCGCGTGACCAACCAAGTGGGCACACGAGTGACGGATGATCTCCAGTCCCTCTGCATCTTTAGGGGTGATGATCTGCAGGGTGGCGTCGTGGCTGATCAAGTCACATGCATCGACTAGTTTGCCGTCGACCTTGCCGGCCACGGTGGCCTTGGCCAGACCGGCGCCGATGGAAGCAGCGACTTCGGCTACGGATACGGCGTGATCGAACGAACGTTGACTGCCATCGGGAAGAGTAATAACGGGCATGGCGCCTCCTCTCCTAGTGGTGACCCCTACCAAAGGTCACGTGGGTTGGGATGAGCCAGTACAAGATCCGACCTGCCTTCCTTTAAGGGAAGCCTGCCTCACAGTGGCAGAAGCCTTTCGGCTTGCCAGGGACGAACCAGAGTGACTGGAAAGTAAAAAGATAGCTGCAGCCGGCAACCGCGCGGCCACAAGCGGGGCATGCTAGCACGCGGGTTGCACCCCAGGCAGAAATATTTGGCAATTACATCTTTTGGGTGAACTAACGCAGAAAAAACCCTATCAGACCTTGGGAAGCAACCTACTCTTGATGAGACCTTAACCCAAGGAGTAACTGGTTATGCGAGTTCCGTCTCTTCTGGCCCTGGCGGCCGCTGGGGCCCTGCTGCTGCCCATGGCCGCGAACGCTGGCAACTTCCCAGCTGGAAAGGAGGCCGCCTACATGACTCAGTGCACGCAAGTGGCTAGCGGCCAAGGCGTTGACGCTGCAACGGCGAAAAAACATTGCGACTGTGGCGCCCAAGCGATCAAAAAGAATTTCTCCGATGCGGAGATTGCCGACCTCGACAGCCAGGATGGCGTCGACGCCAAGCTTATGCAAAAGGCTCAGACGATCGTGAAACAGGCGTGCGCACCGAAGAGCTGAAACCTTAAAGCCCGACCAGGCTAGCCATTCTTTGACCGGGATCAATATCCTGCGAATGTAAAAGGCGCTAGATGCGCAGAATTATACTATGATGTGTCCCGTGCTCCGTAGCCTCGGCCGCATTGCACCACTGAAAAAACTAAATGTTCTGGAGATTCACCCATGTCCAATCGCCAACAAGGCACCGTCAAATGGTTCAATGATGAGAAAGGCTACGGCTTCATCACCCCAGCAGGCGGCGGCGACGACCTGTTCGTACACTTCAAAGCCATCGAATCTGACGGCTTCAAGAGCCTGAAAGAAGGCCAAACTGTTTCCTTCGTCGCCGAGCGCGGCCAGAAGGGCATGCAGGCTGCACAGGTTCGTCCGGAGTAATTCGGATAGCTGTAAAAAAACCCGCCCTTGTGGCGGGTTTTTTTATGGGTGCGGCGCAACGCTGGCAAGCGCTTAGCCGCAGTTGACGCGGGTCACCTTGCCCTGCTCATCCACATTCAGGTTCAAGCGCTCGGAGCGGTACTCCAGGGTAACCACATCGTGGGGCTTGAGAATGCGTGCCATCTGCGAGCCGCTGGCTTTGCGCGCCTGCTCCAGCAACTCGGCGCTGCCCGGTTTGCCAATGGCGAAATCGGCGCCGCTGGCTTCGCAGCGGCCATCGTTGCCAGCCGGCGCCTCAGGCGCCTTGCCGCCACCAGCGTTACCGCCAGTGCTGCAACCAGCCAGCACAGCAGCCACCGCCAGGGTTGCCAACAAAGCACGGGTACGGAACATGAATCCTCCTAAATCGATCTGGGAACTGCCTGATCCGACAGCTCCACCAGGAATTTGTTGCAAAACCGGGCAAGTCTGCCTGAACCTCTCGCCCCGAGCGAAAGGCAATCGTGACCGAATTTTACTGATCGACCCACGAGGCGCTTGGTTTGCGCTGCAAAGTCATGATTTACTTTAGGAAGTGAAGGCACAGTGCCTTCCCCCGAACACCAGGAACCGGTGTTCACCCCTCCGCACCGGGCCCAAGCGAGAGCCTTCCATGAGCAGCCACAGCATCGATGCCGATATCAAGGTCAAATGGGCCGAAGGCCAGAGCGCGTACAGCCCTAGCACGCCGGAAGAGTTGCTACTGATTGCCATCGACCTGCTGGTGCGCGATCACGGTGCCGAGGCGGCACGCAGCTTCATCGACCAGGTGTTCGAGCGCTACGCCCCACACACGGCTATTTCAATCGCGCCAAGCGGGCGCTGAGCAGGTCGAACAGGCCCTGGGCGTCCCCTTGGTCTACCCACATCACATTGGCAGGCTGTTTAAGCACCCCATACCAGTCGGCAACGGTCTGGCCGAACGTGGGGCCTTCGCGGCTGTCGATGCTCATGTAGATACGCCGGCCGCTGAACAGCTCGGGCTGGAGCAAGTAGGCGATGACACTGGCGTCGTGCACCGGCCCGCCAGGCATGCCGTACAGGTCCATGTCGTGGGTGATGTAGGCATCGAGGATATCCACCACGCGCTTGCTGGCCTGGTTGTTGACGGCCGCCAGTTGCTTGAGGCGGGCGTCGCTGGTCAGCAACTTATGGGTGACATCCAGCGGTAGGTAGGTTAGTTGCACGCCGCTGGCCAACACCACTTCGCCGGCATGCGGGTCCGCGTAGAGGTTGAATTCCGCAGCTGGGGTGATGTTGCCGCCATTGAAATGGGCTCCCCCCATAACCACCACTTGCTTGATACCTTTGGCGATGTCTGGGCACTGGATCAGCGCCAGAGCCAGGTTGGTCTGCGGGCCAAGCATGGCCAGGGTGATGCTGTGGGGCT
This sequence comes from Pseudomonas sp. Leaf58, assembly GCF_003627215.1. NCBI lineage: Bacteria > Pseudomonadati > Pseudomonadota > Gammaproteobacteria > Pseudomonadales > Pseudomonadaceae > Pseudomonas > Pseudomonas sp. Leaf58. Next base: position 3,351,786 of record NZ_CP032677.1, read on the forward strand.
GGGCGACGCCGAGGGTGTCGACCAGGTATTGCACGGCGTTGCCCTTGGCCAGCGGCGCTTTCGGTTCGTGGACTTGTATACCGGTAAGGCCTTCTTCACCGTGAACGGCCGCGGCGTAGATGGGCCTGCGCACCAGCGGGCGAGCAGCACCCGCGTACACGGGGATGTCTTCGCGGCCGGCCCATTCACGGGCCAGGCGGGCGTTGCGCGAGGTTTTGTCCAGGCGCACGTTGCCAGCCACGGTGGTGATGGCTCGGATATTGAGCTCATCGGGCGAGGCCATGGCCAAGAACAGCGCAACCACGTCGTCGGCGCCGGGATCGGTATCGATGATCAGTTCGATCGGCGCGGTCTGTAGGGTGGTGACTGTGGCCATGAAGGCGATTCCTTTTAGCAGGGATTGAGCATGGGCGGCACTCCTTGCCGCCAGAACAGATCTCGCAGGCAACCGCCCCCAAAAGCACCGCGCTTCGGCTGCTAGAAGGTCACGCCGGAGATGAGGGCGATGTTGCTGTAGGGCTGGCACTCGCCGGTACGCACCACGGCACGGGCACTGCGCGACAGCACTTTGAAATCTTCGTGGCTCAGCCATTCCCGCTTGCCCAGCTTACCCTTCAGCCGCTCGATCTCGACCAGCGCCGGCGGCACCACTTTCTGCATCTCCTGGGCCAGCACGTGGCGCTCCACCTGCAATTCGCTTAACACCACCCTCAGCACACTGGCGAAATCCGGCAGGCCAGGCGTGACGGCCAGGTCGATCAACTCGACGCCCGGCGGCACCGGCAGGCCAGCATCACCAATCACCAGGATGTCACCATGCCCCATGCTGGCAATGGTGCGCGAAAGGGCAACGTTCAGCAGCGGGGTTTTCTTCATGGCGTAAGCTCGGCCAAGTAGGGAATCGACGGTTGGGCGCCCACGCGGGTGACCGACAGTGCCGCGGCGCGCTGGCCGAAGACGATAGCCTCACCCTCCTCCAGGCCCCGCACCAGGCCAGCGGCAAAGCCACCAATGAAGGTGTCGCCGGCTGCGGTGGTGTCCAGCGCTTGCACCACCGGCGCAGGAAAGTGCTGGTGGCCTTGGGCCGTGACCAGCAAGGCCCCTTGCGCACCCAGGGTGATGATCACTTTACCCACCCCCATTTGCAGCAAGCACTCGCCAGCGCGCCGAGCACTGCCCTGGTCAGTCACCCTCACGCCCGTCAAGGTTTCGGCTTCGCTCTCGTTGGGCATTAGGTAATCGATGTGCGCGAACCAGTCTGCGGGCAAAGGGCCGGTGGCAGGCGCGGGGTTCAAAATCACCTGCTTGCCCAGCTCGCGCCCCCGGGCCAGGGCCCAAGCCACGGTGTCGGCTGGAACCTCCAACTGGCAGATGATCACCTCGGCGGCCCGCAGCAACGCGTCGAAGCGCTGCACCGACTGCGGCGTCAGCAGGCCATTGCCACCAGGAATGATGACAATGCAGTTCTGGCTGGCGGCATCCACGGTGATCAGCGCCACACCGCTGGACACGCCTGGGCAGGTGCCAACCGCCCGGCAGTCGACACCCTCTATATACAAGGCCTGGCGCAGTTGCTGGCCGTAGGCATCGTCGCCGACATTGCCGATCATCGCTACGCTGCCGCCCAAGCGTGCCACCGCCACAGCCTGGTTGGCGCCCTTGCCGCCCGGCGCGGTGAAAAAACTTTCGCCGGGAAGGGTTTCGCCGGCGCGAGGCAGGCGCTGGGCGCGGGCCACCAGGTCCATATTGAGGCTACCGACCACCACGACCTTGGCATTCATGACATTTCCTTAGCATTAGCGGTAATCGTTGAACAGGTCCGGGCGCGGCCCGGTGGACTCGCGCAACACGATGCGCGGGGCGACGATACGTTGTTCTGCCGCACCCTGACGCGGTGTACCGATACGAGTCAGCAACAGCGAGGCGGCGCTCTCACCCAGCTCACGAATCGACTGGCCCACCGTAGTCAGTGGCGGGTACACATAACGGCTCAGCTCAATGTCGTCGAAGCCGATCACCGACAACTCGGCAGGTACGTTGATGTTGCGTTCCGCCGCAGCGCGCAACACACCGAAACCGATCATGTCGTTGCCAGCAAAAATCGCTGTAGGCCGCTCGCCCTGGAGCACCTGCGCCGCCGCCATATGGCCGCCCGGGCTGGTGAAATCGCAGTGCAACACACGGTTGCCGCGCACCGGCGCAGCGGCTTCGGCCATGGCACGGCGGAAGCCGCTCAGGCGCAGTTGGGTTACCCCGGTTTCGGCGGGGCCCCCGATATAGGCGATGTCGCGGTGGCCAAGCTCCAGCAGGTGCTGGGTGGCCAGGTAAGCGCCCTGCTCGTGGTCGATGCGCACCAGGTCGGCATCGACACCCTCCAGTTCGCGGTCGACGATGACCATTGGCGTGCGCACGCCGGCCAAGCTTTGCAGCAGGTCACTGTCCTGGCCCACCGAGGCCACCACCAGGCCGTCGATGCGCTTTTCCAGTAATACGCGCAGGTAGCTACGCTGCTTCTGCGGGTTGTCGTCGGAGTTACACAGGATCACGCAGTAGCCGTTGCGTTCGCAGGCGTCCTCGATACCCCGCGCCAGCTCAGCGAAGTACGGGTTGACGCTGTTGGGCACCAGCAAACCGATGGTGGCCGTGCTGCGCGCCTTCAGCGAACGCGCCACAGCGCTGGGTACGTAGTCGAGTTCGGCGATGGCGGCTTCAACTTTCTGCCGCACATGCTCGCTGACCGGCCGAGTCTTATTCAATACATGGGACACGGTGGTGTAGGAAATACCCGCCAGTGCGGCGACGTCTTTGATGGTTGCCATGTTATGGGTTCCGCCGGCCTGCACGCCGGCTACGGTAAGTGTCGAGCACCACGGCGATGACGATGACTGCGCCGGTGATGATGCGTTTGGTCGGTTCGCTGGCACCGATCTGCGCCAGCCCTGCGGCCAGTACGGATATGATCAGCACACCGAAAAAGGTGCTGATGACCGAGCCACGCCCGCCCATCAGGCTGGTACCGCCGATTACCACGGCGGCGATCACCTGCAGCTCCAAGCCGGAACCGGCATTGGGGTCGGCCGCCTCCAAGCGCGATATCTGGAACAACGCGGCCAGGCCGGCGAGCAGGCCCATCAGGGCGAACACCAGCACTTTGTAGGGGCGCGGGTCGATGCCGGCCAGGCGTACGGCCTCTTCGTTGGTACCAATGCCGATCAGGTAGCGGCCAAACACCGTGCGGGTCAGCACCAGTTGGGCCAGCACAATCACCAGCAAGGCGATGAGGAACGCCGGCGAAATGCCAAACGCGACCGGGTTGGAAAACCAGGCATAAGCATCTCCGATATAGGCGGTGCGCGAGTCGGTGAACTGGTAGGCCAGGCCACGGGCCATTTCCAGCACGCCGAGCGAGACAATGAATGACGGGATGCGCCAAGCCACGGTGACGCTGCCGGTGATGCTACCGGCCAGCGCAGCCACGGCCATGCCCAGCAGGGCCGAGGGCAGCACGCCCCAACCCCAACCGAGGATTGCCACACTGACCGCGGAGGCCGCCAGCGCCAGCACCGAACCCACCGAAAGGTCGATGCCACCGATGATCAGCACGAAGGTCATGCCCACCGCCAGCACCATCAGGTCGGGGATCTGGTTGGCCAGGGTACTGAAGGTGTTGTATGACCAAAAGTGGCTGCTGAGAAACGAGAACAGTACGATCATTGCCAGCAAGGCGCCAGCCAGGCCCAGGTAGGTGCCCAGGCCAAAGTAAGTGCCACTGCGGCGCACCGGTGTGCTGCCTTGGCTGTCGAGCGGGGTGGTTTTCATGCATCCATCCTGGGGGCTGCATCGTGCAGCAGTGCGTCACGTTTCTGATAACCGGCAAAGGCGGCGGCCAGCAACTGGTCCTGGCTCCAATGGTCACGCTCGAACGTGTCGATCAGGCGGCCGGCCGACAGCACGGCGATGCGGTCGCAGATCAGCATCAGTTCGCGCAGGTCGCTGGACACCACCACCAGGGCCTTGCCACGACGCGCCAGCTCGGCCAGCAGGCCGTAGATGTCGAATTTGGCCCCCACATCGATGCCACGGGTGGGCTCATCGAACAGCAGCACCTGGCAATCACGCTCCAGCCAGCGGCCGATCACCACCTTCTGCTGGTTGCCACCGGACAACTCGCCTACCACTTGCTGCGGGCCGGCACTGCGAATACGCATGGCCTGGATCTGGCGCTCGGCCAAGGCCCGTTCAGCCTCGCCATCGAGCACGCCACCCCGTGAAACTGCGCCCAGGTTGCCCAGGGCGATATTGGCGCTGATCGACTGAGTCAGCAGCAAGCCCTCGCCCTTGCGGTCTTCGGTGATCAACGCGATACCGGCCCGCACGGCGGCCTTGGGCGAGTCGATAGTGAGCACCTGCAGCGGCTGACCGAGCGCTATGCAGCCACTGTCGGCCCGGTCAGCGCCGTAGATCAGGCGCAACAGCTCGGTACGGCCGGCGCCGATCAGGCCGGAGATGCCAAAGATCTCCCCTGCCCTGACCTCGAATGACACTTCGCGCACCTTGTCACCACGGCTGAGTTTGTCGACCTTGAGCAACGGCGCGCCGATCTGCCGGCGCCCCAAGTCGATATGCTCGCCCAGCTCGCGACCGACCATTAGGTTGACCAGTTCAGCACTGCTGTAGCGCTGGATCGGCTCGTCGCACACCAGCCTGCCGTCACGCAGCACAACGATGCGCTGGGCCACGCGTTGCAGTTCTTCCAGGCGGTGGGAAATGTAAACGATGGCCACGCCACGTTGGCGCAGGCGTTCGATCTGGGTGAACAGCAGCTCCACCTCACGCGCGGTGAGCATGGCGGTGGGCTCGTCGAAGATCAGCACATGACAGTCGCCGATCAGATTGCGGGCGATCTCGACCATCTGCTGGTGGCCGATGCCCAACTCGCCAACCGGGGTGTCGGGGTCAATGGCATCGAGGCCGACCTGGGCCATGGCGGCGGTGGCCAGCTGGCGTAAGCGCTTTTGTCTGACCCAGCCAAAGCGGCTGGGCAGGTTGTCTAGGAACAGGTTTTCCGCCACGGTCAGCGTGGGCAGCAGGTTCAGCTCCTGCATGACCATACGCACACCCAGGCGCTCGGCCGCGCTGCGGCTGTTGGGCGCGTAGGCCTGACCGCGGAAGCTCATGTGCCCGGTAGTGGGGGATTCCAAACCACTGATGAGTTTGGAAAGGGTGCTCTTACCCGCGCCGTTCTCGCCAGTCAGGGCCAGCACTTCACCGGCCCGCAGGCTCAAGCTGACCTCGCCGAGCACAGGCTGGGCATAGGTCTTGCCCAAGCCGCTGGCGGTGAGTACCACTGCATTGGCCGATGCAGGCATGGCCGTTCTCCTGCCAGCGATCAGGGCTTGGTTATGAGTTGGACCGGGGTTTGGATGACGCTGTCAGCATCCACGCCAGGCTTTTCGCCCTTGACCATTTTCAACGCTGCCTGGATGCCGAAGACCGCCTGCTGGCTGGCTGCCTGGTCGAGGGTAGCCAGTACGCGGCCATCGGCAAGCATCGGCTTGATGGCATTGATGTTGTCGTAGCCCACCACTTGCACCTGGCCGGTCTTGCCGGCAGCGCGCACTGCCGACACCGCACCCAGAGCCATGCTGTCGTTACCGGCTAGCAGGGCTTTCAACTCGGGATACTCGTTGAGCATGGAGGCGGCAACGGCGTTGCCTTTGTCAATTTCCCAGTTGCCGCTCTGCACCGAGACGATCTTGATCTGCGCGGCCTCCATGGCGTCCTTGAAGCCGGCGGTGCGCTGCTGGGCATTGGTAGTAGTCGGCACGCCTTCGATAATGCCGACTTGGTCGCCGGCCTTGAGCTTGTGGCTGGCCAGGAAGTCCCCCACCAGGCGCGCGCCCTTGCGGTTGTCGGGGCCTACGAACGGTACGCTGATGCCTTTGCTCTTGAGCAGTTCCGGGTCCAGGCGATTGTCGATGTTGATCACCACTACACCTTGGTCCATTGCCTTTTTCACTGCCGACACCAGTGCCTTGGAGTCGGCTGGCGCAATCACCAGTGCCTTGGCGCCAGCATTGACCATTTGCTCGACGATGCGGATCTGTTCGCCGGTATCGGTCTCGTTCTTGATGCCGTTGGCGATCAACTCGAATTCATCGGCGTGGGCGTTTTGGTAGGCCTTGGCGCCGTCTTCCATGGTGCGGAAAAATTCGTTGGCCAGCGACTTCATGACCAAGGCGACCTTGGGCTTGTCCTCGGCGTGGGCAGCGGAAAACGGTAGGACCAAAGACAATGACGAAATGACCGCGAGGGCCAGCAGACGACCGGGGAACGGCAGCTTCATGGACGATGACTCCGGATCTTGTGTTTTTTGTCGGATCGCAAACGTTTGCGTTGACTAACTATGGAAACAGGACCGGGGTTTGTCAAATGCGTTGGCTGTCGTAGGTCAAAAGACTGTTGGGGCGATTATCCAGAATTTTTCCGGAAAACCGAACATCTTTTCCTACATTTGTTCGGGATCTCGAATGGAATACTCCCCTGCAGGAGCTGCCTTGCGTCGCGATAGGCCCTACAGCCAGCCCCGGCACTGGCTGATGGCGCCTGAACCCTGGGGCTGTTGCGCAGACCATCGCGACACCAGGCCGCTCCCATACAAACAGCGCGCTTGAGCTTGGTACGAAACGTGCCTGCAGCTCTGCTGCGACGCAAAAACTACCTCACTAGGAAGAGAGAACAATAACGATGAATGCCGCACTCAAAACTTTCGCCCCCAGCGCACTCGCTCTGCTGCTGATCCTGCCAACCGCCGTATCGGCCAAAGAAGCCGAAACCCAGCAAAAGCTGGCCAACGTGGTCATCCTCGCCACCGGCGGCACCATTGCCGGGGCGGGCGCCAGCGCAGCTAACAGTGCCACCTACCAGGCCGCGAAAGTGGGCGTCGACAAACTGATCGCTGGCGTACCAGAACTGGCCGACCTGGCCAACGTACGCGGCGAGCAGGTGATGCAGATCGCGTCTGAAAGCATCTCCAACGACGACCTGCTCAAGCTCGGCAAACGCGTTGCAGAACTCGCCGAAAGCAAGGACGTCGATGGCATCGTCATCACCCATGGCACCGACACCCTGGAAGAAACCGCCTACTTCCTCAACTTGGTGGAAAAGACCGACAAACCGATCGTAGTGGTCGGTTCGATGCGCCCGGGTACCGCCATGTCGGCCGACGGCATGCTCAACCTGTACAACGCCGTGGCCGTGGCTAGCGACAAACAGTCGCGCGGCAAGGGCGTGCTGGTGACCATGAACGACGAGATCCAGTCCGGCCGTGATGTGAGCAAGTCGATCAACATCAAGACCGAAGCCTTCAAGAGCGCCTGGGGCCCGATGGGCATGGTAGTGGAAGGCAAGTCCTACTGGTTCCGCCTGCCGGCCAAGCGCCATACCGTCAACTCCGAGTTCGACATCAAACAGATCAGCAGCCTGCCGCAGGTGGACATCGCCTATGGCTATGGCAATGTCACCGACACGGCCTACAAGGCGCTGGCGCAGAACGGTGCCAAAGCGCTGATCCATGCCGGGACTGGCAACGGTTCGGTGTCGTCACGGGTGGTGCCGGCGCTGCAGGAGCTGCGCAAGAACGGCGTGCAAATCATCCGCTCGTCGCACGTCAACCAGGGTGGCTTCGTGCTGCGTAATGCCGAACAGCCGGACGACAAGAACGACTGGATCGTAGCCCATGACCTGAACCCGCAGAAAGCGCGGATCCTGGCGATGGTAGCGATGACCAAGACCCAGGACAGCAAAGAGCTGCAGCGGATCTTCTGGGAGTATTGATCGACCTGCGCCACTGCGGCGCATGCTTCGCGGGTAACCGCCTCCCACAGGTACAGCACAGCCTCTTTGTGCCCTGCACCCTACCTGTGGGAGCTTCTATGGTTTTCAGCAAACCGATTTCCCGCCTTTGGTGATGCATTCGCCCTGACTTCCCATCAGGGCGATTGCCCCGCTCCCGCCCCCGCCACGCTGCGCGGTGCCATACCTCATCGTAAAAGTCACCTGCGTTTTCCCAAGCACAGCCGTGAGGCTTGCTGATGCCTAGTGTTTTTCGCCGGGCAAGCTGTTGCGAAATTACTTACAGTGAAATACTGTATGTGCATACAGCAAAACAAGGAAATGCCTGTGTCCAGCACCGCCTCCGCCACCCCGAGCAGCTATGAACAATTGGGTATGCGCATCCAGAAGATCATCAACAGCCCCACTGCCCAACGCAGCCGCGCGGCGCTGATTTTTCGCCTGGAACAGGAAACCCCGGAAGACTGGGAAACCCTGCTCGCGGAAATCGCCGAAAACGACAACGTCACCCTCGCCCACCGCGACGATGGCGGCGTGCAGGTTTTCTGGACCGTTCCGAAGGAAGACTGACCGCGCATGAGAGTTTCGCTTTTCGCGGCTGTTTGCCTATTGCTGACCACGCCCTTGGTGCAGGCCGACGCCCCACGGACCTTCCAGGAGGCAAAGAAGGTCGCCTGGAAGCTGTATGCACCGCAATCGACCGAGTTCTATTGCGGCTGCAAGTACAAAGGCAACAAAGTCGACCTGGCATCCTGCGGCTATGCCCCGCGTAAAAACGCCCAGCGGGCATCACGCATCGAGTGGGAGCACATCGTGCCGGCCTGGCAAATCGGCCATCAGCGCCAGTGCTGGCAGAGCGGCGGGCGCAAGCAGTGCGCGCAGCATGACGAGGCGTACAAGCGGGCCGAGGCCGACCTGCACAACCTGGTGCCGAGCATCGGCGAGGTCAACGGCGACCGCAGTAACTTCAGTTTCGGCTGGCTGCCCGAGCAACGCGGCCAGTACGGCAGTTGCCTGACCCAGGTCGACTTCAAGGCCAAGAAAGTTATGCCACGCCCGTCGATCCGCGGCATGATCGCGCGCACCTACTTCTACATGAGCAAACAGTACAACCTGCGCTTGTCCAAGCAGGACCGCCAGTTGTTCGAAGCCTGGAACAAGACCTACCCGCCGCAAGCCTGGGAACGTCAGCGCAACCAGCAGGTCGCCTGTGTGATGGGGCGGGGCAATGAGTTTGTCGGGCCGGTAAACCTCAAGGCCTGTGGCTGAACCTCAGGTCAGCGCCTGCAAATAGGCGCTGGCTGCACGGTAACGCGCCAGCCGCTCCAGGTCGGCGGGGCCCGGGCAAGGGATGCGCGAAAGGTCGCTGTTATCAGCCAAGTCGGCCAACTTGACGGTGCGCGCCAGCGAGTCACCGCCCAGGCGCGCCACAAAGTCTTGGTAAGACTCGCCCTCGCGGCGGCTAAGCGCCAGCAAGGCGGCCAGGATTTTCAGCGCGAAGCCCTCACGCGCCAGGTCGGACAAGGTCACCGGGGTGTCTTCGATCACATCGTGAAGCACCGCGACAATCCGTTGCTCCGGCGTGGAAACCCGCATCATCACGCGTAACGGGTGGAGGATATATGCTGCCCCACCCTTGTCGTATTGCCCTTCATGCGCCCTGGCGGCCACGGCAATGGCCCGCTCCAGTGTAGACATGAGGCCCTCCCCGTTCGGCATCTTCCTGCCTAGCATAGCCAAACTTGTGTGAACAATGTCTAGCGCAAGCGTGACTGTGCTGCCTGCCCCTGTAATAGCAGCCGCTCGCGCGGGGTTTAGCGTGCTGCGCCGTGCTGAATGACTACCGAATCGGTGCCCAGTTTGGCCATGACCTCGGCCTTGCGTGCTTCGGCTTGCTCACGGCTAGGGAACGGCCCCATCAGCACCACCGGCTTGCCATCGCGGTACTCCACCGAAGACGGGATGCCCTTTTCGATCAGGCGCGCGGTCATGTCGCTGAGTGCGCCCATGTTGGCACCCTGGATCACTTCGACGTCCCAGCCTTGCGGTGCCGGCTGGTCGGCCAAGGCCTCAGCGCGGCGCTGCAGGTCGGCGCCACCACACATTTCGCGGATACGCAGGTTGTTGCCGCTGTCGTCGACGATGATTTGGTACTGGCCATCACGCTTGATCGCCACGTAGCTGCGGTAGGCCTCGTACTGGCCGGCATCGTCCTTGCCACGTACCTGCCCGCAAATGGTGCCCTGGGTGTCGATCCGTACGTTGCCGAACTTGGCGGTCTTGGGGTTGTGCAGGTGTTCGGCCACCTGTTTGTGCACGCCTTCGACCTCGTTCTCACAGCCCGCCAGGGCGAGCACTGCCATTACCACAGCCAGTTTGCGCACGCGTGTACCTCCAATTTCGAAGGCGCGGATTCTAGCATGCTGGCCGCGGTCCAGGACCGCGCCCATACGTTACATGGTGCAACCAATGGCCCGCCCTTCAGCATGGCGCACCGCACCCGGTCATGCCGGCAGCAGGTCCAAGGTCCTTTCGAGCTCATTGAGGTCGATTCGGAAGTTGTCGCCATTGGGGATGCCAACCACGAAGGCGAAATGCTGCTGGTCACGGTCGGTCAGGTACTTGTAAAAGCACACAAAGCGATCCGGTGGTTGCAAGGTCACGACCGAAGCACCGGGAGCTAGCACATTGACACCATGGATGAGCTGGCTGCCCTCAACGCCCACCACTACCCGCGCCCCAGCGCAGGTTTCCACGATGGTTCGCAGGTCGCTCTTCAAGGGGTCAAGGACGCGAAAACCCCGATGTTTTTGCAGATGCTCGGCGATTTCCAGTTCGTTGTGCAGCAGGCGTAGATCACCAGCGCAACCCCGCAAGATGAACACACCCGGGTGAGGCTGGTAGTTCACCCGCGAGAGCAGCTTCTGGCCCATGGCGCGGTATCTTATCGACTGGCTGGTGTTGTGGCTGGCGTCGTCGAACAGTACCAGCTCGCGAAAGTAGGCACTGCGCAGCCGAAGCGGTTGCATGCCAAGCCAATCTTCGTAGGCCGGAGCCTGGGAGAAAAGAGGAAACCGGCTTGACGGCGCCGTGGTCACCGGCACCCCTTCGTTACAGGCCAAGGCATAAGTGACGCAGTCCTCGGCCAGCCATGTACCAAACCAACGGTTACCGTAACGTGAGCAATAAGCAGCCCCCCGTTGGACCTCATGTTCGACAACGATCCGTGGTAAGCGACTAGGCCGGTCAGACAGCCAAAAGCTGGCATGGTCTTTATACAACGCCCCATCGATCAACATGACGTCCTTGATCAGATAGCCACGGGTCGGCCCCTGTGCCACGCTGCCCAAGCCTTCCATGGTCCGGCGCGGATGCTCGAAAGGAAAGAACCGTGTCGCTTCCCAGCCGGTCACGCGCTCCCACTGATTCGGCAGGAAAATAGCCGGGGGCGCCGGGGTATCCTCTGCCGGGGCGATTTCCCAGGTTTTGACCGCCAGGCTTTTCAAGTTTTCCGATGCCTTGCGCCCCAGCCGCTTTCTGGCGAGATACTTGTAGGCGGCCAAACTCCAACTTTTCTGGGCAGTTCCTGGTGTCTCTACATCCAAAATGTCGTTCTTCATGAAGCGCTCTCTTGAAAGACTATCTTTCACGCTCAGTTGGACGAAACTCTTTCCAGAATGGGCGGAGATTGGAAGTGGGCATAACGATCACGCAGGCTCTCCATTAGCAACTCGCCAGGCGCCTTTGCACAATGAAGGTATATCTTGAATAAACCGCCGAATACCATTTCGCGATAGCGGTCGACGATTTCCTCTTCACTTGGCCCATCCGGCAAACCCAAGTGAAGCGTGAGCTTGTTGCCCTCTACGGCGAACAATGGAAACTCCCAGAGAAACTTTGCACTACCGGTTTTTGGCAACCGGACGAACATATAGGCCTGGTTACCCAAGGTATCCACATCACCACCACGCCGGCGCTTCCATTTCAAAAGCCCATCGTCCGGGCGAGCTAGGCATTGGCCGATATCGTAGTAATCGAAACCCTGTTCAATGGCCCACTCCAAGGCCATGAAGGTGGTGATCGAGTTAACCTCGCGCAGGCGTTTGGGGTCGTTGAAAACGGCTTCGGGGTAGCCGAAGCGCAGCGTGCTCCAGTAGCGCTTCCCGGCCCGGGTTATCACGCAACCAAAATGGCAGGCGACCACCTCATCGCCTTGCATGATCAGGTCGAGCCGGCCTACGGTTTTGGCGATGCGCAGCACGTCCTGCGAGTCGAATTGCTTGGCATACAGGCCATGCCGCGCCTGGGCATAAGGCTGCAGCATCTCCCGGTCGGCCTTGGCGATCTCCTCGTCCGTCAGCACCTGCTGCATGCGATACAACGGCCGACATTTGCGGATGTTACGCCGCAGTTCACCGTCATAGCGTGCAGTGATTTCTTCCAGCGGGCGCCCTAGGGGGATGACTGCGCTTAGGTAATGCGGCACATACAGGGCACCGGCACTGGGCATCTCGCTGATCAGCACGGTATGGGACGCGCCGGTTGCCTGTTGCGCGCCATCGGCGGAGCTGGCGTCGGCCTCGAGTTTACCGCCAATGAGCAGCTTGGCCATATCCTTGCGGTCTTTTCTGCCGACATAAAGCACTTCGTAATCGTTATTTGTTTGCAGGCGGAACCTGGCGACTTCCCAACGCCACAAACACGCGCGCCCCATTATGTCCCGGGCCCAATTGAGGGACTTTCTTATTTCGAAGCGCATCGACGGCGTTAGGAGCTCTCGTATACGTTCTCTCATTTCAAATCCTTGGAGTTTACCCCGATGACCTGCGAGGAGCGCTGCCAAATAAACAGTCAGCCACCTGTAACAACCAAGTGCCTTGAATTGACAGATACCCACGATTAAAGGTGCGCGAAAATAATCTGTCAAGACCGCTTACTTATTGATTATTCAGTGAATAATCACAGGTAACTGAATATTTCATGGCGCCAATTTTCCCTTTGTGCCTATAGCGGAACGTAGCAACCACTTACCCTACGCCGTATTTTCCGAGCATGCCCCGCCCAGCGATTCCAGCCCACCCCTGCCACGGGTCACCACCTGATGGCGCACCACACTGTCCATTTGCGCGAATAGGCTATCCAGCAGTTCATAGCGGCGGCGATACATCGCGCGCTTCTTGGCGGCTATCTGATCCAGGGGCGGTCGAGCAACAACCAGGGGGATGCTGAAGAAGTCTTTGCGCTCGGACGCCGTCGCCCCGTGCTCTTGCCAAATGACGTCATAATTGGCCAGCAATTCTTGGGATTTGTCCTTGCCGAAATAGGGATGGCGATGGTGACGGTAGCCGTCGCCAATGGCATAGAGCTTGGTCACGCCAAGCCCATGGGCGATATGCCTGAGAACCTCGATCAGCAGGCTGCGCGGGCGTAGCCCTTCGAAGTCCTTGGTCAAGACTCGGTAGATATTCAGTGACGTTTCGCTGTCCACGCCTTTGTGAATGCCCTGTACCGCGCCGATGAACATGCACAACCCTTCCTCCGAGCGAGACAGGGTGAAAGCCAGCGAGGCAACGCGCAACTCACCCTGGAACAGGTTCAGCACCAGCTCTCCCTCACGCATGAACCAAAACGCCCGGTCCAACACTAGGGTGCAATTGGGGGAATATTGGGTCAAGTCAGCCAGCGGCAGGGAATCGTCCCGGCCCAGCAGCAACAGCGGCTGGCAACACTCAGCAACCACCTCATAGTGCGAAGCCAGCGCATCGAAACGGGTTTGCGCCGCCCACGATTTGCTGATGTAGGGCCACTGGGCGAGGCCGATGCAGTCCTCCCCCAAGCGCTGGAATCCCTCTGGGCCAAGCGTGGTGCGCAGGCGCTGCAGATAACCTTTGAGCCCGGGCCAATGACGCACAATGAGCAACCCCAGCCGTAGCTTGTTGCGCAAGGCACGCAGCGAATAGCCAGGATGCAGGACAAACACGCTTTTCACTATCGCTCTATAAATCATGCTGTCTTACCTTGTCCTTATTCACAGCACAGTGTTTGTACCCGGCCAAGTGCTTACCTGCCCACGCCTTGACGGCCCACTCAGGCAAACAGCTTGGTTATCATTTCGCCGAACAAGACGCCGATTGGCAGGGCGGGCAGTACGACAAACTCGCGTTTCAGGTCCAGCAGGCCCAGTTGCCGGTTAACCTTGAAAATCAGCAACAGCGTGAAGTAGGTATGCAGGGCCACCCCCCATATGGCATAGGTTACGCCACCAATCGCCATCAAAACCGGCAGCAGGACGAACAGCGCCACCACCCGGATTATGTTATCCATCGCCACGTACTTGGTCAGCCCCATGGCCAGCCAGAGCTGGTGTGCCAGCGTGAAACGCAAGGTAAAAAGCGACAGCGAGAGAATGGCGATGGTATTGCCGGCGCCGGCATAACGAGCGTCATAGAGCCAACCGATCAGCAGGGGGCTGGCCGTTAGCAGAACACCGCAAGCAAACAGCGAGCTGAGGTCGAACAACATCCTGGAGCGGTAATAAAGGGTGCGTACCCGTTCTTTATCGCCATCTCTCGTCGCCTCACTGAAGGCCGGTAAGGCAACCGCCCCGGCCAGCCGCTGCAGGACCGACTGAATCACCCCAAGGATGGAGACGGCGATGGAATATACCCCCAGCTCCGTGGCCGACATACTGCCGCCGAACCATATCCGGTCGCCCTGCATCGCTAACACCCCTACGGAGGACGACAGCAAGATCCAGCGCCCGTAATCGAACACCTCGCGCAGCGCGTCCCGGTCCCAGCGCAGGCGATTGCGCGGCCCCTGGAAGATCACGTGACTAAGAACAGTGAAAACCAGGGTACCCACCAGGCCCGCCGCCACCAATGACCAGATAGAGCGTGTGAGGTAGCCTGCCACGAGCATTACTAGCAAACCGACCACCTGCGAAATCAGTTCGGCGATGACTACCCTCTTCTGCTGGAAAAGACGAATGGCCACATCAATTTTGGGTGACTGGAAGCCATAGATGATCGCGGCGATGCCTGATATCGCCAGCACCATCGGGAGCTCGGGTGAGGCGTAGGTGGACTGCGCTGGCCACAGCTGAATGTACTGCGTGAACTGGGCACCCAGGGCCAATAACAACGTCAAAAGGAACAGTACAAAGCCCCGGACGATCTGCACGGTCCACACAGTATCGAGAAACAACGGTTCGTCGCCGCGCGAACTCTGAATGACGTTTTGCCGTAGCCCCACGTCGGAAAGCATCTGCAGCAGCACTGCAACAGTGGTCGCAATGGCCATGATGCCGAACATTTCTGGCACCAACAGGCGGGTGATCACCAGATTGCCACCCAAGCGAATGGCCTGAGAGGCGAAAACAGCGAAAAGATTCAACGCGCTGGCCCACATGGCCCGTCTGCGCAGGCTCAAGGGAGGCGACACATCAATCGAAGGCATAGCCGCATCTCTGAACCTATTGCTAGAGACTCACTATAGTCGCAATTCGCCATACGGCTATTCGGACAGTGGGCGCCCCGCGCAAAACGCCAAACGCAAAAAGGGCGATCCTTTCGGATCGCCCTTTTTGGGCCCGGATAACCGGGACTTTCGCTTGGTAGGCACAATTGGACTCGAACCAACGACCCCCACCATGTCAAGGTGGTGCTCTAACCAACTGAGCTATGTGCCTGTCGTGTGGTGCGCATATTAGTGATCCAATGCGCGCCTGTAAAGCGTTTTTTTGAGAAAAATCAAAAACTTTGGAGTTTTTTGCGCAGGCGCCGCTTTGCGCCCGCATGACCGTGGCCTTGCGTCGCGATCGGCTGCGCAGCCGCCAAAGGCGGGAATAAAATCCCAATGAAAAAAGGGGCGACCCTTGCGGATCACCCCTTCTTCGATTTGGTAGGCACAATTGGACTCGAACCAACGACCCCCACCATGTCAAGGTGGTGCTCTAACCAACTGAGCTATGTGCCTGTCGTGTGGTGCGCATTCTACGCATTCCAAAAACCCTGTCAACACTTTTTTTCGCGCTAACTCACTGAATCTTAAACTCTTTATAGACAGACGCGCTGACAGGGACCGAGTAAAGGATTTTCAACGGACGACTAGCGGGTGTTTATTATTATTGATAGCATCAGTACATTCGTTAAAAATATAAAACACGAGGTTCCTGCAGCATGGCTAACACCCCCTACCCCCAGTCCTACTACGCCGCCTCGGCTAACCCGGTGCCGCCACGTCCGGCGCTGCAGGGTGAGGTGGAGACCGATGTGTGCATCATCGGCGCCGGCTACACCGGCCTGTCCAGCGCCCTGTTCCTGCTGGAGAACGGTTTCAAGGTGAGCATCGTCGAAGCGGCCAAGGTCGGTTTCGGCGCATCCGGCCGCAACGGTGGCCAAATCGTCAACAGCTACAGCCGCGACATCGACGTCATCGAGCGCACCGTCGGCCCTAAGCAGGCGCAACTGCTCGGCCACATGGCTTTCGAAGGCGGGCGCATCATTCGTGAGCGTGTGGCCAAGTACAACATTCAGTGCGACCTGAAAGACGGCGGCGTGTTCGCCGCCCTCACCAGCAAACAAATGGGCCACCTGGAGTCGCAAAAGCGCCTGTGGGAACGCTTTGGCCATAATCAGCTGGAGCTGATGGACCAAAAGCGCATCCGTGAAGTGGTCGCCTGCGACAGCTACATTGGCGGCATGCTCGACATGAGCGGCGGCCACATCCACCCGCTGAACCTGGCCCTGGGCGAAGCCGCCGCGGTTGAGTCGCTGGGCGGCATCATCTATGAGCAAACCCCGGCGGTACGCATCGAGCGTGGCGCCAACCCAGTGGTGCACACCCCGCAGGGTAAAATCCGCGCCAAGTTCATCATCGTTGCCGGCAACGCCTACTTGGGCAACCTGGTACCGGAGCTGGCCGCCAAGTCCATGCCATGCGGCACCCAGGTCATCACCACCGAGCCGCTGGGCGAGGAGCTGGCACGCACGCTGTTGCCGCAGGATTACTGCGTCGAGGACTGCAACTACCTGCTCGATTATTACCGCCTGACCAGCGACAAGCGCCTGATCTTCGGCGGTGGCGTGGTGTATGGCGCGCGTGACCCGGCCAACATCGAGGCGATCATCCGCCCGAAAATGCTCAAGGCCTTCCCGCAGCTGAAGAACGTGAAGATCGACTACGCCTGGACCGGCAACTTCCTGCTCACCCTGTCGCGTCTGCCGCAGGTTGGCCGTATCGGTGACAACATTTACTACTCCCAGGGCTGCTCGGGCCACGGTGTAACCTACACCCACCTGGCGGGCAAAGTACTGGCCGAGGCCCTGCGTGGTCAGGCTGAGCGTTTCGACGCCTTTGCCGGCCTGCCACACTACCCGTTCCCCGGTGGCCAGATGCTGCGCGTGCCGTTCAGCGCCATTGGCGCCTGGTACTACAGCCTGCGCGACCGCCTGGGTTTCTGATGTAAGCAGGGCTAGCCCTATCGCCGGCACGCCCGCCCCCACTGGTACTGCACAATATTCAAATCCTGTGCTGTACCTGTGGGCGCGGGCGTTCCCGCGAAAGGGCCGGCACAGACACCACTATTGGTTCAGGCTACTCACGGCCTGCTTCGCCGCAATCTCCTGGCCCGCCCGCGCCAGCTCATCCGCAGCCCGCAACCAGCGCTCACGGTCCACTTGGGCCGGCAGTTGCCGCGGCGGCTGCACCAACACGGCCCAACTGCCCTGCTTGGCCCACGCTGACGCGAAGTTGCCGAACGCCATCACTTGCCGCCGGTGCATACCCGAACGCAACAGCACCCGCTGCTTGTAGCGGTCGTAGCCGATCAACACGGCATAACGCGGCTCGCCCCACCATGCCGAACCGTCCTCGTAACGCAATAACACCGGGTTGCCCGCCGCCACCTGGGCTAACAGCGCGTCCAGCTGCTTGTCCAGCGGATACACCATCATGCCGTATTCCCGCGCCACGCGAGGGATACCGGTATCAAGCGCCTCGGCGCCTTGGGGCAGGTTCAGGGTTTTTTCCAGCAGCCCCGGGGTAATTGGCGCGCTTTGTTGCGACAGCACCGCCGCCAAGGCCATGGCCCCACTGTGGTTGGCGTTGCCGCGATAGAACGGCACGCTGCTGATCTCGACCCGCTGCGGCAGGCCCTTGAGGTTGGCAGGGGGCGCACTGGCACAGCCAGCCAGGCAGGCAGCCACCAGGCACGCTAACAGCAACCGGCGTGGGGCAGTGTTCGGCGATTTGACGGAAACTTGCTGCATGGACACTCACTTGTTCCAACGCCGGGCAGGCAGCGCCCAGCTCTGGCCACCGATCATAGGTCGGACAATAGCGCGGGTATAGTCCGACAGCGGCTTGGCGCGAATCGGACCTAGCAATAGACCTTCGGTCAATGGAACGTCACACGGGGCGAGCTAGACTAAAGCAGTGTCTGGAAGGCAAGCGCTGGCCAATCGTGCGCTTACCATAGAGATGGAGGCACAGATGAGCCTGACCATGGCAATCCTCATGCTGGTGGGCATGTGGCTGAGCGTCG
Source organism: Pseudomonas sp. Leaf58 (assembly GCF_003627215.1). Classification (NCBI taxonomy): domain Bacteria; kingdom Pseudomonadati; phylum Pseudomonadota; class Gammaproteobacteria; order Pseudomonadales; family Pseudomonadaceae; genus Pseudomonas; species Pseudomonas sp. Leaf58. Next base: position 3,370,186 of record NZ_CP032677.1, read on the forward strand.
CAGCCGCCATGCTGTGGGGTGTACTGCGTATCGTGCGGCGACATTCCCATCACCCCCTGCCACCGCACGCTCCAACCAAGCCACAGCCTGAGCGCCGGGCGCGGCGGCATGCCGGGGCGCACTGACCCAAGATTTTCATCAGGCCATTCGCGGGCTTGCCCGCGAACGGGGCGCAAGCGCCCCGCTTTGGCATATCAACCCTCAGCGGCTTCGCGCTTCAACCGCGCCCGCCGGGCGAAGATGTTGAGCATCTCGATCACCGTCGAGAACGCCATGGCTGCATACACATAACCCTTCGGTACATGGGCGCCAAAACCTTCGGCGATCAGTGTCATGCCGATCATGATCAGGAAGCCCAGGGCCAGCATTACCACGGTCGGGTTGTCGTTGATGAAGTTGGCCAGCGGGTCGGCAGCCACCATCATGACGATCACTGCCGTGATCACCGCAATGATCATGATCGGCAAGTGCTCGGTCATGCCCACGGCGGTAATGATGCTGTCGACCGAGAAGACGATGTCCAGCAACAGGATCTGGAAAATCGCCGCCGCAAAGCCCAGGGTAACCGTTGACGCAACCTTGGCTTCTTCCTTGGCACCGTGTGGGTCGACGTTTTCATGGATCTCCTTGGTCGCCTTCCACAGCAGGAACAAGCCACCGGCAATCAGAATCACGTCCTTCCAGGAGAAGGCGTTGCCGAACACTTCGAACACCGGGTCGGTCAGCTGGACGATCCAGGCCACCGTGCTAAGCAAGGCCAAGCGCATGACCAAGGCCATGCTGATACCAATACGGCGCGCTTTGGAGCGGTACGCCACCGGCAGCTTGTTGGTCAGGATCGAGATGAAGATCAGGTTGTCGATGCCCAGTACAACTTCCATGGCTATCAGCGTTGCCAGGGCAACCCAGGCGGTAGGGCTAGCGGCGAGTTCCAGCAAGTATTCCATTGTTCAAATCCTACAGCGGCGGTTGGGGTCAGATTTCCTGAGTGTCTTCTTTCTGCTCGGCGCCCTTGGGCTTCTGCCCTTCGCCGCCGATGGCCTCGCTCAACGCCTGCTGGGCAGCCTTGTTGGTGTCGTCGATAGCCTGCTTGGCCGACTGCGCGGCCTGATCGAGCATCTGCTGGGCGGATTTTTCGGCCTGATCGCAACCGGCCAGGGTGAACAGGGCCAAGGCCAGCACCAGCGGCGTGCCGATGGATTTAAGTTGCAACATGGGGTCCTCGCTTGTCGATATACCTGAGGCGCACAGGCGCCTGATGGGTCGCATTCTAAAGACGGCAACACTTCAGGAAAATTCGTATTTTCAGCGGTTATACTTCGGTTTTTGCGAATCCGGATGACACCGATGCTTAATTATCGCCAGTTGCACTACTTTTGGGCCGTGGCGAAGACCGGCAGCATCACCCGCGCCAGTGAACAGTTGAACCTGACCCCGCAAACTATCAGCGGTCAGATCAGCCTGTTTGAACAAACCTATGGCCTGGAGTTGTTCCAGCGCGTCGGGCGCCAGCTGGAGCTGACCGAAACCGGGCGACAAACGCTGGTCTACGCCGAGCAGATGTTCCAGCTGGGTGGCGAGCTGGAGGCCATGCTGCGGGCCGGCCCGCAGGAGCAGATCCTGTTCCGAGTGGGCGTGGCCGACGTGGTGCCCAAGTCCATCGTCTACCGCCTGCTGGCACCGACCATGGAGCTGGACGAGGTGCTGCGCATCAACTGCCGCGAAGACAAGCTCGAACGGCTACTGGCCGACCTGGCGATCCAGCGCCTGGACCTGGTCATATCCGACAGCCCCATGCCCAGCCACTTGGACATCAAGGGCTATAGCCAAAAGCTGGGCGAGTGCGGGCTGAGCTTTTTCGCCACAACGGCCCTGGCACGCGCTCATGCCGGTCCCTTCCCAGCCTGCTTGCAAGATGCGCCCCTGCTGATTCCTGGGCAGGAAACCGTGGTACGCAGCCGCCTGCTGCGCTGGCTAGGTGAGCAGCAGGTGCAGCCACGCATCGTCGGCGAGTTCGATGACAGTGCCCTGATGCAGGCGTTTGGCCAGTCGGGCAGCGGCATATTCGTCGCGCCCAGCGTGATCGCCGAGGAGGTGTGCCGCCAGTATGGCGTGCAACTGATCGGCCAGACCGAGGCCGTGCACGAGTCGTTCTATGCCATTTCGGTGGAGCGCAAGGTCAAGCACCCGGGGATTATGGCGATTACCGAGGGCGCGCGACGGGAATTGTTTCATTGGTAGCCACCACGGCCCTCTCGCGGGTAACCGCCTCAGCCGTTGCAGCAGCAGGCTTGCCCGCAAAGAGGCCGAACCTGCTCGACAAAGGTCTATGGTAAAGTCGCGCCCTTTTGAACATGCTGGGATATCGCTGCATATGACCCCCGTCCTCCGCCTTCTCAACCGTACCAGCCTGGTGACGCAAATCGTCATCGGCCTGCTCGCCGGTATCGCCCTGGCCCTGCTCGCACCCGCTATCGCCCGCGACCTGGCCTTCCTCGGCAAAGTGTTCGTCAGCGCCCTCAAGGCAGTGGCCCCCGTGCTGGTGTTCATCTTGGTCATGGCCTCGATCGCCAACCACCGCCACGGCCAGGAAACCCACATCCGCCCGATCCTGTGGCTGTACCTGCTGGGCACTTTCGGCGCCGCGGTAGTGGCCGTGGTCGCCAGCATGTTATTCCCGTCCAACCTGGTGCTGAGCACCGGCGAAGCCACGCTGAGCGCGCCGGGCGGCATCACCGAGGTGCTGCAGAACCTGTTGCTCAGCGCGGTCGACAACCCGGTCAACGCATTGCTAAGCGCCAACTTCATCGGCGTGCTGACCTGGGCCATTGGCTTGGGCGTGGCCCTGCGCCATGCCGGCGAAACCACCCGTAGCGTAGTCGAGGACCTGTCCAATGGCGTCACCTTGATCGTGCGCGTGGTCATCCGCTTCGCCCCGCTGGGCATCTTTGGCCTGGTCAGCGCCACCCTGGCCCAATCGGGCCTGAACGCCTTGCTCGGCTACCTGCACCTGTTGGCGGTGCTGATCGGCTGCATGCTGTTCGTGGCGCTGGTGATGAACCCGCTGATCGTGTTCTGGAAAATTCGCCGCAACCCCTACCCGTTGACCTTGCTGTGCCTGCGCGAAAGTGGCATCACGGCGTTTTTCACCCGCAGCTCGGCGGCCAATATTCCGGTCAACCTGGCGCTGTCGGAGCGCCTTGGCCTGCACGAAGACACTTACTCGGTGTCCATTCCGCTGGGGGCCACCATCAACATGGCCGGTGCCGCAATCACCATTACCGTGCTGACCCTGGCTGCGGTGCACACCCTGGGTATTCCGGTGGACCTGCCGACGGCAGTGCTGCTAAGCGTGGTGGCCGCCATTTGTGCCTGCGGCGCCTCGGGTGTGGCCGGCGGCTCGCTACTGTTGATTCCGCTGGCGTGCAGCCTGTTTGGTATCCCTAGCGAGATTGCCATGCAGGTGGTGGCGGTGGGCTTCATCATTGGCGTGCTGCAGGACTCGGCCGAGACAGCGCTTAATTCGTCGACCGATGTGCTGTTTACCGCAGCGGCGTGCCGGGCTGAAGAGCGGCATAACGGTTGATAATAGAGGGGCCGCTGTGCGGCCCCAATTGCCTTACACGGTTGCATTACCTACCCTAGTGGCCTTTCCCCAGCAATGAGACAGGGCCATGTCAGAACACGAAACCGCAGGTGAAGGCCGCTTCAACAGCATCGAGGTCCGCATTCTCGGCGCGCTGATCGAGAAGCAGGCCACCAGCCCGGAAGCCTACCCGCTGACCCTCAATGCCCTGGTCCTGGCGTGCAACCAGAAGACCAGCCGCGAGCCGGTGATGAACCTTACCCAAGGCCAGGTCGGCCAAGCCCTGCGCACTCTCGAAGGGCAGGGCATGACCCGCCTGCAAATGGGCAGCCGCGCCGACCGCTGGGAACATCGGGTGGACAAAGCCCTGGAGCTGGTGCCAGCGCAACTGGTACTGATGGGCCTGATGTTTCTGCGCGGGCCGCAAACCCTCAACGAACTGCTGACCCGCAGCAACCGCCTGCACGACTTCGACGATACTGAACAGATTCAGCACCAACTGGAGCGCCTGATCTCGCGCGGCTTGGCTTTGCACCTGCCACGCCAGACCGGCCAGCGCGAAGACCGCTACACCCACGCACTGGGCGACCCGGCGGAAATCGAGGCGATCCTGGCTGCACGCCAGCAGGAAGGTGGTGCACGCAGCAGTGGCGGCAATGTGTCCGAGGAACGGATCGAAGCGCTGGAGGCACGCATCGCGGCACTGGAGGCGCGCTTGGCCGAATTGGAAAGCTGAGCCATCACGGCTCGGGGTCAGGGAAGTGGCGGCAGCTCTTGCGTTCGGCCAGTTCGCGGTCACTGGGGCGCTGGTCGACGAACACCGTGCGGCCGTCGGCGTAGATTTCCAGGTAGCCCCAGTGCAAGTCCTGCTCTTTCTGGCCGGGCTTTGGGGGGACTAGCCACCAGGGTTCGCGGCTGATCAGGGTCATGAGGGTCATTCCTAAGGGCGTCTGCAGTTATCATAGACACCCTCAAGGTGAGCTTTGTCAGTTCTGACGCATTCGCGGGCAAGCCTGCTCCTACAACTTCCTCCATCGTCGTCAAAAACGGTGAAGGCCCTTGTAGGAACGGGCTTGCCCGCGAGGAGGCCGGTACAGACTTACGCCGGCGCTGAAGTGCGGATCAGGTGATCGAAAGCTGCCAACGAAGCCTTGGCCCCTTCACCCAGCGCAATCACGATCTGCTTGTAGGGCACCGTGGTCACGTCACCCGCCGCAAACACACCGGGGATGCTGGTCTGGCCCTTGGCATCGACGATGATCTCGCCACGCGGTGACAGCTCGACGGTGCCCTTCAGCCAATCGGTGTTCGGCAGCAAGCCGATCTGCACGAAAATGCCTTCCAACGCCACTTCGTGCTGCTGCTCCGTGCTGCGGTCCTGGTAGCGCAGGCCAGTCACTTTTTCGCCATTGCCCAACACCTCGGTGGTCAGCGCACGGGTAATCACCTTCACGTTCGGCAAGCTGTGCAGCTTGCGCTGCAGTACCGCATCGGCGCGCAACTGGCTGTCAAACTCGATCAGCGTCACCTGGGCGACGATACCAGCCAGGTCAATGGCCGCCTCCACGCCCGAGTTGCCACCACCAATCACCGCCACGCGCTTGCCCTTGAACAACGGGCCGTCACAGTGCGGGCAGTAGGCCACACCCCGGGCACGATATTCCTGCTCGCCTGGCACATTCATTTCGCGCCAGCGGGCGCCGGTGGCCAGGATCACGGTCTTGGCCTTGAGCGAGGCACCGCCGGCCAGGCGTATTTCGTGCAGGCCGCCATCGGTGGCCGGGATCAGCGCTTCGCCGCGCTGCAGGTTCATGATGTCCACGTCGTACTGCTTGACGTGCTCTTCCAGCGCCGTGGCGAGCTTCGGCCCTTCGGTTTCCTGCACCGAGATAAAGTTTTCGATGGCCAGGGTATCGAGCACCTGGCCGCCGAATCGCTCGGCAGCAACACCGGTACGGATGCCTTTACGCGCCGCATAAATGGCGGCTGCAGCGCCAGCCGGGCCACCGCCGACCACTAACACGTCGAAAGCACCCTTGGCGTTGATCTTCTCGGCCTGGCGGCTGCCTGCGTTGGTGTCGATCTTGCCTAGGATTTCTTCCAGGCCCATGCGGCCCTGGCCGAACACTTCGCCGTTCAGGTAAACGCTTGGCACCGCCATGATTTTGCGCGACTCAACTTCATCCTGAAACAATGCACCGTCAATGGCCACGTGGCGTACGTTGGGGTTCAGCACGGCCATCAGGTTCAACGCCTGGACCACGTCCGGGCAGTTCTGGCACGACAGCGAAAAGTAGGTTTCGAAGGTGAACTCGCCTTCCAGCGCCTGGATCTGCTCGATCACTTCGGCACTGGCTTTGGACGGGTGGCCCCCCACTTGCAGCAGCGCCAGCACCAGCGAAGTGAACTCGTGGCCCATGGGGATGCCGGCGAAGCGCAGGCCGATATCGGCGCCCGGGCGGTTCAGCGAGAACGATGGGCGACGGGCATCGGTGCCGTCCGCGCTGAAGCTAATAAGGTTCGACAGGCCGGCGATTTCCACCAGCAGGTCGTGCAATTCGCGGGACTTCGCACCGTCGTCGAGGGAAGCAACGATCTCGATCGGCTGGGTGACCCGCTCCAGGTAGGTTTTCAGTTGCGATTTAAGCGTGGCGTCCAACATACGGGCGATTCCTTTTTCAAATCTCGGATACAAAAACGCCCAGGCGAGGTCGCCCGGGCGCTTTTACGGGGCGGTAAGTACTTCAGCTTTGGCGGCTGCTCACCGCCCGCGGTTTGCGCATGGCCTTAGATCTTGCCGACCAGGTCCAGCGATGGCGCCAGGGTGGCTTCGCCTTCTTTCCACTTGGCCGGGCAAACTTCGCCTGGGTGAGCAGCAACGTACTGGGCAGCTTTCACTTTGCGCAGCAGTTCGGCAGCATCACGGCCTACACCACCGTCGTTCAGTTCGACGATCTTGATCTGGCCTTCTGGGTTGATCACGAAGGTCCCGCGATCGGCCAAGCCGGCTTCTTCGATCAGCACGTCGAAGTTGCGCGAGATGACGTGGGTCGGGTCACCGATCAGCGGGTACTGGATTTTGCCGATGGTGTCCGAAGTGTCGTGCCAGGCTTTGTGGGTGAAGTGGGTGTCGGTGGACACACCGTAGATTTCCACACCCAGCTTCTGGAACTCGGCGTAGTTGTCTGCCAGGTCACCCAGTTCGGTTGGGCAAACGAACGTGAAGTCGGCCGGGTAGAAGAACACGACAGACCACTTGCCTTTCAGGTCGGCTTCGCTGACCTGGACGAACTCGCCTTTGTGGTAGGCAGTGGCGTTGAACGGTTTGACTTGGCTGTTGATGATTGGCATGAGAGACGCTCCTTCATGGGGTTGGAATCAGTTGATGGATAGAATCCTAACTAATCATCCCGCTGAAGGCTCATTGGCAAAGCTCATGCTTTTGATTGGTTTTGGCTATAACCGGGGTTTATTAATAGAAGAGTCAGTTGTAGGAGCGGGCTTGCCCGCGAACCGGCCAACACGGTGGATGGCACGGGCTTCGCCCGTGTTCGCGGGCAAGCCCGCTGCTACAACGCTAGGCGTAGCCTGGATGAATCAGCGGGTGACGGTGCGCATGGTCACGAACTCTTCGGCCGCAGTCGGGTGCACGCCAATGGTTTCGTCGAACTGCTGCTTGGTCGCCCCGGCTTTCAAGGCAACGCCCAGGCCCTGAATGATCTCACCGGCATCAGGGCCTACCATGTGGCAGCCCAGCACTTTGTCGGTGTCGGCATCGACTACCAGCTTCATCAGGGTCTTTTCCTGGATGTCGGTCAAGGTCAGCTTCATGGCGCGGAAGCGGCTTTCGTAGACCTGCACCTTGTGCCCGGCCTCCAGCGCTTGCTCCTCGGTCAGGCCGACGGTACCGATGGGCGGCTGGCTGAATACCGCGGTGGGGATGTTCTGGTAATCCACCGGGCGGTACTGCTCGGGTTTGAACAAACGCCGCGCCACGGCCATGCCTTCGGCCAGGGCTACCGGGGTCAGCTGCACGCGGCCGATCACATCGCCAATGGCCAGGATTGACGGCGCGGTGGTCTGGTATTGCTGGTCAACGCGGATATAGCCACGCGCGTCGAGCTCGACGCCGGTGTTTTCCAGGCCCAGGTTGTCCAGCATCGGGCGCCGGCCGGTGGCATAGAACACGCAGTCGGTGAGCAACTCACGGCCATCCTTGAGGGTGGCCTTGAGGCTGCCGTCTTCAAGCTTTTCGATGCGCTGGATGTCAGCATTGAACTGCAGGTCCAGGCCGCGCTTTTCCAGCTCTTCCTTCAGGTGCGTACGCACCGAGCCGTCGAAGCCACGCAAGAACAGGTCGCCACGGTACAGCAGGGTGGTGGCGGCCCCCAGGCCCTGGAAGATACCGGCAAACTCAACCGCAATGTAGCCGCCGCCAACCACCAGCACCCGGCGTGGCAGGTCCTTGAGGTAGAAGGCTTCGTTGGAGGTGATGGCCAGTTCCTTGCCCGGAATTTCCGGCACCTGTGGCCAGCCACCGGTGGCGATCAGGATATGCTCGGCGGTGTAGCGCTGGCCTTCCACTTCCACTTCATTGGCGCCGGTCAGGCGCGCATGGCCCTGCAGCAGAGTGACCCCGCTGTTGACTAGCAGGTTGCGGTAGATGCCGTTGAGGCGCTCGATTTCCCGGTTCTTGTTGGCAATCAGGGTACCCCAATCGAAATGCCCTTCTTCCAGCGTCCAGCCAAAGCCAGCAGCCTGTTCCAGTTCGTCGGCAACGTGGGCGCCGTACACCAGCAGTTTTTTCGGCACGCAGCCGACATTCACGCAGGTACCGCCCAGGTAGCGGCTCTCGGCCACTGCCACTTTCGCACCGAAGCCGGCGGCGAAGCGCGCCGCGCGCACACCGCCGGACCCGGCACCAATCACGAACAGATCAAAATCGTAGGCCATGTATTCAGTCTCCTAGGCAGGCGCCCAGCATAACGCACTGGGGCCGCCTTGCGGCCCTTCGCGAGCAAGCCCGCCCCCACAAGTTTGGCGTAACCTTGACGGTCTACGCGTTACGAGTAGGAGCGGGCCTGCCCGCGAAGGGCTGCAAAGCAGCCCCAGTTATCAGCTGTGATGCAGGCAGCGCTTATCAGTAAGCCTTGCCAGTCTTGTAAAAGTTCTCGAAGCAGAAGTTGGTCGCGTCGATGTAACCTTCGGCGCCACCGCAGTCAAAACGCTTGCCCTTGAACTTGTAGGCGATCACGCAACCGTTTTGCGCCTGCTGCATCAGTGCGTCGGTGATTTGGATCTCGCCACCTTTGCCTGGCGGGGTGTTCTTGATGATGTCGAAAATATCCGGCGTCAGGATGTAACGGCCGATGATCGCCAAGTTCGACGGTGCATCTTCCGGCGCCGGCTTCTCGACCATGTTGGTGACCCGGAAAATGTCGTCGCGGATCATGTCGCCAGCGATAACACCGTACTTGTTGGTTTCCTGAGGGTCGACTTCCTGGATGGCGATAATCGAGCAACGGAACTGGTTATACAGCTTGACCATCTGGGTCAGCACGCCGTCGCCTTCTGGGTTGACACACAGGTCGTCCGCCAGCACCACGGCAAACGGCTCGTCGCCAATCAGCGGCTGGCCGGTGAGGATTGCGTGGCCCAGGCCTTTCATTTCGGTCTGGCGGGTGTAGGAGAACGAGCACTCGTCGAGCAGGCGACGGATGCCAACCAGGTATTTCTCCTTGTCGGTGCCCTTGATCTGGTTTTCCAGCTCGTAGCTGATATCGAAGTGGTCTTCCAATGCGCGCTTGCCGCGACCAGTGACAATGGAAATTTCGTTCAGACCCGCATCCAATGCTTCTTCAACGCCATACTGGATCAGTGGCTTGTTGACCACCGGCAGCATTTCCTTGGGCATGGCTTTGGTAGCAGGCAGGAAGCGGGTGCCGTAGCCGGCTGCCGGGAACAAGCATTTTTTGATCATATACGTCCTTACAAAAGGCTAGGCCTGTGGAATTCGGCGCAGTCTAATCAGGCGGCACTCACCTTACAATGCCCCACCCCTGGCCGACCGATGGGAAGATAGAGATTACCCAGTGTAGATAGTTCCGGGGGATCGTAAATATTACCGTCATACATGACGGTTGGATGACAAGAAATTGAGCTTAGCTGTACCGGCCTCTTCGCAGGCTTGTCGCGAACAGGCCGGTACCGGCAATACGTCAACTACCGGTGCCCTGCCCGATCAGCACCCCATCCACCTTCTGCCCATACAGGTTCACCCCGTCATTGGCATGAAACTTAACCCGCGTTTTCTCGATTGAACCCTCCACCAAGCGTGGATCCTGCGGCCGTTCATGGCGGTTGACCCAGGCCGCCACATCCCAGGCTTGCTGGTCGCTGAGGCTGCCCGGCTTGCCCAGCGGCATGTTGTACTTGATGAACGACGCCGCGGTGTTGATGCGATGCATCCCCGCGCCCCAGTTGTACGAGTCCTTGCCCCACAAGGGCGGCATCACGTACTCGCCCGCCACCTGCTGCCCTTCGCCGTTGTCGCCGTGGCAAATCGCACATTGCTCACGGTATACCTGCTGGCCGCGCTTGAAGTCGTAACCGCCCGTGGGCTGCGGCACCTCCGGGTACCCGCGCCCAGCAATCTCGACGCCGGTTGGCGCTTTGGTCGACAGCCAGTAGGCGTAAACTGCCAGCGCGGTCATCTGCGGGCTGTCGGCGGCAGGCGGCTTACCGTTCATGCTGAACTGGAAACACCCCTGGATGCGCTCGGCATAGGTATTGACCTTGTCGTTTTTCTTGCGGTACGCGGGGTACATCGGGTACGCCCCCCACATCGGCGCGGAATACGCCAAACGGCCCTGGTCGAGGTGGCAGTTACTGCAATTCATGCCGTTGCCCACAGCCTCAGGCATCAGCCGGCGAGTGTCGACGAACAACGCATGCCCCTCACGCACCGTCTTGCCAAAGGCATTGTCGGGCAAGTCGCTTTCGGCTGGCGGCACGAACTGCGGCGCTGCCTGCCCAGCTGGCACTTTCAACTGAGACTGGTCTTCCATGGCGATTGGGGCGGCATGGGCGTTGCCCATGGCCAGCATCCACAGGGCTGCAATCATCGGTTTCATGGCGTGACCTCCTGACTGGCGGGGCGGGCGAAGAACTCGGCAATGGCCTTGACCTCGTCATCAGTCATGGCCTTGGCCACGCCGACCATCAGCTGATTGGGGTCATTGCTGCGGCTGCCATCGCGCCAGGCATTGAGCTGCGCCACCAGGTAGCTAGCCGGCTGGCCGGCCAAAGGCGGAAAGTGTTCGCCAACCCCACCACCGCCCGGGCCATGGCATTGCACGCAGCCCGGGATCTGCCGGCTCCAGTCACCGTACAGGGCCATGCGCGCTGTGGGGTCATCGGCAATCTGCTGCCGGCGCAAGTCGCCTGCAGGGGCTGCCGGCAGGCTGGCCAGGTAGGTGCTGACCGCCTGGATCTCATCCGCGGTCAAGGCCTTGGCCAACGGCTCCATCACCGGCTGTTTGCGGCTGCCGCTGCGCCAGTCATGCAGTTGCTTGCTCAGGTAACCGGCCGGCAACCCGGCCAGGCGCGGAAAGCCGGCTGCGGCAATGCCCTTGCCGTCCGGGCCATGGCAACCCAAGCAGGCCATGGCAGCGGGGTTGGCCCCGCCCTGGGTAAAGATTTTTTGGCCATCGGCGGCATGCGCCGTGGGCCAGGCCAGCATCAGCAGGCTGCCGATCACGACGCGACTCAACGGTATCATCACGAATCTCCATTTCTATTGTTATAAGCTTAGGCCTAAAACATATAAGCAAATGGAGTGCAAGCCGTTGCCGTGGGTCAATTACCAGAGATGCATTGGGTAGCTGCGGTGCGTACATCGCCCAGGCGCAGCGGGAAGTTGTTCAAGCGCTCGTGCAGTTTGATGCTGCTGCCGCTGCCACGTTCGTGGATATCGATCAGTGCCGCCGGGCCGGCACCTGCGGTGAGCTTTTGCGGCACGATCAAGCGCAGGCCTTCGCCGCGCTGCTCTTCCACCAGTGGGTCGCGGCTGTCTGCAAGCTTACCCTTCACGCAATCGGCATACGCCCGCGGCGTCTTGCCCGAGATCACATCCAGGGTTTCATGCGATTGTTCCAGCTCCGAAACACTCACACAACCACCCAGCGCCAGCGCCAACGCCGCCACCATCCACTTCATTTGTCGCACCTCTGCGTTTACGAACCCCGTTCGACCATGGCCAAGCGATTTTGCTCCCGCCATGGGCAGATATTTCTAGGCCTGGTGAACAGCGCGGCAGCCTATCACCACATCGTGGTATCTTTTGCCTTTGCAGAACCAATCCTTGCGGAGCATCACATGAAATTCGTACACCAGCGTGAGCACCTCAACGAGGACGACATCGTCGTCGTCGAGTGCTCCCAGCGCTGCAATATCCGCCTGATGAACGACGCCAACTTCCGCAGCTTCAAGAACGGCGGCCGTCACACCTACCACGGCGGTCATTTCGACAAGTTCCCGGCGAAGATCACCGTCCCCAGCACCGGTTTCTGGAACATCACCATCGATACTGTGACCACCCGGCCGATCTCGGTAACGCGTAAGCCAACGCTGACCCACAAAGTGAAGATCATCCGCCGCTCGTCGTCGAAGCTTAGATAAGGCCACCATGAACCAGACCACCAAGTACGTCATCAAATACAAGCTCGACGGCCAGCGCCGCTGGGACTTCGCGCTGATGCCCGATGCCTCTCACGAGCAAGCCTTGCAGGCCCTGCGCAAGATCCACGGCGAAGATGCCGAGAAGATCAGCGACATCCAGGTGAGCAAGGCCCTGTAAGCACCTGCCGAAAGCCCGCCGCATCGCCCCGCGCCAGGAGAATTGCATGAGCCATTGGCCCGACCGCCGCATCCTCGACCTGCTGGGCATCGAATTGCCCATTCTCCAGGCGCCCATGGCGGGAGCTACGGGTGCGCCCATGGCCATCGCCGTGGGCCTGGCAGGCGGGTTGGGCGCCCTGCCCTGCGCCATGCTCACGGGCGAGCAGGTGCGTGCCGAGCTTGCCGCCTTCCGCGCCGGTTGCCCCGGCCGGCCGCTGAACCTGAACTTTTTCTGCCACCAGCCGCCAGCGCCCGATGCCGAGCGCGATGCGCGCTGGAAACAAGCCCTGGCACCCTACTACGCCGAACTTGGCGCTGACTTCGCGGCGCCCACGCCCGTGTCCAACCGCGCGCCTTTCGACGAACAAAGCTGCCAACTGGTCGAGCAACTGCGCCCGGAAGTGGTGAGCTTCCACTTCGGCCTGCCCCAGGCTGGCCTGCTACAACGGGTCAAGGCCACTGGAGCCAAGGTGCTGTCCAGCGCCACTACCGTAGAAGAAGCCGTGTGGCTCGAACACCATGGTTGTGATGCCATCATTGCCATGGGCTATGAAGCCGGCGGCCATCGCGGCATGTTCCTCAGCGATGACATCACCAGCCAGATCGGCACCTTCGCCCTGGTACCGCAGGTGGCCGATGCGGTCAGCGTACCGGTGATTGCCGCTGGCGGCATCGGCGACCATCGCGGCCTGGTGGCGGCGCTGGCACTGGGTGCGGCGGCAGTGCAAATGGGCACAGCCTACCTGTTCTGCCCTGAGGCCAAGGTTTCGCCGGCGCATCGTCAGGCCCTGGACAACGCGCCCGCCAGTGACACGGCGCTGACCAACCTGTTTACCGGCCGCCCGGCGCGCGGCATCAACAACCGCATCATGCGCGAACTGGGGCCGATGAGCGCGCTGGCACCCCGCTTCCCGCTGGCCGGTGGGGCATTGATGCCGTTGCGCGCCATCACCGACCTGCAGGGCAGTAGCGATTTCAGCAACCTGTGGTCGGGGCAGGCGCTGCGCTTGGGGCGACACATACCGGCGGGTCAACTGACCCGGGAAATTGCCGAAAAAGCTCTGGCCGTGATCGGGTGCTAGCTATCGCCTTGAAGCAGGCCGGGCCTCTTCGCGGGTAAACCCGCGCCTACACCCTTCCCGGCCCACGGCTTGTCGCTATATAGTTAAGTCTATAACGATAATCCCAGGAGCTGTATTCATGCGTATCCGCCCGTACCACTTGGCCGCCCCCGCCGTGGCCGGCCTGCTCACTTTCAATACTGCCTGGGCGGAAGAAGTCCAGGTCGCGGTCGCAGCGAACTTCACAGCCCCCATCCAGGCCATCGCCAAGGACTTTGAGAAAGACACCGGCCACACGCTGGTCGCCGCCTATGGCGCCACCGGGCAGTTTTACGCCCAGATCAAGAACGGCGCGCCGTTCGAGGTGCTGCTTGCCGCCGACGACAGCACCCCAGCCAAGCTCGAACAAGAAAAGGCCATTGTCCCGGGTTCGCGCTTCACCTATGCCATCGGCACCCTGGCCCTATGGTCGGCCAAGCCGGGCTATGTCGACGCCGAAGGCGAAGTACTGAAGAAAAACCACTACCAGCACCTTTCTATCGCCAACCCGAAAACCGCACCGTACGGCCTGGCCGCTACCCAAGTGCTGGGCGCGCTGAAGTTGACCGACGCCACCAAAGCCAAGCTGGTCGAGGGGCAGAACATCACCCAGGCCTTCCAGTTCGTCTCCACCGGCAACGCCGAGCTGGGCTTCGTCGCCCTGTCGCAAATCTACAAGGACGGCAAGATTGAGCGCGGCTCGGCCTGGATCGTGCCATCGTCTCTGCACGAGCCGATCCGCCAGGACGCCGTCATTCTCGAGAAAGGCAAGGACAACCCCGCCGCCAAAGCCTTGGTCGACTACCTGAAAGGCCCGAAAGCAGCCGCAGTGATCAAAGCCTACGGTTATGAAAACTGATGCCACTGGACGCCGGTGACCTGGGCGCCATCTGGCTGACCGTCAAATTGGCCAGCCTGACCACCCTGATCCTGTTAATCGTCGGCACGCCCATCGCCTGGTGGCTGGCGCGCACGCGCTCATGGCTGCGCGGGCCAGTGGGCGCAGTGGTGGCCTTGCCGTTGGTGCTGCCACCTACGGTGATCGGTTTCTACCTGCTGATTGCCCTCGGCCCCCACGGCTGGCTGGGCCAGGCGACCCAAGCCCTGGGCCTGGGCAGCGTGGTGTTCAGTTTCACCGGCCTGGTAATCGGCTCGGTGATCTACTCCATGCCCTTCGTGGTCCAGCCGCTGCAGAATGCCTTCGGCGCCATCGGCCAGCGCCCGCTGGAAGTGGCCGCCACCCTGCGCGCCAGCCCTTGGGCCACCTTCGTGCATGTGGTGTTGCCGCTGGCACGCCCAGGCTTCATCACCGCCAGCATCCTCGGCTTCGCCCATACCGTGGGCGAGTTTGGCGTGGTGTTGATGATTGGCGGCAACATACCCGACAAGACACGCGTGGTGTCGGTGCAAATCTTCGACCATGTGGAGGCCATGGCCTATTCACAAGCGCACTGGCTGGCCGGGGCCATGCTGGTGTTCTCTTTCCTGGTGCTGCTCCTGCTGTACGCTGGACGCCGTGGCAAAGCTGGCTGGAGCTGAAATGACTGCATCGATTGTGGCGCGCCTGAAACTGGCGCGTGATGACTTTACCCTGGATGTCGACCTGCAACTGCCCGGGCGCGGCATCAGCGCATTGTTCGGCCACTCAGGCTCTGGCAAGACCAGTTGCCTACGCTGCCTGGCCGGGCTGGAGCGGGCCGCCAGTGCCTACATCGAGGTCAACGGCGAAGTTTGGGAAGACAGTGCCCGCAGCTATTTCCAGGCACCGCATCTGCGCCCGGTGGGCTACGTGTTCCAGGAGGCCAGCCTGTTCCCGCACCTGTCGGTGCGCGGCAACCTGGAGTTTGGCTGGCGCCGCGTGCCCCCCGCCGAGCGCAAGGTCAGCCTCGACCAGGCGTGCCAGTTGCTGGGCATAGGCCACTTGCTGGCACGCCGGCCAGCGACGTTGTCCGGTGGCGAAGCTCAGCGCGTGGGCATTGCCCGCGCCCTGCTCAGCAGCCCGCGCTTGCTGTTGATGGACGAGCCGCTGGCCGCCCTCGACGGCCCACGCAAGCGCGAAATCCTGCCCTACCTGGAGCGCCTGCACGATGAGCTGGAAATCCCGCTGGTGTATGTCAGCCACGCCCAGGACGAAGTGGCGCGGCTGGCCGACCACCTGGTGCTGCTAGAGCAAGGCCTGGCAGTGGCCAGCGGCCCAATCGGCGAAACCCTGGCTCGCCTCGACCTGTCGCTGGCACAGGGCGAGGATGCCGGCGTGGTGTTCGATGGCCTGGTGGTGGGCCACGACCCGTACTACGACCTGCTCGACCTGCGCCTGCCTGGCAACGATGGGCCGCTGCTGCGCATCGCTCACCCGCCCCATGTAATGGGCAGTACCTTGCGCGTCAAAGTGCAGGCCCGTGACGTTAGCCTGGCGCTGGCAGCCGACAGCACCTCGAGCATCCTCAACCGCCTGCCGGTGCACGTGCGCGAAAGCCGCCCGGCCGCCAACCCGGCCCACGTACTGGTCAGCCTGGATGCCGGCGGCAACGCCTTGCTTGCGCGCATTACCCGTTTTTCGGCAGACCAGCTCGGCCTGCACCCCGGCCAGGTGCTGTTTGCCCAGATCAAGTCGGTGGCCCTGCTGGGCTGAGCATCCGGCCGGTAGCTGCTGTCCATTGATCAGTGACCTGATCGAGGCCTGCCAGCCATGCTTGACTGCCCACTACCGCGCACCCTGCACTACGTTGACGACAGCCAGCCGGGCCTGACGCGACGGCGTTGGCGCGGCCGCTTCATCTACTTGGATGCCGCAGGCCAGCGGGTGCACGACCGCGAGACCCTGGCACGCATCGCCGCATTGGTGATCCCTCCGGCCTATACCGACGTTTGGATTTGCGCCGACCCGCAGGGCCACCTGCAAGCGACGGGCCGCGATGCCCGCGGCCGCAAGCAGTACCGCTACCACACGCAATGGCGCGAAGTGCGCGACCAGCACAAGTACGGGCGCATGCTGGCGTTTGCCCAAGCCTTACCAAAGCTGCGCGCACAGCTGCAGGCCCACCTCGCCCGGCCGGGCCTGGACCGGGAAAAAGTGATGGCGCTGGTGGTCAGCCTGCTGGACCACACCCTGATCCGCATTGGCAACCAGCGCTACCTGCGCGACAACCAGTCTTATGGTCTGACCACCCTGCGCAACCGCCACGTCGAGGTGAAGGGCAGCACCATCCGCTTCCAGTTCCGCGGCAAGCGCGGCGTCGAGCACAATGTCACCCTCAACGACCGACGGCTGGCCAACCTGCTCAAACGCTGCATGGAGCTGCCCGGGCAGGCGCTGTTTCAGTACCTGGACGAAAACGGCCAGCGCCACACCATTGGCTCCAGCGAGGTTAACCAGTTTCTGCAGCAGCTGACGGGTGCCGACTTCACCGCCAAGGACTACCGCACCTGGGCTGGCAGCAGCCTGGCCCTGGACCTACTCAGGCCCTTGGCCTGGGAGCCCGAAACCGAGGCCAAACGCCAGGTTGCCGCCATCGTCCGCCAGGTTGCCACACGCCTGGGCAATACCCCGGCAGTGTGCCGGCGCTGCTACATCCACCCGGCGGTCCTTGAACACTATGCCCTGGGGCGCTTGGCCAATTTGCCGAAAAGCCGTATACGCAAAGGCCTGGACCGCGAAGAAGTGGCCTTGCTGGTTTTTCTGCAAGCGCTTGAGGAACAGGGCGATCATTAAGCCTGTCTATTTAGACCATGATGCGAAGAAATTTCCCATTGGCCGCCAACCCCCCTATTCTTGCCAGCGAGCACCTTTGCCGACAAACCACTGGCGGTTTGCTGCGGCACCTGCGACTGAAGGCACGCAACAGAATTTGTCTGTCGGGGAATTACTATCCGCCGAAAGCGTCTTTAATGAGAAGGAAGAGGGACAAGCTCCCGCCGCCGAGGCAACTAGCCCGACGGACTTTTTTATTACCAAGGAGAACTACATGCTGATACTCACCCGTAAGGTTGGCGAAAGCATCGTCATCAACGATGACATCAAAGTCACCATTCTGGGCGTTAAAGGGATGCAGGTGAGGATCGGTATCGATGCCCCGAAAGATGTCCAGGTCCATCGTGAAGAGATCTTCAAGCGTATTCAGGCCGGCAGCCCGGCCCCGGAAAAGCACGACGACTCGCACTGAGCGACTTGCCTCAAGCCGCACGGACGCGCTTGATCGCCCCCGCGCCTCAGGTGCCCAGCAGTTCGTGCACCTTGGCGATCATACTGTCCATGTCGAACGGTTTATTGAACACCGCGGCGAACAGTTCCGGGCCTCCCAGGTTGGCCTGCGCGCCGCTCATGAGGATGACCGGCAACTCGCTCAAGGCTGGGTCCTCACGCATCGAGCGCACCAACTGCTCACCGTTGAGCAGCGGCATCATGTAGTCAGTAATTACCAACTGAACGCGCTTTTCCTTCAACGCCTCCAGCGCCTTGCAGCCGTTGCTCGCCTTTTCCACCAGAAAGCCTGCGTCCTCCAGGGCAAAGCCGAGGATGTCGGCGATCACGTACTCGTCATCGACGACCAGGATGGTATTCATCGCCCGCCCCGTCATCCGCTTCCCTGCGGCACTGGCGTTCCCGACAGTACACCACAGGCACCTTCGAAGGCCTTGCGCAGGATAATGCCCTGCGGCTCGATCAACAGCTCGTGCAAGGCAGGGTCATGGTGACTGTCACGCACCTTGAGGATCGACAGCATGCGCCGCAGCTGCGTGTCCATCTCAACGAAGCGCATCAGCATCAGGTTGTCGACGATACTCGACAGGTCTGGCGCCGGAGCGCTGATTTCCGCACCGAAGATGTCGCGCATTTCCCAGGTCAGCATCACGCTGACATCCCGCGCGCGTAGCTCACCGGCCAGGGCACGGAAAAACGCATTGAGCCGGGTCGGGTCGGTGGCCAAGCGGCTGAATGCCCCAAGGCTGTCGATCAGCACGCGCTTGCAGCCGTGCGCCTCGACACGTTCGAGTAGGCGCGCACCGACCTGGTCCAGTAGGCCCTCGGTAGTCGGCTGCCAACACAATTGCAGGCTACCTCCCTGCTCCATCGCGGCAAAGTCGTAACCCAGCGACGCGGCCTTGACGTACAAGCGCTGTGGAGTTTCGTAAAAGCCGAAATGCAACCCCGGCGCCTGCTGTGTGCTGGCGCCGAGAAAGGCCAGGCCCAACGACGTCTTGCCAATACCCGAGGGCCCGATCAGCAGGCTGACCGAGCCCTCCGGCAAGCCGCCACCGAGCATGTCATCCAGGGTTGGCACCCCGCTGCTGACGCGCTTCAACGTGGCGCCGCCC
This sequence comes from Pseudomonas sp. Leaf58, assembly GCF_003627215.1. Taxonomy (NCBI): domain Bacteria; kingdom Pseudomonadati; phylum Pseudomonadota; class Gammaproteobacteria; order Pseudomonadales; family Pseudomonadaceae; genus Pseudomonas; species Pseudomonas sp. Leaf58. The sequence goes on from NZ_CP032677.1 coordinate 3,389,086, forward strand.
AACTGGCTGGGGTGGCTGAACAGCGACTCCAGGCGCGGGTAGACGTGCATGCCAGCTTCATCGATGAGGCACTCGTGGCGCCCCGACAATGCCGCACTGCCGCGCGTCTTGCGTAGCTGAATATGACGTACGGCGCGGCTGCCGAACAGTTGCTCACCCAGTTCGATCACGCCGTCGACCATGGTGTGTTCCGGGCTGCCCTCTTCCAGCCGCGCGCTGGTCAACAGCAGCACGGTGCAGCCGGCGAAGGCTGCATGGCCTTGCAGTTCAGAGACGAATTTCTTGGTGTCCAACGCGGTTTCCGCGCGTACCCGGGCATTGAGCACGCCATCGACAATCAGTAGGCTGGCCTGCTGGCGGGCGATCTCCTGGCGCAGCAACCGCACCACGGCGTCCAGGCCTTCCTGCTCCAAGGTGTCGAAGGCACTGACAAATTGGATCGCGTCGCCGACCAGCGCTGGGTCGAAAAACGCTAGGGTCGCCAGGTACTGGAACAACCGCTCGTGCGACTCACTCAACAAGGTAGCCACCAGCACCCGTCCGCCGCTGCGCACATGGCCGCAGGCTAACTGGTTGGCAAGGATGGTCTTGCCGGCCCCTGGCGGGCCCTGAACAATGTAGGAGGCACCGGCCACCAGGCCACCCTTGAGCAGCGCATCGAGCCCTTCGATTCCCGTCACCAGCCGCTTGAGTGCCTGTGCCATGGTGTCTACCTGTCGAGTTGGCTTTCCGTCTGGCGCTGATAGATTGGCAAGTAAAGCTGCATGCAAGTTCCCTGGCCCGGCTCGCTTTCGACGCAAATAGCGCCACCGCTCTGCCGCGCAAAGCCATACACCTGGCTAAGGCCCAGGCCAGTCCCCTTGCCGAAGGGTTTGGTGGTGAAAAACGGCTCGAAAATACGCGGCAATACCGCTGGCGCAATTCCTTCACCGCTGTCCTGCACCTCGAAACGCACAAACCCGCCCTGCAGCCCTTCCACCTCACCGGCCAGCTCTACTACATCGACCGTCAAACCAATACGGCCCTGCCCTACGATGGCATCGCGGGCATTGAACAGCAGGTTGAGCAGCACCATCTGCAACTGCCCTGCATCCACCTCGATCAAGGGCAGGTCCGGTTGCAACAGCACCTTCAACTCAATCGAACCGGGCAGTGCATGCTCCAGTAGACCACGGGTGGCGGCAATAAGGTCCGCTGGGGCGGCGCAGGCCACATCAAGCTTGCGGTGGCGGGCAAAGCTGAGCAGCTGTTGGGTCAGTTCGGTGCCTCGCTGCCCAGCGTCGAGAATGTGCTGCAGCATGCGCTGGGCACGTGCCGGGTCTTGGGTGGTCAGCGCCAGGCGCGCCGAGCTGATAATGATGGTCAGCAGATTGTTGAAGTCATGCGCCAGGCCGCCAGTCAATTGGCCAAGGGCCTCCAGCTTCTGTGCCTGGAACAGTTGGGCACGCACCGCGTCCAGTTGCAGCGCCGACTCGCGGCGGTCGGTAATGTCCCGAGTAACCTTGGCCAGGCCCACGATATGGCCATGGTCATCGCGGATCACATCCAGCGCAGCCAAGGCCCAAAACTGCGTGCCATCTTTGCGTACGCGCCAGCCTTCATCCTGCGCCACACCTTGTTCCAGCGCTTGGCGCAGCAGGCGCTCCGGGCGGCCCTCGGCACAATCCTGCGGGTTGAAGAACAATGAGAAATGCTGGCCGATCACTTCATCGGCGCGGTAACCCTTGATCCGTTCTGCACCTGCATTCCACGACACCACATGGCCGGACGGGTCGAGCATATAGATCGCGTAATCCACCACCGATTGAACCAGCTGTTCATATCGATGGGCAGGCATAACAGGGTGGTCGGGGCGGTCAGCTGAAACCATGCAAACTCCACTGGCACAGCAGGCGGGAAAATGAGCCTGGCCGAAGGTGCGCGCCTGCAAGCGCCCGTGTGGCTGGCCCCGTGGGCTGGTGAGGTTCAGCGCTGCGGTAGCGAGTGTTCGGCATCACTTACGATACGCGCGCAAGCGTCGGGCTCATTCGCCGCATACTCGGTGGATCCAAATAAAGGGGCAACAGTGGCGTAATGACAGCAAGGTGTCAATTGCCCAATCGACGCCCTTACTCTGTTGATCATAGGCGCTGCGGTTGACGCAAATATAACAATGGGTTATAAAGCGCGCTTGATTGCGAAGCCCTTCTGCTTAGAAGCGAGCTGGTCACTGCGACCCCTTCAAGCGTGCGAGTGTGGTGGAATTGGTATACACAGCAGACTTAAAATCTGTCGGCGTGAGCCTTGCGGGTTCGAGTCCCGCCACTCGCACCAAAACTCTCTGAAAAGGCGCCCTTGCGGCGCCTTTTTGCTACCCGCCAGCAATCCTTGGCGCAGCTGCTAGAGTGGAGCTTGTCCCCGTCCACTGGAACGCCGCCATGCGCTACTCCCTGTTCGATGGCCAACGCGACTTGATTATCCTGATCGCTCGCGTGCTGCTGATGATTCTGTTCGTCTTGTCTGGTTGGGCCAAACTGACCGGTTTCGAAGGCACGGTCGGCTATATGACCTCGTTGGGCGCCCCTGCCCCGATGCTGGCGGCGGCAGTTGCCGTGTTCATGGAGTTCGCCGTGGGCATCTTGCTGATCCTGGGCTTTTACACGCGGCCGTTGGCCTTCCTGTTTGCGTTATTCGTGCTGGGTACGGCACTGCTGGGCCACCCGTTCTGGAACATGGTCGACCCCGAGCGCAGCGCCAACATGACCCAGTTCCTGAAAAACCTCAGCATCATGGGCGGCTTGCTGTTACTGGCCGTAACCGGCCCCGGGCGCTTCTCGGTGGACGGCCGCTAAGTCAGTTGTCTTCGCAATCGTCAAACCAGGCTGGGTGATCGCGTTCCTCGTCATCGAGGTCATCCAGCATTTCCTCGTCTTCCTCCACTTCATCCTCGGCGCCCTGGGCATCTGCCTCGGGCTGCATGTCGGCATAGAGAAACTCATGATCAAGCAGGTGATCATGCTCGGGTTCGTGCAGGTCGTCTTCGTCGCGCATGCTGGCTCCTGGGCTGTAGGCAGGCCTTATAGGCTGATCGGCTTGGCCGGTCAATGCGTTGCCGCTTAATGCTCGGTTAACCGACCGGGGCCACTCTGAAAGCTCTCCCTTCAAACGTTACGTTGCCCGCCTTCATGGCGGGCCTTTTTTTGCTATACCCTTTCCTTAACCGATGAACGGCCCCGTCACCTGTACTTCACGCTTTACTGACAACCGGCTGGGCACACTGCTCAAGCTCCGTACGTTCTTGCAGCCCGCCGCCTCCTTGCCGCGGGCTTTTCTTTTTCATGCCCCCACGACCGCGCGCCCCGTCAAGCGGACCTTGGTGGCGACGCGACCTGTCGCATGGGCCGAAAGTTTATGGCAATCTGCCACGGCCTTCGACTAAGCAACGCCATGAAAAAGATAAATTTCAAGAACCCGCTCATGCCTGATATCTCTGCAGACAATGCAAGTTTGATTCACACCATTGCCACGGCTACCGCCATCATTGCCGCCTTGATCGCCGCGTGCGCCGTCATCCTTGCGCAAATGACTTCTGATGTGCAAAGCAAACACTCGGACAGTTCCAGGGCAGAGGCCAGCCAGATTATTTCAAAAGCCAATGAATCTGCCGCGCAGTTGCAACTGAAGATTGACACCCTCACGCAACAAAACCAGGAGCTGGCGACAAAGCTGCACGCCGAGAAACAGGCCCGGCTGAAGATCGAAGCCCGCTTGACGCCGAGAAAACTGACACCGCAGGCACAGGAAGCGTTCAAGGCATTGGCAGCGCAGCTGAGTAAAGACAAGGCCGCACCCACCGTACTGCTGAACATCATCCGCAACGATGATGAGGCCCTGCAGTACGCCAAACAGCTCGCCGTCGCCCTGAACAAAGCGGGCGCCCAGGTCCAGATAAAGCAATTGATGCTGGCAAAGGAGGCCACCGGGCTGCAGGTCGTGCTGTACGACAGCCCAGGCAGTCAGCAACTTGAGCGGGCATTCAAAGAGGCCGACATCGCTGCGCAAATCAGCAGATCGGCGCAAATGCCAAGGGTTAACGTAAATGATCTGGATACGCAGAACATAGCGGCCTACATCAGCGTTTACCCGAAGGACTTGTCGCTCCCACCTGACCTGAAGCAATAAGCGCCTGACAACTCGTACTATGCTGAGCGCTTCATGCACTTGGACAAGGAGGCGCGTATGAAAGCTGCAGTTGTTGCACCCGGCCACCGCGTGGCGGTGGTGGATAAGGCCCTTCGCCCACTCGAACACGGCGAAGCGTTGCTGAAAATGCAGTGCTGCGGTGTTTGCCACACCGACTTGCACGTCAAGAATGGCGACTTTGGTGACAAGACTGGCGTTGTGCTGGGCCATGAAGGCATCGGCGTGGTGCAGGAGGTGGGGCCGGGCGTCACCTCCCTCAAGCCCGGCGACCGCGCCAGTGTCGCCTGGTTCTACCAAGGCTGCGGGCATTGCGAGTACTGCAACAGCGGTAACGAAACGCTTTGCCGCGAGGTGAAAAACTCCGGCTATACCGTGGACGGTGGCATGGCCGAGGCCTGCATCGTCAAGGCCGATTACTCGGTCAAGGTGCCCGACGGGCTCGACTCCGCTGCCGCCAGCAGCATTACCTGCGCCGGTGTTACAACCTACAAGGCGGTGAAGATCTCCAATATCCGCCCCGGCCAATGGATCGCCATCTACGGCCTTGGCGGCCTGGGCAACCTGGCGCTGCAATATGCCAAGAACGTCTTCAACGCCAAGGTAATCGCTGTCGACGTTAACGAAGAGCAACTGCGCTTCGCCAGCGAGATGGGCGCTGACTTGGTCATCAACCCGAGCGCTGAAGACGCCGCGAAGGTCATCCAAGCCAAGACCGGGGGCGCCCATGCCGCCGTGGTTACCGCGGTCGCCAAGGCCGCCTTCGACTCAGCCGTCGACGCCCTGCGCGCCGGTGGTCGGCTGGTTGCGGTGGGGCTGCCATCGGAAGCCATGAACCTGAATATCCCCCGCCTGGTACTGGACGGTATCGAAGTGATTGGTTCGCTGGTTGGCACTCGGCAAGACTTGCAGGAAGCTTTCCAGTTTGCCGCGGAAGGCAAAGTGGTACCGAAGGTGACCTTGCGGCCGATCGAGGACATCAATCAGATCTTTGATGAGATGCTGGCAGGCAAGATCAAAGGACGGATGGTAATCAACTTCGAGGGCTGACCGCCGGACAGTACCGACAATAAGGCCCGCGGATTTCCATCTGCGGGCCTTTTACCTTCTCGATACCAAAGGCGTAGTCCATGCCATCGCTCCACGCTAATGGAGCGGCAAAAAACCGCAGAAATGAAAAACCCCGCAACCTTTACAGGTTGCGGGGCTTTCGAATGGTGGAGGCCGAGGTCGGAATCGAACCGGCGTAGACGGATTTGCAATCCGGAGCATAACCACTTTGCTACTCGGCCTCAAAGGTCGGATCTAGCAGCTTGCGCTTCGCTATCTCCTTGAAACGCTGAACCTTTTTCAAAGTTTGCTGCGTTTCGATGGGCGCCATTATGTCGTCATTCTTCTAACCTTGCAACCCCCTGAACGAAAAAAAATTTCAACGGGTTCAAGGTGTTAGCGCAGGCGGCCGAGTTTACTCCACAAACCCACCACCGTGTTCTCCAGCGTACCACTGGCGACCATGCCGATTCTCTCCTGCAGGCTCTTGCGTTCGGCATAGTGCAAGTGGAACAGGTTGGCAGTGCGCGCGCGGTTGCTGAGGTATTCATCGCTGGTCTGTAGCTCATCTACCAGTTTGCGGTTGAGCGCCGCGACCCCCAGCCACACTTCCCCCGTGGCCACTTCATCGATGTGCAGCTGAGGGCGGTAACGGGCTACGAAGTCCTTGAACAGCTGATGGGTAATGTCCAGGTCTTCCTGAAACTTCTCCCGGCCCTTCTCGGTGTTTTCGCCGAATACAGTCAGAGTGCGCTTGTACTCACCGGCAGTCAGCACTTCGAAATCGATGTCGTGCTTCTTCAGCAGGCGATTGATGTTAGGCAATTGCGCCACCACGCCGATAGAACCCACCACAGCGAACGGCGCGCTGACAATTTTCTCGCCGATGCAGGCCATCATATAACCGCCGCTGGCGGCCACTTTGTCAATGCACACCGTCAAGGGGATACCCGCCTGGCGAATGCGCGCCAGTTGCGAGGCCGCCAGGCCGTAGCTGTGTACCAGCCCGCCGCCGCTTTCAAGGCGCAGTACCACCTCGTCACGTGGAGTGGCCAGGGTGAGCAGCGCCGTGATTTCGTTGCGCAAGCTATCGGTGGCAGAGGCTTTGATGTCGCCATCGAAATCCAGCACGAAGACCCGGCCCTTTTCTTCGGCCTTGCCCTTCTTCTGCTGTTTTTCGGCCTTGGCCTGCTGCTTGCGCAAGGCTTTGAGCTGGGCCTTGTCGAGCAGGCCGGACTCCAGGCGCTCGCGCAAGTCCTTGTAGAATTGGTTCAGGCGGGTGACCTGCAACTGCCCACCCGGTTTGCGCCGCCCTTTACCGCGCAAACCGGCGATGGCCGACAGTACCATCAGGATGGCGATGACCAGGGTGGCCGTTTTAGCGAGAAAGCTTGCGTATTCGGCAAGAAACTCCACGTTGACTCCTTAAATACCTGCGCCAATGCGGCGCGTAACTGTTGCAAGCATACCGTTGCGTCTTTACTGCTGCCAGCCGCTGTAAACGCTGGCAACACCTTTCAAACAAGCTTTTCAAACGCTTGTATGTTTTTTCGTTGACAGCCCGGGTGGCGCATCCTAACCTCGCAACAACCTCCAACAGGCCGGAACCTTTCGTGGGCAACCTCTACCTGATCCGACATGGCCAAGCCTCCTTCGGTGCTGACGACTACGACGTACTCTCACCGGTAGGCGTGCGCCAAAGCCAGGCCCTGGGACATCACCTGGCCCAGCTCGGTGTGCAGTTTGACCGCTGCGTGGCGGGTGACCTGCGCCGCCAGCAGGACACTGCGCGGCTGGCGTTGGCTGCCTTGCACGCTAATGGCTGCCCGGTGCCGGCTGTTGAGACCGACGCCGCGTTCAATGAGTTCGATGCCGACGGTGTGATCCGTGCCCTATTGCCCGGGCTGTTGCCGCAAGAGCCTAACGCCCTGCACATCCTGCGCAATGGCGCGCAGCACCGCAGCGAGTTCCAGCGCCTGTTCGCACTGATGGTGCAGCGTTGGCACGACGGCGAACATGCCGACGACGGCCTGGAAACTTGGCAGGCCTTTACCGCCCGCGTGAACAGTGGCCTGCAGCGCGTGCTGGATGCCGCCGCGGGCGGGGACAATATCGCCATCTTCACCTCGGGCGGCACCATTGCCGCCCTGCTCCACCTGGTTACCCGTATTACCCCCAGCCAGGCGTTCGCGCTGAACTGGCAAATCATCAACACGTCGCTTAGCCAGCTGAAATTCCGCGGCCGCGACGTGGCACTGGCTTCCTTCAACAGCCAGGCCCATGTGCAGCTGTTGAAGGCGCCGGAGCTTGTCACCTACCGATAAGCCCGGCTTGTTGTGTCCCTGCGGGGACGTGTAAATCACTCTATAAGGAATGCGCCATGACCTCCGTAGCTGATGCCGTCAAAAAGATGCAAGAGAAGTTCAACCCATCCGCTGCCGCCGGCCTGGACCTGGTGTTCGGCTTCAACATCACCGACGAAGACAAGCAGTACGCGCTGATCGTCAAGGACGGCACTTGCGACCTGCAGGAAGGTGAAAACCCAGATGCCAACTGCACCCTGGTAATGGACAGCGACACCCTGAAGGGTATCGTCAGCGGTGAAACCGACGGCATGCAGGCGTTCATGGGCGGCAAGCTGCGCGTTGAAGGCGACATGATGCTGTCGATGAAGCTCAGCGAGCTGTTCCCGTCCTGAGGGCTGGGGGTACCGGATGATCGAAACCGAAGCCTGACGGGCTTCGGTTTTTTTTTGCCTGTGCGCTCACACTCAACGTGTCATCAAGGCAGTTGATCAGGCAGCAACACCCTTGCCTATATGGCACCTGGCACGCTTGTCCCATCCTCGGCAGACCATTAGATTAGCCAATAGTCCTGGCGATCGAGAATAAGGAAAACGCATGACGCTCACCGACCAATCCACCCAGGTACGCCCCGGCGAAGAACTTGACGCGGCCGTCATCGACCCTTACCTCAAAGCCAACATCCCTGGCTTGGATGGCCTGCCAAGCATCAGCCAGTTCCCCGGCGGCGCCTCCAACCTCACCTACTTGGTCAACTACCCTGGACGCGACTTCGTATTGCGCCGCCCGCCATTCGGCCAAAAGGCCAAGTCGGCCCATGACATGGGCCGCGAGTTTCGCATCCTCAACCAGTTGAACAGCGGCTTCCCCTACTGCCCCAAGGCCTACGTGCACTGCACCGACAGCAGCCTGATCGGCGGCGAGTTCTACGTGATGGAGCGAGTCAAGGGCATCATCCTGCGCTCGGACATTCCGCCCGAACTGGGCCTGGACGCCAACCGCACCGAGGCCCTGTGCAAAAGCTTCATCGACCGACTGGTAGAGTTGCACCAGGTGGACTACAACGCCTGCGGCCTGGCCGACCTGGGTAAACCGGAAGGCTATGTGCAGCGCCAGGTCGAGGGCTGGACCAGCCGCTACGAAAAGGCCCTGACCCCGGATGCGCCACGCTGGGACAAGGTGACCGCCTGGCTGCACGAGAAGATGCCCGCCGACCACCCGCGGCCCGCCATCGTGCATAACGACTACCGTTTCGACAATGTGATCCTCGATGCCGACAACCCCATGCGCATTATCGGTGTGCTGGACTGGGAAATGGCCACCCTGGGCGACCCGCTGATGGACCTGGGCAACAGCCTGGCCTACTGGATCGAGGCCGACGACCCAGCGCCGGTGCAAATGATGCGCCGCCAGCCGAGCAACGCGCCGGGCATGCTCAGCCGTCGCCAGTTCGTCGATTACTACGCAGAGCGCGCTGGCATTCGCCTGGAAAACTTCGATTACTACCATTGCTATGGCCTGTTCCGCCTAGCGGGCATCGTCCAGCAAATCTACTACCGCTATTACCACGGCCAGACCCAGGACAAGCGTTTTGCCCAGTTCATCCACATGAACCGCTTGCTGGAACAGATGACCTTGCAGGTTATTGCCAAGTCCAGCCTCTGAGCCCCGACCTCGACGACGGATAACAAGGAAAACAGCATGTCCAAGACCCACCTGTTCGACCTCGACGGCAAAATCGCCTTCGTTTCCGGCGCCAGCCGCGGCATCGGC